>NZ_BACQ01000031.1 GCF_000260435.1 Lacticaseibacillus zeae DSM 20178 = KCTC 3804 | reverse complement strand
GAGCCATTTTTGGCAACTTCTGCCACCTTTTCAAAAAGCTCATCGGTACTTTTAAATGTTTGATTCAAGAAAATTAGTTTGTCATTTAAAAAGTCCGACACTTTAACCGTCTTCTCAGTCAAGATATCAACCTTCCATTCTGTCTCAAAGTTTAAAAACGGTACACAGGTCTTGTAAACGTTTTCAACAGATCCATTCTATCACAAATATTTAGCTTTGCAAGACATTTTCGTTTTATGTTTTTGACAAACATAACATTGCAAATATTTATATTTACGAACAAACGCCAAGTTCTCCCCTCGATACGTTCCGATCTGTATCTCGAAATTTTGGCGAACCCTTAGCCTGTTCCCTATTGACAATTTAAAATGCATCGTTTTTTACGAACTAAATTCATATGTATATTGCTGTAATTCGTTTATACTTCATAACACGACGTTGTATCCGAACTAACTTGGCTAGAAGTCCTCTATCTCATCATAGGTTGCCATGTTTGCAATATAAATATCCAGTTTTCTATTTTCCCGAGTTTTGCAAAGGTCATGGCTTAAAGAACCTTTTATTTGTACGAGTCAAAATATCAATTCGAGTTCCATCACTCATCTTCTTGAACTTTTGTGTTTCCCAGACTGTTTCCGGTCTCTATTTGTTATTTTATTTACCTTTTGCCTTGCTTTTTCTTTCTTGTTAGTTTGCTTATCTGCACTAATGGATATTCGGAATCAGCCCAAAAACGAACCTTCAGAAAAACGGGAGACGTGCGTTCTTTGCAAATATTGCCAAAAAAACTTTTTGCAAATTAAATCCATCTCTATTACAATTACGTAATATATCTCGTCTCGTCTGGCTTTACACCTGCGTTGTTTTCTTGAATTTAGGAAGGTTAGGGTATTCCAAATGGACATAACGGAACGTCAGAAGTGGATCGTTGACAAGCTGAACCGCAATGGAAATGTTAGAATTTCCAAAATAAGCGAAGAACTCGGCATATCGAGAGAAACTATTCGGAAAGACATCTACTCATTGAATCAACGGGGCCTGGTTAATGCTGTTCGTGGCGGAGCAGTCTTGCCCACCAGCGTTAAAGAAACTAAATATGACAAGCGCAAAAAAATGAACGTAGCGGAAAAAAAGGAAATCGCGAATATGGCGTTACACTTCATTCAAGACGGGTTTTCTATTTTTTTAGACTACGGAACAACGAACTACGAAGTCGCTGAGGCCATTAAGAAAGCAAATTTTAAAGACCTCACAGTAGTGACTAATTCGACAAATGTCTTAAAATCTCTTGAATATCAGAAAGGCATTCAGATCATTTTTCTTGGCGGAAACCTACGTCAAAGCGAGGGCGCCGTTTCTGGTCCTTTAACAATCAACAATATTTCTAACATTTATTGTGACATTGGATTTTTTGGCGTTGGCGGAATCACCTTAAAGACCGGAATCACTAACCATTACATCGCCCAGGTTGATGTTTCCAAGAAAATGATGGACCACTGTCGCATAAAGATTGTTCTTGCCGACCACACCAAGTTTGAACTTACTGCTCTTTATAAAACCACAGATGTTCAGAACGTCGATATTGTCATTACAGACCATTTGATCAATGAGGAAGTCGCCCAACAAATGCGTTTGGCTGATATATCTTTTATTGACAATGCTGAATAATCCACGTGAAGTGCATACTTATTTCAAACTTCAATGAGATTTAGGACCCACCTTTAATTTAAAAATCACTTGATTCAGAATCGGCGGAATCAAGTGATTTTTTTGTCCCCCGACCGTTGTTACGTGAAGACTCTTCGAAATAACACAACGGGTATAAGCTTTTGCACTCCGGAAAAGTTAGGCAAGGCCCATGCGAACACCGCCAATCCGACCAACCTAACAAGATTGCTGACGATTAAAATCGACCGGTGCGGGTAGCGATCGACAATGCTTCCCATCGGTACAAACAACAGTAGACTGACAAGCGGTCCGACAATCGTCGAGAGGCCAAAGCTAATGGCCAAATGCGTCTGATTCAGCAACATCAGCCCCATGCCGAACGAAAACATCCCGCCGCTCAATGAGCCGATCAGGTTGCTGGTAAAGTCCTTGGTAATTTGGCGATTCGATTCCCGGTCCGTAATCATGACAGGGTGCGTGGCGTGTGCTGCTTGCATGAACGATCATCGTCTCTTTTCTTGGCTCATCTTTTTCTAACAATATTAACCACTTTATAATATTTGCAATTTTTTTGAAATGGTCAATTTATCATGTGCAGTAAGAGGTGCTCGAAACAAGCGTCAAAATACACAAAGAAAAAGACCGCCATCACGGTCTTCATTATAATTTTTTTGAATTAAATTCTAATATCGTGTGATATGCTAGTTGAAAAATCAGCAGTCAATAATCTGGGAGACAAGACATGAAGCATTTTCGAAAAGCACTTTCAAATAGCTGGGTAACGACCGCTATATTAGTTCTCATATTATGGCCGTTAGCATTAATTCTCGCGAGTAAGTTTGAGCACAATGTAGGATTCAAAATCATACTGGTTATAGGCTTGATTCCAGCACCACTGGGTAATTGGATTTCCAAAAAATTTAGAGTTGAAGATATGTCCATTAAAAAAACGCGAAACTGACTATCATGCCTGCTCACAACAGCCGATCCCGCCGCTGCTGAAAATCGTCCAAGATTAACTGACCTACCTGCTGATTAAAGCACATAGCGTCTTCTCGCCGGTGGTTGTACGTAGTGAGCACCACGGCATACAGCTGCTCGCCTTCTGCCGCAAAACATGCCGCGTCGTGTTCGCAGTTTGACAATTCACCGCTTTTACCGGCCGTCCAGCCTACAAAAGCCCGCATCGTTGGAGCCAGCAACAGTTTCGTACGATTTTGCTGGTGCCGTAATGCCTGCGCGCACCAATCCCCGTCAGCTGACTGGTGGGTCGGCGTTAACAAGTCGTGCAACAGCCGCCAAGCTGCTTCCGCCGTAATCCAGTTATCTGTGTCCGCATGTGACTGCATTAACGCTCGGTTCAATCGAGTGCCGGGAAAATGTTCGGCCAGCCATCGTGAAATGGTCGGCAACCCATATAGTTTCAGCAGCGCATTCGTCGCCAAATTATCAGACACCATTAGCATCAGCGTTACCAAATCCCGCACACACCATGACGGCGACGTCATAAAGCGCAATATCCCGGCACCACCGACAGTTGCTGGTAATTCAACCATTCGATTCCATTGAAAAGGATCCGCTTCAGCACGTTTTTTCACGTAAGCAGCAATGCCGAGTTTAATCAAGCTCGCCGCGGGAAATAACGTGTCGGTCTTTGCGCCATAAAGCAGGTGGTGGTTATCAGCCAGCAAGAGCGCATGCGGCTCGGCAAAGTGGCGGTGCAGTTGGTTAAGTTGTTCAACTAAATGGGCATGCTTCATCTAGACCTATCTCCGATCGCGAACCAAGCGCCAGACAAGCATTAGTTAGACACTCAGCTCAAGTTACTTTCGATCATACACCCATTCGCCGTGCCAATGACCGACGCTAGGAAAAGATAACACAACCACCGCTTGTCACGCATCAGGCCATGAAGTGGCGACTCCGAAAAATCGGGTGAGTAATTGCAGGCGAATCCTCACCCACGCGCGGTTAGTCCGACTGGGATAGATCCGATTCGTCAGGCAAACAAATCCGCGCTGGGTATCGCGATCAAAAGCAATCGAGGTGCCGGTAAAGCCGGTATGCCAATACTGGCGGCGATTGGCCGACCAGCAACGCCATCCCAACGTGCGCCCGCCGACACAAAAGCGATCCAGCAAGGAAAAGGCAGCAGGTGGCAACACCGTTTCGCCATTTGGCACAGGCAACCCTGCCAACAGCCGCGTGAACGTCGTCAAGTCACCCAAGGTCGCAAACAACCCGGCGTGCCCGCTAACGCCATCCAGTAAAAAGGCCTTGTGGTCGTGAACCGTCCCCCGCAATACGCTACCGCGCTCAGGCACCTTTTCCGTTGGGACAAAATCGCGTGCCGCGACGCCATGGGGTTGATAACCCGTAGCCGTCATCCCCAACGACGCAAAAATGTGCTTCTGCAGACTGGCCGCTAACGAACCGTCGATTTTGGCCACCGCCCAGCCCAACAAGATATAATTCAAATCCGAATAAATCGTGGTCGTGTCCGGGGGCGCAACTGCCGTCATTGTTTTTACAGCATTAATCAAGCCGTCGCGATCAAGGTCATGTGCGTTTACCACATCTGCCGGCAGCCCGCTGCGGTGTAACATGAGCTGCTCAATCGTTAGTTGCGGATACCGCAAGCCGCTCACCAGCGAACCGATCGGCTGATCCAGCTGGATTGTTCCTGCCGCCAGCAGCTGCAATAACCGCGTCGTCGTCCCCACCACTTTAGTCAGTGAAGCCAAGTCATAGCGGTCCTGTGGCATTAACGGTAAATGATCGTCGCCGGCACCTTGATAACCCAGAAAATATAACGCATTTTCATCCGGCGCAACCAAACTAAACGAAGCACCAAAGACGGCACCCTCGTGAATGGCTTGGGTGATCGGCGCCACTAAGTCAGGATTGTTGGCCATGTTCAGCCTCCCATGCCGTTAAAACCGCACTCACGACGCCATCATGCGCAGCCAACACTTGGGTTGCGGATGCGGTATCCATGCCGGTTTTAGCCATGACGATTGCTACCGGCACCTTATGCGCTGCTGCCTTCAATAAGGAAGCGGCGTGGGACTTGGTAACGCCAGTAGTTTCAACGATAATCCGCTCGGCCCGATCGACCAGTTTGGCATTGGTGGGCAACACATCGATCATCAAGTTACCAAACACTTTTCCGGCGCGAATCATCACACCCGTCGACAACATGTTCAACACCATTTTCTGGGCGGTGCCGGCCTTCATACGGGTTGAGCCGGTAATCACTTCCGGACCAACCACTGGCGCAATCGCAATGTCGGCGTGGGTGGCCAGCTCACTATCGGCCACACAGGTCACGGAGACGGCCAGTGCATGTGTCTGCTGCGCGTACGTCAACGCGCCAATCGCATAAGGCGTGCGGCCAGACGCAGCGATGCCGATCACCGTGTCATTGGCATTCAGATTTAACTGCTTCAGGTCGTGTTCGGCCAATTCAGCCGAGTCCTCGGCTCCTTCCACAGATTTGAACATGGCCGACATACCACCCGCGATCAAGCCCACGGCCCGCTCTGGCGGAATGCCATAAGTCGGCACCAGCTCGGCCGCATCCAAAACACCCAGGCGCCCGGATGTGCCTGCTCCGGCGTAAATCAGCCGCCCGCCGCGATTGTAACGCTGACTGGCTTCATCAATAGCCGCGGCAATATGGGCCTCTTCCTTGGCGATCTCCGGTGCAATTTTGGCATCTTCATGATTGATCAAAGCCACAATCTCAGGCGTCGTCATCGTGTCGATGTGTATGCTGGCCGGATTTCTTTGTTCGGTTGTTAGATCTGCGATTGCCATTTTCCTCACCTCGAATTTTCAATTCCCCGGTTAATTGTGATGTCGCGCGATAATGCTGCTCGGTGCGCTTAATCTCGCCATGAACCACACCTAAAAATAAAATATTGGCGACATAGGTTTCCGTGAACATTGACGTCACAGCACCGATGCGCAAGAGCGGTTCCGTCGGCGGCAAAGCAATCACGCAACTTGCCACATTCCGCAACGGACTTGGCTCATGACGGGTCACGGCGATCACCGGGGTGTGATTGTGCCGTGCCTGTTGTGCTGCTAAAACGACCTCTTTGGTGATGCCACTGTAGGAAAAGGCAACTACCGCATCAGCCGAAGTCGTATAATACATCCGCTCCAACGCCGTATGCGCATCATGATCAAAAATCGCCAGATAGCCCGCCCGGATCAATTTTAAATACAAGTCCTGCGCCACAAGTGCCGATGCGCTGATACCAACCAGATAAATATGCCGGGCGTGCCGCAGCGTGGTAATCGCCGATTGAACCGCATCTTGATCCAACGCTTCCGGCAAATCCCGCACCGCCGCAATCGCCGTCTGACTGAGTTTGCGCATCATCGTCGGCAAATCATCATCGTCCTGTACCAGCGGATCAAGCGGTTGTGGATCGTCTGCCGTCTTGGCTTCGCGCACCAAAGCCAGCTTAAACGATTGTAAGTCATCAAAATCAAACAGGCGCACAAACCGAATCACCGATGCTGCCGAAACGCCGCTAGCTTGGGCAATCTGCGCCGTTGTCTCGGCGACAAACGCCTCTGGATCGGTGAGTACATGGCGAGCCAAGGCGCGGTTAACCGGGCTCAACTGCGCAAGCCGCGCCTCCACTCTTGTTAAAAGCGGCGTCATTCGGCCTTATCAATAAACGTGGCGATCGACGTTTTGCTTTCATTAGGAACCATTTGCGCAGTAATGGTCACCCCTTGTTTGAGCAAACGCCGAATAATCGCAATATCATCAGGCGACAACGCCACGGATGGCTTGATTTTCTTGGTGCCGGGTTTTTCAGACAAGTTGCCGACATTAAACGACTTAATCGGCACGCCGCCGTCAATCAACTTCGCCATGTCCGGAACATTGCGGGTGATCACAAACACTTGATCCGCGGCAAATTTGCCATTTTGCAAATTTTCGATGGCTTTGGCCACTGAGCTGATGGCCAATTTTTTTCCGGCTGGCCGGGCAATTTTCAGCCCCTGAATCGCCATGTCATCGTGTACAACTTCATCGTTGACAACCATCAGCCGATTAGCGCCGACTGTGTTCGTCCACACCATCGCCACTTGGCCGTGAATCATCCGTTCGTCAACCCGTGCTGCCACAATTGTCACTGGAATCACTCCTTCATAAAAATGCTTTTTATACCAAGCTACCAATCCAACCAAAAATCGCACCGAGATTGCCTAACACCATGCCGATCAAAATCAAGACGAAAATCAGCCGCGTGGAATTCATATGCTTCCGTCCCAGAATCCAGTACGAGAACAAGGCAATCGCCAGCGGAATCAACGCCGGCATAATTTTATCGAGCATGGTTTGAACATTCATCGTGACCTTACCGACTTTATAGGTCAAATCAAGTTTGTAATTAATGACGGCAGGAATCATCGCGCCGACAACCGTTAAGCCAAGAATCGAAGCGCCTTCCGTGAAAATCGCCATGCTGTCAGCGAAGGTCGTTGCCAGCCGCGTGCCTTGCGCCAGCCCGATTTGGAACAACTTCCAACGCACCCATAAAATGGCCAAGCAACCAACCACCGGAATCAATAAGCCGATCGGCTGATTCGATAATGCCATGTAGGCCGTGATGGAGTAAATAATCGCATTATAAATCGCAACGAAAATGGTATCGCCGACGCCGGCAAAAGGCCCCATTAACCCGGTTTTCAATCCGGCAATAGCTTTTTCATTTTCATCGTTCATCCCCAGTTGATCCTGCAAGGCAACATCCGCGCCGACAATCAAATGTGACATTTGCGGGGTGGTATTGAAGAAGCCCATCTCCATGTTCAGCGCTTGTTTCATTTTGGCAGGATCATCTTTATACAGGCGTTTCAACGCAGGCATCACCGAATAAGCATAGCCCAAGCCTTGCATCTTTTCGTAGTTCCAACCCAACTGCAATCCCAAGACGTTTTGAATGAAGATGTGCTTGAGATCTTTTTTGGTTATTTTGTTTAATTTCAAGTCAGACATCGATCTCGACCTCCTCGTCGTCGTTACTGCCGCTGTCGTTACTGCCATTGTCAGGCTTGCTTGGGCCATTGCCGTTGCCGCCATTGTGCTTGCGTTCGTTGGCCTCCATTACGTGAATCGCCGCAAAGACGAAGCCGACCAGCGCCGTGCCCAGCAGGGAGAAGGACTTCGTGAAGTAAGCCATGAGGACAAATCCGAGAATGAAATAAGGGTAATATCGCTTGATCGGCAGGTACCGCATCAGGATCGCAATCCCCATCGCAGGTAAAATAATCCCAGCCGTCTTCAAGCCAACCATCAACCACCCCGGAATCCAGGCATTGATGGCTTTAACAACCGCCGAGCCGAAGAACAAACCCACAAAAACCGGCAACATTCGTGAAACCGTCCACGGAATGATCCCGTAAAGGTTATTCCGTTCGACGCCTTTATAATCACCCTTGAGTGCCAATCGATCAGCATGATGCTGAAAAATCGTGTTCGTCATCCGCGCCAGAATATCCATTTGTGTCAGTAACAAGCCAATCGGAATCGCCAACCCGATCCCATAAGCAGCCCCGCGTCCGGACATAATCGCAAACGCGCTGCCCATAATCGAGCCGGAAAGAAAGTCCGGCACCGTTGCGCCGCCATAAGTCGCGACCCCCAACGTTGCCAACTGCAAAGTCGCACCGACAATTAAGCCGGTTTTGAGATCACCCATGACTAGACCAGTTGCCGCACCACCAAACACCGGTGAAAATAATCCGATCTTCAGTGAGAGTGCATCAAGTTGTGCCAAGCCCACATAGATCGTCAGAAAAATAAGTGCAAAAGCAGATATCGACATGATGTTTCCCCTCCCTAATAAGATTTCATCGATCAACTTGATTATGGCGCCTTATGAAACTGTATTTCAAGTATTTGCGTTATAAAAGTTAACATTGAAATACAGTTTCCTTTAGGACAGGTATCTAACATGTGTACCAATATTAAACGTTGAGGCTAATTTGTGGAGGAAACAGCATCGAAAATCTGTACTTCATTTGCCCTAATTCTTTACCTCATTTACGTCAGAGCCAACAAATATCAAGCGTGTGGAAAAACGCCATAAAAAAAGCAGCCTCTGACGTCAAAGGCCACTCTTTTAACAAAAACTGATCTAGCTCTTTTATTTCTGTGCCATGAGAACTGCTAGTGGCTTCCCTTGGCTCGATTGATCTTTACAATTATGCCGCATATAGCAGCAATAGCCACAGGTATCAACGCAATCCACAAGAGCATTGGGCTCGGTGAGTTTTGATACAAGGTTAAGAAAAGCACAAGCATTAAATACAGAGCTCCGGCAGCATATAACCAGACGCGATATGGTCTAAGCAACTTGGCATTTGGTTTCCAAACCAGACGATTTAATAGCAGCCCAGCCATGACAACAACAAAAGTTAACAGCATCGCATTCATTATCTCACCTTCTCGCAAGGCTGACTAAATTATCAGTCATGCCACACATCACACGTATAGAAAAAGTCTTTGTTGACATCTAGATAGATTTTCTCAGTCGAGTGTAATGACTGAACGGTATTAACATCGGAAGCGACCTTCTCTAAATATGCTGCCGTTATCCCACCAGCAATCTCCATTCCCGGTAATAACGCTACAACACCCGCAGCAATACCAGATGTTTCCAATGTATTAATATACGAATATATTGCTTCATTGGATCTAAAGATATGGCGAACGCCCCACCAATAGTCCCTTATTTCATGCTCGTATATACTGCCATCTGCATACTCAAAGTCATCATCTTGTACGGCATATTGCGGCTGGGTATTAATTTGTTTAGTTGCTGTGTTAATGACGTAGCCTTTGTTCCTGACTAAACTATTGGTTTCAGCTAACTTTTGATTCACAGCCGCTGCAGTTACAGGGTCAATATGACTTGAATCTAAAACAAACTGATTGTTTACAATGGAAACATATTTATCAACTTCATTAATCTGATTTTGATCCAGGGACTTCGATTGGTTTTTCGAAGTTTCCGGAGTCGATGTCGCTGCAGCTTGTACCGTTTGACTGGGCTTAGTGAAGAGAGATGTGGGGAAAGAGAACGATAAAGCCGTTAGTGCCAATAGAGTGGTGAACTTCGCTGCTTTTTTCATTGAAAACACACCTTTTCAAATTTTTTGGTTCACAATTCTGTGAACCTTGGTTTGTACTTTATTTGAAAAGAATAATTATGTCAACGTAATATTTTACTTATAACAAATTTCCTAGCTGTAAAAGAACTTTACCTTTGTTTACAAAACTCTTTTTAAGTAAACTATTGTTTTACAATTGGTTATTCCAAGTCAATTTAGATATGTTTATTGTCATTGCGTATTCTCACGTTTAAACGAACTATAAACGCAGGCCTCGACTCAAAATTTTGAGTATTTGCCATGAGAGCTGATAATCTTTCAATTTGAAGATACGTGCTGTTTTTTAAACTTATATCGACTTTTACTTATTCTTTACAACGTCTCCTATTTTTTATATTTTTATAACATTTGTTTAACTTCGAATCCTTGTTATTGTGTACTCTTCAAAGGAGCCTTTTATGCTTATGCAACAAGGATTCTTTTACTGCAACTGGAACTTCAGCACGACCGGGTTGTGATCGGAATACTGAAAGCCGGTCGACACCACATGCACGCTTTCCGCTTTGATGTTGGGGGACAGAATATAGCCGTCAATTAACGTCACAAAACTTTTTCCGGGTTGATACGGCTGATCAAGGGCGCGGACGGAAGGCACTTTAGCTTCAGCCAAGCCCATGGTCGGGATGTGAAACCCGGCAGGTAATTTCGCCTTAGGGAACAGATGTGTCCAAGTTTCTTCGAGATTCTTGGTGTGGAAAATTTCGGCAGTATTTTTCAATAGCCGGTGGTTATAATCGCCAGCGACCATGACGTAATTGCCTTGCTTGTAGGCATGATCAATATACTTAAACAATTTGGCAAATTGCGCCTGCTGCACCTTCACATTCGGGGTAAAGGCGGACATATGGATGTTGACCATGATGAACTGTTTGCCGTTCGCGACCGTCGTTTTCGTAGCCGTAAAGGCGCGATCCAAGTCAATAATCTTGTTGAAGTCGGTATCAACTGGCAGACTGTAACGGCGGGAATTGTCGACTTTAGCCTTGCTCAGGGTTAAAATCCCCGATTTCGCCTTCCCAATCGGCCGGGTAAATGGATAGAACAAATAGGCGGAATCGTAATTTTGACCGTAAACATTGGCATATTGCTTTTGCGCCTGCGTCACCATGTTCACTTCATTCACGTGGCGGGAACGATCGCCATCCGGATCAATTTCCTGATAAAAGGCAATGTCCGGATTTTGCGCCTGCGTGGTCTTAATGACACCATTGATACTTTTACGCACCGCTTGTTGGCTATAAGCCCGCGAATATTTGCCGCCGTCCATGAAAAAACTATAACTCGGCGGATAAGAGCCATACCCGATGTTATAGGTCATAGCCGTATACGTCTGGCCTGGCTTGAACTGGGCATCTTGCTGATTTTTGACTTTCAACGCCTGATTATCCGGTAATCGATAATAAGTCGTGAAAAGATAAATCAGGTAACCACCTGCGACCAGCAGGACGGCGCCAACAATAATGGCAATCCATTTCAATAAGCGTTTCACCAATATTCCCCCATTAAGTTTGGTTTCAATCATTATAACAGTTGTCTTTTCACCTGAGACCGGTACGATTAAGTATGTGTACACGCCTGCCATTTTCGCAAGCAGGATGCACAACTTTACATAGCTTAGTACTGAAAGGAACCTATTATGTCAGCCGAAATCGAGCGCATTTTAGCCGCTTTTGATCAATTCGATACCATTATTATCCATCGTCATATCAACCCCGATCCAGACGCCATCGGTTCGCAAACCGGGCTGGCGCTGCTGTTGCGGGCAGCTTATCCGCAAAAGACAGTCTACACTGCCGGACCGGCCGCGCCAGACTTGGCTTGGATCGGGCCGCAGCAAGATGTGCCAGCAGCTGCTTATAAGGACGCACTGGTAGTGGTGATCGATACCGCCAATCGCTCGCGCATCGCCGGGACGCATTTTGACCAAGGCGCTATGCTCATTAAAATCGATCACCATCTGAATGAAGATCAACTCGGCGCCATCAGTTGGGTCGACACCAACGCGTCAAGTGCTTCGGAAATGGTTTGGGAGCTGGTCCAGCACAGCAAGCGCCTGATACTCAATCAACCGGCCGCGGCGGCGCTTTACGCGGGGATGATCGGTGACACCGGCCGCTTCCTCTACGACTTAACCACAGCCCGCACGCATCTGGCAGCTGCCGACCTGCTTGCGACCGGCATTGACGCACCGGCGATCGGCCGCCGCGAAGACCAGTTCCCGGAAAACGTCGGTCGGCTCATCGGCTGGGCGTTGGAACATGTTAAAATTACGGCAAACGGTGCCGGATCACTGCTCATCACGCAAAAAGTGTTGCAGCAATTTGGCTTAGCTTACGGCGAAGAGCAGCGCGCAGTCGGCAATATCGGCAAACTCGCCAGCATCGACCGCTGGGTAGTGTTCACGGAACGGCAGGATGGCAAATATCGCGTCGAGCTGCGGGGCAAAACCAAGGAAATCAACACCTTAGCCGTGCGCCATGGCGGTGGGGGCCATCCCTTAGCAAGCGGTGCTGTGGCAGATGACCTTGCTGAAGTGCAGGCAATTACGCAAGAGTTAGCGCAACAATAATTTTCATGGGAGACGAGAAAACTGTAAAAGTACTCGTTAACAAAAAGAATAAGGTGTTTCTCGTCGAGTTGATGAAGCAACCAGTTGTTGAAGCAAATGTTTTAAAAATGTTCCAGCTCGTGTTTGAGGCTAACCCACTTAATAAGAAAAAGAAGGCTTTAAAATCCGAAATTAGATCGGATTTTAAAGCCTTCTTTATTTATTGCCTTCAATTGGCTCAGCCATATTACCAAACTTTTCCGCAAAAGGCGTTATACATGACTCCGCAAGTTCATGATTAACAATAGCTTGCCACCAATCCGGCGGTATCACATCGCGTCCGCTGGCAACCATTAATGAAGCCGCGATGGTCGCAATTGTATCCGTATCCTGGCCTAAGGCAGCAGCGCTCATGATCCCACTTTTCAAATCACGAGCATTGGCCGCCACCCAGACTGCTGCCTCCAGTGTATCAACGACATAACCGCTTGATTTAATCGCTGACACAGGCAGCTTTTTAAAGTTGGTCGCGAACAACCGGTGATAGACCGGTATTTCTGCTTGTTCCGCTGCCGGCAACGCTTCAAACGACAGGTTCACTGCCGCTAGCGCTTGCGATAATGTTTTGCCATGCAGTAACTGCCACAACGTTTCCAGATAAATGATACTGCCAAGCACGGCTCGTGGATGGCGATGCGTCAGTTGGGTGTATGCGCAATACTTTTTAGCCCGCCGATTGAACGCCGGCTCATCATATAACGCAATCGCCAAGGGAGCCAATCGCATCAAGGCACCATTGCCGTTTGCAAATTCAGAGGGATCGCCACACGTTGTCGGTTCAGCCTGCTCAATGACATAAGTGCGAATCGCTTTGGCACAGGTATTGCCAATATCAAACAGCTGCCCGGTTGGCGTATAAGCGCCGCGCTCCATGTACGCCACAAACTTATCCATAAGATCCGCGTAACTGCCGTCTTGAGTCAGATTGTCAATGAGTGCAAGCGTAAAAGCCGTATCATCCGACCACGTACCAGCCGCTTGCTCCCAGAATCCGCCACCGATCATCTCAGCTTCTACGGTATAAGACTCACGCTCCTTAAATTCATATGGCACGCCAAAAGCATCGCCAACAACAGCTGCCTGAAGCACTCGCATGATGCGATCCGGTAACATTCGCACACCTCCTCATTAGTGACTTAAGTTTATCATTTCATAAGATTAATTTGGTGATTAATCGCCACTAGTAACTTTAATGCCGACGATCCCGATCACTAACAATGCGATGAAAAGCCAAGTTGCTGGCTGCAGCTGATCCTTAAACAAAACCACACCAACAATGATCGAGCCAACCGCACCGATCCCGGTCCAGACCGGATATGCCAGACTTAACGGCAGATGCTTGACCGCCAGCGCAAGAAAGCCAAAGCTTAAAATCATCCCTGCCAATGTAGCTAAAGTGAAACCTAATCGGGAAAAACCGTGCGACAACTTCATAAATGTTGCCCATACGACTTCAAAACCGCCTGCTAAAACTAAATAAAACCACTGCATGTTTGTTTCCTCCTGTGATTAAACGCCAGTCGTTAACTACCACAGTTGCCATAACGCGTTCGCCAGCCCAGAAACCTGCGTGTAAGGACCTCGGGCGCAATGGCCAAAGCTCGGCCATCACGCCCGAGACCACTTACACTCCGGTTTCTAACCGGGCTGGCTCACGCTCACAAAAAAGGTGACAGTATCCGCAACCGCTGCATTGACCTAATGCGGTTGCGATACTGTCACCCGGTAGTGACTGGTTATTTAAATTGCTGTTGTTAGGTATCTTTTCACATATTTACGGTGATGTCAAATTAGACGTGCTATCATTCATAGTTTCACGTTCTAAAACATCATCCCTAACTTTTCCATTGTAAATTAGTTATGGTTAAAT
Organism: Lacticaseibacillus zeae DSM 20178 = KCTC 3804; assembly: GCF_000260435.1. Taxonomy (GTDB): domain Bacteria; phylum Bacillota; class Bacilli; order Lactobacillales; family Lactobacillaceae; genus Lacticaseibacillus; species Lacticaseibacillus zeae. The sequence continues at coordinate 317,365 of NZ_BACQ01000031.1, read as the reverse complement.
TATATTTGAATGAACGAAAGCAAAACCTTTTTCTATTAAGCATTTGGAGGAAGACCATGGCTCGGCATCTTCGAATAAATTTAAAATACTGGCTAACAGTTTTGTTGGTTATCATCATCTGTAGTCCAATCGCCTATGTTGTAAGTAGCTGGTTTGGTCAGCTAACTCCTTATTTTCGATTTGGCAGTATCATTTTTATTGCATGGTTAGCTGCGAAAATCGGAGGCAAAGCTTCCCCCCTAAACCAATGAGTACCAGAACAAGTGCAAAACGGGCGCATTTCCATGTAGTGGGGATGCGCCGTTCGTTTACTTAGCGCTTCTTCCGACGTTTCTTATTTTTTCGCTTGCTCCGTTTATAGTCAGACAATGAAATCGTTCTGCCTGTCGTTTTACCTGACTTATACAATATTTCCGCACCCCGCGCAAACATTGCCAGTAACTCATCCCCGTGCTCTCTCTCGATCTTTTTATTGAAAATTAAATACATAAGCAGATGCATCCAACTAGCAATGAGCGCCTGTGATTTGACCAAAGGCTGCGTCTCGATAGTGTCGGTGATGTAACTCAAGAAGTGCTCAGGTTCCCATGTTTGGATCGTTTCCAAGTGTTGAGCATAGAGCGCATCACCCATCGTCAGCACCGCATCAATAACCGCTGATTGAGGATAAGCACCACGCAAGTCTTGACTCTCTTCGTCTGCCCACACCAATCGTATGTACTTCAGCAATTGATTATGAACTTCCTCTGCCGTTACCAATTGCCACTGTTGATCACCGATTTTGTCCACATGTGCCTGGTTGAGATAAGATTCATCAGGCTGATAAATTTCGTCTTGCGACTGATCGGCTATATCGTCTTCTATGAACGCAGCATCTGCATCCTGTTCATCGTCTGATACATTAGGTTCGTCAATTCCAAGGGCAGCATCAGCACGATCAGTAAGACCAGTCTTGATAGGATTCACCACTTGCCAAATGTCAAATTCCCGTAAGTGAAGTGCATTAATTGCCGACAGCCAATCCAAAAAAGTTTCGATAACCCGCAAAGTATTTAGTAGCGTCATTATCTCGTCAAAGTCATCTGTTTTCTCGTTAGCAAAACGCTCAGGGATCGACGAATGTCTCCGATGGTCCACTCAGCCGGTTTTAAGCCAGAAATTTCAGCCATATCACTAAGGTATACCTGGATGACACTTGGTGCATTATCATCGAACCCCAGTGCTGAATCTGAATCCCGATACAACTTGCTGTTTTCGAATCTCGGCCAGTACTGTTTAAACTTGGCCATAACTTGAGGTGAAATCGGCTGATCAGACATGTCATTTTTCCCTTTCAATGACACTACATAAACTCTGGCATTCCCGGCGCTTGCGCATCATATAGTTCCAACACCAGATCAACATTTCCCGATCATTAATTCTGTCCATCCAAGTACAAATCCTGCTCGAATCGCGACATTCATCGACTGAACATGTGAAAACTGTGTGCCATAGACGGGCAAAATATCCGGCCGCCGCCTCTGAATAGTAGCGGTCAGCTGTTTAACCAATTGGACGGCAATGCCGCGATGTCGATATTGCGGATCAAGAATTTCGACGCTGATCTCCCAGCAGGCATCCCCGTTCTGGCTTACTCCGGCTATAGCTTTTAATTCGCTATCAACATGATAAGCAACACCCAATCGATCCGGGCAAAGGCGATCATAGCCGAACGCCATTGTGATTGCCTTATTTGCTCGATAAGTGGGAATTTCATCAGCTTCAATCAGAAGCATCTCCGGGATGAGATTTGGCACAAACCGCTGACTTGGCACGAAAAACGGAGCCATGTTGCTCACCTTTAGCCCAAAACCGCCTAAAATTGTTGTCAATTTAGTTAAATTAGCCATCGACAAAAACCACGCGCCATCCTCTTCACCAAACGCCTGCTTCAAAGCTGTTAAGGCTTCTGGATCTGTCACGCGCACAAACAAGCGATTATCCCGAATCACAATGTCGCCTTCATCGCGTGCCCAAAACCGTGCCGCGGGCTGGGGCGGTTTTGCCATAAAAAGGTTCCGTGAACTTTCCAGTTCTGCCGCCGACAATTGAAAATCAAGTCCTAACTGGGTGGTGATTAATGACATGTTATGACCTCACTAATGATTCTGTTCTTCCCGAATCATCACCAATTCACGAATAGTGCCAAACCTCGTCACATCTTCCAGCACCGTGTTGGTCTTCATAAAACCAAACTTCAGGTAAAACTTTTGAGCCGCAAGATTGTTGTTCAGCACCCGCACATAATTGTTTTCATATGTTTGGCTAAGTCGTTTTAACGCCTGGTCCATCAGCTGACTGCCGACGTGCTGCCGCTGGAATTGCGGTAAAACATACAACGAATATAATTCACCCCAGCCTGCATAATCTGCCGTTCGCGCACGACCAAAGCTGCAAACACCGACAATTTCCTCGGATCCAGCAATTGCCAAAAACGTGTTTTGCCACCGTTTTTCAGGATGCCACGATGTTGGCGTGAGCTGTTTTAAAAAACCCGCTGGAATCAGATGGCGATAAGCCGACTGCCAAGTGTCGTAATAAACCCGGCTGACGGCAGTAAAATCGGTCTTGGGCGTTGCTTTAACAATGCTCACCATGCCTAGTCACCTTCTTTTTCCAGTTAATTATGTCGTAAGATCCAATCTGCCGCAGCGGCTAAATCTGCACATTCAACCCATGTACCGCTAACATCAGCTCGGGCCGCAGCTCCGCGACCGGTTGCAACATGGATACCCAAAATGCCGGCGCGATTGGCACATTGCATATCAGCCCGATAACTGTCACCGATAATTACGGCTTCCTGATTAGAAAAATGATACTTTAAGTGTGCCTGAGTCACGAGTCCGGTTTTCGGTTTGCGGCAATCACAGTTAGCATTTTCAGCGTGCGGGCAGATAAAAGCGTCTGAACAGCCCAGTTCAAGGAGCGAGCGCCGCAATTCAGCCTCGTCCAGCTCACCGGTTGCGATCCGTGTTTGATTGGTCAAGGCAAAAAACCGAAGTCCCGCTGCACGCAACGCATGAATGCCTTCCACACTGCCGGCATACGGCAAAAATTCGGCTATAGGCGTGAAGTGTCCATCCCCGCCAATCGTTCCATCACGATCAACGAAAACAATTTTTATCGGCATTAAGTAGCGCCCCTTCACAAATAGAAACACCGAATAAGAAGCGAAAGATTGGCCTGTTAACCCTGCAAATACAACCCCTGGAACGTATCCACATCCGCATCTGTCAATTGCAACCCCTGCCGCAAATACTGATCAAAGCTGCCAAATTTTGTATCAATCACCTGAAAATAATGCTCCAGATACGCAGCATCCACCTTCAGCGCCACCGCAATGGTTTGCAGTTGCGAGGCCGGAACGCCTTGCTTTTTCAAATCGGCCAGAATCATCTGATTCACGGTCTTGCGCTCTTGATTGGTCAACAAATAATCCGCCATGATCGTTTCATCGGGAACCGCCAACAACTTCAGGATGATCGCGGCGCCGACGCCGGTGCGATCTTTTCCTGCAAAACAGTGAAAAACAGTGGGCTCCGGTGCCGCCAGCAAGTCGCGGATAAACGCGTGGTAGCCCGCCTGCGCTGAGTCGCTCATCGCCAGCTGTTCATAAGTCGCCAGCATATTTTCGCGCACATCACCTTGTTCGGTTATCATGTGACCCAAGCTGGCATCGTTGGTGGTGGCGTCTTTCAAAATATCCAACACCGTGTACGCAGCACCTGGCAGGGTTGTGTCGGGGAACTGTGCGCGTTCGTCTGCGCTCCGCATGTCAATGATGCGCTGGATGCCTACCGTCGCGGTTAGATAACGTTTCTGAGCATCATCCAATTCAAAAAGCTGTCCGGAACGATACAATAACCCTTTTTTGACCATCTGCTTGTTCTTGTTGCGATAACCGCCAAGTTCGCGGAAATTTGTGATTTTTTCCAAGTCAACATCCCCTTGTGCCAAAAACGTCGCTGCCTTGACTCAGACTTTCTTGCTGCATTGCGATCGCCTTTTTCAAAATAAGATGACCGGCATCACGCCTGATCCTGTTGCTGTTCAGTCGATGACCCAACCGCTGGCAAATTCAAATTGCGCCAATTTACTTGCTCATAATCTTCCATAAATTGTGCTATATACTGACCGGCATGTAAGTCCAAAAGCCGCCGACCGCCTTCAGAAAGATAAACTAGCAGCGATTGCTGATTAGAAAAGCTGCCAATCAAATCCGACGCATAAAGCTTGGCAAGCGCATGATTCAGATCCTCCGGCAAGGCATTCATCATCACCTGCTGCCGCCTGCCCAAATGGATAAGCTGGTAAAAAATCATAGCCTGCGATTCTTCGGAAAAGGTCGCATAACTATCATCAATTTGAAACGTTGTCCCATGATGGTGCCCGTATTTAATCAGTGACAGCACAAAGAAATCCTGATAATCAAACGTTAGCCAATTCGCCGTTTTTAAAAATTCAGTCAGTTCTTCTGTCAGCTGTTCCTGTGAACGCAAGAAAAATGTCGGCACTTTTTGAAACCCGCTGAAAGCCCGGTGGTTACTGATTCGGATGGCCAGATATTGGCTCATAGGACGACCAAGAATCACATAGATTGACTGACTTTTCCGCGCACAATAGAAGCTGATGATACAGTCTTCGGCGTCTAAAGCGCCAGCAATGGCCGCTTTGACTTGCAATTCGCGTTTTTCATTCATCCGATTCACCTCGATCCGCCTTCAATATCAGGGTTTGCTACTAATTTAACACAATGAAGCGCGTGTTATACCGCATTTTACTTGCTACCACCAAAAAAATTGGTGTCTATTGGCACAAGATTAGCACTCGTCCACAGACACCGAAAATGGCGATTCAAAATTTTTGTGTTAAAGTCCTATCAAGGAGAGAAAATCGATGAATAACGAAATCTTTAAGCGCGTCACCGCAGCAGAATCAGTCTTTTTGGATCTTCCATACATCTTTGAAATAAATGGTCAGCCATTTTCAAAACAGGATCTTCAAAATTGGCAACTCAAAGAATATAAAAAAACCGCTAAGCTACTAGGTAAACTTTTTGCAAGCAAGCTCAAAATCACTAATGACATGCCGTTTGTCGAGATTAAGGCAGCCGTTGTTGCCGAAAAAATCAGATTGGGCCAGGACACACTAAAGGATGCGCTTCACCGCCAAACAAGATTGGCTAATGCGGGTTCTAAGTTTGGTGTGCGGGCTTCATTCGGGAGAAGAAAAGTATCTGTGGCTGATATTTATATCGACCACAGTGCTGTTCATGCAAAAGAAGCGATGGCCACTTTTTCTAAAATGATGACCATCAACTCACCGGAAAATCAGTTCTATAATTTCAAGGCCAATCCTAATCACTTTTATAGTTCTGGTTCAGACACTGACCAGACCGTGGTTGAAATGACCGGTGGCACACGAATCGCCAATAAATTCACACTATTATATGGTAATGAAGAAGGGTTAGTGACGAAGTATGACCCGAACTTCAAATACCAAACGGCGGGTTCCGGTCAATTGGACGATGGTTTTGTAATCGGAGGCGTTCGTCATCAGATGACAGATGAAGGTGACCGACTTCATGCCAGACTCCAAGTTGAGTTCCCGGCAATCCTTCCCAATGCGATTATTCATGCACACGCGGTTCATTTGTTGGTTGAGTTCAGCAATTGGCTGACCGACATTACTATGCTACTTGACGAAGCGCATAGCAGTAAATGATTCGCTCTGCTGTCGCTTCTTTGTTTTAATATCGTGACGCCATGCACCGAAGATCGGTCTGTGCCACACTTTAATGAATGCCTACAGGTATAATGTTTTTATAAATAAGGAAAGGTGATCAGAATGACCGACACAACCGTAATCTCCTTGCAATTTAAAGACGATCAGTACAAAAAAGTCAAAGAATTGGCTGATTCCCATGGCGTCTCGGTCACTCAGTATATGCGAGATGCTGTTCTTAAACGCGTGGCAGACGAAGAGGATTACGCTGCCGCAATGGCTAACCTAAATGCGAGTCACGGTAAGACTGTTTACCGTACCGAAATCCGTAAGCGTCTCGGGTTAAGTTAAGGACATCGGCGCTGAATACAACCCATCGGTTTAGTTGTGCGCCACTGTTCCCTTGTGGATGCTCAACGATTTGCTATACAGTTCCTTTTGTTGTACTTTAATCGCGGGAGTACTTGCATGGATTTTGTTCGCTCTAAAACCGAATCCATACAAGTGCTCTTTGTTGTCTCGGGCCAAAACAACGCGGCGGCAGTAAAAACTGCTGTATGTATGCAACGACTCGACCACATTCAACTTTTAAGAATGGAGCGATTATTTTGGAAAAAGATCTAGCGCCGATCACCCTTATCTCTGCTGGCCAGTCCAACATGGATGGACGGGTGCCCGTGGCGGAACTGCCTGCCGACATTCAGCTGCCGCTGGCGGATTGCCACTATTGCAGCAACTACACCCCTGATCACGATAAAGGCGTCTTTCAGCCCAGTTTGAAAACCAGCGAACTATCTCAGGAGCGCTGGGGCTTCGACTTAGTGACCTACCACAACATTTTGCAACGGACGCCTTATCAAGGTCTGTACGTCATCAAATGTTCCGAAGGCGGGACATCGATCGACCCAACCGGTGACGGTGATCGCCACTGGACCACGCATTTTGACGAACTCGCTTCGCCTGATGACTCCTTGCTGCTGGCCTTCACCCACCTCATCAAGCAGTGTCTTGCGGCGAGTCGGCAACACCTCGACATCAAAGCCATGCTGTGGCATCAAGGCGAAGCCGACCGCGGATCCTATTCACAAGCTGCCGCCGATCATTACTACGACAATCTCAAGGCCGTCTTCACCTACTGCCGCCAGTTAGTCGACAACGCTACCTTACCGATCATCTGCGGCACCGTCAGCCATCACTCCGAGCAGTACGACCCGCAAGTCGAGAAGAGCATGATTCAACTGGCTTCGGAAGACCCCAACATCCACATGATCGACATGCAAAATGGCACCTTGCTGGACGCTTATCATTTTGACGCCAAAAGCGCCGAGTTCTTTGGTAACCAAGTCTTCAACTGCTTGATTGATCAGAAGATTATCGAAGGCAAAAAGTTAGATCTGCCCGCGGTTAAGATTTATTGACTTACGAATATTTACTTACAGAAAAAGCCTCCCATACCGGAGACTTTTTTGATGATGTCAAAATGTTGTTGCGTACCAATCGTCAAACCGGATACACAACATGAAACGATTCGAGAACGATCCGCGCTGTCGCTGGGTCAAAGGGTTTACCTGCTTCCGCATACTCGGCTTTAAAAAATGCTTCGTGAACCTGTCGCCAATAGGCTAAACTGCGATCTCCCTCACCTTCACGAAACGCATGGTCGGCCGTCACCGCTAAAAATGGCTGGACTTCAACAGCATCCGTGTAGGTCACGCAAACAGGTTCGTTGGATGCATTTAAGATCACATCATACGCGCCCGCTTGTGGCAACGGTTCATCGACAGCATATAGATCTCGTGCACTTGCTGTTGCCGTCTTTTTGCCAGCAAGCACAAGTGCTGCCAATGTATCTGCCTCAGCGCCAAATTGATAGGCACTTTGTAAAGGTGTGGATCCCGGCAGACCCAATGCCTGCTTTGCCTGGGTGAAATAGGTTTCTGGTGTCATTATTTTGCTCCTTGTTTAGATGGTTCAATCGGACGAATACCTGCCGATTTTGGCCAATATATCTCGAAGATTTGAAGAAACAGCCGCCTTAAAAAATATTTCTCTTAGAAATGGCCAAAATTAAGAGAAATATTTTCAAGTAACCTAAAAATTGTGAAGTGATGATCAATCATCTTAAATTCTTTAATCCAAAACATTTATCCACGCAATACCAAAATCAAACTAGCTGTGCGCATTCAATCGCATATAAAGTTGTTACTGCAACTTATGGTTCTCGGTCATATATGCAATAAAACGTTGACTCACCGCATGAATCTTTGGACGATGTTTGACCAGTTCGATCCAGCCGTCTTTCTCAAGCTGGTCAATGCTTTTCTTAATGCTGACTTGACTATAGGTGCGACCGTTAAACCCTTGCCTTGAAAGAAGCTCTTTCAGGGCATTATCGTCCATCGTTGAATTCTCCCTTGATCCAAATAAGTATGGTTGAATCAAGTAAGCCAAAATTGCTTTTTGATGGTTCGTAAAATCCGCTGCCAAAATTCGCTTAAACCAGTCCTCAAGTTTAATTTGGCTTTGTTTAAGCGCCGCGATGATGTCTTTTTGGCCTGTTTCAATGATATGCATAAGCGCTTCGACAAAGAAAGTGACATCGCCAAAATTCTTAGGATGCTCGACTTCCGCAAATGCCTTATAGTATTTCTTCTTTGCTTTGCTGATACTGTTTGAAAAACTAATGCCGGTCAGATAATCAAGCTTCTTCCCGAGGTACGCACACGCCAGGTAACGACCGGTTCGTCCATTGCCATCGTAAAAAGGATGAACGTATTCAAAGAAAAAATGTGAAATCAGTGCTTTCAAGATAAAAGGTGTTTCGTTATCGTTCATGAATTGAATGAGTGCTTCCATGTCTTGTCTAACTTGTTCTTCGTCAGGCGATGACCAGTGAATTGCTTGACCAGAAGCAGCGTCATTGATATAAACTTCTTTCGAACGAAAAACTTTGCCATCAGGTAGATCGGACTTTTTGATCTCTCCCGCCGTGACGTATTCCCAGGCCGTCCTAATTTGAGTAACGTCATTAATCTTGATGGAACGGTTTCGCCGAATACCGAGATAAATATTGGCAAGCGAACGGAAGCGCATTGGCGTTTTCTCTTTTTTCAGCGCACTCATAACCGCACTATAAAGTTCTTTGCGTGTGCTTCTAACGCCTTCGATTTCATTTGTACTCATCAGTTCGTTGACCAACGTCTCTAAAAAGAACTGATCACTGGCGACGTCAGAAAGCTCGCTAATCCGGCGTTTAATGGTTTCTGAACGTTGCATCATTGAGATCGTCATTTTATATATATCCGGCGTCAAGACGCAAAAAATCTGATGCGATGCGATTGACTTATGATCACGTTCATTGGGGCTCATCCATAAATTAGTTTTAACGGCACTTTCTCCATTAAAACGCCGTTCATATTCTTCTGATATATTCGGTATACTTTGGCTATAGCTTAGAACGCGCAAAGTTTTGTATGCCATTGTTAATCCTCCGAGAAGATGGCTTCAAAGCAAATATTTCTGCTAGAAATGGCCAAAATTTGAAGAAATATTTTCAAGATTGAGCATACCTGATTAATTGCTGTTTTGCCAACTTGAAGATTTCGCTTATCGGCAACCACGCATGCTTGCCTTTAGCACTACCTCACTTATGATACGGACTACCAATATTTATCATAAATGCGCGGTAAATCTGCTCCATCAACACCAAGCGCATCAACTGGTGCGGCATAGTCAATTTACCGAAGCTCAAGGTGTCGTTGGCGCGCTTCATGACGGCCGGCGACAAGCCAAGCGAGCCGCCGATCACAAAGGTAATATCCGAGTGGCCATATGTACCAAGATCGGCAATTTCTTTGGCAAAAGCTTCGGAAGGCCGCTGTTTACCTTCAATTGCTAAGGCAATCACCCATTCCTTGTCCTTGATTTTGGCCAAAATGCGTTTGCCTTCTTTGTCCTTGACCTCCGCCATTTCGGCTTCCGAAAGATTCTCCGGTGCTTTTTCATCCGCCACTTCGACAATCTTGACTTTGGCGAACTTGTCCATCCGTTTTAAGTACTCCGCGATGCCTTCACGAAAGTACTTTTCTTTCAACTTACCGACACCAATGATTTTAATATTCACGCTGCTTGCTACTCCCGTCATCATGCTTTTGCCACAATCTTAGTTTAATTCAAGTATACCAGACGTTCTGTTGGGTTTAGCTATTGTCATCGTTCGGTTTTTAGCGCAAAATGTACAGGTTGAGTTTTTTCAAATGAGGTAAATTGATGATTGTTATTCGGCGTCTGATCAGAGATCGGGTCCTGCAGATCACCGGCTTGTTGGTCGTCATAAGTCTATTCATAGGCCGGCCTAAAATAAGCGACATAAGTTTTGCCACATTATGGTCCATTCTTGCCATGATGACGGTGATTCAAATCTTCGAACACCTACATATTCTTGATTACTGGGCATATCGGTTAACGTCCCGGGCGAACAACACGCGCCAGTTAACGTGGTGGTTTATTTTTCTTGCCATTTTTGCCAGTATGTTTCTTTCCAACGATGTTACGGTTTTAACGCTAGTACCGTTATATCTGCGCGTGGCCAAGAAATATCAGCTGCCGGAAATTCTCCCAGTAACCTTGATCGGGATGGCTGCCAACTTTGGTAGCGCCTTCACCCCGTTCGGTAACACCCACAACATTTTCCTGATGCATCAATTCCAGATTAATCTAAAAGAATTTTTCAGCTGGTCAATTCCGTTGCTGGCTTGCAGTTTCCTAGTGTTGGTGCTGCTAAGTTTATTTTTGCGCAACGTCCCGGTACCCAACGTGCCCACCGAACATATTCACATCCAAATACGGCCGACGATTTTTGCCGTCATCGTTGCGTGCGTCGTTTTCGCCGGAGTCATTGGCATTGTGCCTGCTTGGGTCGGCGCGGTATTAGCGATTCTGCTGTCAGTAGCGCTCGATCCAAAAGACATGAAAGATGTGGACTATGCGGTTGTTTTGACTTTCGCCGGTTTTTTTGTGATTGTCAGCGTCGTCGGGCAAATTCCGTGGGTCACCCACTTTATTGCCAGCCTTGAAAATTCAGAAGATTCGGTTTACTTAAGCGGGGTCCTGACCAGTCAGGTTATTTCCAACGTTCCGTCCACCGTTCTGTTGGCTCGATTTACCGGATATGTTGAAGCCCTGTTTTACGGTTCCAACATTGGCGGCGTGGGCACTTTGGTCGGGTCGATGGCTAACTTGCTGGTCTTCAAACAGTATCTGATTTACGGCAGTCGGCCCCATGCCCGGTTTTTTGTCGGGTTTACCATTTTCAATCTCGTCGCACTGGTTATTCTGGGGTGCGCCGGTTATTGGTTAACCGTCCGCTAGTCGCCAGACAATCAAAACTAAACGGAGGTAGCCCCTTGAAACTCACCATCAAAGACGTGGCTGAAAAGGCCGGCGTGTCCAAAGCTACGATTTCCCGCTATTTGAATGGGCGTTTTGAACATATGTCGGACGCCACCAAGGCACACATTGCTGCGGTGATTGCGGAGCTCAACTATACCCCCAGCCGCCAAGCCAGTTCGCTAAAAACCCACCGCAGCCACTTGATCGGTGTGGTGGTGGCCGATATCTCCAACATTTATTCGACTTTACTCATCAGCGGCATCAACAAGGTTACGCAGCAGTCGATGGATCAGATTCTGATCAACGACGCGGCCAATGACTTGAAGCGCGAGGAAAAAGCTTTGGAAATGCTGCTGAGTATGAATGTTGACGGTATTATCATGCAGCCGCTGAGTGCCGTGGCCCATCATTATGATCTGATTCGTGACAGTCAGACGCCCATGGTTCTGGTTGACCGATTAACTCGGCCGCTCGCTTGGCCAACTGTCACCGCCGACGACTACCGCTCGACCACTAAACTGGCACAAGCCATCCACAAAAGTCATTACCGGGATATCCTGATCCTTATCAATCCGATCGCCCAGATTTCCACACGCCAGTCCCGTTACCAAGCCTTTTTGGACACGTTTAAAAATACGGCGACCACGGTGACATTATTGGAAACCGAAAACGATAGTGTCGCACCTCTGGCCACTTGGCTCGAAGCGCATCCCCAAACACATCCACTGGTTTTTGCCGCGAACGGCCGGTTGTTAATGGCAACGCTGCGCTGGCTGCATGCAAAAGGCCTGCGCATCCCTCAAGATATTGCCATCAGCGGCTATGACGACTGGGATTGGGCCGAGTTGGTCACGCCGGGCATCTCCGCAGTTTCACAACATCCCGATGTCATCGGCACAACGGCAGCTCAACTACTGGCACAACAAATCGCCGGCGAACCGGTTGCGGTTCAACGTCTGGAGATTCCCGCCGAAGTGCGCATTCGCTCATCATTTTGATTCTGAAAATTGACACCAAAGTAAATCGCTTCTAGAGATGAATGAAATCTCTAGGGGCGATTTTTGCGTTCCTAGGCTGTGCTACCTCGACCGCACATTTTAATCAAAACAAAACGGGCGTTTTACTTGACCACGATTGTAAGCGCTTGTATAGTGACGATGTACTCTTTAAGGAAACCGGTTTCCAAAATACATCGTTGTCACTCATTAGCGCGTTTGCAGGCGCAGAAGTCTCCGTGTAAGGACCTTGGACGCAATGGTCACTTACACTCCCACTTCTAAGCGCGCTGGTTCACGCTCACCATAACGCGTTCGCCGGCGCAGAAGCCTGCGTGTAAGGACCTTGTTCGCAATGGCCTAAGCCCGGGCCATCACACCCAAGGCCGCTTACACTCCGACTTCTATGCGCGCCGGTTCACGCTCACACAATAGGGAGGGATTTAACATGCCAGCACCAATCGTTGCCAATCTTTTATTGCTCGCTTCTGAATGGCAGGCCGGCCAATCACAGGCTGATCTTGTGTCAGAGTTGGTCAACTTGGGCTTTTCGACCATTGAAGTCAGGCGGGAATATTTTCGCGATATTTCCCGGGAACTGCCACAAGTGACCGAACTTGCCAAGAATCACTCGCTGACGCTTTTCTACAGTGTTCCAGACGAAATTTTCGTTGCTGAGGGTCAGGTTAATCCAAAGCTTCAAGGTTACTTGGATGAAGCAAAAGCCATGGGCATGACCAAGATCAAGTGGAATATCGGCGATTTTGCCGAGTTCTCCGGTGATCTGGCCAGCGCCTTGCTTCCGCTCACGCAGCAAGGCATCGAAATCAATATCGAAAATGATCAAACCACCACAAGCGGTCGCCTGCAGCCGGTTTTGACATTTCTTCAGGCCGTCACGGCGGCGAATATTCCGATCGGCTATGTTTACGATTTAGGCAACTGGCCGTTCGTTGGCGAAGATCCGCTGAAAGCTGCGACTGCTTTGCGTCAGTATACGCGGTACATCCACGTGAAAGACGACCTGACCGGTGGCGAAAAGCCAGTCACCGTTCCGTTAGATCAAGGCGATCTGCCGTGGCGTGATATTTTGGCGATCTTGCCAGATACAGTGCCTATCGCCTTGGAATATCCGACCGCACATCATGATGTCATTTTGGCAGGCAAAAAACTTTTACAAGATGAGCAAGTTAGGGGGTCGCGCACATGAATAATCAACGTTTGCAAATTGATCCGGAACAATTCGCCTTGAATTTCATCAAGTCATTAAATATCCAGGTATCACCGGAAAAAGTGGATATTGAAGCAGCCAGTAAAGAAGCTTTAGCTGCGTATTTGTCGGCATTTTATCTCGCTGAGCGGTTTAACTCGACTGAGAATAAGTTCTTTGAGGATCCTGATCAAAGCGGCATCCGTTCTAGTTACCAACGCATTTTAAGCGAGTTGAACAAGTATTGAGGGGGCGCATCACATGGGGAGTCTAATAACCGGTATTTTACTTGTTTTGACTTTCGTTTTATTCATTACGTTTGCGATGCGCGGTGGCAACTTAACGGTCGGGTTCTTCGTCATGGCGATTGTGTGGACCATCATCGGACTGATACCGCTCAACGTCGCGATTAAAGAAATTTTCACCGATCCCGTGCTGAATTACGGCAAAACCGCTTTGTATATCATTCTCGGTTCCTGGTTTGGCCGCGTGCTGGTGGACACCGGTATTGCCGGGTCGATCAGCCGCCGCACCCAAAGCGTCGGCAGCAAGGCACCCGTGATTGCCACCATTTTAATTGCCATTATCACCGCCTTGATTTTCTCAAGTGCTTATGGCGTGGGTTCGGCGATTGCGGTCGGGGTCATTCTTTTCCCGATTATGTTTTCAATGGGTGTCCCAAAAAATATTGCAGTCTCGATTTTCACGTTGTCGATCGGCGCCGCCATGTATATTAATCCGGTTTTGTTTAACCAATTCACCGTTTTCTTCAAAGGCGTTGCCTGGGGTGATCATTATCTGCGGTTCGGCTTTGTCGCCATGGCTATTCAGATGCTGGTCGTCATCGCTATGATCCTTTTCTATGCCCGGAAAATCAGGAACGGCAAGCCTTTCGTCGTTGAGTCAGAGACGCCGGAAACAAGCGTGCCGCCTGACGTGAATCCAATCACGTATCTGTTGCCGGTGTTGCCCGTGGCCATGAGCATTTTCTTCAAATGGGATGCGATTCCGGCGTTGTTGCTGGCAACGATCCTGGCGTTTGCGATGACCGGCAATATGAAGTCTTACGTGCATTTTGTCCAGATGATGAACACGACGACCAAAACGGCTATTGGTGATATCGCTGGTTTGCTGATCATGTTACTGGTCTTGACCATGTTTCAAAGCGCGGCTGTCCACACCATGGGCCAGTTCACCACGATTTTCAAACACATCATCCCTGACAGCCGCTTGTTGATGGTGTTCATCATGATGGTCATCGCACCACTGTCCTACTTCCGCGGTCCGTTGATGCTTTACGGAGCAGGCGCGGCAACTGCAGCGATTTTTACCGCCACCGGCTTATTCCCGCCTTACTTCTTATACGGGCTGCTCGTTGTCCCGACCATGATGGCGGTATCAGCCGACATCACCCAGTCCTGGAATCTCTGGTCGGTTGAATATGCCAAGCTTGATACCAAAACGTTTCTGTTAACCGGACTGCCTTGGGCTTGGATCGCTACAATTTTGAATTTGTTGGCGGCTTATGTGTTGTTGTAATGGCTCGATAACGCGCTCGCCAGCGCAGAAGCCTGCGTGTAAGGACCCTTGGTCGCAATGGCCTAAGCCCGGGCCATCACGCCCAAGGCCGCTTACACTCCGGCTTCTAACCGCGCTGGCTCACGCTCACTTAAAGAGGGGGAACATACCATGTCAGAATTTCTTACCATCGGAGAACCAATTGCGCTTTTTGCTTCACAGGATACGGATCAAACACTCAAGGATGCTTTGAACTTCCGGAAGTATCTGGCCGGAGCCGAGGTCAATGTGGCTGTCGGAGTTTCGCGTTTAGGTCACTCGGCGCAATATATCACGCGGCTAGGCGAAGACCCATTTGGCGATTTCATCAAGGACCAGTTGCGTGAAAATCATGTCCAAACCGATTATATTGATAGTACGCCTGATTATTGGACCGCGTTCCAGCTTAAAAATAAGGTTTCAACCGGCGATCCGGATATTTTCTATTTCCGGCGGGGTTCTGCCGCTGCCCACTTCGATGCCAAAACGCTCGATCGCATTGACTTTTCGGAGGTGAAATTTGCCCATCTTTCCGGCATTTTCCCGGCGATTTCGGAACAGGCACTGGCTGCTTTTCGTCACTTAATTGACCTGCTGCATGAACACAATATCCGGACGACCTTCGACCCGAACTTGCGCCCGCAGTTGTGGTCCAGCCCGCAAAAAATGGCGGCAACACTCAATGAGCTGGCAAAAGAAGCCGAGATTATTTTGCCTGGCGACAACGAAGGGGAACTTTTGGTGGGCTCGCGCGATCCGGAAACGATTGCCGATTTTTACCTCAATCAAAGCGAACGCACGCAAACGGTGGTCGTCAAAGTCGGTCCTAAAGGTGCATATGTTAAAAATAAAGGTGAAGCCGGTTATTGGGTGAAAGGCTTTAAAGTGGCGCAGGTCGTTGATACGGTTGGCGCCGGTGATGGTTTTGCCTTGGGATTGATTACCGCCTTGATGGAAGGCAAGTCCCAACGTGACGCGGTCGTCCGCGCAAACGCAATTGGCGCTTTTGCGGTTCAGGCGCCTGGCGATAATGACGGTTATCCGACGCCAGACCAACTGCAAGCCTTTTTGGACAAAAATCTGGCTGTGATGGGAGACGATTTTGAATGAAATTACAGGTGGCAATTGATCGGGTACCATTAGCCGATGCGGTTGCATTAGCGCAACAATTAGATGGCAAAGTAGCGATTATCGAAATGGGTACCAGCTTGGTGAAGGATGAGGGCTTGGCCGGTTTTCGCGCAATGCGGGCGGCGATTCGCACATCGCAGTTACTCATCGACCTGAAGACCATTGACGAAGGTGGCTATGAATTCAAACAAGGCTTTGCGGCGGGGGCCGACATTTTAACCGTGATGGGTGCGGCGTCACTGGCAACTCTGAAAACAACGGCAGCGGCGACGGATGCGGCGAAAAAGGAAATGATGATCGACTTGATGGAGGTTGATGCGGCCAAGCAGCAAGTCATCAGTATTTTCCCAAATGCGATTTATGCGCTGCACCATAGCACTGACCGCCAAGATCACCTGGACCCGACCGCAACGGTGGCCGATTTTCACGCCGCCTTTCCGCAACTCAAGCGACTGGCGATTGCCGGCGGGATTGATTTAGCCGGGGCAACAGCGTTGGCTGCACAAGGATTAACCGAAATCGTCATCATCGGCAGCGCCATCACCAAGGCAGCCGATCCAGTCGCAACGGCACAACAATTTATGGAGGCAATAAACGCATGAAAGTCATTCCGGATATTATGGCAGAAATAAGCCAAGTCATGGCACTTGTCGATGAAAGTCAATTAGACGCAGCCATGCCATACCTGGCCAAGGACAAACGCATTTTCGTCATCGGTGCCGGCCGCAGCGGTTTTCAGGCAAAAGGCTTCGCTATGCGCCTCATGCACATTGGCTACACCGACTATGTGATGGGCGAAACCATTACCCCATCCATTCAAAAAGGCGATACCTGGGTGGCAGTTTCCGGCTCAGGCACCACAAAAAGCATCATCGCCGATACAGAGGCAGCCAAGAAACTCGGCCTCAACATCGTGGCCTTCACCAGTGCCGTTGACTCGCCACTGGCCAAACTCGCCGATGCGGTCGTGATCGTTCCCGGTGCAACCAAAACCGGCGCCGGCGTTAAATCAATCCAGCTCTTATCGACTTTGTTCGACCAGACCGTCCACATCACCTTGGATGCCCTGACGTTGAAATTAGCTAAACGTGATGACACCAGTAACGCTGATGCTTTGCATGAACACGTCAATGTCGAATAAATCATGATCGTTCTGAAATGAAGCTTTGTTTTTCCTAGATTTCGAAAAGTGCCCTTAAATTGCGCGATTTATTTGGCAATTTGAGGGCTCTTTTGGGTGTGCGAATCCCGCCGCTACAATTATGTATCCGTTTTCATTGCTTTTCTTCCGGAACGTGCTAGAATTAAGCTTTGCTAAAGAGATTACGTATTTTTAAACAAAACTTTTGTAACTGGACAGCTGTTGTTCAATGATACTTGGGTTTCATGGTCATGTGTCTTGGACGCAGCGATTTTCAGTTGAACTTTTTTTATTATCACGCACATTAACGCGATCCCCGGCACAGAAGTCGGCTCACGTTCAGGAGGAATTTATTTATGAAGCGCAGGACGTTGTTTTCGATCATCGTCGTCACGCTAGTCGCAGGTTGTTTCACGCTTTTTTATGGCGCGCACAGCACCTGGACCGACACCCAATCAGCACACGCCGTTCAAGCGGCTACCAATCAAGTTGATACCTTGTTCAAGGATTCGTCGCATCAACTGCCGGCCACGCAACTTAGTCAGGAAAAAATTGCTGCCGCCGAAGCCAGTTTACAAGCAGCACGGCGCAAACTCACCGAGCCAGAGCAGGCTAACCAGCTCGCCAGCGCCCAGGCAGACTTAGACGCCGCTAAGCAAATGCTAACTGTCAAAAACGCGGTGGCACAAAAACCAACCAAATTGACTGAGTTGAAGACGTTAACAAGCGAATCGCAGCAAGCATTAGCCAAACTGGCCAAACAAAAGCCGACGTTCGTTCAGACTTATCAAAAACAGGTTGCGCGGCTATCCGATCAAGAGGCGGCCGTGGCTAAAGTTGCCAGCTTATTTACTGACGCTGATTTTAAAGAACCCAAATCCGGCCTGAGTACCAGTGAGATTCAAGCCGCCTTGGCAGCGCTCAAACATATTGATAACCAACAACTGGCCGACCAAATGCTGCCGGCAATCGCCACCGCGCAGCAAGCGGCTTCGGATGACACTTCCAGCGCTGAAGCAAGTGTATCGTCCTCGACGGTACCAAGTTCCTCAGTAAGTGGCTCCGAGTCATCTGCCACGAACAGTCAGTCGACATCTTCCGGTTCAAGTACCAGCAATGAATCTGATCAAAGCCAGCAGGAGTCCAGCAACTCATCGTCGGCAAGTTCTGCTAGTTCTTCGAGTTCGCAAGGTTAAGCTGTTCCAAAACAAAGAGGCTGCACGCCAATCATGCGCAGCCTCTTTGTTTTGCCTTTTGCGACATCATTTCACATCATCTTCGTCATACGTTGCCAGAAGCTTCGCTTCGATATCGACGTTCTGGCCTGAATTTGTTTCAATGTTTGCCTGCAAAACTTCTCAAGCTGTTCATCTTTCATGCTCTTACCGCCAACTCACCCACCAGTTGCGTCAGATAATCAATAAAACTCAAGTAATCCGCAATCGCCACATTCTCATTGGGCCCGTGCGCTGCTGAGTTGGCATTGCCGATGCCACAGGAGATGATCGGGGCGTGATTGATGTCATAAAAATACTTCATGGGGCCGCTGCCTGGCGAGTTCAATTCGACTTGAACCGCGTCATCCCCATAAGTCGCCTTGGCCAGTGCCACCGCCTCCTGCACGCGCGGGTCGTCCGGATCGGTTCGGAAAGGCGGCTCGCCGAGAAAGTCTGACACAATGACGTCATCATAACCGCCGGCTGTTAATGCCGCTTTGATTAGGCGCACAGTCTCGGCTGGCGTTTGGTCCGGAACCAACCGTAGATCGATCTTGGCCAGAGCGGTATGCGGCAGAATCGTTTTGCCGATCCCCGGGCCTTCATACCCGCTTGAAAAACCGTTGATCGTCATACTCGGTCGGTTATACAGCGCTTCTTTAATCTCGTCTGCAGGCACCGTCGCCGAACGCGTGATGCCATAGTTCTTCGCAAAAGCCGCGTAATCAAAAACCGCACTGTCGATGAGTTGCTTTTGGGTGGTGGTCAGAGGCTTCACAGCATCGAGAAAATGCGGAATCGTGATCTCGTCTTTGGCATTCTTCAAGGTCGCCAGCGCCTGCACTAAGCGCCATGCCGGATTCTCGGTGATCGCGCCTAAGCTGGAGTGAAGATCAAAATCGGCCGTCTTGACACTGAGCTGAAACGCCACGCCACCTTTGACGCCGAGCGAAATCTGAAACTTGCCTTGCTCATTGCGCCCGCCGGATTCCCACAAACAAAAGTCCGCCGCCAACAAATCCGCATATTGCTTCAACAAGTCTTCCAAGTGCGGACTGCCTTGTTCTTCCCCACCTTCAACAAGAAACTTAATCGTACACGGCAAGCCACCTTGCGCCTGTAACCGTTGAATCGCAGCCAGCCGTGCAGCTAACTCGCCTTTGTCATCATTAATCCCGCGAGCATACAGGTGAGTGTCCGTCATTTTTAATTTGAATGGATCACTTTTCCATAAATCCAAGGGTTCAGCCGGCTGAACGTCATAGTGATTATAGAAAAGTAACGTCGGTGCATCCGCGGATTGAGCTGGGAAAACCGCGTACACCGCTGGATTCGCCGCGTCGGTGGTTAAAATCCGACTGGTGGTCGCGCCAAGTTTAGTAAATTGTTCCTTTAAAAAGGCCGCTGTTTCGGCAATTTGGTTGTCGGCCGCTAACGAAACCGAACGTAACTGCAAATATTGAGATAAAAATGCTTGCATGGGAAGATTCATTTTCAAGCCTGCTTTCTTATTACCTTATTTAAAATACGCATAGCGATATTCGGCCGGTTGCAACATGCTGTAATGTAAACCGCCGACTTTGGTGTTGATCAGGCGACTATTGGCACTTTGGAAGACCGGAATGTAGCCAGCTACGTCAATCACGCGGGCATTAGCGGCTAGTTCTTGCTGATAGCGGGCGGTGGCACTTTGACCCGTGGTGGTGTTGACCTTTTTCATCAACGCGGTGAATTGCTCATCGCTAAACTTCGAAAAGTTCGAAATGTTATCCGCCGTCGCCGTGTTCAGATAATCTGACGGATCCTGAATCGTTGAGTTCCAGCCCATCAAGACCGCGTCAAACTTGCCATCAAGCGATCGCTGAATGCGCGTCATTTTTGGCAGGCTGCTGACCGTGACCTTCAGCTGTGGCAATACCTTGGTTAGCTGGCTCTGAATGTATTCACCGACCTGCTTATCTGTATCGACATCAGAAGTGAGAATCGAGAAACTGATACTATCAGTGTTCAGCTCCTTCAATGCCGTCTTGAGATACGCTTTGGCCTTGGTTGGCGAATATGTCAGCGGCGTCTTGGCATCTTCGGTAAAGTCTTTGCCGGTGGTTGGATTGGTTTTGAGACCCTTGGGTACAAATGCTTTGGCCGGTTGGGAGCCATCCTGCAGAACTTTACTCGTGAGCGCCTGCCGATCGAGTGCGGCTGAAATGGCACGGCGCAAGTTGACGTTATTAAGCTGCGGATTCTTGGTATTGAGTTGCAGATAGTTCATATTAGCGGCCGGTGTCTTCGTCAAGGCTGGGTTTTGCGCTTCTTTTTGAATCAAGTTGCCAGATAGCGGCGCATCGTCTAACTTGCCAGTCGCAAAAAGGTTGTCGACTGTACTGGAATCTTTCAAAACATTGACGTGAACGTGATTGATCTTGACGGTTTTAGCCGCGTAGAAGTTTGGATCTTTCACATAGTCCCAGCTATCACTAGTGGTGCTGAAGTTTTTGATTTTGTAGGCGCCGTTCGTCACAATTTTGTCGGCGCTTGAACCGAATTTCTTGCCATAGCGTTTAACCGCTGCTTCATTGGTCGGGTAATAACCGGTCATCTGACTGGAAAAATAGGGGGTCGGCTGACTGAGTTGGATTTTCAGGACATATTTGCTTGGAGCGGAAACGCCAAGGGTATCGGGCGACTTTTTACCGTCGACGATGTCCTGATAATTGGCAATGGCATCATATTGGTAGGCGAATTCGGTTTTGGTTTTTGGGTCCACAATCCGCTTGAGTGAATAGACAAAATCCTTGGCCGTTACCGGGGTGCCATCACTCCATTTGACATCTTTGCGCAACGTGAGGGTGTAAGTTTTACCATTGTTAGTTGGCTTCACGACCTTAGTGGCCATGGCCGGAATGATTTTGCCGGATTTGTCATGGTCATACAATGGCGTCATGATTTGCTGCAGAATGGCGCCGCTGGTTGCATCGACTGCATGGGCCGGATCAAGGGAGCTGGCCTCGGTGCTGACGGCAACGTTTAGGGTACGTTGGTTGGTCGCCGCTTTGGTTGATTGGCCGCATGCGGCTAGAAGTAGGGTTAGGGTGATGCAGGTTAGTCCCAGGGAGTTATACTTTTTCATTTTGTGCCACCTCGTGAGAGTATTTTTGGTTGGAGGGCTTGGCGTTGGAGTTGGAGAAAGGGAAATTTGGCCGATGCTGTTGCACTCCATAACGCGTTCACTGGCGCAGGAGCCTGCGTGTAAGGACCTTGGTCGCAATGGCCTAAGCCCGGGCCATTGCGACCAAGGCTACTTACACTCCGGCTCCTAAGCGCGCCAGTTCACGCTCAGCGTTCCATAACGCGCTCGCCAGCCCAGAAACCTGCGTGTAAGAACCTTGGTCGCAATGGCCAAGCCCGGGCCATCACGCCCAAGGCCACTTACACTCCGGTTTCTAACCGGGCTGGCTCGCGCTCACAACAAAAAAACCGTCCATAACAAACATTCTTGTTAAGGACGGTTTCCCGCGGTGCCACCTTAGTTTGATCATGAGACTGCGCCTAGGGTTTTTGCCCTTGGCAGTTGATGATCACGCTTAGCCCGGGGCCAACACCCCGGCGACAACTGACGTATGCCAACACGTTTCCCCGTACTCGATGATCTTTCGGGGGAACCCTCAGTGGTCCATTTACTGACTTGCGTTCGGCCGGACTCTCAGCATCGCCGGCTCTCTGTGCGTGCACCATCAGCTTGATCTCCACTTCAAAGGTTTGCATGAACGGTTTATTTGATTGACACCAACGTTAACCGACTGCTCGGTTATTTGTCAAGCATCTCGTCTTTAAATAACCAAACAGGCAAAAATAATCTTAATCGGCGCTCATTGTTGCTGTTATCGTCACCGCGGCGTCTTTTCGGTTTGGCAGGGGTTGCATTCATTTAGTAAACCCCTTATATTACGAATATATTAATGTGTAACAAAAAAGATTCAATTCGTGACCTGTTTGCAATGGTCCTGTTAAGTCCAGCCCGTACCATTAGGTTATTGGAGGTGGCATCAATGAAACAGAAACATATTTTCCAAATCCTGGTCGGCACCTTGATCGCTGGGTACCTGACCGTTTTCTACGGGATGCGGAGCACGATCGATACCTCATTTGCGCAACACGCGGTTCAAGCGGCAACGCAACAAACCAATCAACTATACACATCCGCAAAGCGAACTTTTCCAGCTAAACATTTGTCTAGGGCCGCGGTAACTTCAACTCAAGAAAAGTTGAAGCAACTGGCCAACAATGTTGATGATCGCAAGCAAAAGAAAACGATTCTGAAAGATAAACAAGACGCTGATGCAGCCAGTTACATGCTGACGATTGAAGAAACCACGAAGGCTCAGAGCAGCAATCTGGCGCAAATTGCCCAAGATGGTTCGCAGGCCAATGAGGCTTACAAGGCCATTGCGTCGACTAAGCCTGAATTTGCTGCTGATTACCAGCAATCAGTCAGTCAACTTTACAGAAAGTCGCTCGCAATTTCCCAGATTCAGAAACTCTACAAGGATCAAAACCTGCAGCACCCCAAGTCTGATCTCAGCAGCAGCAGTGTCGACTTAGCCGTTAACGCTGTTGAAAATGTCGAGAACCAGGACTTTGCCAAGAATGTTTTGCCATTAGTTCAAGTTGCCCGTAAGTCACAGGAAAGCAGCGACTCAAATGTTGCGATGGGTAACACGACATCAAGTGGTCAAAGCACGCAAAAACAAGACGCAACTACCACCAGTTCGGAACCGGCCAGTGGCGTCGGCAAGAAGGATAACTCATCTAGTCAGGCACCGACCAGCAGCGCCAGTCAGTCAAACCAGACCGATCAGTCCTCCTCCGCGGCGACAAGTAGCAGTTCCTCAAGCAAGTCAGACAATCAGCCGCAACCATCATCTGCTCCGACTGCTTCTAGTAGCTTGGAACCGATGACAACGGTTCTCAGTGGTGGCCTGTATAAGACTTATGATGACGCTGTCGCAGCCATCAAAGTTCAAGGTAAGTCTGTTGATGATATGACGGTAAAATCCGTAACGATGAGTGATGGTTCTTATCAGTGGACATGGGGCCCAAATGGTGACAGTGGCAGCAGCAGTAAGACAAGTTCTTCCTCAAGCACCAGCAGCTCTGCACCAACCACAAGTTCTGATAATGCCCAATCATCTAGCCAAAACAATTAATCTTAATATCTTTTGAGCGAACTGGAGTCCCAAAACGCGGACTTCAGTTTTTTTGTGCGCATCATCCACTGCCAACATCTTCGCTGACAAACCGCCATGTTCTTCCGCGAGTTTTCCCATAAGCGACGTAGCATATCATTCATGACGTCTGTTATGATTGGTGCAGTGGGGATTCGTCAAGACAAGGAGGTTGCGTCCATGCCAACCATTTTCAATGGGGTTCCTTGGTATGATCAACACCAGCAAGTCGTTAATGCTGTTGGCGGTTGTTTGATTCAGGAAAGTGGCAAGTTTTATTTATTCGGTGAATATCGGCAAGCGGAATCGACGGAATTCGCCGGATTCTCGCGCTATGTTTCAACCGATCTAGAAAACTGGACCTTCACGGGACTTGCTTTGCCGGTTCAGCCGTCTGGTCTATTAGGGCCACATCGAGTCGGCGATCGGGTGAAGGTTGTCCGCGCCCAAACCGGTCAGTACATCATGCTCATGCACACCGATGATGAACGTACTTTCGATCCGGTTGTCGCGTATGCCACGGCTGATCAGCTAACCGACACGTTCACTTTTAAGGGTCCACTGCTTCTCAACAACCAATCCATTCGTATGTGGCATATTGGCAGTTTCACCGACGATGATGGTACGAATTATTTGCTAACACATGAAGGCGATATCTATCGGTTAGCAGCTGACGGTACAATCGCGGAGGCCAAAATCATCAGCAACATCGCACCCGGTACCGAAGCACCGGCGATGTTTCGCTTTCATGATCATTATTTCTTGCTGGCATCCCAAAAGACCAGCTGGGAGCACAACGACAACGTTTATTTTTCTGCCGACCAATTAACCGGCCCATGGACAGCACATGGCCCATTTTGTCCGCCGGGAACGCTGACGTATAACTCCCAAACTGCCGATGTCGCGCTTCTGCCCACTGCCAAGGGTACCGTTCCTTTGTACTTAGGTGATCGCCATACTTACCCGCAACTGGAAAATAGCACTCACGTCTGGTTACCTTTGAGTGTTCATGAAACCACATTGTCCGTTCCCCATTACTGGCCTGCGTGGGACTGGTACCAGCAACGCGAACAGCCGCTGACGTTGACCCCACTGGCTTGGACCGGACAGACCAATGACGCTAGGATGACGCTCAAATTCCATGGCACGGGCATTACGATGACCGGACAAACTGGTACGCACGGCGGTTTTGCCAAAATAACGTTACGTGATGAAGCTGGCCAAGTC
The DNA here is from genome assembly GCF_000260435.1 of Lacticaseibacillus zeae DSM 20178 = KCTC 3804. GTDB lineage: Bacteria > Bacillota > Bacilli > Lactobacillales > Lactobacillaceae > Lacticaseibacillus > Lacticaseibacillus zeae. Next base: position 292,511 of record NZ_BACQ01000031.1, on the reverse strand, counting down.
AAAACTCAAGTGTACACGGATTTTTACAGCCTCCTGCATGAGGATGCACCGTGCTACCGGTCACCAACAGAACCACTTGGTCACTATGAATTAACCATCGAAGCGCTCGGTGCACACGGCGATTGGTATGATAAAGCGCGCCGCCGTTATGGCAGCAATGGTAATCGTGTGACCATCACTGGCTATCATATTGACCATCCCACAAACAAGCACCCCAAAGCCGTCATTACATATCATGCTAGCAAGCAACCATTTACGCTTAATAAAATCGGATTTAACTGGGCTCAGTCAGCGATAGCCCGACCTGAGGGCAGCGGCGATTACCAATGGTTACAAAGTGATATTGGTGAAGGCGAACTGACCATCGGCGATCAGCAAATTAATTTGCGCCCGGGGCAAGGCATTTTGATTAATCTGAATACGAGTTACGCTTATCATCCAGTAACGTCGCTTTGGCAGACGAGCTATCTTAGTTTCAGCGGAACGATTCTCGATGATCTCATCCCTGGCCTGCAAACCGCCAACTCGCTTTTCTTTCCGGTACTAGGAACAGAAGTACTAGGCTTCATTCATGAACATACGCGTTATCAACAGACACATCGCTATCAAGACGATCAGAATGCCGCGATTGTCCAAAACTTTTTAACCAAATTAAAACCTTACACCGCGCGTTTAAAAGCAGATGCGAACAAGCAAGCGCTGGCTGAACAAACACTGAACCTGTTGCAACAACATTTTCAAGAAGATCTAACAAACGAGCATCTAGCCGAAATGACCAACTACAGTGTGCAATATATGCTCCAAACTTTTCATGATTTGTACCAAACCACGCCCCGTCGGCTTTTGACAATCTATCGGGTCATTCAGGCCAAACAGCTACTCATTGAACAGCCTGATCTACCACTTTCCCAAATTGCCCGCCAATCAGGGTTTCATTCCGAAACCTACATGATTCGGGCGTTTAAACGGCAGGAACACTTGACGCCGGGTGAGTTTCGGACGATTGCGCACCAGTTGCGGTCTTAAATTCAAGCCCATTATTGAACAACGCAAAAAAGCCCCGCTACGGGCTTTTTTGCGTGAAAATAGTTTTGAAACTTAAGTGCTGCTTACCTAACACATTGTCTCAAGTGCCGCAGTAATCCGCGGCTCGTAAAACAATCGATACCCGTCCGCATTAGGATGCGTTCCCGTTCCACCAACGGCATTGTGATTATGCCCGTCAGCGTCAACTTTGTCATAGGAATAATCATGTTGATAAGCCGGAATAAAGGCGTTAAACCCGCTTTGTGTGTAGAGGTCCACGACAGGAATGCTCCATTTGCGGCAAATTGCAATTGAGACATCATGTAGTTTTTCTTGAGTCGCTAAGGTCCGCGCTGGCGTTTTATGGGTAGTGATGTAAAGTGGGTGCGCACCTTGATACTTGGTTAACAACGTGCGGCAGACTGTCTCGAACGCACCGCAATAAGTAGCCGTGTCCAGCTCATCGGCAAATCCGGTACTGATGCTGCCAAGAACTTTCGGATCATCAGTCACACTGGCATAGGCGTCATTAGCGATACCGTCAAACACGATCAAGTCCGGTACTATTTTGGGTGCCTGCTCGACTTGATGAACAATGTTGATGACTGGATCCTCATTGGGCACCTCGCGCATCGTGGCACCATTAATGGCGTACTTGTGATAGATCATGTGGTGGGCTCTGGCGATGTCATCGACAAAACTTTCGTGGGCAGCATGGCCTTCGACGATACTGGTTCCAAAAGCGTATAACATTTTTTTATTAAGGGGATCTTGCATGTTGGGTTTCCTTTCTGTTTGGTTGTTGTGTGGCGTTGATGAGTGGGGTTGTGCTATTTTGGGTAAATTGGACTTCGACTGTCGCGTTCTATAACGCGCTCCCCGGCGCAAAAGCCTGCGTATAAGGACCTTGGTCGCAATGGCCTAAGCCCGGGCCATTGCGACCAAGGCCACTTATACTCCGGCTTCTAAGCGCGCCGGCTCGCGCTCACTCACAAAAAATGCCCAACAACCATGGGAGTGAAAGTTGTTCGGCATCGATAACGATTTAAGCGAATTCAATGAGCTCGAAAAATGGCTTCTGCTGGAAAACACCACCTCCTTAAAGGATGCCAACTTCAAATCCTATTAAGCTTTAGTTGATGAATCATTCGGTGTTGTTGGCTGTTGATCATTGCGGCGCCAGAATTCAATGGAATCATATGGCACACCGGTCAACTGTTCGCAAATCCGTTTGGTGTCGGGTTTGACATCTTTCATACTGCCACCTTTTTGCAAACGGGTTAATTCAGCAGCCAAAACATTGAATGTCTTCTTGCTGAGGTGGAACCGACTTGCAAATAACATTGCAATGATGATCATAATACCAACGCCGCCAGAAACAATGAATAAGATCATGTTGGTGGCACTTGCCGGCTGTGAAACCGCACCGCTTGTGGATTGACGGAAGCCGGAAAAATCAAGCATATAACCCACAATCACTGAAGCTAAACCTTGGCTGATTTGGTTGATGAAGACCATGACCGAGGCAAATAGTCCGGCACGGTTCTTTCCTGTAACCAAAGTATCAACATCAGGAATGAATGGAAAGACATTCCACGGAACAAAGTAGAGAATATACAAACCAATTTCATAAAGCAGGGTACCAACAATCAACCAGATCATGACCCCTGCTGGTTTGGCTAAGCCGATGAACGCCCAGTCAATAGCACTGATCAAAATCAGCGAATAACCGAACAGGTATAGAGCTCGCGGTGAAATCTTTGTAACAATATAACCCGCTAAAATCGTAACTGGCACCGAGACGATACTCAACGATTGCAACATCCCGGAAACACTTGTTGTTTTGCCAACCACAAAGACGATGTAATAAACAAACGTAGTGGACCACACAATAGCAGCAAAGTAAGAACTCAGATAAATGCCCATGTGCGTCCGGAAACTTTTAATTCTAAATGTGGAGAAGTAGTTACGAAGTTCCGACTTGAGCGAACTCTTCTTGCCGCCATTATCTTCAAGTGCTTGAGCTTGTAGTTTCTTGGCTTCCTTTTTAGTGACAAAGTGTTCCCAAGTAGTTTTATAAGTAATGACGATCAAGAAGAAGGTTACAACCGAGAACATCACCTGCATAATCAGATATGGTACCGGTGAGGTTTTTGGATAGAACCGGAACAACTGAGCAGGAACGAATTGGGCTAACATGTTGCCCAAACCGGCAATGACCATCCGGACAGTTGACATCGTTGTCCGCTCGTTATAATCCTTGGTCATTTCGTTTGGCAGTGTTTCCCAAGGAATCTGGAGCACTGACATTAAAATCGTAGTAATCACATAAGTAATCAGATAGTACCAGTAACTCATTCCGGCAACCCAAAGCGTAATCGCGAATAATACGGATGGGGCTACAGCCAGAATGAAGATATGACGCCGACCAAACCGGCGGCCAATCTTGTACTTGTAAATGTTATCGGAAATATTACCCATAACCAGAGAAGCAATCGCATCAGCAACACGGCCAATCAGGAAAATGGTCGCACCTTGGCCTGCTGACAAACCGCAAAACGTGGTATAGAAGAACAGTAGCCATGCACCAACCAGTCCCTGCATGGAAATACTGAACATCGAAAAAACACCGAATCCTAGTGACCGGCCGATACCGATCTTTTTGCCACGCGAATGGTAAATTTTCTTCGAGGCGAATTCGTCCCAACCATCGTGGACAACGGCTTTTTTATTTTCCATTGTTTTTTCCTCTTTCACACTTTCAATTTATTATTTTTCATCAATCAATTGTTCGCGCAATTTCTTAGCAATTTGATCATCCGAAAGCGCCAGATGGGTATTCGACAACAGCATAACCCGCGCATCTGCCGGTTCCATCAAGTACTTGCGTTCCCACTGATCTTCATCCGGACCGTCACCCAAGACGCGTAGATACGAACGTAGGCGGCGTAACTTGACGGCGTTTAACTCGATATTGGAGTATGCGTCATTGTGGAAGAAATCAACCCACTTAGGAGACGGATTGTCACGCCGCAACCGCATGATTTCATCGTTGGCCCGAACCGCTTCATCAGCACCCAAGAACGCATGAACAATCTCAGCCTTCTGGTAGTGACGATAAGCTTCAATGCTGGCACGCAAGGCATGCAGCGAGCAGGCGTGAACGGCGATTCCCATGAGCATGTCATTATAGAAAAGCCGCTGCGGCTGTTGACCCATGATGTCGGCGTAAACCTGAACCGCGCGACGATACAAACGATCCCATGCTGCATACTTAGTGTCGATTAATTGCGTGACTTTGGTCAGTTGATCATCTAATGAAACATCACCTGTCAACCAAACCATCTGTTCAAGTTGCGGGTAATGACCCATCCATGCTTTAACAACCTTTCGGATCAGATACGTTGCGAATTCGTCGCCAGCTTTTTGATCATCATGCGGACCATATTGAATAGGCGACTTGAAATAATCTTGATAAATGTCTGCAATCTCTTTTTGCGCCTCGGAATAATAATGGTTGACATAGTCTTTGATGATCCCATCTTCGCTGCGAACCTGAAAATCACGGCGCCAGGAGCGGGCAATTTCGCGGATGAATAGAATATGCGGTTTAACATTGCCGACATTGATCAATTCCAACGTGTCCATGTTCGCTTTTCTGACTTTGGCAATCTCTTCCGCGACAAAATGCGGACTGTTCGGCAATAATGTCAAAAGGCTGGATGCCTGCAAATCATGGAAGGTAACATGATAATAAATCCCGCGGGCACGATGCGCTTTGTTAGGAATCGTCAAAACCGGTGACCGTGGATCATCATCCCATTGCCGCCGCGACACCATTTTGCCATAGCCGTTGTCGGCCCAGATTTCAATGACATCTTGTGGCAACTTCAGCAAACCTTTATTGAACAATCCGGTTAACTCACCATAGATGCTGACAGAGCATTGAGCGCCTGGATCAAGTTCCTGCACCATATCATATTGAAGCTTGATGGTGTCATTGATGACTTTCGCCTTTTCTTCGTCTGTCCACTCGTGCGTTGTGTCGTCTGCCCAGAATGGCCGGTCGCCTTGACCACGGAACCCTAAACCGTAAACAACTTCATGGCCGCGTTGTTCTAAAATGCTGTCGCGCCAGAGCTTTTTGAAGAGATCGGGATACTTCAGATATGAAGCTTCCAAATTTGGATAAACCCGGGCAAACATCTCCGCGCCAAGTGGCTCAGCATGATGATGCGCAATAATTAAGCCCATATCCCGCGCACCGGCACGATGGAACTGACTCTCTTTGTCAGTACCGGGTACGATCAGGTTGCCGCCGACCCGCAGCAGCGTCTCGTAAATCCGATCCCACACATATGCCTTTGAATCATGATCCTGCCAATCAGCTATTAAAAGTTCGTCATTGACAAACCAACCACGATACTTGGTTTGAAAGTCCGGTAAATGTTGACTGAAGTCTGACCAGATGACAGTTGGCTGCTTTTGAATTGGTGTATCCATAAAATACCAAAAGTCATCAATGCCCAGAACCTCACGGGAAACAGCTAACGCACCATACATCAAGCCGCGGGTTGTTGCTGCGGTGATTTCAACTTTTCGCGGACTGACATCATGAATTGCAAACGCGTCAGGGACTTTTTGATCTGCATCAGGCTGCAAGACCAAATCAATCTGATTTGTATCAGCTTGATCAGTTGTGACCCGCTGAATATCACGCTGCAAAATATCGACGGCATTTTTCAAAACCGGATCCGCCATATTGTCCGTAATGACACTTGTGTTTCTGGAAATAACAAATGTTTGTTTTGCCATACACAACTCCTTCTCTCGGTAAAACCTGCTAAAGAAACTCAATACTGCAAGCACCCGTTGTCATAAGGCACTCGTCAACTTCTGCGATCTGATATATTAGAACCTTAATTACAAGATGATTGTAGCGCTTGCAGTAACCGCTTCCAATAAACTACTTTCTGCAACCATTGAACTGGTTACTGTTGTGTGAGCGTGAACAAGCGCTGAGCGTGAGCCGGCGCGCTTAGAAGTCGGAGTGTAAGTGGCCTAAGGCGTGATGGCCCGATCTTGGCCATTGCGCCTGAGGTCCTTACACGCAGACTTCTGCGCCGGAGAACGCGTTATAGAACACGACAGTCCAACAACACCTCAATTGCCGACAATAGAAAAAACTGCCTCCAGACTTCCCCCACCGCAAAACCTCTCGCCACCCAACGTAAAAACCAACCCCAAAACAAAAAAGGCCAACCGCCTCCGCGAATAATCGCGAAACCGATTGGCCTTCCAACGTATACATACTGCTAAAATTTATAACTTTCTACCAAACAGATCTCAAGCCCGAGCCTCTGCCCGAACCGGATCGACCAGCGCCTGACGATGCAAGCCATTCCGTGCCCGCAGCGCGTACAAAATGGTCACCGTATCAACGACTTCCTGTAGCATCGCGCCAATGATCGTCGGGATAACTCCGAAACTGGCGATGACCATCAAACCGGTACAAATCGCAATCCCGATGAGCACGGACTGCTTGGCAATGACCATCGTTTCTTTAGCGATCAAAGTGGCTGCAGCAACCTTAGCCAAATCGTCACGTAACACAACGGCATCAGCTGATTCACTGGCTGCCGTTGCGCCATGTGCGCCCATGGCAATCCCGACATCGGCAATCGCCAATGACGGTGCATCGTTAACCCCATCGCCAACCATGACAACCGGCCGGCCATTTTTTGGCAACTTGTCCAAAACTTCAATTTTTTGTTGTGGCAACTGTTCTGCATAAACCTGGTCAATGCCGACTTCTTCAGCGACTTTATCGGCAATCGACTGCTGGTCACCGGAAATCATGATCAAGTTAGCGTCATTCAATTCGTGCAGTTTGGACATTGTTTCCTTTGCTTCTGGCCGAATCTGGTCAGAGAAGGTAATGGCACCGGCGTATTTACCGTCAACGTTGACATAAACCGCCGTCGTATTGATAGTATCCGTTGTCCCGGCAAATTCTGCTTTACCGACCTTAACCTTGTGGCCATCAACCGTCGCATTCACCCCAAAACTGGTCGCTTCGGAAACATCGGTTGCTGGAAGACGATCAGCCACCGGCACAGCATCGGTCAGGGACCGTGCCAAAATGTGGGTTGACTGGCCTTCTGCACTCGCCGCCAAGTTCAACAATTCATCTTGCGAAAAACCTGCTTGTGGCAAAATAGCCGCCACTTTTAAAATACCGCGCGTCACCGTGCCAGTTTTATCGAACGCAAACGTCCGAGCATCGCTCAATTTTTCAAGCGTGGTACCTGACTTGACGATAATCCCGTTCCGACTATTGCGGCTCATGCCGGAGACCATCGCAATCGGTGCCGCCAGAATCAACGGACATGGCGACGCAACAACGAGCACTTGGGCAAACCGAACCGGATCGCCTGACAAGTACCAGCCCAGACCGGCAATCACATAAGCGATCAACGTAAACGGTACCGCATAGCGATCGGCCATCCGAACAAAATGCGCCGGCCGTGCTTCTGATTCCTTAACTAATTTGATAATTCCTTGATACTGACTATCTTCGGCACGTTGGGTAACTTTAACGGTTAACGCAGCATCACCGTTGATTGTCCCGGACATGATATCAGTACCTGCGTTTTTGGCAACTGGTTTAGACTCACCGGTTAAACTGGCTTCATCGACCAAACTCTCGCCTGCCAAAACCGTACCATCGACTGGAACAACCTCCCGCGGCTTAACCAAAATCGTTTCACCGACTTGGACCGCATCAACATCAACATCTTCAACGTGACCATCAACCATGCGATGAGCCGTTGTCGGCGCATTTTCCAACAACTGTTTCAATTCGCTGCTAGCTTTTGTCGCAGCAAAATCTTCCAAGGCATCGCCACCGGTTAACATAAGCAACACAATCATCGATGCCCAATATTGCCCGACTGCCAACGTTGCGACAACTGCCGTAATGGCTAATAAGTCCACCCCAAAGTTACCGGACCGAATTGTTTTCACCATGCCCCCGAACATAATCAAGGCGATAATCGACCCCATCACCGTGATTAGCCCCTGAGCAATCAATGGCTGTTTTAATACGAACGCAAAGACCAGCGCAACGGCACTTACAGCGAGCACCATCATTAACTGCCAGTTCTTCTTCATTGTTGCCACTCTCTTTTCCTAAGTACCTTAATTATAACCATTACAATCTGAAAAAGCAATCTTTTTTAGAACGAATATAATCTGGATTGGAAAATGTTTTTCATGCAACGCCCAATTCAGTTTGGACTAACTTACTGGAAAGATCCGCGTTAAAACCGCGTCCTATTGCTGTTTTAACGGCAATGATGAACATGGTTTATTTTTTGGCATCCCTAATATTTAACTTCCATTATACGCCTTTGCAGGTGAAAGATTCGCGGATTTAAGCTTATTTGTGCGTCAATTTCACATGGATTGGGAATGGTTTGAAAGAATCCGCTGCCAGGATGGTCGCTGAATCTTACGCCTGCCGCTTCTGTTTGCTATAACGCGCTCCCCGGCGCACGGGTCTGCGTGTAAGGACCTCAGTCGCAATGGCCTAAGTTCGGGCCATCACGCCTGAGGCCACTTACACTCCGCCCCCTAAGCGCGCCGGCTCGCGCTCACACCAAAAAAGGCTCCCACCGATTTTTTCGATGGGAACCTTTGGTGTGAATCGTGTTGCTAGGCAAACAGATCCGAATTAGTCAATCGTGATCTGATGGTTGCCTTCCTGATCACCTGTCAACTTAGGCAGATCAATCGTCAAGACACCATCAGTGACTTTAGCGCTGATCTTACCCTCATCAACATTTGGCAACCGATAGCTGCGGCTCATCCGACCATAGCTGCGTTCAGACATCAGCATGTTGCCTTCGTTGTCTGAATGATCGGCTTGCTCTTCATGCTTAACCGCAACACTCAGAACGCCATGATCGTAACTCAGATTAATGTTTGGCTTCTCGATACCGGGAACATCCACCTTCACAACATATGACTTGTCATTTTCCTGAATATCCGTTTTCAGCAGGCGACTGCTATCACCACCACGACTCGGCGTGAAGCTGTCAAAAATATGCCGACCTAAATCATTGAAGAATGGATCATCCAACCAATCATTGCGCCGCATAAGATCATTAGCCATCATCGAAAACTTCCTTTCAAAATAGTGAGCGTGAGCCAGCGCGGCTAGAAGCCGAAGTATAAGCGGCCTTGGGCGTGATGGCCCGGTCTTGGCCATTGCGACCAAGGTCCTTATACGCAGGCTTCTGCGCTGGCGAACGCGTTATGGACATTGACGTCACTACTGTTCCCTTAGAACACCTAAAGTATAACACAAAAATTAGCAATCGTCATGTCCGAGTGCTAATTTTGTTCTTCTAACCTTTGCTAACTCACCGTTTCTGCTCTTGGTACTCGCAACAACGATCCGCTATTTAGCAAATCTTGCCGCCCAAGGATTTCATTTCTTCACGCCGCTTGTCATCGGATTGCGGTTTTGCCGTCACGTGGTTCAGCGTTACCGCGCCGTCCAAAATGCCGCTATCATCGCGCAAGGCTAACGAAGCATTCTTGAAATCAAGTGTTAGCCCGCTACCGAAATAATCCGTCTCCGGATCACCGGTCGTCAAGTTAAAACCGGCGTCGTTTTCTAGCGGCAGTGCATAATCCTGATCGTCCGTATCCGTCACGACAATTTGGTACTTATTGCCAATGGCACAGGAACCGCCTAATTTGGAATACTTACTCGAACCATCATCCAATGCCAGGAACAAATGTTGATCCTTGGCAACATGGTTGTTCAAATAAGTCACAGCAGCTGGTTTGATCGTGATCTTCATGTTGGACCATCCTTTCAAATACATTGTGCACAACTTATTTACCATCTTTATGGTATCCAGTTTGTCACCCAAAGTCAAATTCGGAGTTTTTCGCAATCAACAACAGGTTATCCACACCGCTTATCCACATGTGCGCAACTTGACACCCAAAATATAGTATGAAGAACTGAAATTGACACCAAATAGACGATTCAAAAAATTCAAGTAAAAAATTTTTCGAACGCAGTCATCCACAGTTTTTAATCGTTCGATTTCACAAACTTCAGCGCTTCAATCCCGCTCCCACGGCTGGGAACAAACGTTTTGTCACAAGTCAAAAAAGTTTATCCACAAGTTATCCCCAGATCGGTGGACAACTTAATCACACCCGAAAATCTTAGTTATGAACAATATCCACAGAGTTATCCACAGGTTGACAGGCACTTTTACCAAAAAGTTACCCACTCTTGACAAAACTTTTTCTTGAACTTTTCCACAGGTTATTCGCTAAACTTTCGTTAAAATTTGGGGAAACCGCTTCCGACTAACTACGCGAATGGGTCGAAAAAATCCCCGATCAAGAACCGAACATTCTCAATCGGGGATTTTCTAATTTAATTCTTTAAGTCGCTGGTCGTCTGAGTCAACTTAAATGAAACGGTTTGTTGCTGACCTTCGCGATACACAGTGAGCTTAATCGTATCGCCAACCTTGTGTTTATACAGTTGCGTGTGTAACTCAGCTGTGTTGGTAACATTGACGCCATCCAGTGCGGTAATGACATCATACTTCTTCATCCCTGCCGTCTTGGCGCTGCTGCCACTGGTAAAGCCTGCAACCACGACGCCACCGGTGATGCTAGATGGCAGTTTCAAGACTGACTTTTGCTGCGTGGCTGAAACGGTGGATAAGTCGCGAACCTCGACGCCAAGCGCCGGCCGAACGACTTTGCCGTTTTGCACTAGCTGGTTGATGATCGAAACCACTTCGTCACTTGGAATCGCGAAGCCCATGCCTTCGATCGTGGCACTGTCGGAACTGCTGCTGGAACTGCCGGATAGCTTCATTGAGTTAATCCCGACGACCTGACCGGCTAAATTAATCAGCGGGCCACCGGAATTCCCTGAGTTAATCGCGGCATCGGTCTGAATAACCGTTGCCTGGCCGGTTGTGTTGCCGTTACTGTCCGTGACATCAATCGTTCGGCTCTTGGCACTGACAATTCCCTGGGTCACGCTGGTCGCGTATTGTGAACCCAGCGGCGAGCCAATTGCTAAGACAGTCTGCCCAGCTGCAATCTTACTTGAATCGCCAAAACTTGCGACGGTGGTAACCTTGCTGCCATCAATTGTCAGAACTGCTAAGTCAGACGTCGAATCGGTGCCGACTAAGCTAGCCGTCAACTTGGTGCCATCGCTTAAAATGACCTCAAGTTTATCCGAGCCGCTAACCACGTGATTATTCGTGACAATATAGGCTTTGCCGTCTTTCTTTTGGTAAATCACACCGGAACCTTCGCTGGCTTCTTCAAGACTTGAAGAACTGTTACTCGAACTGCTGCTCTGTTGGTTACCTTGACCAAAAATACCTTCAAGGCCGCCAAAAGTATCAAGGCCATCACTGTTACTTTCGGCTTTTTGCATATTCACAACGGAGACAACGGCACCTTTGACTTTAGCAAAAGCCTGCTCCGAGGCGCTGCTTTGGTTAACCGAGACATTAGAGATTTTTGTCGTCCCTGCCTTGCCGGAAGTATCGGTCACGCCAAGACTGGCATTGTGGTTCATCGCCCAGTAGGCGGTCCCGCCACCAACACCGCCACCGATCAAAGCAGCAACAACCGCCACAATCGCAATCAGTTTCCAGCCGCTATTCTTCGGCTTCTTCGACCCCCGTTGCGGTTGCTGATCTTGTGGTGTCTCTTGAAAGTTATGACTTCCATTATCCATAACTTGATCCTCCTTGTGGGCAATTCTTACTCACCCTGTTTACAATCATTATTGTAAGTGGCGATTTTGACGAAATTATGAACAACATAGGGCTTTTTTAAATCAACGCAGACCGGTAATAAAAAAGCGGCCAACCCTGCACAAGTCGTCTGCTTTTTCCTACCAACTGCTATCCGAAACACTGCACCAATGCTCTCACACAACGAACAACGGATCGGCAACAGCCGGATCGGTATCATAAAGATGAAAATCGTGATCGACCGCGAGCCCTTGTTGCGCCAATAACGAGGCAACGGTTAAATGAGCCAGCGGTTTATTATTATTATGTGGCGATAGATGTCCGAGATAAATTCGCTTGGTGCGCAAGCCAATCACATCCATCAACGCATCGGCACCGTCTTCATTAGACAAATGCCCTTGATCGCTCAGAATCCGTTGCTTCAACGGCCATGGATACGGACCGGTCCGCAACATTTCAAGGTCATGATTGCATTCCATCACATAAGCATCGGCATCACGAATCGTCCCGGCCACCCGATCCGACACATAACCGGTATCAGTCAGGATCGTGAAAGTCTTGCCATCATGGTGAAACTGATAAAACTGTGGCGCCGCAGCATCATGCGAAACACCAAAGCTTTCAACATCCAGATCGCCTAAAGTCAGCGTTGCGCCCATATCAAAAAGCCGCAACTGATCTTCTGGAATCTTACCGACACTTTTCGGTAGCGCTGCAAACGTCTTGGCATTGGCGTACACACTAATTTGCGGATAACGTCGCGCCAAAACGCCGACACCGCGCACATGATCGCTATGTTCATGCGTGATGAAAACACTGTCCACATCGGTCAGATCCCGCCCGATGCTTTGCATAAGCTTCTCAATTTTCTTACCAGACAAGCCGGCATCAACCAGCACCTTGTGACCAGGCGTTTCAATGTAGGTTGCGTTACCGGAACTGCTGCTGGCAAGGACACTGACACGCATCCCAAAATCTTCGCCCACGATCAACATCTCCCAACTTTACCATTCAGCTGACTACCTATTTGGGCAACCAGCCGTTATCGCTTTACATTCTAACACTAATTGTCACTGCGATTCTTCATAACCGTTCGCGTAATCGCGTTGACGCGTTTGACCGTCACATTTCCGGTCGCCCGATTTTTAACCCCGATATACCAGGCAGGCACATAAACCGTGCTGCCTTTTGCGTCGAGTAGGTAACTATAGGCTAACTTAGTCGAAACAATCGCCGAATTGTTTGGAATGTCGTTGTCCCGATATAGGGCGATTACGGCGTCCTGCTCACTCATTAAATTCAGGCGATCCCGCAACACACTCAATTTAGACAGGTACGTTTGGGTATAACTCACGAGGCGATTATCGTTAACATGCAAAATCACCGATGCACGCCGATCATAAATCAATCCGGCTTTTGGGTGCTGGGCAAAAACGACCCGTTCATCATTAGAAAGCGCCGGCGCATATTCGTACTCTTTGCCGTGATAGACGTTGTTTTTAACAAACGTGGCCAGTTGCTGTTGTTCCTGGTTTTTCTTCAGGGTAATCGGCTCATCCAAACTCGCCTGCAGCTCTTGATAATCGCCTTCGCTAATTGTCACCTGCTGCTTAACCAGCAGACTGCGCGCCGGCGACAGTGCTGTGTTGGCTTGACTGGCAAGATAATCGCCTTGAGGTGTCTTTTTGCTTAAATGCGGCAACTTAATCTGATCGCGGGTAATATCGGTAATCGTCGCCGCATCCCCGCTCTTAATCGTCGCCAAATCGACTTGCTGGGCCTGAAAATAGCTGATGCCCAAAAAAATATTCAAGCCAACGAAGACAACCAGAAAGATCCATTCAATTCGTCGAAAATCCACAAAATTTCGCCTCCTGCGCCGGTGAACGCGTTAATAAGCTGAGCGTGAGCCAGCCTGGTTAGAAACCGGAGTGTAAGTGGCCTCGGGCGTGATGGCCCGGGTTTAGGCCATTGCGACCGAGGTCCTTACACGCAGGTTTCTGGGCTGGTGAACGCGTTAATGCGGTCCATCCAAAGTCACTGCGACGCCCCCGAATCACTCGAACTGCCAGCTGTCGCATCATTACTTGGGGTTGCCGTTTGGCTGCTAGCAGCACTAGAAGAAGATGCGCTGCTATGATTCAACCAACTTTGATAGTCGCGATACTCGCCCTTCATCTCGACATAATACGTCGGCTGCAAATCAACCACCTGCTGATCATTACTGCTGCCAGCCCACTGATACCCAACCAGAATATCCGTGATCTGACTCGCGTGGTAACCTGCCGCCACCAACTGATTCACAACCGTAGCAGTTGCCGGCAAGGTTTGCGCAGGCTGGTTGGTCGGAATCGGCACCGTCAAATTGGTATTGGAAAAGTTAATCTCCTCAGACGTCTGCGTGTACCGGACCGTCACGTCACCTTTTTGATCGGCATTAAAAATCGGAAACCCTTGCGCATACGTTTTATAAATGACAGAGCCGCGACTCGCATCATACTGGAAATACCGCATGCTGGACAGATTCGTCATCTGCAAGGCACTAAGCCCTTTGAACGTCGCATGGAAGAAATTAGCCAAGCCATTATTGGGAAAAGCTGCCGCATAATTTTCAAACTCAATGGCACCGGTCGTCGAATCGGCGGTCATGCGGCGAGTCGATCCGGCCGTATACAGCGTACTATCACCGATTTCACGGGCATCCACATTGCTGGCAGTTTTAGACGGCATCAACAAGGAAACATAATAATTAGCACTTTGCTGATCCATCAGATACGCATACGGCTGCAATTTAATCGGCTGGGTGAAAAAGGCAACCTCATTACCACTCAGGCGTTTTTCTTCAATTGGAAAAGCCTTGGTACTCCGCCTTTTAACTAGATTTTCTAACTGCCCGGTCGTCACATTCGTCAGCTTTGCTTCATATACTGTACGCGTTGCATCATTAATGAACGTCAGGCGATTCGCGCCAGTCTCCAGATTCAGCAAGATGCGATTAAAATGAAAATCACTCGCCTTTAGCTTTGGCTGCTTGTTGAAATACCACTGTTCAAACTGTTTAAAACTCATCACGTCTTGGTAAATCAGCTGTAAACTGTCGTCCTGCTGCAAATAATTGTCATAATTAGTCGAAGAAACCTTGCCAATCGTTTTGATTTTCGTCATGTGCCAATCAGCCATGGTTTGGCGTACCTGGCGACTCATATTGGCATTGGCTTCCATCAGCAACTGTTTCTGCCCGCCATGCGTGTAGTAAACCTGATTCGGCAGATAAACAGTACCTTCCAGTTTTTTAACGTTCGGATCGTTCTCAGTCGTCACCTGCACATTCGATGTGTTCCGCCGTTCTTGTCGTGAAGGGTTTCGCCAAATCAGTGACGTGAAGACGAAGCTCAAAATGACCATGGCAATCAGGCTGACCCGCAAAATCCAATTACTAAGCTTCATCCCAGTCATCCCCTCCGTCTGTGATCGGTTCGTAAGGCAATGAAATATAGAAGGTACTGCCGCGACCCTCTTGGGAATCAACCCAGATGCGACCATGCAAGGCTTCGACAACTTCCTTGGAAATCGCCAAGCCTAAGCCGGTACCGCCTTGTTTGCGAGAACGCGCCTTGTCGACCCGATAGAAGCGATCGAAAATTTTGCCTAGGTCCTGACGCGGAATGCCCAGACCCTGGTCGCTGATGGACAAAATCACGTGGTCATGCGTCTGGAACAGCCGAGCCGTGATCACGCCGCCATCCGGACTGTATTTAATCGCGTTATTCATAATGTTATCGATCACTTGCATGAACTTATCGGTATCAATTTCAACCCAAAGATCTTCATTGGTAATTTCCCGTTTAATCGAATAACGTTTCTTATGGCCATCAGGTTGCGGCAACGGCTGGGCCGTTCGTGCCTCACCAGTGTGTTCGTTGTCGGTCTTAAGCATCATGTCAAAGCGATCCAGTACATAATTGAAGAATTCGTTGAGATTAACGGTTTCCAGATTAAACTTACTGGTGCCGGAATCCAGTCGAGACAGACTCAACAGGTCGTTGATCATCCGAATCATGCGATCCGTTTCCTCTTGGGTCACGTTCAGAAAACGCGGTGCCAACTTCGGATCTTTCCAGGCACCAT
This sequence comes from Lacticaseibacillus zeae DSM 20178 = KCTC 3804, assembly GCF_000260435.1. Taxonomy (GTDB): domain Bacteria; phylum Bacillota; class Bacilli; order Lactobacillales; family Lactobacillaceae; genus Lacticaseibacillus; species Lacticaseibacillus zeae. Next base: position 276,537 of record NZ_BACQ01000031.1, on the reverse strand, counting down.
CACTCAAAGCTTCAATATAACTGCGTACCGATGTCAGCGGTGTCCGTAATTCGTGCGAGACATTTGAGACAAATTCCTTCCGATCGCGATCAATCTTTTGCTGCTCGGTAACATCATGCAAAACCGCAACCAAGCCGGAAATAAAGCCGGTTTCGCGTTGAATCAAGCTAAAGTCGACCCGCAAAATCAGGTCATGGTCCATTTTTTCCGAAAAATCGAGTAACAACTCGGTTTGATGCTCCAGTAAATCACGTAAGGTGTAATCCTTGGCAATGTTGAGCAGTTTCAAAATCGAGACGCCAATGACATCCTCATTTTTGGTGTTGAGGAAGTTTAAGGCTGTCTGGTTGATGATAATGACGTTACCACGGCGATCAGTCGCAATCACGCCGTCGGTCATATGCGCCAGCACGCTGTCCAAGCGCCGGCGCTCCGCTTCGGACGCTTCCTGAGCTTCTTCAACCCGGACACTCAGATTATTGACCGCAACCGCCAATTGGCCGAGTTCGTCCTGACCATAAATGCGGACTTGCCCGGAATAGTCACCGCGTGCCATGCGAATCGCCTGCTTCTTCATTTCGTCGATCGGCCGGGTAATCGCCCGGCTAATGACAATCGAAAGCAACGTGCCCAGTAAGCCGGCCACCAAACTGGAAATCAGGAAAATGCCGACAATCTTGTTAATACTGTCATAGGCCTGCTCCATGGATGCCGAAATCGCAATCGCGCCAATGACCGAGTTGTTGTCGCCAGTGGCATTCGGATTCTTAATCGGAATCACCTTATAATAAGTCGAACCGGTTCGATCGCGGTACTCATAACCTTCATACTGCTGGCCAGAGTACAGCGTATTTTTAATGTTGGAATTAGCTGACTTCTGGCCCACATTGGTTTGGGCATTAATGTCACTGTCGCCGCGAATCGTCCCTTTTGAATCCACCACCTGTAAATCAGCTGAGTTGGCAATATCTGCTTGGCTCAGCGTGCTTTTGATATCATCATTGGCATTATCCGTATCAGTGCGCAACAAATCCGCGGCCAGCTTATCCTGAATATAGCTGTCCACGTTCACACTTGTTTTAAACTGCTCGATGTTTTGTTGCTCCAGGGTCTTCACAAAATAGGCCCCGATCATTTCCAGCGTCACGACCAGCAAAAGAATAAAGACGATCGCGATTTTAAAATGAATCGACTGAAAGAAGCGAATCTTTTTATTCAAGAGTGGTGCTCCTAATTATTCAGCATCAGGATTCCGCAAATAATAGCCAACGCCGCGCCGGGTCACCAGCCATTCCGGATGGGACGGATTATCCTCGATTTTTTCGCGCAACCGCCGAACGGTCACGTCAACTGTCCGGACATCACCAAAATAATCGTAACCCCAGACGGTTTGCAGTAAATGTTCCCGGGTCATGACCTGACCCAAATGGCGCGCTAAATAGTGCAGCAATTCAAACTCGCGGTGTGTCAGTTCGATATTTTCGCCACGTTTCGAAACCGTATAGGCGTCCGGATGAATCGTCAGATCGCCGACTTGCAGTTCGCGATTGGCCTCATCCTCTTCATTACTGGCGGCACTTGATGCTGAGGTTCGGCGTAAATTGGCTTTCACGCGCGCTACCAGCTCCCGATTGGAAAATGGCTTGGTGACATAATCATCCGCACCAAGCTCCAGTCCCAAGACCTTATCAATTTCGGAATCTTTTGCAGTCAGCATAATAATCGGTGTGTCATGTTCTTTTCGAATTTGTCGGGCGACTTCAAGCCCATCGATTTTCGGTAACATCAGGTCAAGCAAAATCAAATCGGGTGATTCTGATTCAACTTTCTTTAAGGCTTCTTCGCCATCATAAGCGGTTACGACATCGTAACCTTCTTTATCCAAATTAAACTTGACGATATCTGAGATCGGCTTCTCATCGTCAACGACCAAGATTTTTTTCGCCATCATCGGCCCTCCTTGGTTTAAGATACTCTTCTATAGTATAACGGTTTTGTAAGACGAGTGCGACCCGCCAGCTGTGAGGCGGCGGCAACCCACGTCAAAGCCGCTTCTGTCGCTTGTTTTGCCCTATTTTTAAATTTCGCAAAAGTTGACGTCTGCCCCTTGTTTTAGGAGGAATGCGCCGGCTCACGCTCACCATAACGCGTTCTCCAGCCTAGAAACCTGCGTGTAAGGACCTTGGTCGCAATGGCCCAAGCCCGAGCCATCACGCCCAAGGCCACTTACACTCCGGTTTCTGACCAGGCTGGCTCACGCTCACTTTCTTTAACGCGTTCCCCGGCGCAGAAGTCTGCGTGTAAGGACCTTGGTCGCAATGGCCTAAGCCCGGGCCATCACGCCCAAGGCCACTTACACTCCGACTTCTAACCGCGCCGGCTCACGCTCATTTTTTCTGGAGGTTATTATATGTTTTTCTATCACAACGATCTAAAACTCTACTATCAAAAAAGCGGGCACGGGCCGGCGATTGTTCTATTGCATGGCAATGGCGAGGATCATACGATTTTTAGCGATTTGATCACTTACCTGGCGCCGCATTATACCGTGATTGCACTTGATAGTCGTGACCACGGCCAGAGTGCCCGCACGGATCAGCTTAGTTATGATGCCATGACCGAAGATGTCGCCGCGTTGATCAGCGAATTGGCACTGCAGCGGCCGATCATTCTTGGGTTTTCGGATGGCGGCATTATCGCTTTGCTGTTGGCGATTCGGCATCCGGAATTGGCGGGCGCTTTGATTGTGGCCGGTGCCAACCTGACGCCTCAAGGGTTACGGTGGTATTCCCGGATTCTTTTTCGGATTGCTGCCGGACACCGACCTTCGCCTAAGCTTGCCATGATGCTCCATGAACCGCAAATCACGCCAGCCATGTTGCACACCATTACCATGCCGACGCTGGTGCTGGCCGGAAGCCGCGACCTGATTGCCCGCAAAGAAACCTTCACCATTGCCACACATATTCAAAATGCCGAATTGCATATCCTCCCCGGCGAAACTCACAACTCCTACATTCGCGATAATACCAAGCTTTGGCACCTCATCTCTCCGTTCCTGGCCGGACTTCGCGCAACTGACTAAAAATGAATTAATTTTGCATATTTAACATTTTCCTTGCATATTCATTGAAATGAGTATATATTCAGTCCATAATCATTAGCGAGGAGTGAGTCATATGCGGGGAATCAAACATTGGGCAGTTGCCATCATTGCACTTTTAGCCATGCTCATTGGCTTCACCGTTCAGCAACCGACACCAACTGCAGCTGCCAGCGATGATCTGGCAGCGATCCAAAAGCGCGGCTATCTGATCGTTGGCCTGTCTGCTGATTATGCGCCCTTGGAGTTCCATGCGACATTGAATGGAGCCGATACCATCGTCGGCGCGGATATTTCCATGTCCAAGCAGATCGCCAAGGATATGGGCGTGAAGCTGCAAATTAAAGAAATGAACTTCACTGCCCTAATCGGGGCACTGAAAACCGGCAAAATCGATTTGATTGTCTCCGGTATGTCCAAAACGCCAGAACGGGAAAAAGAAGTCAATTTCTCGCAGCCATACCTATACGAAACTCAGGTCATGGTGATTCGCAAAGCCGACAAAGCCAAGTACAAATCAATCGCCGACTTTTCCGGTAAGCGGGTTGGCGCGCAGAAACAAACCACCCAGGAGCAGTTAGCCAAAACCCAACTACCGGGTGCAAAAGTCACAAGTCTCGACAAGGCCAATGACGTCATCGCCCAGATTTCTTACAACAAACTGGACGCCGGCGTCATGGCGAGCACCATTGCCGATTCGTATGTGGCCCGCACGCCAAGCCTGATGGTGCTGGATCCGCATTTTGCCACCGACAAAGCACCGACTGCTATTGCGGTTAACAAGCAGTCGCCGGCACTCCTTGCGCAAGTCAACAAAACCATCAGCAAGGTCAAAGGCGCCAAGTATAAGCAGTATTTGCAAGCGGCGTACAAGCTGCAGGATCAGAATCAGGGTTTTTGGGCTAAATACGGGAACTATTTCATCCGCGGTGCGATTTATACCCTGATTTTCGCGGCGTTAACCGTCTTCTTCGGCACCATCATCGGCACCTTGCTGGCGTTGATGAAACTCAGCCGCAATTGGCTCGCCAAGGCCATCGCCAATGTCTACATCGAATTCATTCGGGGCACGCCATTACTGGTTCAGGCGTTCATCGTTTTCTTCGGTACCCAAATTCTCGGGTTAGACCTCAGCGCCTTTATTGCCGGTGCGATTGCGATGGCCATCAACTCTGGTGCCTATGTTGCCGAAATCATCCGGGGCGGGATCAACTCTGTCCCGGTTGGGCAAACCGAAGCGGCCCGTTCGCTGGGACTGCACCAACGTCAGGCGATGCGCTACGTGATTTTACCGCAAGCCATGAAGAACATCTGGCCAGCGCTCGGGAACGAATTCGTCACCGATATCAAGGAAAGTTCAGTGCTGTCCGTCATCGGCGCCACTGAATTAATGTTTGAAGGCACGGTCGTTCAAGGCGCTTCGTTCAAGCCATTCCTGCCGCTGGTTGTCGTCGCCATTTTCTACTTCATCATGACCTTCACCTTGTCGCGTTTGTTACGGTTAATCGAAAAACGGTTTAACTAGAATTAAAAAGGAGATAATCACACATGACAGAAAAAATTGTATTAGCTTACTCAGGCGGTCTTGACACATCTGTTGCGATTCCTTGGTTGATGGATAAAGGATACGAGGTCATCGCCGTGGTTTTAAACGTTGGCCAGCCCGATGCCGACTTTGATGCGATCCAACAAAAGGCGCTTAAAGTCGGGGCGATTGATTCAATCGTTGTCGATGCGCAAGACGAATTTGCTGATCACTATGTCGCACCGGTCATCAAGGCTAATGCATTATATGAAGGCGACTATCCCCTTGTCTCAGCGTTATCCCGTCCTTTGATCATCGAACATCTAGTCAAAATTGCCCACCAGCAAAACGCCACCGCGATTGCCCACGGTTCAACCGGCAAAGGCAATGATCAGGTTCGGTTTGAAGCGGCGATTCACGCCTTGGATCCCGACATGAAAATCGAAGCCCCGATTCGCGATTTTCACTGGTCACGTGAAGAGGAAATTGACTACGCCAAAGAGCACAACGTTCCGGTACCGATCGGCAAAGCATCCCCGTATTCCATTGATGCCAATCTCTGGGGTCGCGCCAATGAAGCCGGTATTCTCGAGAATCCCTGGAATCAGGCGCCTGACGATGCTTGGGGCATGACCGTCGCTCCAGAAGAAGCCCCTGACGAACCGACTTTTCTTGATCTGACCTTCGAACAAGGTGTGCCGGTTGCCTTAAATGACGAGCACATGCCGCTAGCCGCTATGATCAAAAAGCTCAATCAAATTGCCGGCGCAAACGGCATCGGACGGATTGACAAAATCGAAAACCGGCTTGTGGGCATCAAGTCCCGCGAAGTTTACGAAGCCCCGGCCGCTGCCGTCATCATGGCTGCCCACCACGACCTAGAAAATCTAACGCTCGAACGCGACGTGCAACACTTCAAGCCGACGATCGAAAACAAGCTCACGAACATGATTTACGAAGCCCAGTGGATTTCACCTTTGTTCGACGCCTTAATGGCCTTCATCGATCAGACGCAAGCGGTTGTCAACGGGACAGTTAAAATGAAACTGTACAAAGGCAATGCCGTCGCTGTCGCCCGCAAGTCCGCGCACAACTCACTCTACGACGAAGATCTGGCCACCTACACCAGCGCCGACTCCTTCGATCAGGAAGCAGCAGCCGGCTTCATAAAACTCTGGACCTTGCCGACCACCGTTTTCGAGCAGGTCAACCACGTTCACTCCGAGGAAAAGCAACATGACTGATAAGCTATGGGGCGGGCGTTTCACCGAAACAGCCGCGCACTGGGTCGATGCTTTCGGCGCCTCCATCGGTTTTGACCAACAAATGGCCAAAGAAGATCTGGAAGGTTCCTTGGCCCACGTCAAAATGTTAGGGAAAACCGGCATCATCCCACAAAGTGATGCTGACAAGATTACTGCCGGCCTGCACCATCTGCAAAAAGAACTGGCCGCCGGGAAGTTGCATTTTACCGTGGAAAATGAAGATATTCACCTCAACATGGAGGCGTTGCTCACTGCCGAAATTGGTCCGGTTGCCGGCAAGCTGCACACAGCCCGTTCACGCAATGACCAGGTTGCCACCGATTTGCACCTCTGGCTCAAGCATCGCCTGCCGGAAATCAAAGAAGCCTTGACCAATTTACAAACGGTTTTGGTCGGCCAAGCCAAAGTCCACGCCGCCACAATCATGCCCGGCTACACTCACATGCAGCACGCTCAGCCGATCACCTATGGCCATTATTTGTTGGCGTATTTCGAAATGTTCCAGCGTGACTGGGAACGTTTTGACTTTACCCAAAAGCACACCGACATCTTGCCATTAGGTGCGGCCGCACTGGCTGGCACCACCTTCCCGATTAATCGCACGTTGGTCGCCAAGGAACTTGGTTTTGATCAGCTGTACCACAACAGTCTGGATGCCGTATCCGACCGGGACTTCGCGCTTGAATTCCTCAGCAACAGTGCTATTTTGATGCAGCATTTAAGTCGGATGGCCGAAGAGCTGATCTTGTGGTCCACATTTGAGTTCAACTACATCGAACTCGGCGATGATTTTTCCACCGGCAGTTCGATTATGCCCCAAAAGAAAAACCCGGACTTCGCCGAACTCATTCGTGGCAAAACCGGGCGGGTGTACGGTGCTCTAATGGGACTGCTCACCACCATGAAGGCGATCCCGCTGGCCTATAACAAGGACATGCAGGAAGACAAGGAGCCGATTTTTGACACCTACAACACCATTCTCGGTTCGCTGCATATTTTCACCGGCATGCTCAGCGATCTCACCGTGCACGAAAAGCGCATGGCTCAAGCCACCACGCATGACTTCAGCAACGCAACCGAACTCGCCGACTATCTGGCCACAAAAGGCGTTCCTTTCCGCCAGGCACACGCCATCGTCGGTGAACTCGTGCTAAAAGGCATCAAATCCGGTACCGCCCTGCAGGAAATGCCACTAAGCGAACTCCAGCAGGCCGCGCCGCAAATCGAAAACGACGTCTACGCCGAACTCACCTCCAAAGCCGCCGTCAATCGCCGCACGTCACTAGGCGGCACTGCCGTCAGCAACGTCTTGAAAGAGGTGGCCCGGGATGAAAAAATCATTGCGGCACATGAGGAGGAGCAATCGGCGCAATGAGTTGTCACATGACTTTTATTTTTAAATAAGCACGATACAGCGGGCTCAGGCAATTAACTCTCTGCCGCGCCAAACTCCGCAATCTCCGGCGGGGACTGGGCTGGAACGTGGTGGGCACGACTTTGAGCCTCTGCAAAACCGGCAGAGTCTCAAAGCTCGGCCTTGTACTACGCCGGGAAGACCGCCCGGCTAGTACAATCTCACCACTGAGCCCGTCCCCGCCTACGATTGCTCCGCTTTGGCACTAAAATCTTAAGACTTCTGACGAATTGTCCATGACGAAACAAATGGCGAGCAAAAATCCCACTATTGGAATTGATGTTCGCCATTTTCTTATGGTTGTGGATTATGTCTCATCCTTATTTTTATAGTATTGCTGTAAGTTATAACTAAACGTTTTTACTTCAATCACTCAATTCACGTTTTTCCAACACAAAAGTCGACCAAGGTTTAACCAGATCCAAAAAGCCAAGGTCATCCGCACAGATGCGGCCGATCCGATTCCGCTGGCCGTCATCCTTGAATGGGGTCAAAACGATTTGCAACTCGCCTTTGTACCGGCCATAAGCCGAATTCACCACCAGGATATCCCCGCGGTCGAATGTTTGGCCGTTGTCATGAGCGGGGATATCTGCCGTACTGTACGTGATGCGCGGCTGGGTATCCCGCAGCAGATAGGCCGAAGCGTCCCCGCGATAAAGATGCGGCGCGGCAAAGGCAATTTTTTCCTCAGTCGGCGTCATGCTAGCCAGCATATCGGTATGCAGCACAGGATACGGCGCCAAAAAGGTTGCCGCAACTGCTTTGAGTTCCGCCTCACTGGCAAAGGCGTTGCCGATGATCACATCGTCAATTTGACCCGTCAGCACCAAATGGCTGGTTTGACTGGCAATATCCCGATGCCGATCACTTTCCATCGTCGGCAGCCCGTCATGAATCGGCCACGGCCCGATTTTTCCGTTAGCCGACGACACAAACGCCGCCGTATGCAGCCCGTAATGCCGATATTGCGCAGAGTATTCGGCGAAAATCGCCTCACTCAATCCCGTAAAGGCTTGCGGATAAAAGTTATGGCAGCCGATTAGGTTATCGCGATTGGGATCATAGGCCATGATGCTAGCAAGATAATTGGTCCCCCGGCTCATATTCAGTTCGATTTTTAAGCCATAGGGATTATGCGTCATCCGCGCCTCTTCTGCCCCGGTAAAACCTTCATCCAGTCGCAGTCCCCAAACATGGAGATCCTTGAAAAAGCTTAGATCATCATAACTGATCTTCAGTTCCTTGAACAACGCCGGATTGATATCCACAATCGTTTTAAACCCAAGCTGGTTAGCATAATCAATCGTTTGGCTAAACTTTACCAACAGATCCTCCCCGTCTTCGCCCAAAAGCTGCAAAAGCGAGGTGAATATACGGCTATAACCATAATGATGGGCCAGATCGAGATAGGCTTTGTTCGCCTCGAAACTGCTTTGATCCGGATAAAGCGAGATACCTAATCGTTTCATTTCACAAAAATCCCTTCTTAGCTAAAATATTGTGCAGCCATTTGGCGCGACATCTTTTTAAAGCGATGCTTACGTTGCCAATTCAATAAAAACCCGGCTGTGCGATTATTAGCTTTGCCTTTAGCGGTTTTACCTTCAATTGTTTCAGTATAATGCAGCATCGTCTTGTGATCACCGAGATCGCGTAATTGATAATCCACCTGATAATGATCGCGATTGGTGTCAAGCTCATACGCGTAACGCTCATTGGCGATGGCATGCGTGATCGTCAACTTCCCAGTCATGCCATTGGCCCATTTTTTCTGATACGTGAAGCCATCCAGACTGCCCGGCAACACTTCCCGGCCGGTATGCGTCTTGATGTCGGCCTGCACAGACCGAATCAGTTGGCCGTACATAAACGCTGTCGGCACTTTGAACATCATTTGAATCTCCAATTAGAAATCACCTCTCTGAGCACCATGACGTGTTTGTTAAATCAATCATCAATTTGCGCGGGTTTGATGCGGTTGGCGGCCTTGACAAATGGCACGTAGATTAAGAAGCCGACCACCATGTTAACCAGCTGCAAGACTACTGACCGCCAGTCCATGGTTGCCACTAAAGCATTTAGAAATGGCGGCAAGGACCAAACAATTTGCGCTTTAATTGGTGAGACGAGCCCATTGACAACAGCACCATAAGCGATTGAGACCATCACGACCGGCGCCAAAATGAACGGAATGAAGTAAATCGGATCAAGCACGATTGGCATCCCGAACATGACTGGCTCGTTAACGTTGAAGAAGCCCGGCGCAATGGACAACTTAGCCACTGCCCGCTGATCGTCACGTTTTGAGAACATCAGGATGGCGATTAACAGCAGCAATGTCGAACCAGCGCCACCAATCCAAGCATACAGATCAAAGGAGTTACGTGTCCATAAATACGGTAGATCTTGCCCTTTTGAGAATGCGTTGATGTTGGCAATTTGAGCCGTCAACCAGATACTATCAAGCACCGGCCCCAACACATTGGTCCCGTGAATCCCGAAGAACCAGAAAACCTGAACCAAAATCGTCATCAGTAACACGGCGCCATAGCCTTGGCTCAAGCCCAAAAGTGGTTCCTGCAAGACTTTGGCAATAAATTCGATCACCGTGGTCCCAAACTGGGTGAAAAGATAATTGATGATACCTACGCCGTAAAGCGCGACTGCGGCCGGTACAATACCGGTGAAAGCATTGGCAACAGCTGGTGGAACCGAATCCGGCATTTTAATCGTGATGTGCTTTTTCATCAACCAGATATAAATCGTCGCAGCAACGGCACCCATCAGCATGACGGTGAAGAACCCGTACGCACCAAAGAATTTACCAAAGTTAAAGAAGCCCCACATGCTGACGTCTTTACCGGAAACAACAGCGCCGGCATCGGTCAGCGTTTTGACAGCCCCTTTTGCCAGACCGGCTTTCAAGGTCAGGGTAAAGTTTTGCGGCAGGCTCATAATGAACGTACCCAGCGTTACGATCCCTGCCGTCACCGGCTCGACCTTATATTGAACCGCCAGTTGATAACCGAACGTAAACGAGAAAATCAATCCGAGAATGGCCAACGTTCCCGTCCAGACAACCGCGTTAATCCCGATCAGCCACTGCATCGAATTGACGAATCCGGTCCAGCCGAATTGCGTTGGAATATCCCGAATCAACGCATTCAACACAGTCGAAATCGCTCCGGCCATCATCGCCGGCATGATAGCAATAAACGCATCACGCAAGGCGACCAGCCAGCGAATCGACCCGATCCGCGCCGCGATTGGGACAACATGTTTATTGAGCCAATTGATAAGCTTATTCATTATTTACACCCCTCAAATTTTTTGAGCGTGAGCCAGCCCGGTTAGAAACCGGAGTGTAAGTGGCCTTGGGCGTGATGGCCCGGGCTTAGGCCATTGCGACCAAGGTCCTTACACGCAGGTTTCTGGGCTGGTGAACGCGTTATGGTGAGCGTGAGCCAGCCCGGCCCTATCGCTCCAAATCGATATTCGTCGTGTGGTAATACAGCGTCAGACCCTGATAAACAAAATAAGTTCGTGAAAAGTTGAAAACTTTACCGCTTGCCAAATAGTTAATCCCATCGAGACAAAGATGATTGGTTTCTACCGGCAACTCCATCAAGTCAGCATAGTCGGCTGGCAGTGGCAATGTTTGAATGTAGTTCTCAGTCGTACTGCCGACCATGTGATACGTGTTCCGCAAGTATGCGAAGATTGAGCCGCGTGCAATTTCGGCCGAAAGATGCGGCACAATTGCTTGCGGGAAGTACGATTCTTCCAAGTCATACAGCTGCTTCTTTAAGTACCGTAGTCGCACGACTTGGTAAACCGGATCGCCGCGGGTGACATTACCACGCTGAGCCAACGCAGCCGTTGCGGGGATCAACGCAAACTTGACGACTTTAGATGTCAGCGGGCCACCTTTTACCATGGCTGTCTGATCAAAACCGATTGACATATTAAGCACCGCGTCCGACTGCGCCGAATGATCAATGACGTAATAGCCGCTGCCCTGAACCCGGCGCACCAGTCCGTGGGCAAACACCACATCCAATGCTTTACGAATCGTGTTGCGGCTGGCTTGATAGCGATCCATCAACACCTGCTCGGTTGGCAGCTTGACCGGATACTGTCCTGCCAGAATATCTTGAATCAGTTGCTCTGCAATATCGTGATACATCGACAACCTCCCCAATTTCAAATCCTGAAAACGCTTGTAAAATTTGTACCTACGAATTATAATAGCACAAGAAACAGAAAACGGTTACACTTTTTAAAAAAGGAGTCAGAAAAATGACAGAGAAAAAAATTATGTTGGTCTGCGCTGCCGGTATGTCAACAAGTATGCTGGTTGCCCGCATGCAAAAAGCCGCCGAAAAAGACGGCATCACCGTTAACATTTTTGCCACTTCGGCTTCCGATGCCGACAACAAACTTGCGGCAGAAAAGCCAGATGTTTTAATGCTCGGCCCACAAGTTCGCTACCTTGAAGGTCAGTTCAAGAAAGATTTAGACATCCCCGTCAGCGTCATTAATATGCAGGACTATGGCTTAATGAACGGCGAAAAAGTATTGAAAGCCTCGTTAAAGGCGATTGATGACGGCAAAGGAGCAGCCTCATGAGCGAAGAAGACCAGAGCCTCGAAACCGTCATGGGTTTGATTATCAATGGCGGGAATGCAAAAAGTTCAGCTTTTGAAGCCATTCACGCAGCTAAGGATGGCGATTTCAAACTGGCTGATGAGAAACTTAAAGAAGCCGATCAGTTCTTAACCCAAGCCCACAATGTCCAAAGCGGCATGCTAACGGCAGAAGCACAAGGCGATCACGCCAAGGTCACGTTATTGATGGTGCATAGTCAGGATCATTTGATGAACGCCATCACCTTTCGCGACCTAGCTGGCGAAATGGTGGCACTTTATAAGCGATTAAGTGCCCAAGAAGCCAAATAAATAAACCCTTGCCAGTCACGTGAACCGGCAAAGGCTTATTTGTGGTAAAAATGCGGCTCCTTATGCTTCAGTGAAGCTTTCTTTGTTTCCCCCCACTGCTCTGCAGACGCATTCAAATCCTAAAAAGGCCAGCAAAAAAGCGACTTGACTAAGCCGCCTCTTTTGCTGGTCTTTAACTTATTGCTGTTGTCGCAGCGCTTGCCATTCCTCACGTAAGATGCCGTATTTAATGGAATCCCAGTAGCGATCCTGATAATATCGAACTTGGCGCACGCGGGCTTCTTGCTTCATCCCCACCGCTTTTGCCAGACCGATCATCCGCTCGTTCCCGGACCAAGTCGTGATGCCTAGATGCGGCAAGTCAATCAGGCCAAAAATCCGATCTATCCACTGATCCAGCGCCTGCTTACCAATGCCCTTACCCCAGTAGCTCTCATCGTAAATCACGATGCCCAAGTCCAGCCACCGTTGCAAATCCCCGTCTTCATAATGCGCGGAGACATCGCCGATTAAGATGCCATCCTCCCAAATGCCGTTAACAAAAGGATTGGCAACCCATTGATAGCCGGTCTGATTAGCTTGATCCTCCTGCATTTGTTTCAGCGTAGGAATGTCGTCATTAAAGTAAGGCCCATTCCACTTGTGCCATTCCGCATTAGGGTCGGAAAAGGCAACTTTCCACAATGTCTCGAGATCTTCAGTTTGAAAATGTTTTAACGTTACTGTCATGTTCGGGCACGCTCTCTTTCTTGATTTGGTTACGGGATTTGCGGAGCTTTAAGTAAAAGGCCGCATTATGTTTGCTAAACGCGGTTACTGGCCACTGATTCACCAATTTCTAAACGCTCCTGCTTGCATTTTATGTTTGTCTAAAACATACCACAATTATTACCCAGGAAATAATCTAAGTGACAACTATGTTACCCTAAATCATAGCATGCCTTTTGTCGTATCTAAAACGGTAGTACTCATTTTTCGGGGAGGAATTTTTTTGGCAGACTATATTAAGCAGGTTCGTGCAAAAGTCGGGCATATGCCGCTGATTATGGCTGGCACGATCGGCATTTTAACTGACGACGCTGGCCGCGTTTTGCTTCAGCAACGGAGTGATTTTACCGGTGAATGGGGGCTCATCAGCGGCACGATTGAATATGGGGAAACGCCAGCGCAGACAATGGTTCGCGAGTTCAAAGAAGAAACCAACTTAACGGTCGCGGTTGTCTCCTTGCTCGGCGTCAATGGCAATTTGACCCTCACCTATCCAAATGGCGATGTTGCGCAGTGGCTGTGCCCAGTGTTTCTCGTGAAACAATTAGGCGGCGAACTAAATGGCAATAACGATGAAACCGAGGCTCTGAAGTTCTTCGATCCTGCAGCTGCTCCGCGTTTGTTTAACCAGCAACATCGTGAGGCCCTCGCCCATTTCATCGCCGGAGAAAGCGGGTATTTTGACTGATGCATCAACTCATCATTCTTCGCGGCAATTCCGGTAGTGGCAAAACAACCACTGCTAAAGTCTTGCGTGAACACCTCACTGACACACTTTTGATCTCCCAAGATGTCACCCGCCGCGACATGTTAGCGGAAAAAGATAAGCCTAACAGCCCGAATATTGCCTTAATTGAACTCATCGCTCGCTTCGGCCTGCAGCATGAAAAAGTGGTCATCGTTGAAGGCATTCTGAATGCGACGCGTTACGGGCAGATGTTACAAGGATTAATTGCCGCAGCTGATCGTAGTTTCATCTACTATTATGATCTGTCATTTGAAGAAACCCTTCATCGTCATGCCGGTCGCGCTAAAGCTAACGAGTTTGGTGCCGCTAGCATGCGTCGCTGGTTCCAGCCCCATGACTTGTTGGGTGTTCCAGGTGAACAGACGATTCCTGCGAGTTGGTCACAGGATGATGTGGTTGGGCATATTTTGGCTGACATTAATAGTTGAAAGCGTTTCAAGCCACTTACACTCCTGTTTCTAACTGGCCACGCTGTTCCATAAACGCGTTCGCGTGGCCAGAAACCTGCACATAAGGACCTTGGTCGCAATGGCCAAAGACCGGCCATCACGCCCAAGGCCACTTATGCTCCGGTTTCTAACCGGCCACGCTCACGCTCTTCCAAAACGCGTTCACTGGCGCAGAAGTCTGCGTGTAAGGACCTCAGGCGCAATGGCCAAGCCCAGGCCATCACGCCTGAGGCCACTTACACTCCGACTTCTAACCGCGCCAGTTCACGCTCTGGGCAAAATATTACAGATTTCATCAAGATGGGACTAGAATGATCTGGTAGAGATACTTTCAGATTCGTCATTCACTAAGATTAGGAGTGATTTTAAATGACAAGTTATCCACGGCGTGATCCTGTCACAGATCAGCTACTGACACCAGAAAATTCAGCGTTGATTTTGATTGACTATCAACCAACGCAGGTCGAATCTATCGGCTCCATGAATCATCATGCGCTTATTCAGAACGTGGTGATGACCGCTAAATTGGCTAAAATTTATCAAGTCCCGATCGTGCTTTCAACGGTTAATGTCAAAAGTGGTCGGAATAAGGACACGATTCCTGATTTGAAAAAAGTTCTCGGCGACCAACCAAGCATTGACCGAACTTCGATTAATGCTTGGCAGGATCAGGATTTTGTTGAAGCAGTCAAAGCTACCGGACGGAAAAAGCTCGTTATGGCCGCATTATGGACTGAAGCCTGTCTCACCTTCCCGACGCTTGATGCGTTAGCGGAAGGCTTCCAGGTTTATCCGGTTGTCGATGCCGTTGGCGGCACTTCAAAGATTGCCCACGAAACAGCGCTGCGCCGGGTTGAGCAAGCTGGCGCGCAGTTGATTACCAATGCACAGTTAGCGTGCGAGTGGCAACGCGACTGGAACCGGACCGATACTGTGCCGGATTTCGTTAAAATTTTGCTCGAAAACGGCGATTTCATCAACTTAGGTGCTTAATCCTTTTTAAACGATGCGGTTAACGCCGACAGCAGTTGATACCTTTTAAAATCGAATATTAATGTCCTTAGGGGCAATGGCGTGCTTAGCCATTGCCCCTATGATTTTCAAGAGCGCGAACAGGAGCGCTTAGAAATCGGAGTGTAAGTGGCCTCACGCCTAAATGGCTGGTCTTTGGCCATTTAGGCGTGAGGTCCTTACACGTAGATTTCTGCGACTGTGAGCGCGTTTTAGCATCGGAGAACTTCGGCGCTTGGTCTTTTGGCCATTTAGGTCTGAGGTTCTTATGTGCAGACTTCTGCGCCAGAGAACGCGTTTTGGGGGAATTTATATGCAGCGTTTTGCAACTGGATCCAAGCGTTGGTGGTTACTGATAGCATTAGGCTTTTTCGCTTTTATGACAAATCTTGATGGCTCGATCGTCAATATTGCGATTCCGATTATGGCGAAGAACCTTGACGTTTCAGCGAGCCGCATGGAGTGGACGGTCTCACTGTATCTGATCGTATTAAGTGCCCTACTGCTGCCGTTTGGCAAACTTGGCGACCGGATTGGCAAACGCCGAATTTTCAAATGGGGCACCGGTACCTTCGTGGTCGGGTCATTGATGGCGGGTATTAATCTTGGTTTCAATTTTCTGATGGTGGGTCGCATGGTTCAGGCCATCGGTGGTGCGATGACCTTGGCAAACACTTACGGGATTGTGACATCGACGTTTGCACTAGCCGAACGCGGCCGTGCTATGGGCGTTGTCAGCACGTTTGTGGCGCTTGGCGGAGTGGCCGGTCCTAGTCTCGGCGGTCTCATTTTGGCGCATTTTAGTTGGCCGATGATTTTTCTGATCAATGTGCCGATCGGCGTTGTCGCACTGGGTATCTCGCTGTGGTCAATGGATAACGGGGAACCGCAACCCGGCACGTATGATAAGTGGGGAATGCTGCTGCAGGCCACGGCCATCGCCAGCGGTTTCTGGGGCCTGAATTTGGCTCAACAAAGCGGCTTCGGCGACCCAGTGGTGCTCGCTACCTTTGCTTTGGCCATCATCAGTCTGGCAGCATTCCTGATCTTTGAAAATCATCAGAAGACGCCGTTGTTGCCAATGAGTATTTTTCGAGTCCGCATTTTCACTTTAGGGGTCCTGACCGTCTTCTTCATTTTCATGGTTCAGTTTTTCAGCACCGTTTTAATGCCCTTCTACCTCGAAGATGCGCGCGGTTTAACGCCAGGCGCTGCTGGCACCTTGCTGTCACTCTATCCATTGATGATGGTCTTCTTTGCACCATTCGGCGGCTGGTTGGCTGACAAGTGGCAGGTGCCGGCCGTTGCGTTGCTGGGCAGCCTGCTTATTGCGGCCGGCAGCATTGTCGGCGCATTTTTAAAATTGGATGCACCGCTTATGGTTTATATTATCAGCACCCTTTTGATCGGTATCGGCAGTGGGCTGTTCCAGTCCCCCATCGGCGACGTGGTCATGTCAGTGGTGCCAAAAGATCAGCTGGGCATCGCCGGCAGTTTCAACGCACTGGCCCGTAACCTTGGCATGGTCAGCGGTACCGCGGTGGCGACAACGGTTTTGTTTGGAACGATGAGCCAGCTGGCCGGTAGTCGGGTCACCACTTATCCGACGAACCATCCGGAATACTTTATCACTGGCCTTCAGATCGCCATGTTGGTTGCTGCAGGACTGGCATTGTTAGGTGCCATTGCGATTGCGTTGACGATTAAGCCTTGGCAAGTACATGAGAAGAATTGATGGTTGAGGTTCTTACAATACTTTTCTCTTCGGTTTCTAACCGCGCCAGTTCACGCTCTTTCGGAAAAGTGCTAGCATTAGATTGCTAAGCACTTTTCGAGGAGGAACTTGACACATGGAGAAGCATCATTCGACCACCTTGCTTACATGGGGCATTCTTTTGGTGGGGGCTAATTTGCGCTTGCCGATTACCATGATTCCGCCGCTGCTGCCGACGATTGAGCATACGCTGGGGTTACCGGCTTCTATGGCCGGTTTATTAACGACGATTCCGCTGCTGATGTTTGCCTTGGCATCGCCTGTTATCGCCAAAATGGGGAATCGCCGCGGTAACGAGTGGAGTTTGCTTGTTGCGCTCGTGATCTTGTTACTCGGCAGTTTGTTACGGATTATTCCCAGTTTAATCGCTTTAATCGTTGGCACGTTGCTGATCGGCTTTGGGATCTCTGGTGGGAATGTCTTATTACCGGCAATTATCAAAGATCAGTTTCCGCAGTCAATCGGCGCTAAAACCAGCTTGTATACCGTGACCATGGGACTGGTCGCTTCGCTGGGGACCGGCTTGGCTGGCCTCTTAAACCAGCAATTTCATATGAAGCTGACCATGGCGGCTTTTTCACTCGTCGGCGTGGCCGGCCTCGTGATCTGGGCATTGGCGTTGCGCACCTTGCCACCGGTCAAAACCTGGCAAGGCAGTGCCCGCAAGAATGTGGCTGTCTCTCATTCACTGTTGGCTTGGTGGATTGCTTTATTTTTTGGCCTACAGAGTTTTCTCTATTACTCCCTCCTGACCTGGTTGCCGAGTCTATGGCAGGCTGCTGGCTTCTCACAACTAACCGCGGGCAACTTGGCTACGATTTTCCAGTTAAGCGGCATGCCGGCGACATTATCCATTCCGTTTATTGCTGAACGCCGCCATGGCCTTGCCTACAGCGTCTGGGGCATCATGCTGGGGTTTGCACTAGGCGCCTTAGGCATTCTTATTCCCGGTGCCAACTTCGGCTTAAACGTGGTTTTCTCCCTGCTGATGGGCGTTGCGTCCGGGGCAGCATTTGCCATCTGCATCGTCTTCTTCCAAAAGAAAACGGCCGATGCATACGAAACTGCCAGTCTATCCGGCTTCGCCCAAAGCTTGGGATACTTATTCGCGGCAGTGGGTCCAATGCTTTACGGCTTTATCCAGACGCTCACCGGATCGTGGAATCTGCTTTTGTGGGTCACCGTGATCTTAACCCTGATCATGTTTGCGGTTGGGCTGATTATCAACGCCACGCCCAGCATTTTCAGTGCATCAGATCGAAAATAGCGTTTGCACATTAAGCTTACTTTTTCTAAACTGGCATTATGTTAGGCTCACACCATAACGCGTTCACCACCGCAGAAGTCTACGTGTAAGGACCTTGGTCGCAATGGTCAAAGACCGACCATCACGCCCAAGGCCACTTACACTCCGACTTCTAACCGCGGTGGCTCACGCTCACTCAAGACAAGGAGATTGACAAATGGCACTTACAACAACGATCGGAAAAAGCAATGTCGTTACCGGCAAGCTCGGGTTGGGCACTAATAAGGTTGGCGGGCATAATCTTTTCCCCAACTTACATGACGAAGACGGACTGGCAGTTGTGAAAACAGCGTTGGATCACGGCATCGACATGCTTGATACTGCTTATATGTATGGCCTTGGCCAATCTGAAACCTTAATTGGTCAGGCGATTCACGGCTATGACCGCGCCAAAATCATCTTAGCAACCAAGGCAGCCCAAGACCCGCACCAGGATCTAAAGCCCAACAACGACCCCCAGTTTTTGACCCAAGCAATTGATGACGCCTTGTTGCGGCTCAAAACCGACTACCTCGATATTTTCTATATTCACTTCCCTGACGAAAAAACCGATAAGGCCGAAGCTGTCAATGCTGTCGCCAATGCCCGCAAAGCCGGAAAAGTTCGCGCTATTGGGGTGTCTAATTTCTCACTCGATCAAATCAAAGAAGCGAATCAAGACCAGCAGGTGGATGTTGTGGAAGATAATTATAGCCTCGTGCACCGTGACGCTGAAACGAAGCTCTTCCCTTACCTCCGGGAACAACACATCAGTTTCGTTCCGTACTTCCCGCTTGCCTCTGGCTTATTAACTGGCAAGTATGGTCCGGATGACGCCGAAAAGTTCAGCGGCCGCTTTTCCGCTTCCCAGTTCAAGACGATTCTGGCCGCCTTACGCGAGGTTGACGGCATCGCGGACGCACATCAGGCAACCATTGCTCAGATCATGCTTGCCTGGTATATGAAGAATCCGGATATTGCCGTGGTCATCCCTGGCGCGCGCCTGCCGGAACAGGCTGCCAGCAACGCCGACGCTTTGAAAGTTCAACTGCGCGATCCGGAATATGGTTCTATCAATGAACTGTTTAAAGAATTTCGCCCTAAGTAACGTTAGCGGTCAAGACTGATGTCGATGTCGCGCTACAAATATTAAGCATGCAAAAAGGCAGCTTACCATTTCCGTTGCTCCGGAATGGCAGGCTGCCTTTTCTTTATGTCTTCTGATAGAAAACGCAATTTATTTTTTGCGGGTAAACGCCCGTTTCACGACTTGCCAGAAAGTCAGTGACTTGACAATCCGATCGGCAGGAATGTGCTCACGAATGGCGCGCAAGACTTTCTTGGCATCTTTTGCCGCAAACGTATACGTCCCGTTCTTCTTGGTTTTAATGGCAAAACGCGGAATCCATTTGCCCCTGAAGATGACAGACGCAATGACCCAGTTAACTTCATCCCACGGAATTTGATAAAAGTCATGCACATTTTTTTCGTTGAAAAATTCGAAGCCTTTATCGCCGATCATGATCTTGCCGTAGACCGGCATCCCCATAAAGGCAGTGCCTTCCATCACTAATTCTGATTTGGTGTTGATTGATTGAACCATTTTTTGCCATCCTTTTAGACTGATCTTGTGTGCTGTGGGAGTGTGGTTAAGCGCTCTGTATAAGAGGCTGAAGCCTAAATCTTACGCGGGTTGCCCGAAACGCCGCAAACGCGTTCGCTGGCGCAGAAGTCTGCGTGTAAGGACCTCTGGCGCAATGGCCAAGTTCGGGCCATCACGCCTAAGGCCACTTACACTCCGACTTCTAACCGCGCCAGCTCACGCTCTTCCATAAACGCGTTCGCGTGGCCAGAAACCTGCACATAAGGACCTTGGTCGTAATGACCAAAGACCGACCATCACGACCAAGGCCACTTATGCTCCGGTTTCTAACCGGCCACGCTCACGCTCTTCCATTATAAATCAAAAGCCCAGACTTTGTGTCTGAGCTTTTGGGCGTTTTGTTCGATTTTGGTAATTTGTCTTACATCAAACCGATGACGTGGAAGACAACCCCGACGACGAACAGGCCAAGGATAATGACGATTGGAGAAACCTTCTTCTTCAGTAACCACATGCAGAACAAGGTGAGCAGTAAGCCCATTAAGCCTGGAATCAACTGATCCAAGTTATCTTGTAACGTTGTCACTTTATTCTTTGTTAGTGACAGTCCTTGAGATTGCAATTCCAAAGCCTTTTGGATGCCAGCTTTACCACTTGGCAATGAACTCCAGTCAATGTAGGCACCCTTCTGGTTCGGAACATCCGAAACAACTGGCGTGAACTTGACGGAAACCCATCGATTGACCAGTGATCCCAGAATGAACATACCTAGGATTGTGGCACCCTTTGTAACTTCCTGTAGCAAGCCACCGGAAAGGTCTTCGGTAATCTTGCTCCCGGCTTTGTAACCAAATTCCTGAGTGTACCATAGGAACGCCATACGGATCGCATTCCAAAGTACGAAGTAAAGGATTGGCCCCATTAAGTTGCCGGCCATCGCCAGCGATGCGGCTAACGCACCGATAATTGGCTTAACCGTGAACCAGAACACTGGATCGCCGACACCAGCCAGCGGACCCATCATCCCGACTTTGACACCCTGAATGGCTTTGTCATCAATCGGGGCGCCATTGGCACGTTCTTCTTCCAGTGCCATCGTAACACCCAGAATCGGTGATGCCAGATATGGGTGAGTGTTAAAGAATTCCAGATGCCGTTTTAAAGCAGCTGCGCGGTCTTCTTTGGTGTGATACAAACGTTTCAGCGCAGGAATTAAGGTGTAAGCCCAGCCACCGTTCTGCATACGTTCGTAGTTCCAAGAACCTTGAAGGAAGGTTGACCGCCACCAAACCTTAATTCGGTCGCTTTTTGTGATATGAACTTCTTCAGCCATGTTTGTCAACCTCCTTCTCAATAATTGTCAATAATGTCGCCGACAGGATCACCGGCACCACTATTATTTGAGCTGCCGCCATTACCTGAACCGCCGCCTTGCTTGGACAGTGCCAAGTAAATCAGTGCTAAGGAAATACCAATAGCACCAAGGCCGATTAAGGTAATTTCTTTGACAGTCGCCAGAACAAAACCAATAGCAAAGAATGGCCATACTTCGCGGGTCGCCATCATGTTAATAACCATGGCATACCCAACGGCAACAACCATGCCCCCGCCAATGCCAAGACCTTTGGTGAGCCAATCAGGCATTTGTTCAAGCAATGCCCGCACTGGGCCGGCACCAACGGCAAGGATCAAGCCGGCTGGGATGGCAATCCGCAAGCCCTGCATGCAGATCGCAACCCATTGCCAGAAATCAATTTTACGGAAACTACCTTCTTCAGCAGCGCGGTCCATGATATGAACAATCGCGGTTGCCAAGGTACGAACCAAAGTGGTCAGCAACAAACCGGCAACGGCCAGTGGAACCGCAATCGCGATCGCTGAGCTAATGCCTTTAGTGCCCTGACCGCCAAGAACAAGAATAATAGCTGATGCAACTGATGCCAATGCAGCATCGGGTGCGACGGCCGCGCCAATGTTGGCCCAGCCTAAGGCGATCATCTGCAACTGCCCGCCAAGCATCAAGCAAGGGGTCAAGTCGCCGGTCACAAGTCCGATCAACGTGCACGCAATAACTGGCTGATGGAAGTGGAATTCATCCAAAATACCTTCCATACCAGCAAGGAATGACACGATGAGGACCAGAATGATTTGAATAAAATTCAAAGTCATAAGTCTTCTTCCTCCATTTCAAAAATTACTTCTGCGCATTCAGTTCGTCTTGAGCTTTCTTCAAAATCGCGTTCATATCATCCGGATGATCGGATGGCACTTTACGAACGTCGAATTTGACGCCATCTTTGGCCAGTTCGTGGAAGGTGTCGATATCCTTCTGATCAAAGGCCAGCACTTTATTAGGCTGAACCTTACCGACTGAATGTGACATTGACCCGATATTAAGCTCCTTAATCGGAACACCGCCCTGAATGGCACGTAATGCGTCTTCAGGGGTTTCAAATAATAGCAATGCGCGTTGACCGCCAAAATGCTTATCATCTTTGGCCAACTTAATCATCTGATCAATCGGAACAACATGTGCCTTGACGCCAGATGGTGCCGCTTCCTTAATTAGGTTCTTCCGCAGCTCGTCTTTTGCCACTGTGTCAGAGACAACAATAATCCGCGTCGGGTTCGTGGTCTTAGTCCAAGTGGTTGCAACCTGACCATGTAACAAACGTGAATCAACCCGGG
The DNA here is from genome assembly GCF_000260435.1 of Lacticaseibacillus zeae DSM 20178 = KCTC 3804. Lineage (GTDB taxonomy): Bacteria > Bacillota > Bacilli > Lactobacillales > Lactobacillaceae > Lacticaseibacillus > Lacticaseibacillus zeae. Next base: position 253,943 of record NZ_BACQ01000031.1, on the reverse strand, counting down.
CCAGAACATACTGGAATGATCCCGGTTGGCCAGCATTGGCTGTACTTGGTGCGGCAGCTTGAGCAGCTGGCTTCTTCACCTTATCCAGTGATTCTGGCTTAATCTTGATACCGTCACGTCCGGCTTCAAGTAAATGTGCGGCAATGTCTTGTGCAGAATCCATTGACAGCCGCGAGCCATAAGCCTCAATCAGCATCGGCAAATTCAGTCCGGTCACGATCGCCCATTTATCCTTGTGTTCCTCATAAATCGTGTTCGCTTGGTTAAATGGTGATCCGCCCCACAAATCGATCAAAAACAAAACTTCATCGTCTGGGTCGAACTTAGCGATCGCATCTTCGAGGTGCTTGTGCAAGTCATCCGGGCCTTCATCGGGCATGAAGGTCACAGCTTCGACTTTTTCTTGCTCACCGAAGATCATTTGACCGGATTGCTTGATGCCAGCAGCGAATTGGCCATGACTAGCAAGAATGATTCCGACCATTATTACGCCTCCTAAAAATTTGTGGTTGCCTCGAAAATAATATCTGCAAAAAACAAAAATAATCAAAAATACAAGGCTTCCCAATAAGTTAGTATGACTTCCTCCGCGCCGCTATGCAAGCATTTTCACTTAAAATGAAATTTAAAAAAAGAAGCGCATACATTCAGTACGCACTTCTAATTGGTATCTATCAAAATTGGTATATTGGTCGATACCAATTAATTCAAAGCCTGACTAGGCCTTTTCTGACTGGCCTTCGGAATCGGTAAAGACTGGATCGGCAATGCGCGTTCCTACCAATAAGAGCACTAATAATAACACGGCTGACAGCGCCGCCATGAGCATCCAGCTTGCCGCAGCGCTCACGACATTTGCCAATGTGAAGAAAACCACTTGACCGACCGGCATACCTAAAAGTGCCACTAGGTTAACGACTCCTGCCGTTGTCCCCATCTGCTGTTCAGGAACGAGCCGCATCATCACCGTCGACACCCGCGGGTTGATTTTTCCCATGAGATAGGATGTCACAAAGCTGAATCCCATGACGGCAGCAAGCGAACGGAAAAGAAAGAAACTAAAACTAAGCCCAATCATCGCCGCTGTCAAAAGACTCAGCAGTTTGAACGTACTGAGCCGCTGCAGGCCATCCTGCGCAAACAGTGCGCCTAAAATCAGCCCTACCGAGAAGACGATGTTCAACAACGCAACTGTCGTACCAAAATCACGCAGCCACATGCCAGGTTGCTGGACCAGGGATACCGACATTAAGCCATCCACCGATGAGCCCAGTGTATTGACAAACATTGCGAAAATGATGACTGCTAAAAGAAAACGGTTGGTTGCAAGAAATTTGAGCACATTGCCAATATTTTTGAGAATCGGCTGATGCGTATGCGCAACAACTGGTGGCTCGGCCTGTTTTAAGCGACTCTTTTCCCGGGTTATAACCCAAGCTGCGAGTAAAAACGTAACAGCATTAATCCCGCCAAACAGCGCATAATTGTGGTTAAGTAACACAATCAGGCTTGCACCGACCGCCTGAAAAACCATTTGAACCGTCGTCCCGGTCGCGCTTTGAAAACCGATCGCCGTGTTCAGTTCTCTAGCGGGAATCAGCCGATGCAACAGTGGCAGCACCAGACCATTCCCATATTGTCCCAGGGTGTCAGAAAGTATATTGATGCCAAGCAACAGCAAAAATAATGGCAAGCTGGCAGGCAGCAAAATCATCCCTGCCAACCCTAGGAAAAGCAACGTTTGACCGACGCGCGTGGCCACCATATGGCTGGTTTTGGCCTGGGTTCGATCGGCCAGATTGCCAGTCACCAGTGACAGCATTGTTGGCAAGCTGGTGGCCATCGCTGCCAATGTGACGGCCAGACTTTTAAACGGCATCGTGGCCGCGTAAATGATAAAAACGATGTTATACAGACTGTCGCCAATACCGCTTAACAAACTTGCATTTAAAATGGCGCGATAACCCCGATTATTGAAATATTCATGCATGTTGCTACCTCCCTGCAGCCAAGCATGTCATTTTCGATTCGTACTTGGTTTGTACTTTGAGTGTAAGCAGGATACACTCAAGGCGAGGTGAAATTCCACTATGGTAGAAAAAATCAATCCCACTGACGGCGCCGTCTTCCGCCAACTCCGGCGCAACCATCATCTGACCTTGGCACAGGTAGCCGATGCGCATAATTCCATTGCTTTCATTAGTAAGTTCGAACAAGGCCGCTCCAATATCAGCTTTGCCCGCCTAAGTCATCTGCTCTTCCGCATCAATATTTCGGTGGAAGAATTCATCTTCATTCGCGATCTTCAGGCAGGCGCCGTACCGCCAACGACTCACACACGGTTTGTTTACAACACTTTAGTTCACCGCGACTTTGAAGAGGTTATCGCCTATCAGGATCGCTTTAACGTTGAAAATCCCACGCTAGCAGACTATCAATATTTATTGAAGCAAGAAAAGGTTTGGCAGAAACGATACGAGCACGACCACAACCGCCAAACCCAATTTGAACTCATTAGCATCCAGATTTTCCGCCTCACCATGATCGATCGCGTCAAGCCGCCTGACCAGCCATCACCATTCAAAAATGTGAGCGACGCCATGGCCCAATTGCAGGAACGCGCCAAGCCGCTGGTCAGCTATCTCTACTTAGTTGAAACTTGGAATTACTTTGAACTTTATTGGTTCCGTCATCTCATGGTCGCCTTACCTGCTGAAACCATTCAAAACTTGTTGCCAATAGCGATGAAGCGCTCGGAAAAATATCGCGCCTTCAATCAAATCGGCAATCTGCGGATTCAGACGCTCTTCTCCGCCTTCACCGTGTTCATCAACACACGCCACCTAACCGATGCCAAGAAAGTCCTCACCACTGCGGAAAAAATTTTGCATGACACAAACGACCTCTCAAACTCCGCCCTCCTCTTATTTCTCCGCGGCTGGTACCAAGCCGTCATCGGCCAAACCAGGGCCGGCTATGAGTTATGCCAACAAGCCATCAGTTTGGAGCATATTTTGGACCAACCGACGCAAGAACGGTGGCTGCGGTACTTATTAAAAGTCGTCCGCATCAATATCAAAGATCCGCAGGGTGGCGCATATTTTCTCTGACTAAGAGCCCTTTATCGCGTCAGAAAAGGTGCCCCCGCTTTCTTGGCTCAGGACGTTTCACGTGGAACATAACAAAAACGGACCCACAATCAACTTATTTTCGCTGATCACGAGTCCGTTACAAACTGCTACTATCCTAAATTTCCAAAAACCGAACTCAGGCTTCCTTCCCACACCGCTTTGCCTCAGCCAAGGCCTCCAAAGCCGGCAGCCAACTTGCTGTCCAGTCCGGTGCCGCAACCTCATTCAACAACGCCTTCAGTTGGGCAAGCTCTTGCCAACCGCGCACTGCCATGCTTTTATCCGGTGAATAAATCATCACTAAACGCTTGGTGCAGGCAATCTGAAACTCAACCCCCATGTCACCAACCGTGGCCTGCCGAATTAACCCAAGCGTTTCCTGCGCATTGTCCAACTGTCCCGCAGCAATATACCGCAGCGAAGCGGTTAAAAACGCGCGATTAGCCAGATTCAAATGATCCTGTGGCGTGTTGGGGGTTTTCACTTGGCTTGCAATGGCCTTGATCAGTCCTTCCAAATCCTTCATCGCGATGATGCCGGTTAGCTGAAGCGCGATCAGCCGCAACAACAGTGACCATTCCGTTGTATGCGTCAACAACGACCACGCTTGTTTACGTTCACGGGCCAACACTGAAAAGCGTTCCGGCGCATGGTTATGCAGCGTCAAATGCAACAGCAACCGTTGATTAGTATTCGCCAGCGGCAACTGGCGTAAGATACCTGCCAACGCCTGAACATCTGCCTGCTGTGCCGCCACCAGATAACGGTGCAAAAATGGTAATGGTGCATCCGAGCGTGAAGGCGTGAACGCATCCCAGTCCAGATTCAATCGATCCAGCAATAGGAAAAAGCGATCGGCGGCCAACTGTGAGGTACCATTTTCAAATTTTGAAAGGCTTGATACCGAAACAATGTCGCCAGCAGCTTCTTTTAACGTCAGCCGCCGTTCTTTACGCAATCGTTTGAATTGTTCACCGATCGTCATTTTGCCTGCGCCTCCTCCTTCAGGAATCGTCGCCAACTTTTCGTCAATAACTGGGCAAAAAACGGTGAGTCCAATAACGCTAGCGTTGCCAGTAAGTTTTTAACCGCAGTTTTGGCCGCCCGATGCTGGCCGCGATGATAAGTCAGCAGCTGCTCTTGATAGCGCAACATGATCCGCGCATAGAGATCATCGGCCGGAATGGGTAAGTTCTTGGCGACGTTGAGCAGCCGCACAGCATCCACAAACTCCCGACGATGAATCAGCAAGGCGATGCTATTCGTCAAAATCGCCCACAGATACTGGTTCCGGGTTGGATGGCCCTTCACATCCGGCCAGTCCAAAACCAGCTCCATGACCAAACTCATCAATTGCTCATGGTCGTATATCACCAAGGTGGCGGCAAAGAGATCAAGCTCGTACAATCCCCAGTACCGAATCCGTTTTAAGTACTTGATGACATCGGCTTTCATCTGCGACGTTGTCTGAAAACTCGGGTCCGTAAACCCATTGTGGGCCAGAATATTAATCTGATTCAGTCGGTAAAAAATCAGGCCGGTTTGCCGCCACAAGCGATACTGCTTTTGTGCTAACGCCTGTAACGCTGACTTACCGGCAACCGTGGCCCGATTAACCTGTTGGAAAAAATTCTCCGGATTCAATGCCCGATAGCCTTGTTGCATCAACTCAACATCTTGGTCAAAGCGCGTTAACAGTTTTAAAACAACGGCTGCACTGAGCTGGGTCTCCCCCCGTTCAAAGCGTGACAAAGTAGCGGCCGTCGTAATCCCGGCCGCAATTTCTTCCAATGAGTCATTTTCCTCAAGACGCAACGCCCGTAAATAGGCCCCGACTTTGACAGGCTCCTCCGCCATCAGCACCCGCCCCTTTTTATGAGAAGTTTATTAGACAAATTTAACACGTTTTGCCATTTTTTCAAAATCGAAATATTTTTCTGTGCGTTGCATTTGTTAATCTGTATGTTTTTATTTTTAGTCTGTGCCTATTTTTAAACTTGTTAACCATTAACGCTAATTGTTACAATGGGCGCGTATTTATGTAGCCCAGTTTTTTAGAGCATTCAAAAGTCTAAAGAAGGACAGATAATTGGGGAAAATAATATCCATTGGCGGTTCACTGCTAAAGCACTCTCTTCTCCTCACAGGCATCTTACTGCTTGATATCTTAACCGAATTCCATGATTTTTTTACAATCAGCAAATTGCAGCAAGACCAATATGAAGTTCTAGTGATTGAACTAATATTAAAAGGGGCATTCATTTGGTTTCTTCATTGGCTGTATTTCCGGCAATTAAAACGTTTTAATCCAAATGGTTATGGCCTAAAGCCACTTTCGAGAAAGAACACGCTTATATTTCTCATTGGGGTTGCGTCTCTCTTCGCGTTGCTGTGTGTTGAATCTCTCACGCCTTTCAACGCGGACAATGCCACGAATCAGGTGCTTGTTAACAAATTCATTCGAACTGCGCCACTATTAGCTAGTGTTGACGCTGTATTAGCGGCCCCAATTATTGAGGAATTTATATTACGCGGCATTTTCTTTAACTATTTTGTCAACAAGAACACTATTATGAGCAAAATTTTCGTTGTCTTAGTCTCTGGCTTTGTGTTTGGGTTGCTTCATGAACCTCATTTCACCGTCAATCTTTTAGTTTACTGCACCATGGGATGGCTATTTGGTTCCGTTTACGCGCTTACTGGGGATTTACGCTATAGCATCGCACTGCACATCCTTAATAACGTCTTAGCTTTTGTCTCTATGTTTTGACAGAGGTTCAAAAATGCTTCTCGTAAGTATGCCTGCAAATATAATCTTCTCCCACCATAACGCGTTCACTGCCGCAGAAGTCTGCGTGTAAGAACCTCAGGCGCAATGTTCAAAAACCGGCCATCACATCTGAGGCCACTTACACACTTACACACCGACTTCTAACCGCGCCAATTCACGCTCACATCCAATTGACATCCACCTCCCATTCCGCTACACTCGATCTTGACATTTAAATACACCACCAAGAAATAGAGGTTGCGGTGGGCAACGAAAACTGGGGAGTGCCGGATCATGTTGAACCAGTCGTAAGTGCCGCCGCCGAAATGTCGGGCCGTGTTCGGACGATCCGCATTGGGCCATGAGCGCATAACTCATGGACTGTCGAAGCAGGTTGCTTCGGGGCGCTATGATTCTGGTTTATGACTAAAATCGATAGAATCGACCTTTATTGCTTGTCCAATAAAGGCCGATTTTTTGGTTCCAGCTCTATTTCCCACTACAAGAAGGGAGAATGTCACACATGAAAAAACACTGGGTTGCACGTTTGGGTGTGCTGGGGCTCGTATTGAGCCTATTGCTTGGCGGTTTTGCCGCTAAACCGGTCAATGCTGCGAGCGACGACAACACATTCAAAGTCGGTATGGAAGCCGGCTATGCACCGTTCAATTGGACACAGAACACAGATGCCAATAACGCGGTCAAGATTCAAGGCAGTCATGAATACGCTAATGGTTACGATGTTCAGATTGCGCGGAAAGTCGCTAAGGCACTGCACAAGAAAGTCGTCGTGGTCAAAACCTCTTGGGATGGCCTGCCGCCTGCTTTAACTTCCGGCAAAATCGATGCCATTATCGCCGGGATGTCACCAACACCGGATCGGCGCAAAACGATTGATTTTACCAATCCGTACTATATTTCCAATCTGACCATGGTCGTCCGCAAAGATAGCAAATATGCAAAAGCCAAGAGCATTGCTGATTTTAAAGGCGCCAAAGTGACAGCTCAACTCAGTACTTATCACTATCAGGCGATCAACCAAATCAAGGGGGTCGTCAAGGAACCGGCCATGAATGATTTTCCGGCGATGCGGGTGGCCTTGGAGTCCGGCACCATTGACGGCTACGTTTCCGAAGTTCCTGAAGGGATCACGGCAGAACGCGCCAATCCGAACCTGATGTATATCCATTTTGCGAAGGGTCAGGGGTTTAAAACCGATGCCAGTGACACCAACCTGGCAATCGGGTTGCGGAAAAATGATCCCAATAAAGCGAAAATCAATGAATTGCTCGCTACGATTTCCCAAAAAGAGCGGGCTCGTCTGATGAACGAAGCGGTCGATAATCAGCCTTCGACCGAAAAAAGTGGCAACTGGTTCATGGCCATTATGAAGCAGTACGGACCGATGCTCTTGCGTGGTACCGGTATGACGCTGCTGCTGGCATTGGTCGGCACGCTTGTCGGCTTCATCATCGGCTTGTTAGTCGGCATTATTCGCACCACGCCCAAACCCAAAAAGCTGGGACAACGCGGTTTGCGGGCGGTTATCAATTGGCTGCTTTCCTTGTATATCGAAGTCTTCCGTGGCACGCCAATGATTGTTCAGGCAGCGGTCTTGTATTATGGCGCCGCCCAAGCCTGGCATCTGAACATGGATCGCACCACCGCAGCGCTTTTGATTGTTTCGATTAACACTGGCGCCTACATTTCCGAAATTATCCGTGGCGGAATTATTTCCGTTGATGAAGGACAGTTCGAAGCGGCCAGTGCGCTGGGCATGACGCATCTGCAAACCATGATGAAAGTCATCCTGCCGCAAGCGGTTCGTAACTCCCTGCCAGCGGTCACGAATGAGTTCATTGTGAACATTAAGGATACGTCCGTGCTGTCGGTTATCTCGGTTTCCGAACTATTCTTCAGCGGCGAAACCATTGCCGGACAAAGCTTCCAGTTCTTCCACACTTATCTGATCGTCAGCGGCATCTACCTCATCATGACCTTCACCATCAGCCGCCTCTTCCGGCTCATCGAAAAACATCTCGACGGACCCAAAGACTACAACGTGATGAACAATCAAATGCAGGTTGAAACGCCAAAAATCGGCACCGCAAAAGAGGGGGACTAGCTCATGGCAAGCGAACCATTAATCCAAGTTAAGAATCTCAAAAAGAGTTTTGGGAACCACGAAGTCCTGACCGACATTAATTTCAACGTCCAAGCCGGCGAAGTTGTTTCAATCATCGGTCGCAGCGGCTCCGGCAAGTCGACCCTGTTGCGCAACATCAACCTGTTGGAAACCCCAACTGGCGGCGATATTCTTTTTCACGGCAAAAGTATTCTAGGCGAAGACGTGAAGTTAAGCACCTACCGCGCCAAAGTCGGCATGGTGTTTCAGAGCTTCAACTTGTTCAACAACATGACCGTCTTGCAAAACGTAATGGTTCCGCAGCAAACCGTCTTAAAACGCGACGCTGCTGCCGCCAAAACTCACGCGTTGGAACTGTTGAAACAAGTCGGCATGGATCCTTTCATTGCCGCTAAACCGGATCAGCTCTCCGGCGGGCAGGAACAGCGGGTCGCCATTGCCCGCGCCGAAGCAATGGATCCGGAAGTGCTCCTGTTTGATGAGCCAACCAGTGCGCTGGATCCGGAAATGGTCGATGATGTCCTGAACACGATGACAGCCCTGGCACACACTGGCCTGACCATGATCATCGTCACTCACGAAATGGCCTTCGCCCGCGATGTTTCCGATCGCGTTGTCTTCATGAACAACGGCATCATTGCCGAGTCCGGCACGCCGGATCAAATCTTCGGCAATCCGCAACAAACAGCGACCAAGGAATTCCTGAAGCGTTACTTGAACCGGGTTTAAGCAGAAAAAATACGGACCAAAAGAGAGCATTCATCCCCTCTGGTCCGTATTTTTGTGCAATTGGCCGACCTCCAATACCCGTCAGCCACCGTCTAACGCATTTGTTGTGGCTTAGTTTATTTCTTCGAGTCCGGCTTCTGTTCCCGCTTCTTTTCCCGATGCTCACGCCATGTGTCTAAGCTCACCACGATGAAGAACAGGAAAAAGCCGCCGACCACGGACTCTGCCGTTAGCAAAAGGTAGCGCAACGCGAGGTAGCCTTTTCCGGCGGTGACGTCTTGATAGCCGACATAGCCAAACGTCATTAACACCGCTAAGCCCAGTACCAGCACGGTGTAAATAAGGGTTCGTTTTAAAATCCGTTTGAATGTCGTCATGGACGCGCCTGCTTTCTTTTGGTTAATTAACGATTATCTTTCAAAATGGTTTCGGCCTGCTTTTGCAGCTTGGTTAACACGGTTTTAGGCTCGGCCTTTTTGGAAACGGTCTGGTCAACGGCATCCAGCAGGTTGTTGCGGTAAGTGTTATAGCCAATGAATGGTGTCGACGAGAACGCATCATCATAAGCATCGACCGCGGCCTGGTAGTTCGGGTTGGCTTTTAGATAGGCTTGATAGTCACTTGACTTCGTGGCGGTTGACACAACCGGCACGTACCCGCTGGCTTTGGCCCACTGCGTCTGAATCTTGGTGCTCATCAGAAACTTCATGAACTTAACCGCACCCTTGATTTGATCCGCGGAAGCTCCTTTGAAAACTGAAATCCCGTTGTTGCCCAGAACCGAACTGGATTTGCCGTCAAAACTCGGCATTACCGCGGTTCCCCAGTGCATGCTCTTAGGTGCCGTTGATGCAATCTGCTGAATCGTGGCGCTAGAGCCGAAGCCGGCAAAAATTTTACCTTGAACAAATGGCACATTAAAGTAATTATCCAGTCCTGCTGTGACAGCTGTCTTATCCTGCAGCATGCTGGTGATCGCCGTCATGGCGTTGATGCTAGACGGCGTGTCAATCTTAGCCTTGTACTGCGGGGTAATCAGCCGATTGCCGGCATCATACGCTAATGTTTCGAATTCAAAATCATAACTCTTATTAAACGCAACACCTGTGATGCCATCACCTTTAAGCTGTTGCCCGATTTTGGTCAGCTCTTCCCACGTTTTCGGCGCAGTGAGGTGATATTTTTCCAGGATGTCCTTGTTATAAAACATCAACCGCGTCCCGGTGGCAAACGGAATCTGATAATAATTCCCCTGATACTTCAGGTTCGTGGCAATGCCGGGATAAATCGACTTCAGCTCAGCGGCGGAAAACTGAGATTTTACCTGCTTATCAATGTTGACCAGCATCCCGTCATGAACGTATTCCGGAATGATCGTATCCGTCACCTGCCCGATCGTCGGTAAAGTTTTGGACTTCGCCGATGCTAAGTACTTCTTCTGCAAATTGTCATACGAACCCTGCGATGTTGCGACAACTTTGTATTGCTTTTGACTACTGTTAAATGTCTTGATATACCCTTCCAACGCCTTGTTGTAATTACCGGTCATTCGGTGCCAAAAGGTAATCGTCACCGGTCCTTTGGAAGTCTTCTGCGCCGAACTACCACTGCTGCAAGCGGTCAGCAACAAGACCATCAATGCAGTCGCAACGCCAAGCAACCAACGTCTCTTCATCATATGTACCCCCATTATTGTCGTGAACGCATCGTGTCGTTGTGGACAAGACCCGCAAACCGCCGATCCCATCCGGCTGTCAGTACATCTTTTTAAAACTATATACAGTATACCAATACTTACCGCAAGCGGTATCTTTTGCGCAAAAAAAAGAAAGCTGCTCTGCTTTCTTTTTGCATTTATGTGAAGGATGGGACATGATTTTCGGTAGCAACGTAAAAACGAACCAAGTTCCAAAAAAATGGAAGTCAGTTCGTTGAAAATACTCAAATATTAGTGCCAAAGCGGAGCAATCGTAGGCCAGATGGGGCTCAGTGGTGAAATCATTGTTGGCGGTTTACCGCCTACAATGAGGCCGATCTTTGAGACTCAGCCGGTTTTGCTGAGGCTCAAAGTCGTGCCCACCACGTTCCAGCACCATCTGGCCGGAGATTGCGGAGTTTGGCACGGCATAGAACACAATGCTTAACCCTTCTTTTTGCACATGCGGTATTATGCTTGTTCTTCCGTTAATTTAAGATAGAAATTCGCCAATGTCATACTGCGGTACGGGATGACCCAGATGGAAGCCAGCCCCATGGTAATCAACTCTAACAGCCACCAGCCCAGAAAACTCAGCAATAACACAAAGTAATCCCACTTATGGCCAGACATCAACTCCCGGCTGCGGGTCACAGCTTCGGTATAGCCAATCGGTTGGCCGCTGTCAATCGCATCCCGATAAATCCATTGCGCCTGTGAATACGCCATCGCCTTAACAATCCCCGGGACAATCAGCAAGAACATCCACAGAAAAATCCAGACCCATTGCAACAGCCCGATCAACAAGCTCCCAAGAAAATATTCGCCGCGTTCAAAAATCTTGAACATCTGCAACCAACTAAACTGATGATCCGACCGACCGCGAAGACCATCGATCATCGCAAACATGACGCCAATCATCAGCAACACACCCAACAGGCTCAAAAAGATAACAATTGACTGCCACATCTGCCAATATTCATTCACGCGGCCGCCTGTGACCGTGAATATATCTCCCCGCAACAGGGTATGCCATTCCCCGCGATGTACTTCATGTACGGAAGGAAACGGCACAAGCGTCGCGAATGCCATCAAAAGTAATGCCGGTAAACTAATGCGCAGATAATAGCTAAAGTTGGGATTCAATTCCGCCTTGGCTTGATTCTTTAACGATGTCCGGTCCACAGACAACTCCCCCTTAACTGTGATTGCCTCATACAGTTGCTGGGAATATCATAACAGAAAAGCGTATTTTGTTATACAAACTTGAATGGGACCTTCGGATTAAGGTGCGGCTTCGCTTGCAAAAGCGTAAACTCATCACCGCTTATGGTTAACTCGGTTTTCGAATCGAAGAATCCGGCCGCATAGCTTTTGATTAAAACCGGTCCTACTGGGGAGTCAAGGTGCGCATCAAATACATCCGGCACATTACGGCGTGGCAATATCAGGAGACTGAATTTAGCTTGCGATGTATCATGATACTGCCGCGAGTAAGGCCCGATGCCATCATTCAAATCCAAAACCAACACCCGATCTGCGTGTAAAAGCGGCGCTAGTCGGGCTGCTGCCTGTGCAGATATATTAAGCTCCATATTTCACCCCCACAAGTACAATAATCCTTGTCGCCCACATTATGGAACGGATTGCCCTAGGATACAACCAGCTTGTAAAAGTTTAACGAAATGCCTAAAATTGGTGTAATGAACCACGATGCTATTCTGTCAGTTAAGACGAGGTGTGCCAATGAATATCTATTCGGCTTTAAAGTTTATCCAGATCGATCATGCGCAAGTCAATCACTTGCAGGTTGTCGTCACCGACCAAAGCGGCAAGCCTGATGCCGGCATGACCGATTTATTAATCGACTGCCTCAACAAGATCGATATTTTCGTTGATCTCAGCACCACCGACCGCGTCAGTGACGTCATCGACGATCTCAACCTGCTCACGCCGCTGCCATACGATGTTCTCGAAGAATACCAAAAAATTCTCGAGCAGCCCATCAACGGCATCAACGTTGCGATGAAAAAGCAGTTGATCGAATTCATTTATGCGCCGACCGTTTGAATCAGCGGCGCCAACTGCTTCTGCTGTTTCATTTTAACAAGCTCGCCTCTCTGCCAGCAATCAATGCTGTTTCAGATAGGTGGGCTTTTTTAGTGTGAGCGTGAGCCAGCCCGGTTAGAAATCGGAGTGTAAGTGGCCTCAGGTGTGATGGCCCGACCTTGGCCATTGCGCCTGAGGTCCTTACACGCAGGTTTCTAACCGGGCTGGCGAACGCGTTATGGTGAGCGTGAGCCAGCGCGCTTAGAAGTCGGAGTGTAAGCGGCCTTGGGCGTGATGGCCCAGGCTTAGGCCATTGCGAACAAGGTCCTTACACGCAGACTTCTGCGCTGGCGAACGCGTTATGGTTAAGCGACAGCCATTTCAAAACGCACGCACTCGCTTCAATCGAATCCGTGTGGCAAAAGCATCGTGATAAGTTCATTTTTATGACAACAACAGTTTCGTTTGTCGCCATTTTCTGCTATCCTGACGAAAACGGAGGCGAAAAAATGAACGAAACGGGACATGCTTTGCCAGCCAACATCAAATTTGTCTGGCGCGCCGATATATTCATCTGGTCTTTCAATTTTTTTGTTGTCGGCTTACTTTTGCTCATCGCCAGCCATTTTTGGCATTGGCCTTCATGGCTAGGTCTTGGCGTCATTGGGTTAACGGTGCTGCAATATATTATCCGGCGGGCCCTCGTGCCTTATCGCTATCGATTTTTGCGCTACAACATCACCCCGACCGCAGTTTTCCTTCAAAAAGGGTTCTTCTTCCGTAAAAATGAAGCGATCCCGATTGCTCGCATTCAAAATGTGACGTTGGAACAGGGACCGCTTCTCCGCTGGCAGCAACTGCAACAGGTCAACATCGAAACTGCCAGCACGGCCCATGTCATTGACGGCGTAACGGCATCCGTTGCCGATCAGTTACGGACCCGGATTTTGACACTGGCACAGGAGGCGCGCGATGAATGAACAACCGCACCGCCTTGCCCCTGTCGCATTACTGATACTATGGGTCAAAAATGTCATCGCTTTATGGCCAATATTTGTCGGCGGCTTATTTTCGATGTTCGGTTCCAAAATGAGTTTTAAAGAACTGCTGTTTTGGCTAGCCTTGATTCTTGGGAGCGTCATCTTAATGCTCGCGTGGTCAATCCTGCGTTATTTGCGTTTCACCTATTTAGTGGCGCCAGATGGCTTAACCATTCGCAGTGGCGTCTTCATCCGTAAGACCAACCATATTCCGTACGACCGTATTCAAACCGTCCAGCGCCAGCAGTGGTTCTTCTTGAAGCCACTTGGGCTGGAACAGGTCTCCATCGAAACAGCCGGAAAAGAAACCAGAAAAGCGGAAGGCCAACTGGCAGCTGTGCCGACAGCGGTTGCCGACACCATCAATCGTTATCGCCAAGGAATTGAGCCGGAATCGGCAATATCCACTACTACAGAGACGACTGATGCCGATGCCGCCACTCGGACCCGCGTCGTCAACGCGGACCCGGTCCCGGACGCTGCCTACAAAATCAACTCCCACGACCTTAATCAATATGCGCTCACATCGCTTGGTTTCATCCCCATCATTACCGGGATCCTTTGGGTGTTGGACAAGGCTCAGGAATACCTGCCGGACAGCTGGTACCAGCAAGCTGAACACGCCATCACAGGTTTAGCCATTTACCTTTTGATCGGCTTAAGCATCATCGTTTTAGTGTTGGGATTTGCTGTTTCTTATTTGAACATCCTGCAAAAATATTATCGCTTCACGCTCGATCGCACGGGTAACGAACTGCGCACCAGTCGCGGCTTTTTCCAAACCAACACGGTCAGCGCCCGTCTATCCCGCGTGCAAGCGGTTCGGTTTAAACAAAGCATTCTCCGCCAATGGTTTCATCTCACCACCGTTCAGGCGTTGCTGGCTTCCGGCGCAGCTGATGATGAGCAAAATAACGATCTGGTCCTGATGCCGGTGATCCGGCAGCGCTCAGCCATGACCGACATGCGTAAGTTCATCAGCTGGTTGCCGACAACAATACCGGAACTGCAACCGATTCCGGTACGAAATCGCTGGTACTATGTGCGTAACATGGTACTAGGGAATCTCGCTTTTATTGTCGCACCGATTATTTTGGCGAGTGTTTTGTGGCTGCACGTCAGCTGGTGGGTCTGGTTGCTGCCGGTTGGCGGACTGTGGCTACTCATCATGGCACTCCAAGGCCAATACGCCGCAACAAACGCTGCTATCGCCATTGCGCCGCCAGATCAACTCGTCATCCAAGTCGGCGAAGTCTGGACCCGCCAGCGCTACTATGTCCGGAAAAAAGACATCCAGGCGATGAGCTTAGCGCAATCCATCTGGATGAAACCGCGCGGCGTTGCGCACTTAAACATTCATGTGCGAAAAGGCAATAGCGATCAAACGATTACGTCTCGCTACATGAAAGCTGACTTAGCCAAGGAAATTTTAAGTTGGTATCAGCCACTGCCTTAGTCTAGGTACATGAAGTTAGGAGCTTGCCATGCTACTGAATAAAATTCAATATACGCCGCCACTTCAGGCAACATCCTACCCATTCAACCTCCCTTGGCAAGCGCATTTCCGTGAACTAAAGCTAACGCAGCCGGTGACCATTTTGACCGGCGATAATGGCAGCGGCAAGTCAACATTGCTAAACGCGATCGCCGCCAACTACAACGCCATCTTGATGAGCGGCGCGTCCCTCGAAGATGATCCTGAATACGACACTAGCCGGGCATTGGCGCACCAGCTCAAGTTAACGTGGACTTATCGCACCAAGTCCGGCTTTTTATTCCGCGCTGACGATTTCATTTCATTCATTCGCGCCACCCGCGGCCGCATTAAATATGCCCAGGCTCAGCTTGAACACTTGGCGCCCAAAAGTCTGGAACGTCTGCCGTATCTGAATACACTGGCAGAAGTCCACCACCTTTATAAAGTCGACTTAGACACCCTATCACACGGCCAAGCCTTTCTCGCCTTATTTCGCGCCCGCTTACACGCAAACGCCCTATATTTGCTAGACGAACCCGAATCGCCATTGACCCCGGAAAATCAATTGAGTTTGCTAGCTTTGATTCATGAAGCGGTCACGAGTGGCGCACAATTCATCATCAGCACCCACTCGCCTATTCTAATGGCCTACCCTGATGCGCAGCTATTGGCCTTGGGTGACATGCTTGCACCCATTCAATACGACCAGATCGAGCACATCACTGTCCTCCGCAGCTTTTTGAATGACCCGCAGCGATTCGTTTATCATCTGTTACATGATTAAATCATTGTCATTAGCGGCAAAAATGTTTTAAGGTGGCACTAGGGCATTGTCTGGTATTGGAAAAATCCGGAGTTTATCGCCCCTTTTGCACCGATGACTGCCGGAGATGCCTGTGAGAGGAGAGACATTTGCATGCTTACATCAGCTTGGACCAAGCAATTACCGTTAGATCATATCACCTCGATCACCCCAGTTGGCGGAGGTGATGTCAATAAAGCTTATCGGGTCGACACCTCTGAAAAACCATATTTTCTGCTCGTTCAGCCCGGCTATCCCGCCAGCTTCTATGCTGGAGAAATTGCCGGTTTAAAAGCCTTTGAAGCCGCGCAAGTGTTAGCACCGCGCGTCATCGCTAACGGTAGCATTAAAGGCGACGGTTATCTGTTGTTAAGCTTCCTGACCAGTGGCCACGGCTCCCAACGTGAACTCGGGCAACTTGTCGCCCACCTGCATCAGCATCACGAACCCGCCGGCCGCTTCGGCTTCGACTACCCTTATGCCGGCACGAGCGTATCCTTTTCTAATGATTGGACTGATTCGTGGGCGGACTTGTTCATTCACCAACGGCTCGATAAACTGGCCGCTCACATACTGAAAAAAGGCCTGTGGCAGGTAGACGATCAGGCAACGTTTGACCAGGTTCGAACCATTATCAGCAAGACCCTCAGCCAGCATCACAGCGAAGCATCCTTACTCCACGGTGACTTATGGGGTGGCAACTACATGTTCACGGCAGATGGTCAGCCGGCGCTCATTGACCCCGCGGCTGTCTATGGCGACCGTGAACTGGATATCGGCGTGACCACTGTCTTTGGCGGGTTCAACCAAGAGTTCTACGCCGGCTACCAAGAAACCTACCCACTCGATCCTGGTTACTCTTTCCGACTCGACTTCTACCGGTTGTATTACTTAATGGTGCATCTCGACAAGTTCGGCATGGCCTACGCCGGCAGCGTGGCAGCAGTCATGGACCGCATTCTCGACCATGGCGTGCCGGAGAATCAAGAACGAAACAAGTAGCATGCCAACATGAATGGGAAAACATTTTGACTAAGCACCCACTATTTCCCGGGAAATCCTCAAAAATTGCCAATCAAAAAACGGTTCAGAAGAGACAAGCTTGTCTCACTGAACCGTTTTTGTCGTGTCACTGGCAAATCCTTACCCTAACACTAAATTCTAAGCATTCAAGACCTTATTCAAGAAGTTCTTGGTTCGCTCTTCTTTTGGATGCTCAAAGATATCTTCAGGCTTGCCTTGTTCAAGGATGGTGCCGTTATCAAAGAAGACCACCCGATCGGCAACTTCTTTGGCGAAGCCCATTTCGTGGGTCACAATCACCATGGTCATCCCTTGCTTTGCCAGCCGCCGCATAACGCCCAGTACGTCACCGACCATTTCCGGATCCAACGCACTGGTCGGTTCGTCAAACAACATGATATCCGGATGCATAGCCAACGCCCGCGCAATCGCGACACGTTGCTGCTGCCCGCCGGAAAGCTGCGCCGGCATCGCATCGGCCTTGTCTGTCAGGCCAACCACTTCAAGCATTTCTTTGGCCTGCTTGACGGCTTCGTCTTTGCTGGCAATGCCCAGTTCGGTCGGTGCCAAGGTAATATTCCCCATCACGGACATATTCGGGAAAAGATTAAAATGCTGGAACACCATACCGATCTTTTCACGTACCTTGTTGATATCAGTGCCTTTATGGGCAATATCTTCGCCGTCGACAAGAATCTCGCCGCTTGTGACGGTTTCCAAACCATTAATCATGCGCAGGACGGTACTTTTCCCGGCACCGGAAGCGCCGATCATGACGACGACTTCATTGTTGGCGACATTCAGGTTGACGCCTTTGACCACATCGTTGTCACCAAAACTCTTGTGGACATTTTTCATTTCTACTCGATACTGACTCATGCTTTCACCTTCTTCTGAACCCAGTTACTTAGCCAGGTTAATAGCGTAATAATAATTAAGTAAATCAATGCCACCATCGTCCAGATCTTAAAACCTTCCATGTTACGGGCAATAATGATCTTCCCGGTTTGGGTCAGCTCTAACAGACCGATAATCGACAGGATGGAGGTATCCTTCAAAGTAATAATAAACTGGTTGATGAAACTTGGAATCATGATCTTAATGCCCTGTGGCAAGATAACCTTGCGCATGGCTTTCCCGAATGGCAGCCCTAAGCTGCGCGCGGCTTCCATTTGCCCGGGATCAACCGCCTGGATGCCACCTTTAACGAAGGCCGCTGTATAGGCCCCTTCATTAAGCGTCAACGTCACGATGCCGGCGATGAATGCCGGGACTTTTGACCCGATCAGACTCGGTACCCCGGTATAGATGAACAAAGCCAGGACCATCAGCGGTAAGCCACGGAAAATGTAAATAAACGTTGTTGCTGTGCCTTGGCATAACTTATTCGGGATAACCCCTAGAAGTCCGACCAGAATCCCGACCAATGTTGCAAAGAAGATCGCGACAATTGTCAACACCATGGTCTCACGCAAGCCGCCCATCAAGGTTGACCAGTTGGCCTTCAACAACCCGATGAACGAGCGGTCTGTCGTTTGACTGTTACCGGCAGCGCTCTTTTGTGATTTTGCACTGCCGTTGCCCAGGTACCGTTCGATAATCTTATCGTACTGACCATTGGCCCGTAGTTTCTTAAGGCCGGCGTTGAATTTGGTCATCAACGCCTGATTGTTCTTAGAAACCGCAAACCCATACGCACCTTCACGCGCCGGCTTCCCGACAATCTTTAATGCCATGCCATTATTAATACCATATTGCATCACCGGCTGATCTTCAAAACAAGCTGCCGAGTTACCGGTAATCACATCTTGATACATGTTATTGGAGTCATCAAAAGTAACCGTTGAAAAGCCGTACTTTTGCTTGACGCTGTTGGCATAATCCGCTGAGTCCGTGCCGGTCTTGATGGCAACCCGCTTGCCGCGTAAATCTTTCAATGATTTGATCGTGCTTTTCTTCGCCACGGCCATGACAACGCCGGACTTATAATACGGATCGCTCATCAGAAATTTCTGTTTTCGCTCTGGGGTGATTGACATACCGGCAATCACGCCATCAATTTGCTTGGCTTCAAGTGCCTGAACCGCTGCGTTGAATCCCAACGGCTTGACCTCGACCTTGAAACCTTCTTCCTTGGCAATTGCCTTGATGAGATCAAGGTCAATCCCCACATACTTATTATCCTGGTTCGCAAACTCAAACGGTGCAAAGGTCACATCCGTCCCTATCGTATACGTCTTCTGTGCTGCCGCCACCGTCTTGCCGGGGAGTAATGCCCCAAGCATTAAAGGCAAGGCGATCAGCAAACTTAGCAGCCACTTTCGCTTCAACCTAAACACCACGCTTTCTAATGATTACAAGCCCATTAGGCCGTTATTGCATACGCCAGTTGATGATCAACTGGTTGTGCGCTAAGCCCGCGTCTTGTCTGATCGACACGGGTATGATTCAACCACGTCTTCGTTCAAGTACGCGGCTAAGCGCAGCTCATCTCCTCGCATTTTGGTCGATTTTAAATCTACTGTTTATGCTAGCGGAATGGAATAGCGACTGTCCAGCGTTGATGTTAGCTTTTCTGACATTTGTCACATTATTTTACGCAAGCGGACTAGACCTTCATGCGCCGTTGTACCCAGTTACTGAGCCAGGTCAGCAGTGTGATAATAATCAAGTAAATGAGCGCGACCATGGTCCAGATTTTGAAGCCTTCCATGTTACGCGCAATGATGATTTTCCCGGTTTGAGTTAGCTCCAGGATACCGATAATCGACAGAATTGAGGTGTCTTTTAACGTGATAATGAACTGATTAATGAAACTCGGTACCATAATTCTAATTCCTTGCGGCAGAATCACTTTCCGCATGGCTTTGCCAAACGGAAGTCCCAAACTACGCGCTGCTTCCATTTGACCAGCATCGACTGCCTGGATTCCGCCCTTCACGAAGGCCGCCGTGTACGCACCTTCATTCAGCGTCAGCGTGATAATCCCAGCGACGAATGCCGGAATCTTAGATCCAATCAGACTTGGTATGCCTGTGTAGATGAACAATGCCAATACAAGTAGCGGCAAGCCGCGGAAAATGTAAATAAACGTCGTGGCAACTCCCCGGGCGAAGCGATTCGGTAAAACGCCCAGCAGTCCGACCAAAATCCCGACAATCGTTGCAAAAATGATGGCCACCAAAGTCACGACCATCGTTTCCCGCAGCCCATTCATTAAGGTCCCCCAGTTTTCCCGTAACAGGCCAAGAAAACTGCGATCCGTATCTTGGGTTTTGGCGCTGGTTTTCTTCTGGGCCGCTTGTGTTCCGTTGCCTAAGTATTTCGCGACAATTTTGGCATAGGTGCCGTCAGCCTTCACTTTTTTCAGTCCGGCATTGAACCGCTGATCCAATTGGTCGCTGCGCCCTTTTTGCGTGGCAAAGCCGTAATAGCTCGCCTTGCTTTCGGGACCGGCAAGCTTCAGCTTCAGACCGGTCGCAATGGCATATTGCAGCACCGGCTTGTCATCAAAACAAGCTACCGAGTTCCCCGTAATCACGTCCTGGTACATATTATTGGAATCATCGAACGTCACGGTATGAAAACCATACTTGTCTTTTAGACTCATCGCAAAATCTGCCGCGGCTGTCCCGGTCTTTAAAGCCACCCGCTTGCCCCGCAGATCCTTAAGGCTTTTGACGCCGCTATTTTTGGCAACAGCCATTGCCACCGCGGTTTTGTAATAAGGATCACTCATGGCAAACTTCTGCTTGCGCTCCGGCGTAATCTGCATGCCGGCGATGACCCCGTCAATCTGGTGAGCTTCAAGCGCCTGCACCGCGGCATTAAATCCCAGCGGCTTAATGTCCACTTTGAAACCTTCCGCCTTGGCCACTGCTTGCATGAGATCAATATCGATCCCGACGTAGCGGTTGTTCTTGTCTGCAAACTCAAACGGTGCATAAGTGACATCCGTGCCGATCACATATGTTTTTTTCGCCGCCTGCGTTGATACCGGCATGGTCAAGCCAATCGCCAATATCAACGCTGCTACCCCGGCGACGCACCACTTCCAAACCCGTCTCATAAAAACACCATCTTTCTCATTCGAATCTTAATGCAACGCTAAACCATTCAATGTGAAGCAGCCATCACAAGCTGTGGGCAAACCAGTTCGCATCGGCAACATTCACAGGTAACAAGTCTACCGATTTTATGAGAGCTTGTCTACGAGCGCCGGATGCAAGATTGTTTTATACTTAGAGAAACTAAAAAGAAAATGGGATGAAATGATGTTTAGCTACTTAATTGACTATGATCTTAAACTCGCACTGCCCCGCCCGGAAATTGACGGCCCACTTTTATTTGAACAGATCGAAACCAGCCGTGAGACCTTATCAGCCTATCTGACTTGGGTGGACGCGACGCTCACCGCTGACGATGAGATTAACTTTTTAACAACCGAGCTGAAGTCCTTCGGCGAGCAAAAGTCATTAACCTTGGTCATTCATCAAGCCGACGCTCCCGTTGGTCTGATCACCCTAAACACCATTGACCAACTCGTCCACCATAAAGCCGATATCGGTTACTGGTTAACCACGCCGGCACGCGGTAAAGGCGTCATGCACAAATCCGTCAAGGCCATTGCAGACATCGCCTTCCACGACTATCACCTGAACAAACTGATTATCAACGCCGCCGTCACCAATGACGCCAGCAACCACGTCGCCGAAAAAGCCGGCTTCCATCTGGACGGCATCCTGCGCCAAGAGGATCCGAATCCACGTGGTGGGTTTTTCGATGTGAATACATACTCGTTGTTACGCTCAGAATGGTCATAATGTTTCACGAGAAACATTTTTGTGGTCAGACTGGTGCCCGCAAAAATAAAACCCCGCTCGCATTGGCGGGGTTTCTTGCTTTAAGACGTGTCAACCGCAAGCAGGTCAATGTACGATCAACCGTAAAAGTACCGGCGTAATGAAGCCTTCGATAATTGCCGCAAAAGCAATCACTGGCACCACGATGGCGACATACTGTACCGCAATGGACTTGGCATCCAGCGGCGACTTTTCATAGTGGGGATTGGCAAAAAATCGTTTGATCGATTGGCGTAACGCCTTGTTGACTTGCGCCGCCAGCGCCACGGCGACGATCATCGCGCTCATCTCAAAGATCCCATGTGGCAAAATGCCCAGCACAAACGCACCGAAAGCACCGCTGATGCCAAGTTTGGCCGCATAGATACCAAGAACCAGACCGACCGAAGCACACGTAACCACATACGAAATCCAGTATAAGAATGGAATTGGGATCATGCCCACTAGCATCATGGTGAACGTGACCCGCTCGTTGTTCAGCAGAATCGCCCAGAAAGCGTGCCAATTATCAGTCGCTCCAGGGAACTTAGCGGACAACCCGCTCATGAGGCCGCGGACAAAATGCGGATTCGATTTCATGACGATATAGCTTAACAGGCCAACCAGGATCGTCATCACGATGAAAATCAGCCAGCCAATCAATAGATAATGCCCAATCACATTCAGGTGATACTTCAGTCTTTTCTTCATTTGCTTGCCCCCACTCATTGGATGGTTACCGGCTATGGTCACAGTATACCGCAAGCAAAAATGTGTCGCTATTGAGAAGATTCCGGTGCCAAAATGAAGCCCGCAGTATATCTGCTTGTCAACTGCGTACCAATCGTCGTCCGGTCTGCAACCAATATATTCATATTTTTTTTACGACACGGCAGGAAACTTGCTGTTTGGTGCTTTTTCCTGAATAATGGCGGCATGGAGGGGATCACGATGGAAATCAATGAAGCGCAATCAATCTTTTCGGCAGCGCAGCAGCAAGTCGCGACCATTGTGGTTGGCAAGCCGATGCCGATCAAACTGGCCTTTACGGCTTTATTAGCCAACGGTCACGTCTTATTTGAGGATATTCCCGGCGTCGGCAAGACCACCTTAGTGCAAGCCATCGCCAAAACGCTGGCAATGCCGTTTTCCCGGATTCAATTCACGCCGGATATGTTGCCTAGCGACGTTCTCGGGACGTCCATTTTCAACCGCGCTACGAATGCATTTGAATTTCAACGCGGTCCGATTTTTACTAGCATCTTACTGGCCGACGAAATCAATCGCGCCACTCCGCGTACTCAGGCGGCTTTATTGGAAGCAATGGGCGAACGTCGCGTCACCACCGACGGACACACCTACCCTTTATCGCCCGACTTCTTTGTCATGGCCACGGAAAACCCGACTGACTATGCAGGAACCTACCCCTTGCCTGAGGCCCAGCTGGATCGGTTTATGTTGCGCCTATCGCTTGGCTATCCCGACGCTGATGCTGAAAAAAGTCTGCTTCTGAGCCCGGATCGCCAAACCATGATTGCCGCCTTGAAACCATTACTCGATCCCGCGACTTTAGCAGAGAGCAAAAAACTTGTCACAACCATCACCGTGACGGATGCGATCGCCAATTATGTCCTTGCGCTTGTCGAAGCGACGCGGACAGACCAACGCATTCGTTTAGGCATCAGTCCCCGTGGCGGCATTGCCTTGGTAAGCGCCGCAAAAGCCTTCGCTATGCTCAATGGCCGCAGTTACGTTACCCCTGAAGATATTCAAGCCCTAACGATTCCTGTATTTGGCCATCGCTTGATCATGAAGGATCCGACCGTCTCACCAACCGACATTTTAACCGACATTCTGCAAAACACCGCTACACCAGTACGGGGGTGACACCATGCATTGGCGCAATTTCTTTATCAATAGTGCACTTGTCGTCACACTCGGCCTACTCGTCGGCTTCGGAATGACGTTTAACTCACCGACCAGCTGGTTTGTGAGTGAATTTGCCTTGATGCTTCTCCTGCTGCTCGCACTACCTCTGCTTTGGCCGATGCGCGGGCATTTGCGCTTCACACCTAATCACTCAACGATGATCGCAGAACGTCCCACGACCCGCCATTTGACGTTAACGCAAGGCAAATGGCTGCCAAACCTGTTTTTACTAGATGCCGCCAAAACCAGCACCTGGCATCTGCCGGTTGGTCAACGCACCGCCAAAGTTACCTTGCAGTTGCCGCGGGGCGTTTATGATCAGCTGCCATTCACTGTGACTGTCACCGATTTTTTCGGCTGGTTCCGCAAAACCCTCCCCATGCAACTCACAACACCGATAACGGTCGGTCCGGTCCGCCAGCCCGAGACTGCTGCCAAAATTGCCACGGATTTTTCGCAAAAAATGGCGGCGGCCGACGCCGGTTTGCCCAGCGACCGGATTAAAAATTTCCGCGAATATTTCCCGGGTGATAATATCCAACAAATCGCGTGGAAAATTAGTGCCCATGCAGATTCATTGATTGTTCATGATGATGAGTATGAAGGCCAAACTGCTTGGACGCTGTTACTTGTTGTGACGCCTTCGCTGCCACTTGAATCAGCCTTGAGTCTTTTTGCGAGTTTGCTGGATACCGGCATTTTCAGTGGTGACGGCTTTTTGTTGGATCAGCGGCTAACCCGGATCAATCGTGGTCAGCAAGATGCGCTACTAGCAGGCTTTCATCCTGAAGGTGTCCCTGATCCCGCGGCTTTACCCGACTTGGCATCGCCACAACATCATCGGGCTTATCTCGTGATGGCGGCGGACTCAGCTACAGCCAAACCGTTTTTGCAGGCACTCTCGCCTGCTGCTGCCACTTTGATTTCTTTGTCAGGAGGTGGCGATCATGCCTAAGTGGTTGCAACGACTCATCATGGTTTTATTGACATGGTGGCTCTTATTTCTTTTTTTGCAGCCATTTGCCGATATCAATCCGATCGGCCACCCGCGCGCACTGGTGGTTTATGTCATCGGCATTAGCCTCATTCTTTATGCCGCCACGTTCTGGCCGCGATGGTGGCCTTTGTCGGGTGTCATGACAGTCGCTGCCATGATCGGTGGGCTTTGGGCCATTGTGCCGCTAAAACAACCATTTGGCCTCTCTTGGTTCACCGCCTATCTACAGACTTTTTCCGCAGCGACCTCAAAGTTTTTACGTGTCGGTGGTGTCGACGTCCCGACCGTGCTTAGCATGACGCTAATTATTACTTTAGTAGCGTTTCTCCTGCTTTTGACGGTTGTCGTCCGCTTTTATCCCGGCGCCATTGCAATTGTGCTCAGCTATTTACTGGCCGTTCATATTTTTAACGGCAATGATCTCACGGCGCAATTCATTCAACTTGCAGTACTTACCGGCTTGATGGCAATGCTGCATCTGTATGGCAATCATTGGTGGCCGCTTTTAATTGGGTGCACACTTATCAGCGGGGTCACGCTCGGCTTGGCGTGGCTGTCTTCATCAACGTCCCTGAATGAACAATTAGCCGATATGTCCGTTCCATTTCGCGATCGTTTAAATCAACGGGGATTTTATGCCGGTATTCAAACTTACGTCAACGGTCCCGGCCGAACCGGCTATACGGAAAACAGCCGCGTGTTAGGCGGACCGGTTTATGACGATCCGACGCCTGTTTTTACGGCTACCAGCGCCGAAGCCAGTTACTATCGCGTGGCGGTTGATGCAGCATACACCGGCACCGGTTGGCAACCTGGCGTCGATCAAAGTCAGACCGTGCCGCTGGATGGCGCCATCATGCGCGATCCAAACGCCTCGGTTGACTATGGTCCTGCTCAAAGCACAACCTTGACCTTCAACGGCAGCAAATCATTTTTGCCGCTTCCTTATGGGCAGCTGACTTTTACAGGCGGTCAACCCGATCCCACGACTGACTTCCTGCTCAATGCTGCCACCCGCCGCGTCAGCACGACAGATCAATCCCGATTTCAACGCATAGACATCCAGGTGCAGGCAAAACAAATCACGGCTGCACAATTAACCGCCGCAACCAGCAGTCGCCAGCAAGTTGCCAGCCGCTACTTACAATTACCATCGACCTTGCCACGACGCGTTAAGCAGTTGGCGGAAAAAATCACGGCCAAAGCACCGACACCTTATGAAAAAGTGCTCGCGATTCAAAACTATCTCAAGTCCGACCCCCGATTCACGTACTCCAAAACCGATGCGCAGCGGACACCGCCTGGACATGATTATGTCGATTACTTTCTTTTCGATTCCCCAATCGGTTATTGTGATAACTTCTCCTCGGCAATGGTCGTGCTATGTCGCAGCATCGGCTTACCTGCTCGATGGGCCAAAGGATTTAATACCGGGACTTTTATTGGCGGATCAGGTCAACACAAACAATATGTGATCCGCAACAGCAACGCTCACTCATGGCCCGAGGTTTACTTCACCAATTTAGGTTGGCTGCCATTTGAACCGACCCCCGGCTTTAATGATCCCGCAACGCCAGAAGAAAATATACCCTCTTCATCCGCTAATAACAGCGTCTCTAATAGCATGCCGTCATCATCAAGTGTGGCATCGTCCGCCTCTATATCGCGTACACCATCAACTGGTTCGCCATCCGCAACGAAAACGCATTCTCGATCGTCTCTCAGCAACGTCACCTGGCTCGGCATTTTGCTCCTTATCGTCACTTTGTTGCTGACTGCACTTGCATTCTGGCAACTCCCGGCGCTTGTCGCCTGGCTCATTGGCATTGGACTTACGGCAACCAACTTCCCGCGCCGCTATCGGCTATTACTTTGGAGCTTGCGGCGAATTCAGCATCGTCCTGTCAGCCAAGCCTTAAGTGCGTATGCCAAAATAATTGATAGACGTTTGGGCGAACAAACTAATATGTCCACACTAACCGACGCATACGAACAAATAATCTTCGGCAAAATGTCAGTCAATGTACAACCTTTAATCTTGCCTCTGCAGAAGCTTCGCAGCCAACTTATCGCTTACACGTCTCGAAGGTTTCACGTGAAACGTCATTGACCTCATAAATTATTTCGCTTGTTTCACGTGAAACTAGCTGAAATATGCCAAGTCTCAAAAATTTGGTCGAAACAATCCCGTCAGCTGTTTCGACATTTGCAGCTGCATCATTGTGATTGTTTACAACACGCTCCAGACAGCTTATTTTACATGTTTCTACCCGAATTTTAGCACCAACGCCTCCCGATTTGTGAAATAAGTTATGCATTGCTTAAGCGCTTTCTTAACGTTACGCCGATTTTCACGTGAAACAAAACACGAACGATTAATGCAACTCTCATGGTCCCCCTTTTTCGACGAACACACCTTGCGCTAACCCCTGATGTATCAACCTTGCAGCGAAAAAACTTGCGCTTACTAATAAAAAGCGCGTATGATAATATAAACAGTTTTGAATATCCTTTAAAAAGCTGTTCTGACCCCGCTACTATTTTTAGTAGTCGTGCCACTTCGACTGGACGCTGCAGTCAGTTCGTAACGTACTCAGAAGAAAGGGGGGAGCCGCTGATCGTTAGCGGCGAACACTTATGAAAGTTATGATCGTTCTTGAAAACATCGTGATGGATGGCGTTAAACGCGCTTCAACGGTTTTAGGTAATGATCTCGTTAAACAGTACGACGTCAGTTTCTACACCTTGGCGGATGCACCTGCCTACTTTGACTTGGATGCGCCTTTGATTATTGCCCGGCGCCCAACTGATCCTAAGTTGCTGAACTTTTTCGGTAGTGATCCCTATACCCATTATCAGGAGCAAATCGAGGATCTCATCGCGACTATTCGCGACCAGCATTTCCAAACCGTCATCTTGCCTGCAGGTTTGACTACCAGTTTTGCACCGTTAATTAAACGGGCATTGCCGGATGTGAATCTGATCGGCTGGATGCACAACAACTATGCTACTTACATGGAAGATTACTACGTCCAGATGCAAGCCGAGTTTGAAGGTGGTCTTCAAGCTGTCGACACACTGGTAACCTTGACCGAAAGCGATTTGAACTCATACAAACGCTTCAATCCGCGCACCGTTAAAATCTACAATCCCCTCACCTTAGTGCCAACTGGTGAGGCGAACCTCGATGCCCACCGGATCGCGTTCACCGGCCGCATCGCCATCGCCCACAAAGGTATCGACTTCCTATTAGAGGCCGCTGCATCCTTACCCGACGACTGGAAAATCGCCATTGCCGGTGGCGGAACCGATGAAGACATGAAAAACTTTTACGATCTGATTGATTACTTCCACGTGAGCGATAAACTCATTTATCAGGGACCGTTAAAGGACCAAGCGCTTCGAGATCACTATCGCGCCGCCTCCATTTTTGTCTCAACCTCACGTTGGGAAGGCATGCCACTTGTCATCGGTGAAGCCATGGCCTCTGGACTTCCGGTCGTTGCCATGGAAAACACCGGCTCACGTGAATACCTTGGCAACAACCAATATGGTCTATTAACCAAAGCCCAGGATGTCCCTGACTTTGTATCCAATCTCAAAAAAATGATGGCACAACCCGAATTACGGAAACACTACGCGCATCAAAGCCTAGAACGTGCCAGTCACTTTAGTCCGGAAAACATTGTGTCGCAATGGATGCCAATTATTGAACACCAGCCAACCAGAACCAAGGTTGCCGGCTAATATTTGCCAGAAATTGTCGATGACGACACGAAAAAGACGCTTGCGGTAAAAATGCCGTAAGCGTCTTTTTGATTTGTCCGGTAACTAACCGGAATCATTTGCGGACCATGTTCCACGTGAAACGCCAATTCTCACACATAAAGTTCCACATGAAACACAGGATAATGATTCAACTGTTTCATGTGGAACAACCAGCTCCCCCAGAACCGTCCACCTTAGCGCTTTTCCCCAGCTGCCTCCTTCTGAACCGGTTCTTCATTGGTCATCACAGCCGTTGAAAAGAGATGGGCAATCAACGTATCGGGTAACTGATGGTGGCGCCTAAGCAGTTCCGGAATCGCCACATGCTTTTCAAGACTGGTTTTGACGAGTTTCATCGTTGCTTCATAGCCTATATATGGACTTAAAATCGTGGCACTAATCGCGGAATGCTCAACATTGTCGGCACACTGCCGTTGATTGACCGTTAAGCCAGTCACACAGTTGGTGGTCAGCGTATCGATACCGCGGGCCAAGTACCGCTCTCCCTGCAACAAATCACGGAAAATAATCGGTTCAAAGGCATTCAATTCCAGTTGCCCAGCCTCGGCAGCCATGCTGATCGTTACATCCTGTCCGATGATCTGAAAAGCGATTTGATTGACCACTTCAGGAATCACCGGATTAACCTTCCCTGGCATAATCGAGGACCCCGCCTGCTTGGCTGGCAGATGGAGCTCGTTCAACCCAGCCTGGGGACCACTGCTCAATAAGCGCAAGTCGTTGGCAAACTTCGATAAATCAGTCGCTAACCCTTTCATCGCACCGGAAAAAGCGACCAAAACATCACAATTCTGCGTTGCATCAACCAAGTCATCCGCTTGCTCAAGGTTTAAATCAATCAAGCGATTGACTTGCCGAACAATGTGTTCCCGGTAATACGGCGAAGCATTTAAGCCGGTACCAATCGCAGTTCCGCCTAAGTTGACAACCCGCAAATCTTCAGCCGCTCGCGTTAGTCGCACCTGATCACGCTGAAACAAATGTGCATATGCTTGGAAGGTATGGCCAAATGTTGTCGGAACCGCATCTTGCAACTGGGTACGCCCGACTTTGACAACATCAGCAAATTCATCAGCTTTAGCCAACAGTGATTTCACTAAAAATGTCAAAGCCTGCTGCAACGGCGGCAATGCTTGCAAAGCCGCCATTTTCCCGGCTGTCGGATAAGTGTCATTCGTCGACTGGCACTGATTGACGTCATCATTAGGATGCACCCGTTCGATCGTGTGACGGCTCGCCAGATTGGCAATGACCTCGTTCACATTCATATTCACCGATGTCCCTGCACTCCCCTGAATAGCCGGGGCAACCAACGCGTCGTTGTGTTCACCCATCAGCAAACTATTGCACGCCGCAGCAATCGCCTTGGCTTTCGATGCCGTCAGCGTCCCAGCTGCCGCATTGACTTGAGCCGCGGCCTTTTTAATGATAATCAAGCTCTTGAAAAGTAACGAATCGGTCCGTTCATGACTAATCGGAAAATTCGCCAGTGCGCGGGTGGTGTGGATCCCGTACAAGACATCCTCGTCTACTGCCAACTTGCCAATACAATCTTCCTCGATACGCATTGTGAACTCCCTTTCATATACCAATATTTACGTTATCAGTATATGCGTGTCACAACGCGCGTCAACGTTTAGTGTCAGGTAGTCTTACAATAGGGCTAAAAAGTATACCAATAATTTAGAGGCTAGCAAAAACATTATGCGAAAATATTAGACAATGATTATCAGTCTCCATTTTAAAAACCCCCTGACAAAGTTTACAACATCAACCCTGTCAGAAGGTTCGCAACAAAACTTCTACCCCTCAACCGTTGCCTTAGCCGCATGCCGCACACTTTCAGCCACGACTTCGGCAACATTCCCGTCAAACGCATTTGGGATAATATTCGTTGTCGACAGTTCAGCGTCCGGAATTAGACTCGCAATCCCTTTAGCTGCCGCAATCTGCATCTCAATCGTAATTTTGCGCGCCCTAGCATCCAAGGCGCCGCGGAAAATGCCCGGAAATGCCAGAACGTTGTTGATTTGATTCGCAAAATCACTACGCCCTGTCCCTACAATATAAGCCCCACCGGCCAAGGCCTGATCTGGGAAAATTTCCGGCTCTGGATTAGCCATTGCAAAGATAATCGGTTTATCAGCCATTGTTTTGATCCATTCTGGTTTCAAAACATGCGGTGCCGATACACCAACGAAAACGTCAGCACCTTTCAAAGCATCTTCCAAGGTACCGGTACGATTTTCCCGGTTCGTGATTTTAGCAATAGCAGCATGATGTGGTGGCAATTGATCGGCATTCTTTCCCGCCAAAATACCGACCTTATCAACAACCATAATGTGCTTAACGCCAGCGGCCAGGAAGCGACGCGCAACGGATAATCCGGCAGAGCCGCCACCGTTGACAACGACTCTGATATCGCCAATGCCTTTACCAGCAACTTTCAGCGCATTGTATAGCGCGGCAAGCACCACAATGGCGGTTCCGTGCTGATCATCGTGAAAAACCGGAATATTCAGTTCATCAATCAAGCGTGCTTCAATTTCAAAACACCTCGGCGCACTGATATCCTCCAGATTAATCCCGCCAAAAGTCGGCGCAATGGCTTTGACGGCCGCAATAATTTTTTCAGTATCCTGCGTATCCAACACAATCGGCACCGCATCCACTTTAGCAAAACGCTTAAATAACGCCGCCTTACCTTCCATCACCGGCATCGCTGCCTCAGCCCCGATATTGCCTAATCCTAAAACCGCTGAGCCATCACTGACAACTGCAACGGTGTTCTTCTTGGTCGTCAAATCATAGACCAGCGACGAATCCTTGGCAATAGCAGAAGATACCGCGCCGACACCAGGGGTATAGGCAATGCTCAAGTCATCCCGCGTCTCAATCGGCACCTTGGGCGTTACACTCAGTTTGCCACCATATTGTTTGGCCTGAGCCAGTGCTAGTTGATTGAAATCCTTCTTAGCCATGTTCGTTCTCCTCCTCAATTCTGAAAAAACGTCTGTCTAAAACACCATCCGCAAAATAGCGGTCATCGTAATCACCGTGATCGCACCGCCTAATCGCGTCGCAACCTGCGCAAACGGCATCAAATTCATGCGATTCGCCGTACTCAGAATCGCCACGTCGCCAGTGCCGCCCATCCCGCTTTGGCACGCCGTTACAATGGCCGTTTCAACCGGATTCATATTCAAAAACCGCGCCACGAAAAATCCGGTCGCAACAACCGTAAACACAACACTGATTACCACAATAAAATATTGCCAGCTCAACATGCCCACGACGTCTTTTAGCGGAATGTATAAGAGTCCAAGTCCGGCCATCAACGGGAAAGTAAAATTACTGGAAATAAACTTGTAGAGTTGCTTGGCGCCACGCTGCGTCTCTCCGGGAATCACATTGACATACTTCAGAATAGCCGCGGCCACAATCATCAAAACCGGGCCGGGAAAGCCTGTAACTGACTGCAGCAGCATCCCTAAAATGAATAACGTACAAGCCGTGAGTACGCCAGCGCCCATCATTTTGAGATCAAGTGGGCCGGTATCATCTTTTAAGGCATCGGCGAGATCGTCTTCTGCGCCATTGAGTCGCACCAATTGCCCTTGTCCAGACAACTCTGGCCGCTTCTCTCCTAGCCGATTCAACAAACCTGAACACATGATCGCAAAAAAGTTACCGATAATCGTAGCCGGGATCAGCTGAGCCACAAGCGCGCCGCTGGTCGTCCCGGTGATCGTACTGTATCCTAAAGACAGTGGTAGAATTCCTTCACCAATGCCACCGGCCAAAACCGGCGTCACGATGAAGAAAAGGGTATGCTTCCACTCCAACCCCAACAACACGCCGACCAAAGTGCCGACACCCATCGCAAGGATCATACCCAACATCATTGGCACGATCATCCGCATTAAGCCTTGGATCAGGATCTTTCGATTCATCCCCAAGATGCTACCGCAGACCAGACACGCGATATAGAAATAAAGAAAATTCGCTTGTTTCATCAGCATGTCGGTCGCTTTTAGCACATTGTGATTCATCGCGTTATAAAAGACTAAAATCGATGGCACAAGTAATGATAAAATCGCTGGCCCGCCAAAATTTTTGACAACCGGGATATTAGCGCCAATCGTTCCTAGTAACCACCCCAACGTTAAAATGACTGCAAAACCGCCGAGCATGTTCACCGGCAACTGCTGCATCACTCCCGCAAGGACAATAACAGCTGCCATCACAAGATAAACCGGCAGCGGCACCGAACCGACTTTAAAACCCATCCACTTTCCTTGTGTCCCTGAACCCGTCGTAGCTGGCGCGGATTTGTTTGCCATTGTTTTCTCCCCCTTCAACTGCTTATTTATTGACAGCTTAATGTAAGCACTTCATTTAGGGAAGATTATTTAACTTTTTAAAGCATAAAATCATTTGTTTAAGCCTTCAGTAACTCGTTCACAAACTATTTCACCACTTAGGAGTATGAAAAACGTGACGATAAAAGGATGGCGCCTGTGGGGCTGGCTTTCGCTCATTTTTACCTCAACCCTGTTAGTGACGGTTTTCACGGTTTATGGCTTAACCATGCTGGAAAACCGGCAGCAGTTTGAAACCCGCGAAGGCCAGCTGTTACTTGCGATTGGCCGCCAATTGGCCCGGGAACCACGGGTCATAGCGGCACTTGAAGCCAATCATGCGGATCAGGCAACCCGCTCCTACACTAATACGCTGGCGAAAAACTTCAATCTGGACTTCGTGGTCGTGATGAATATGCAAGGCATCCGCCTCACCCATCCTGATCCCAGCCAGATCGATCGTCATTTTCAAGGCGGCGACGAAGTAACGGCTTTACGTGGGCATGAACATGTTTCGGTACGCCGGGGAACGTTAGGCCGTTCACTCCGCGGCTTCGTTCCGGTTTATCGAGAAGGTAAAGAGATCGGAGTTGTCGCGTTAGGCATCAAAGTGACCGCGCTGCAAACGCTTATCCACCACTCCCAGGTCGGCTTTCGTTTGGCATTGCTTGTCGGCCTGGTGATGGGCATCCTGATTGCTTTCTTGGTTGCCTATTATATTAAGAGGCAACTTCACGACTTAGAGCCGCGGGAAATAGCTCGTTTGCTTGAGGAACGAAATGCCATGCTCGAAGAAACAAAAGATCCGGTCATCGTGATTGATCTCAACCAAAAGATCATGTTGGTCAACAAAGCTGCCAGCAAGCTGCAAAACCATCTTATCCCGCAAAACGCATTTATCGGTCAACCAATAACCGCACTGATTACACATCCCGAACACGTTAAGCTGACGGTCAAAACCGAACAGTTCTACCAACAAGACGGTCAGGACTACCTTTTCTCAGCCGCCCCGATTATGGTTAAAAAGCAAAAAATTGGTTACGTGATCTTTTTACGAAATGCGACTGAAGCGATTTTCGTTGCCGACCAACTAGCCAACACCACGACTTACGCCAACGCCTTACAAAGTCAGTCCCATGAATTCATGAACAAGCTGCATGTGATTTACGGCTTGGTCGCTATCGAACAATACGACGAACTGGCGATCTATCTGCAAGATCTGCTGAAACCGGAACAGGAATTTGCCAACCGCCTCGCCTTACTCGTGAAAAATCCACTTATCGCCGGCTTTATGATCGGTGAACGGGAAAAATTCTCGGAGCGAAAGACCACTCTGGACTACGAAATTTTCCTGGAACTACCGGCTAATCACAATGTAGCAGAAACGAAAACGCTGCTAACGCTCAGCCGCTACTTGCACTTTGGCCTTCTTCAGCACGATCTGCCTGACAGCATGCTCATTCAACTGGACTATGCAGACAATCGACTAACCATCACCTATCATCTAGGTACCATAACAAATCGTGATGCACTTTTATCATTCGTTCACCAAGCTTACTTCCAGCAATTGCTTTCTGATTTACACGGCACCATCACATTCAACCAAGATGGCCCGCTAGTATTGAAGTTAGTTGTGGACTATCACGGCGGCAACCCTATTCTCAACGAAAAGAGGGAAAACACATGACAAACATTCTGATTGTTGAAGACGATCCGATGGTGCAATTCATTCACCGTAACTATTTGGAAAAGATCGGTACATTTACCAATATTTATTCCTCAGAAACCATTTCTGAAGCCCGGAATTTATTAGCAACTCGATCCATCCAACTCATTCTTTTAGATATTCGGCTCAAGGATGGTAACGGCATTGACCTTCTAACCGAACTGCGACGTACCAAGCAAACCGTTGACGTCATTTTAATCACCGCAGCCAATGAAGTTGAAATCATCAACGATGCACTACACTTAGGCGTCATCGACTACCTCATCAAACCATTCACACTGCAACGCTTCGAAAAGAGCATTCACCGTTTTTACGCCAAGAACCGCATGTTTGACAGCGATCAACTCAATCAAAACCAGCTCGACGCCTACCTCGAACCACAACCGCACGCATCGGCCCCGCTCGAACTAGATAAAGGACTAAGCATGGCTACCCTAAAAATCATCCAAGAGGCTATCGCCCAACTCTCCCAACCATTCACCGTGCCTCAATTAACCGCCAAAACCGGGCTCTCCCACGTTTCCGTCCGTAAATATTTAAACTTTTTGGAAGCCCATCATTTTCTAAAAAGCGACACCATCTATCGCAAAACCGGGCGGCCGTTTAAAACTTACCAGTTACTAACGACTTTACCAATTTAAAGATCGAGACCAAAGAATCCGTTAGCACCAGCCTAATTCGCCGATGCTAACGGATTTTCTTTGTTTGATTAGCGATTGCAACGCCAAAAGACAAGCACAACGTTACATTTAGGCACAAACTTTCCCGAACTTAATGACCAGTCACCATATCAGTAAAAACTCGTGACGTAATCACCCGATTATCCTCGCTTTTAGGAAGCTGCTTGGAAGGGTCCCGCCAGTGGTAGTGATCCAACGACTTCACCCGAATTCGGCGGGCCTCCGGGTGTCGACGTTGCAACGATCCCAACTTATGCGCCCACACTCGCTTTCCTGTATGTAGGTTAATCAACGTCAACGCATAGCCTTCACCGCTTACACCAGACTTCAGGAAGTCGTAGTTGTCATCTTCCTTCGCCTTCACAACCATCGTCTGACCATGGCACCCAGCAGCTTGAACATGGTAAAGCAGCGTGTTGGCATCAGTCGTTGTCTGTAACTTTTTAGGAATTCGCTCAATCAAAAAAAGGGCCAACACCCAACTTAACAATATCCATGTTACCAGGCAACTTAATCAAAAAGCTCTCGGCATCAGCGCCGGGATCGCGTCTGTTTTTAGGACCTTGGTGACGAAGACTAACAAAAGTTACAAGCACAAGCGCCAATACACTGACGATCAGGATAAGTGATACTAAGTGTTTCCTTTTCAAAATGACCACCCAACTTTTCTATGAACTACATCGGTTGCTAAAAATTCCAACTATTTTCAGCGTAATTCTTGCATGCACATTCAGGCAGTCTGGGCCAAAAAGTTAAGGTAATTTCATGTTTTTAGTGGAATATCCAAAGGTCATTAAACATCAGCACTTGTTTCACGTGAAACACATTGTCCAATAGAGACTATCTTGATAGACACTCTGCTAAAACTTTTTTGGCCTATAGATTTTTATTTGCGCATTCAAAACCAGGTTATTTGTTACATCAAACTGGTTGATCATGACGAACTCCTCCGATTTAGTCATCAAACGAATAAACTATAAATGCTTTAACGTCTTCGCACAGGTCCCCATCTACATTGACCAATGGGTTCTTCAATTCGGCAGCAAAGAAGGTGAATCATTGAACGCAACATTAAATATTTATTCAGTCACAAAAACATTTAATCATCATAAAGTGATTGCCAACGACAATATTTCAACCCAGTTTCTTCCAGGTGAAGTTACCGCTTTAACTGGACATAACGGCGCTGGGAAAAGCACTTTATTAAATCAAATCATGGGCACTGTGAAGCCGAATAGAGGTTCAATAACATTTTCAGGCCATTCTTTGGCGCAAGAGCCTGCGTTCGCCCGAAACGTCATTTCGATGATGCCACAATTACATGCACCCATTGCAGGCGTCACGTTACGTCAAGCAATTTCAGCCATTGCGCGAATACGTGGAGCTCATGGTCGAGCACTAAGAACGGAAGTGGACAAGATCCTTGACACTTTACACATGAACGAGTGGGCGGATATGCCAGGAGAAAAGCTCTCCGGGGGGCTCCGCCGCTTAACGTCATTTGCCATGACAGTTGTACGACCTTCGCCTATTCTTTTATTTGATGAACCAACAAATGATGTTGATCCGGTCAGGCGAAAACTACTCTGGCAATGCCTTAGAAAATTAGCGCTGCAAGGCCACATTGTTATTGTGGTTACCCATAATTTACTTGAAGTAGAACAGTATGCAGATCGCTATTTATTCATGCATCATGGTCGCCTAATCAAGGACGAACAAGTCAATATACTGTCTCATGATCGACTAAGTTCTGCGGTTTTGACGATTAACGCCAAACATGCATTTAAAAACAATGAACTGCCACAAGCTGATCGTATCGTCACAAGTGACGAATTCCAATATGATCTCTTTTTAAAAGCCGATGACATGACAGATGCCGTCTCTTGGCTGTCTGCAAAAGTAGCTACAGAAGAAATCCGGAACTATCGCTTATCGCCAGCATCGTTGAATGATGTGTATGGAGGACTAACCGATGGAAATAAAAGATAACTATTTTGTAGATAAGATTCCAAAGCAACAAGTACGCCAATTTTGGGGACTCATCCGGTGGAGTTTAATCAGACATAAAGTTTTACTCCCTGCTTTTAGCATGACCCAAGTTGTTTTAGCACTAGCTATCGTCTATGGTTTAGCTTTATTAATGCCAAATATGAGCCATACCGATATCCTATACCTTTCCTCAGGCGCTATTACCATCGGCATCATTGCGGTGGGTTGCGTACTGGCTGCCCAAATTGTTAGCACGGCGAAACAAGATGGCGTCGTGGCTTATCAAAAGACACTTCCGGTCGCCAGAACAAAGATTATATTAGCTGACGTCATTATTTGGAGCCTTGCTTCAATTCCAGGTGTGATCATGTCTTGTATCGCCGCTACCAGTCGCTTTCATGTTGATCTCTACGTATCCCCAATCAGTATAACTGTAATCGTTTTGGCGCAAATAACGATGGTTTTAATTGGCTTTTCCTTAGCGTACTGGCTTTCTGCTAACGCGATGGCATTGACAACACAGGTCATTATGATTGGCGGTTTATTGTTTTCACCAATTACCTATCCGGCTGATCGAATTCCTTTTTGGCTGACCTCCGTCTACGAGTTACTCCCTTTCGTTCCAGCCAGCAATTTAATTAGGGCTACTCTGTTTCACGCTGCCCCCTTTTCTTACTTAAACCTACTCGTACTGTTGATGTGGCTGACGACAGCCTTCGCATTGTCTCTGTTGGCGCTATCGAAAAGGAGTTGA
Organism: Lacticaseibacillus zeae DSM 20178 = KCTC 3804; assembly: GCF_000260435.1. Classification (GTDB taxonomy): domain Bacteria; phylum Bacillota; class Bacilli; order Lactobacillales; family Lactobacillaceae; genus Lacticaseibacillus; species Lacticaseibacillus zeae. Next base: position 216,014 of record NZ_BACQ01000031.1, on the reverse strand, counting down.
CCATCATTTGACACGAATCACGATTGAGCATCTTACTAAATCACTTTCCGGTCGAAACATCTTGCAAGTTAAAAATCTGAGTTGTGAAAGCGGCGAAGTTTATGGATTGGTGGGGCCAAATGGTGCCGGGAAAACAACCTTACTGAAATGCATCTGTGGGCTCATCATTCCCGATGGCGGTGAGATCCAACTGAACGAATTAGTATTGGATCGACGTACTAGGTCAACTTTCCTAAAACACATCGGTTCGGTTTTTGCACAATCTGACAGCATCTTTGATTTAACCATTGATACCTTGCTGACAGAACACTATCACTATTTTTGTCTTAAAAGACCTAAAGATTGGCATGAACTTCTTCAAAACGTTGCATTAGAGATCACACCTAAGCAAAAAATCGGCAGTCTATCACTAGGCATGCGCCAACGATTACTACTTGCTCTTGCTATTTCGCACGATCCCAGCATTTTAATCTTAGATGAGCCTTTCAATGGTCTAGATCCAGATGGGGTTAACTTGACGAAAAAGTTAATCAACAACCTTGCAAAAGACAAGGTCGTCATCATCACAAGCCATTCGTTCGCGGATTTGAACGACATCATTACACAATCAGTTGTGATCGCTCATGGACAAACGAGTGGCGTAAAGAAGCTTGCGGCAATCAAATCGGACTTCACTGACGGACTGGCAGACTTTTATCGCGAGTTTGTCCGTCATACCAATTCACTTAATTGAGAGGCGAATGATGCGAAATTTACACTTTGAAATCTCACGTTTGAGTAAATTCTTTGGCTCTTTGAACTTAACGACAATGGTGCTTCAACTATTGTTCTTATATTTCTTTGCTTTAGTTGGCCGCTTTGATCGCAGCGATGACAGCAATATACTGACCCATTCCAATGTCATCCTTGCTTTGGCAACAACCGGAACCATGTGTGCATTGGCAATTTATGGTACGGTGGTCGCCTGCCAAATCCTCGTTGGCAATTATGTTGGGACAAACAAAAGTCAAACATACTTATTGCCTGTTGGTCGAAAGTCACTATTTTATACAAAACTCGCCGCTTTTTCGCTTGTTGTCGCTTCAGCAATGATCGTTGGTCTATTTATTGCGGATTTAGTCTTCAACATTTTAGAATTCCTCTTCCAATTGATGACTGAACAGCCGACAGGAATTCTAGACTTACTAACTTCAGTATTCGCTGGAACCTTTTTAACGATCGCGATTATTTTGTTGTCCAGCTTTATTGGTATCAAACTGAACGGAAAAGTAAAATCAATGATTGCTAGCATCGTTTTAGTTATCCTCTTTTCTAACCTTGCAGCGATAACGATGATGGCGTCCAAGTTTATAACGCTAATCGTCGCTGTTGTGTCAATGGTGATTGTTATTCTGGTTGGCCTGACCATGGGAAATGGTATTGAAAACGATGAAGTTCTTTAATATGGTTGTCGCCAAACGTTTTGATTATTTGACCTCGGTCGTTTTGGATACAATGCCCACACGCATCATCTATTGTGTCACACAGGTAATTCAAGTAGAGAAAATAGAATAAAACTGTCGGTCAAATCTCTCCGACAGTTTTTTTAACGATATCAAGTAAAATGACGCTAACAAAGAACTTATTTTCTTCCGTCCATTGCCGATAAAGGCCGTTATGACGGGCAATAAGTCTCTTAACATTACTTGTTCCAAGCCCTTCTATTTTTCGCCGTTGTCGCGTCATTGCTTCGGCAGGGTCGAAAATGTTCTCAATATCGATTAGCAATTTATTGTCAAACTGCTTAATAACCAGTGTGATTTTTGCAGAACGGCTGTCTCCTAATCTCCTAGACGCCTCAAGAGCATTATCAAGCAGATTGCCAATCAAAATAGCCAAAACATCGTTATCGACATTTATTTGTTCGGCAAGCAACACCTTGATGTCAAACCTAATCCCCGCCTTGTCAGCCAGGTCTCGCTTGTCATTTAATAAATAATTTAAAACCACATCGCGTGTATAAAACTTTTGTTGCATATTCAGCCTATCTGTAGACTTTGAAAGATATCTTTTTGCGTCTCCAACACGCTTCTTCTCCAATAGTCCAAGCAATACGATATATTGATTTTTCAAATCATGACGCATTGCCGCAAGCTGATTTTGTGACTTTTTCAATTCAGTGAGATATTTTCTTTCAAAAGAAAGCGACTTGTTTTGTAATGTAATCTGATTGATTTTTCGTAAGTGTTTCGTCAAACTTCCGTATAAATATAGACCACAAAGGTTCATGTACAAAACGCCTACTGTAATCATTAATACAAAATAAGGTGAATGGACGGAAGTATTGATGTTCGCCATTAAAAAGCTGAATAGAACGCCTATCGAGACAAGTGGAATTGACGTTAAAGCCAGCAGTACCGGAAGTTTTAACGATTCCAGATACATTTGGTTCCGGAAAACCACCAACTTAAGTCCGAAAATCATTAAAACTTCCAGCATCATCGAAATGCTCGTCGTTGCAATCGCAAAAATGAAGCTCTGAGGACCATAAGATGCCGCTGTGATTGATCTGAAAACAGCTAAAGACAAAGCTTCGCTGATGAAATTAATGGCCAGCAAAATAATAAACCAAAAGAGCATATCCTTGATCGCTACTTCATGGTGTAATGCAATGGTGGTCATTGCAATTAGCGTGACAACGAGATTGATGAAGGGTTCGACACTAGACGGAACAGCATACGAGCTTACTGCAACAATCCCTGCCAAACCTGCCAATGTCATCATCCAGATAAGTGATCGTCTTTCGGAAACCGACCAACTTGCAAAAAAGAAGCTCAAAAGAAACACGTAGACTAGAAAACTGCACATCCTAATAACAGCATCAATCATAACTTGCTCCTCATTTGCATGATGATTTGTTCCCTTGCGATGTTGCGAAATTTCCTACTGACAGGGACTTCCATGGATGTTGAAGCTTCAGCCAAAATGATATAGCCAGCGCCAATTTCTTTAATAAACTTAGTGTTGATAACATAGGATGTATGCACCTGAACAAAGTTATCATTTAACTTTCCCAGCAGCTCCGACGTCGACATAATCACCTGATATTGCTGTTTCTTGTCATGAATGATAACATTACGTCTCTGCTTTTCAAAACAGATAATATCAGAAAGCTTTAAATGATATGTCTTCTTCCTGTGTGAAAACGAGAAATATTCATCATCCAATTCCAAATATTTAACTACTTTTCTAAGGACGGGAAAGATTTTCTCTTTAGTTATAGGCTTGAGAATATAGTCAAAGGTTTGCACTTGGAAAACATCTTCCATATATTCCACATAATTGGTAAGAAAGACAATTGGGACGTTTAAGTCTTGTTCTCTGATAGCCTTAGCAATATCGATGCCTGAAGACGTCGGCAATTCAATATCTAAAACAAAAAAGTCATAACGCTGTTTTTGTAGTGATGAAATTAACGCGTCAGCACGAAAGAATACCGCAACATCAAACAACGCTGAATCGAATGCTTTCAGCGTTTCTTCGATATTCCCCGTTATTTCAGGCGCGTCGTCACAAACTGCCACCTTAATCATTTTCCCACCGCCAAGTATATGTCTATGCAAAACCTTTACTGAACCCGACTTATTTTGCTCGTATCATCCCGTACCGGATTTTTTCAGTATAGCAAGCCAAGATTTCAACCGCAATCTTTCCGATTTTATATATTGCTCGCGAGAAAATAAACAATCCGTTCAAAAACGCTAACCACTTTGTTTATTCAGAGAAACCACACTGGTTCCACGTGAAACACCTTTTGACCATAAAAATAGATCGATCACAGCCTTCATCGCCGTGAATCGATCCATTTTTGTATCGTAGTGTTTTTATTTCTTCGACGCGTCAGGCAACGCCGTCTTCTTGTTCGTGATATCAATAAACTGCGCTTCGCCGACAACAGAATCAACGGCTTTTTGTAGCCGCCGCATTGCTGCACTGGCGATTGGTAAGTCGACAAAGTCCTTGGTCGCATTGTCCAGCTCGACTTCATCAGCTACGGAGTCTTTAAGCGGCCGCGGGTTGCTTTCGTCTAAAGCGCGAATGACGACTGGCTTAAGTGGGCCCATTTGTAATAAGTCCAAGGTCGTGGCGTAGTCAATGCCATACGCATCGGCAAGATCCAGCGTTTCGCGAATCCCTGCTTCTGCCGCCATAATCGCGACATTCGTAATCAGTTTAAGCTTGGCGCCATTACCTTGCTCACCAACATATTTAACGGTGCCGAACGTTTTCAGGACTGGAAGTACCGCGTCAACCGCTTGCTTGTCTCCAGCCGCGATCAGTACCAAGCCAGCTTCACGGGCATATTTCACGCCGCCAATCATTGGCACGTCAAGGAGTTTGGTGTTTGCCGGCATGACCGCCTGAATGGCCGTAATCTTACGCGGATCCAGCGTGGACGTCACGATAAGCGTGCTGCCGGGCTGCAGATAGTGAACAATTCCGGGCTGCTCAGGGGTGCCGATATGCAACGCTGGCACATCGTCGGACATGACCGACGTGATCACGAATTTCGATGCGGTTACCGCGTCTTCCAACGATTTTGCCGCCGTCACGTGCTCTCCCGTCAAAGCTGCCATCTTAGCCGGCACTTTATCCCAGATCACCACGTCATAACCGGCTTTTGCCAGATGCGGTACCATGTGACTCCCCATATCACCAACACCAATAAATGTTATTTTCATGTTTTTTCTTCCTTCCCGTTACAAAAGCATGCCGCACTGAAAACGGCATATAAAAAACACGGTCGTTTCTGACTAACTCAGACACCAAAAAAGCTTTTATCAACTGCTTGCGATTAAAATCAGTATTAATCCGCTCGCACGCCTTAACCTAGCATGATCACAAAATGATTTCAATAACAAAGCTCGCGGCTTCATGACGCTTAGTTGCCTTTTTCCAAACGCGCCTGTTATCGACGCATCCAAAAGTCATTCCGGCGCCGTGCCTGCAACACGCGTCAAGCTGACCGTCAAGACGTTATCGGCCGTCGTGTTGTAAGAGGCTAGAATACCCTTCACAATTCCTTTAGAAGGGCCATGAGTTCGCGTGGTCTCCTCGTAATTTTGGATCCACGTGCTGACAGCATCAAAGCCAAACTCGAAGCCTTCAAAAACCTGCATGTACGCCGAGGAACGCGGATTGGTGGTCACAATCATAATCTTGGTCACGCGTCCATTGGCGATCTGCATCGTCAGCTTAATCAAGCCGTCATCAAAAAAATTTACGGTGCCATCTTTAGCCGTTGCCGTCAACCGATAATCAGCCAGACGCATATTGGCATTGTAAACACGCTGAACATATGCATAACTACCCAGATCTTCGTGCATTTTCTCACGGCCCTTCTGTCATCGCGTCACCCTAGCCTTCACATTAGAGTGGCTGTCTTGCGTTACCTATAGTGTACAATTTAATGACAAAAAGAAGAATCAAACAGCTCGGTCAGCCTTATACTGTCGAAAATGTTGCCTCAATTCGCTTCGAACTTCCGGGCACAAAAGGCAGATGTTGCGTTTTTTCACGATAAAAAAGTTCGTCAATCCTAGCGATTAATCGACCTTGCCATGCGCTGAATCGTGTGCCGTTCCCCACGAATGGCCTTGCTGACGGCGTACAGGTTGTCAACTGGCGACTCAAACCCCCACGCGGAATCACCAACATGTTGCATGTCCACGCCGCAGATTTTATTGCGAATAGCCATCTCCTGAAGCACACGGCTACCGCTGCCTTCCTGACTCGTCCCGATCGCACTCATGACCAAACCGCCAGCGCGATGAACCACCTGCACCACCGCCTTCAAAGCAGCCTCATCAAATCCCGGAATCGATCCAACGGCCGGCGCCAAAATAACATCAGCACCTGCATCGATAAATCTTTTCGCGGTTTCCTCGCTCATCAGCGGTTCATCGACGCCCGAGGCATGCATTTTCCCGGCAATAATTAAGCCGCTGAAATATGTTTTGGCTAGGGCAATGCTGTGGGCGATTTCCGCATTCGTGACGCCGGTGCCCGGGTTACCGGTCAAAACCATAAACTGGAAGCCCATCTCCTCGGCCTTCTTGATAACCGCCTCGCTGGCTGTACACCCTGGCAAAATAGAAATTTGATTCTCCATCATCTTCGGATGGTCGCCAATCGGCTCAATGTTGATGCCAATAGGCCGACCAACCAACTTCTGCAGCCGCGCAATGCTCGCCTTACCATCGTGCTTAGGTGCGCTATATAAATCGCGTTCACCGGGATAAAGTCCGAAGATTTTCGGATTATACACATCGAGCCGATTGCAAAGAATCATATCCGCCCCAAACGCCGCAGCAATTTCGGCAGTGGTAATACTATCCAGATTCTCCTGCGTCACAATATTTTCGCTAACAATAATGCGCCCTTCACTCGCTTTAATACTTTCCTTAAGCTCCTGACCGTTAAATTGCATCACTTCACTGGTACTGGCACTCAAAAGTCGTTTAACCATTTTTCGATGACCTCCTATTAATGATTCCAGATTGACGTGCATGTTCTTCTTACTAAGCATTATACTTCGGAGGCAGCTTCGATTTCGTCTTCATCAAACATCGATTCGTCAATCCCCCAGAACCAATTCAGGACAAACGAAACAACCGTTGTCAGTAACAACCCCACAACAGCAAGCACAAAGTTATTGCCGCCTGCAGGATTAATGAATTGCGGCAGACTGAGAATTGAGACTGTCACGAGTGAGAAGACTTTAACTTGGCACAGTCCGAAGAATAACCCGCCTACACCTGAAGCAATGATGGAAGGAATAATGGGTTTTTTCATTTTCAGCATCAACCCATATACCGCGGGTTCCGTGATACCCGACGCGGCGATTGAAAATGCTGCCGTTGCGGAGAAAGTTTTAACGCTACGCTTCTTGCCTTTTACCAAAATCGCCAACGCCATTCCGAGTTCAGCAAAATTCCAAACCGCAAAGGCTACCCAAAGAAACGGATCGTAGCCCAGTTGCTTGAGGTTAGCAATGGCAACCGGGAAAAACACCCAATGACTTCCCGTAATAATGAAAAAGCCAATTAACAGACTCAACAAGGTAATGCCGACAACCGGCGCCTGATCATAAATCCAAAGTGAGCCATTGGCGATGACACTGGCAACACCTTGTCCAATTGGCCCGGTCACCAACAACGTCAACGGTGCCATGACCAAAAATACCGGAAACATCTTCAACAATCCGAGTTTGTTCATCCAAGGACGATCAACCACTTTTTCCAATAATGATTGAACCCACACCGTGACTAGTATCGGAATTAAACTGGTTGAATAATCTACCGCCGCTACCGGAATACCAAACAAATGAATGGCATTTCCCGCGCTGACCATCTTTACAAAATCAGGCTGCATCATGATGCCAGCCAGCATGAGGCTTAGAATCGTATTTGTTTTAAAGTAGCGGGAAGCACCGTAAGCAACTAGGAAAGGCAGGAAGTAAAACAGCGAATTCCCCATCAAATAGAGAAGCCGATACGTCTGGCTACCTTGAGCCACGATATGACTGACCGTTAGCAAATTAAGCAGTGCCAAAAATAACCCTGCCATGGCGAGCCCGCCAATCACGGGAGTTAGTGAATTCGAAATGGCATCAAGAACGCCATTCAATAAGCGCTTGAGTGTGAAAGGCTTTCCGTTCTTCTCGGCCACTTCGTCTGAATGAACAGCCGCTCCAGATTCAGATGCATGACTTCCACCCGTGAACTCAGCATTAATATACTCAAACACTTTATCTAAGTATCCCGGCATGACAATCTGCACTTTGCCCTCAGAGGCGAACGCTTTCACCACCCCCTCGATTTCATTGAGCTTATCTAACTCGACTTTGGCATCATCTTTGATCCTGATTCGCAGCCGGGTGTAACAGCGCGCAACACTCCCAACATTGGTGAGTTTGCCAATATTTGCAATAATTTCATTGCCAATCCGCTCATGTTTTTCCATTTTTGTCCTCCTAAAGACTGGTATAAAAAAACACCCAGGAAAGGTAAAGGAATCGGGTAAAACCAATTCCGATACATCTTCAGGGTGTTGCCAACTTAATGTCACAAGCCGCTATTCGATGATATGAATAATGTGAATTAAAAGAAATAGCTGGTTCGAATCATTAAACCGATAACCAACTTTGTCCGCAATAAATGCAATAATTTTTCCCAAACTTTTACCGGCATGAGGGTACTGCTTTTTCAATTGACGCAAAAGTGTCCTGACAGAACTCTCACTAGAGTCGTTATACTTACCTTCCTGGGTTCGCAATAAGAGATAGTAAAGATGCGTCGCCATTCGTGATACCGCTAGACTGCTCTCGGAAAATTTTGCTCCATAGTCTTCTCCAAGAATTTCGTTGACACCGGAAAGAATCGCCATCGCGTCCGCGACCGTCTGGACCGGACCATTCGTTTCTACCAACTCATGCTCAATCAGATGCATCGCAATAAAACCTGCTTCGTCATCTGAAAAAGTAACCTGACTATGCGACTGGATCATAGCCACAGCTTCCTGCCCGACCTGAAACTCCTTTTGAAAAAGGCGTTGTACATCAAATAGCATTGGATTACTCACCACCATGCCACTTTTGGCCCGCTGAACTGCAAAATAGATGTGGTCTGTTAATGGAACCAGCAAATGACCGTCAAACGCAACATTCAGTCGACTCTGTGCAAGTGCGATAATGCTATCCGTTAGTTCAAAATACGACTGCGGTATCTCGTTGGCCAACTCTTTAAACGTATCTATCCATTGGCCGTCTTGGTGCGCGACAGGACGAAAAATATGATCGTCTTCAGTCGGAAAATATGACTCGCCTCGCTTAAGCCGAAACCCTATTCCTTTCCCCCAAACAATCTGCTGCTTGTCATGACCATCCTCTACAAGCAACACGTTATTGTTTAAAACCTGCAAAATTTTCAAATTAAACACCTAACAACAGAAACGGGACAACTGACATGGCTATAAGTAAGCGCTTACTTATTTTTCAACTTTAAACGAGCAATTCTTATTTGTCAATATATTGATAGTAAGATAACAGGTAGCGATGAGCTTAAACTAGCGTTAATAATGGGTTACACTTTAACGATAGAGGCAATCATGTGCGATTTATATTCTTTGTTAGAACAATTACCATCATCCGAAAAATATTAATTTTAAACTTATCGCTACAATTTATAAAAATAAGCGCTAGTTCAGTACAGTGTGCATTTAATCCTCGCAAGCCTTTTTGAAACTTATGCTAAAATTTTCACCATAAGTGGCGTGTCCTTCTTTTAGAATTTTATTGACCTAATAAGTCCAACACTACCGATGGATCAGGTTTTTTGCGGGCCAATCAAGCTTTCGATAACCACTTATATATAACGCGTCGTCAGCGTAACTATTCCAGTCCCTTGCGACCTTTTCCCTTTTCAATATCCTTTTGTTTCTCACGATTTGTGAGCAACACCTTCATTTGTTCCCGCGCCATTTTGTTAAGTTTTTGAGTGCGTTCTTCTTCGCCCACGCCAGCCTTCAGAAGTTCGGCATTCATACTCTCCAGATTAGTCAATACAGTAAGTTGTATAACCGTTGCATTATCACGAATATTCCCAGTGGCTTGAGGATTTGACAGCTTCCATTGACGTGCTGTCATTCCAAACAAAGCCATGTCTCTGTAGCATATTTAAATGCCACTTGTGACTTTGTAAGCTGTTCTGGGATAAAATTCTCCTTAACAGCATCTGTGTGAATCTTATAGTTTACCTTTGCTAATTCACGGCGAACATCCCATTCTAATTTCTGAGCGTCGCTTTCTTTTTCTTTAGGTTGCTGATAGTCCTTAATCAGATACAACCGGAATTCAGCAGATACCCACATTGCAAACTCAAATGCAATATCCGTTCTAGCATATGTTCCACCGTACCGTCCAGCCTTCGACACTATCCCAATAGCATTAGTTTCTTCAATCCACTTCTTAGGGGAAAGAACGAACGAATTAGAACCAGAAACGGTTAATAGTTCTGTACAAGCCGAATTATTAAACTTAGTGTTGTACATCTGTTCCCATAGTCCCAGATATTCAATGGTACTTCTGCTTCTCATCCAATTTTTAATTATATCAGCTGGTGCTTCGGGATTTTTGTACTTAGCAATATCTGCCAAGCTAATAAGCGCGTCATTTTCATTGCCAGCATTAAACAAACTAACTTCAACACCTTTAGGCTGAATCACAGCTCTCTTTCGTGGCATCTATTCACTCCTCCATTTTTAAACTGGTCGAAATCGACCAGTTTAGAACCCGAACATTGATTTTTGATCAGCTTGAGACTCATGCAAATCTTCTTACTTTATAAAATTCTTTTTTCCCCCCAAAAAATTGGGCTTGCTTGAATATTCGTACTGATAAATGATTTAACATTTGGCAAGTATCCAAGCATTTGTTCAAGGCTTACGAAAGCCCTTCCAGCCTCGAATGTAAAGAAAAAACCGCGACCCACAAGCGTTTATCTATGCTTGTGAATCGCGGTTAAAATCCTAAAATGGGTGGTCAGGGGATCGAACCCTGGACCCACGGATTAAGAGTCCGTTGCTCTGCCAGCTGAGCTAACCACCCATTGACTTATGTCTGTCGCGCTTCACGACTTAAATATAATATCATGTACCCCTTACTGGCGCAAGTGTTTTACAAACTTTTTTGAAGGAAAATTGCTTTGGGGTCTGTTTCTCTGGCCGCAATAGTCTCCATTCTGTGGCTGTAGCACCTTTTTGCGCTTCCTAGTTGTCGATTAACTCTAAATCTTCAAAAACTAACGCTTGCACAAAAAATCGGTCTCAGCAAGACAAGACGCATCTCCTGAAACCGATAGCTTTGCCTTTTTAAAACAAAACATGAATCGACTGATTACTATTAATCAACTTAATCGCCTTACCCAGCATTGGCCCGACGGAAACTTGGGCGAGTCCTTCGAATCGGTGCTTGGGGTCAAGTTGGATCGTGTCGGTGATGACGACCTTTTTCAAGCCGAGGTGTTTGATTCGGTCGACCGCGCCGCGTGAGAAGACACCGTGGGTTGCGGCGGCGTAGATGTCGAGGGCGCCGGCTTCGCTTAAAGCCTTGTAGGAGTCAACGATCCGGTCACCGGTGTCGATCAGGTCATCAATGATGATGGCGTGCATGCCTTCAACGTTACCGATGACGCCGATGTGATCCTGATCCCGCTTGTCCACGATGGCGATGGGCGTATGTAACTCTTCTGCTAACGCCCGGGCCTGTTTGGTGCCGCTGTGATCTGGAGCAATGACCACGACATTGTCGCCGAGATTCAACTTTTTGAAGTAGTCCCCGATCAACCGGTGGGCCTTGAGATGGTCGACCGGAATATCAAAGAACCCTTGAATCTGGTCAGCATGCAATTCAACTGCCACAATGCGATCGACGCCATCCATTTCCAGCATGTTAGCGACTAATTTGGCAGTGATCGGTTCCCGTGATCGCGCTTTACGATCAGCACGCGCGTATCCATAATATGAAATGACCACGTTAATATGGTGTGCACTGGCGCGGCGCAAAGCGTCAACCATGATCATGAGTTCCATAAAGTTCTCATTAACCGGATCAGAGACTGACTGGATCACATAAACATCAGCACCACGAACACTTTCCGGCAATTCGATCTGAATCTCACCATCGGCAAAGTGATTAACGCTCGCGGGCGACAGCGGTAATCCAACTTCTTCCGCAATCTTTTCAGCTAATGGACGATTACCATTGAGACTGAACAACTTTAATTCGTGCATCGATTTCTCCCTTGTTCATATTTAACGGTCTGCACCGTCATTATACGAGAAAAAACAAGAAATTGCGACTGGTTATCTAATGAGTTAAAGTGATAGCAGAACATTTGCAGATTCATAAGCAAGGCTTCAGCCAACGTTAGCTTTAGCATTTGCCATGCTTTGATCCAACTGCAAGACTTGGAAATGGAGGCCTCTTTATCATGAAACAAAGCCATTTGATCGGCCTTGCAACCCCGTTGTTATTGTCAGCGGGCACCTTAGCAACTGCTGAGCGTTTTTATCAATATGCATTTCGCCGAATTAATTATATTCCGGACGCACGCAGCTCCATGCAAAAATATGCCCCGTTATATTACAGTCACGTCCATTGGGTTGAAAGTCAGCGCCATATCGAAGCCTGGCACATGACCGCCCCAGACAACCAGCGTCTCGAAGCACTCTGGTTACCACATCCCGGCAGTAAAAAGGCTGTCATTATCGGTCACGGATACAAGGGCACCGGCATCACCATGAGCAACTTTGCCCACATGTTTTATGATTTAGGCTTCAACGTCTTGTTGCCGGATGATCGCGGCCATGGCGAGTCAGATGGCGAATACATCAGTTTTGGCTGGTTGGATCGCCTTGACTACCTCGGCTGGCTGCAACGCATTCTCGACCGCTTGGGCAATGACGCGAAGTTACTGCTGTTTGGCACCAGCATGGGCGGCGCAACCGTTTCGTTAGTCGCCAGCGAGCCCAGCCTGCCTAAGCAAGTCAAGGCCGTGATTGAAGATTGCGGCTACACGGATGTCGAAACCGAGTTAGCGTATTTGCTCAAAAAGCAGTTCCACTTACCACCGATGCCGTTGGTTCCGTTGGCAAGCTTTATCAATTACCGGCGGCTGGGCTATCCCCTGCGCGTTGTGAATGTTCGCCAGGCGTTGACGCACAATCATCTGCCGCTTTTCGTCATTCATGGTGCTAATGATGTTTACGTGCCAACCGAAATGGGCCGTCAGAATTATGCTGCCTCAGCTGGCCCCAAGGCGTTGTGGATCGTTCCCGGCGCTGCCCATGCGGAAAGCTACTGGGTCAATCCGGCGGCGTATCAGGCGCACGTCAAGCGGTTCTTGGATATTTTCTTTTAGAGCCCATTCAATCAATCTGCACAGCAAAAAACGCTTGGATGCTGCAATCTCATCCAAGCGTTTTTTTGTAGCTATCGGTCAGTGATTCACCGATCCCGCTGACCGTTACCTAATCAAATTCGTCTTCCTCGGCTTCATCATGTTGCTTGCTCAGGTCGTCAAATGTCCGCAACATTGCCAGATTTGTTTCAATGCTTTCCGGCCATTCCCAATGCTGGACATTGAAGACGTGCTTGAGGTGCGGTCCGGCACTGGCAGGCCATAGCTTGGTCGTGTAGGTGACTTTATTGGCATCAAAGACTTGCAGCAAGGCCTGACTTTGTAAGTAAAAACTATCATTTTGGCCGCCGATGAGCATGAATGGCGGCAAGTCCAAGCCCTTAACTACTTGCGAGAAATTCAAATGTGCCGCTAATGCCTGATCACCGCCGCTAAGCTTGTCCAGATAAAACGACGCCATCTCACTCATATCACCGGCCGCTTCTGGCAGCTTGCTTGGTTCAGCTACGGGGCAGACCAAAGCCACCATGGTGAAGTTAAAATTAACCCGGCTAACCCCGAAGAGTTCTTGCAGTTCCTCACTTTGCTGAATGCAGGCAACTAAGGACGCTAGATGGCCGCCTGCCGAGTCGCCGGTCAAGAGGACATGGTCAAGGTCAAACCCGCGCTGAGGGCCATAATGTGACAACCAGCGCAGACTTGAAAAGATGTCTTGAATCTGACCGCGAACATCAACATCCGGCAATAGCCGATAACCCATTCCCATCACGGCGTAACCCTGACTCGCCAAGTAACGACAATAGTTTTGGTTGAGGTTCCGATCGCCATAAAACCAGCCGCCGCCATGCACATCAATCACAGTTGGCAATGTCGCATTCCGCCGTTTCGCCGGATAATACAGATTCAGTGTCTGCTGGGGATCAGCCGAATTCTCATACCGATATTCCGTCTCCCAGTGAACATTTTCGGGCACCCGCTCTTCGGCATACCGCGCCTTGTCCCGCGCACCGGTTTGTGCCCAGACTGCTTGAATCTTCGCCAACATTGCATCTTCATCAGCCATACAAGATTGCCTCCTATTTCTTTTCGTCACCATCGCATTAAAAAGGTTATTCCCATATTAACGCAAAAAGGCTGTCAGTGACGCATCTGACAACCTAATCGTTTATTTTCATTGTAATTTTTAACGATCCTTCGACTTAACGCTGGCTTCGACTTCATCAATCAAAGCCGCATCTTTCAAGCCGGTGACCGCTTTAATCACGTCAACCAGCGGCTGATCTTTTAGCATTGCCTGAAGTTTAACCGCTTCAGCATCGTTTGGTTCAACATAATGGAACATCATGCCAACAGTGTCCATCAAAACGCTGTAGTCCAAGCCGCGTTCTTTTAATTCACGAATCGGCCGGATGAAACGTTCGTTGTAACCCAACTTGCGAATCGGCGTGCGGGCAACCCGGGAAATATCATCGGAAATGTAGGGATTCTGGAACCGTTGCAGCACCCGATTTTGATAAGTCTCGAGGTCTTTTTCGTTAAAATTCTTGAACTCGGCGAGCAACAATGACCGGGTTTCGGCCAGTGCGCCTTTTGCCTGATTGAAGACTTTTGGATCCTTAATCGCTTCGCCAATGGTGGTGTAACCCAGATACTTGCCGGTGTAAGCCGTCGTAGCATGACCGGTGTTGACTGAGAAAAGCTTCCGTTCGATATAAGGTTCAAGATCCGGAACATAATCAACGGTCTTTAGCTTCAGATCCTTGTTCTTCATTTGGCTTTCGTCAACAACCCATTCTTTGAAGTCTTCAACACTGACCGCCAGCGGATCATCATGCTTTTGTTGCGGCACAATGCGATCAACTGCCGCATTTGGGAAGCCAATATACTTATCGGTAAAGGTTTTGCCGGCGTCATCGAGATGTTCATACACACTCTTTTTAAGGGCCTGTGAACCGCCAATCATGTTTTCACAGGCAATCACATCTAACGGTTGGTGGTTGTTGGCCGCGGCACGCGCCTGCAGCCCTTGCGCAATGAGCGGCGCAATGATTGGCAGAATCTTCGGGCCAATGGCAGTGGTCACCAAATCTGCCTGAGCGATTGCCTTCACAACTGCCTCAGGATCCTTGGCATTGTTCAAGCCATCAACATTGTCCACGTGAATCTTTTTCTCGCCTGGGGCGGCCAGCGTGATCGTATATTCACCACGCTGATTCAACGCATTGATAATCGTCTCGTTAACATCGACAAAATTGATCTTGAAGCCATTAGCGGCAAGTGTTTCCCCGATGAACCCGCGACCAATATTACCTGCACCAAAATGTACTGCTTCCATCATAATTTATTCAACTTCCTTCAGTAAATTGACGATTTCTTCCGGCGTTTGTGCGTCGGCTAATTTCTGGACATTCTCCACATCACTGCAATACAGCGCAATCTGCGACAAGAGCTTGAGATGTTCACCGTTCAATCCGGCAATGCCGAATACCACCGTGACCAAGTTCTCATCAGCCGGATCTTCTGACCAATCAACACCCCACGGATATTGAATCACCGAGATCCCGGTTTTTTTAATATATTTCATGCCTGCTTCCGTACCATGAGGAATCGCAATAAAATTACCCATGTATACCGAAACGTCACGATTACGATCAATCATTGAATCAATATAAGCCGGTTCAACATTGCCATTGTCGACCAGGAGTTGGCCGGCCTGACGAATGGCTTCGTCCCTGGTCTTTGCTTCCTGACCAAGCTTGATCGTGTTTACGTCGAGTCCTTTCATCATGTCACCTTCGATCAATTTTTTGGATTTCGTGCATAAAGACTTCTGTCATTACTTGATATAACTGGCTATAGTTGCCTTTTTCAAAAAGTCGTAAGTCAGCTGGCGAGGCGACTAGCTTGGCGCTAACCGCACTCAAAAGCGTTAATGTTTCCTGTGAAACAGGATTCGGGGTCAGCAGTAACAGGATTCGCTGTAACTGGATCGTCCCCATGTCCATCGCCGGTAATGGTAACGGACTAGTGAGATCAAAGACACCGATGTACGGGGTGGTGACCCCGTGGCTGCTGGTGTGAATCATTGCCAGCCCAGTGTCCGGAATACCGACAGGGGCCAACTCCAGCCGCTTTAACAAAGCTTCTTTAACCACCGGTGCTTCGGCAACAACGGTCGGTAACCGGCTGAGTATCGCGTCAATCGCAGCCGCAATCGTTGTGACTGGCGCCGTCATGTCAGTTACGGCAAAGTGTTGCAATAAACCATCTGCCGCCATCACCATTGTTTTCAGACTTTCAAACGCCGTGACCGTCTGATCCAGCGACGGTTGGTTCGCCGGTCGCACCTGTTTAGGCGTGGCCTTTTGAACTAACCGACGAATTTCGGCCATTTCTTCGCGGCCCAGGATCGGCGTGATCACCAGATATTGGTGTTTGAAGCCCGGTAACGGCATGGTTGCCAAAACCAAATCATAATGTTCAAGTTGCTGCTTGGGTAAATCGCTGACCTGAATGATTTTGATCTTGCGAATCTCGGGCACCTGAACACGTAATTTTCCGGCGATCAAACTGCCGGTTCCGGGACCATCACTTGTGATCAGCAACACCGCAACTGGTGCATCGGTTCGCGTATGGTCCAAAACCGAGGCGAAATACAAAACCAGATAACCTAATGCATTACCGGTAAAGGCGCCGCGTCCGAAAACGTCATCGGCCGCTTGTTGGACGGCCTGGTAAAGTTCCGGATAGTCATCACGCAAATGGACAAGCACCGGATTCGTCATCGTGACTCCTGGCAGCCAATCGCCGCCGGTTGTCCGCTGAACATGGGCAAGTAGCGAGGAATAAAGTTGCGTATTTCCGGAAAATTTCCCGGGAAATTTCCGCGCCACTTCGCGTATTAATTCTTGAACTTCCAGGTTGATGGTTAAATCGAATGGATCAACCTGTTCGCCAGCCAAGCCGCCGCGAATGTTACTGAGTTCAACCGCCAGAAATTGATAGTCGCCGACGCGAACTTTTTCCCGGATGGTGGGATCCATTTCGGCTAGAAACTGGAGTGCCAGTTGTTGATCCTGAAACAGCCGTTCCTGGTCAAAATGGGGTTGGGCCTTCACATGATGATCTTCGCGCAACCGATGCGTGTTAACGGCAACGGTGAGTAACACTGCTTTGCGTTGATTGTCACTCAGGTCGGCTAGTGCTTTGATGCGCGATAGTGCCGTATTGGCAGCTAGTAGTTCTTCTTGCGGTAACCGTTTGATGAAGTAATCCGTCACCGGATCAAAGGTTTGCCGCGGATCATTTAGGAAACGAAAGAACACATACGGATTAATTTCGGCATTCAAGACACCGACAAGCACCCGCCGAATATCGCCTTCCTGGCCTTCAATCCAGATACCGGCAGCTTTTTGGCGATTCAACTTGAGATGATATTCATTGAGTGCCGGTTCCAGAATATCAAGGTCTTGTTTAATGGTGGTCACGCTGACATCCACATCGGTTGCTAAGGCCGTCATGGTTTTGGGTGCGCCCGCATTCAGCATCATTAGGATCAAGGCACTCTGCCGCTGACTGGGATCGAACGTCAGGTTTTGTTGTTGCTGGGCCAACGTCTCCGACAATTTTGCCAGATCCGTTGTCGCGCCTTTTAACCGGTAGGAACTGCCATCACCTTTGTCGAGCTGTAAGTTCAAGGCAGTAATATCATGTTCCAGTTGCGAAAGTTCACGGTAAATGGTCCGGCGGCTGACACCCAGCTGTCGTTGCAGCTCGTCCCGGCTCACACCGGCGGGCTGACTCATCATCAGTTTGATCATTTCCTGTTCACGATTCGTTAGTAACATGTTTTTCGCCCCAGACGGCCGCAACTCGACCTCGCCTATTTCATTTTATCAATAAGTTTATCATAGTTCGTTGCGTTCAAAAGACCGTCAACGGTGTAGACTTGGACATTGGCAAATTGCAATTTAACGCGGCGTGCTGTTTCCTTTGAAGCGATAATCAACACGTTGTCTTTATCCTCAATCTCGCCGATCGCGACATTGCGTACCCTGACATCCTTGTTGAGTTTCCGCAATTCGGAACGGAAAGTTGCCTGTGCCATCGTCGCAGAGCCGATGTTTTGATCATGATGCAGGAAGTCAACTTCCGTAATCTTATCAAAATCAATCTCGTTCAATTCGTCTTCCGGTGTATCCTGTTGCGCTTTCGGCGCTTCCGCAGTGGCTGTTTCGTCCGTACCGCCAACTGCTTCTGCTTTCAGACTGGCAATGATTTCATCGTACTTCGGACTATTCAGGAAGTTTTCAACCGCAACGTGAGCAGCACCCGGCGTCTGTTTCTTGGCGCGATCCGCTAGTTCGTCTTGGGTCACAACCAACAGTCCCGGCTTGTCTTGCAAATTACTGATTGCCGTGTTGGTAACTGAAAGATCCAACCCAGCCTTCTTGACTTTATCACGCAGAATCGAAGCACCCATTGCGCTTGAACCCATACCGGCATCACAAGCAAAGATGATTTGTTTGATGCCCTTAGCCTGATTCATCACATCTTTGGCAGCCTCGACATTTTGTCCCTTGGCCTCAGCCTTCATAGATTTCATCTTGGCTTCGCTCTCAGCCAGTTCATCGCCGCTCGTGCTCTTGTCCCGCCGTAAGATAACTGCTGAAATAAGGAAGGAAACAGTCGTGGCTCCGATAACGCCGATGAGCAAACCGAGGTAGTTCCAAATGTCAACTGGCGCCATAGCGAATAACGTCAAGATCGAACCCGGCGAAGGTGAACTTTTCAAACCAACATTAAAGATGGAGAACAGCGTGGTTCCGGTAACACCACCGGCGATGACGGATAGGAACAACGCTGGCTTCATCAAAACGTACGGGAAGTAAATTTCGTGAATTCCGCCAAAGAAGTGGATAATGATAGCAGAAGGCGCAGAACCTTTTGCGGCACCCTTACCGAATAAAGCAAAGGCTAATAAAACGCCAAGTCCCGGTCCTGGATCTGGTTCCAGCAAGAACAGAATTGATTTTCCTTGATCAGCTGCAGCCTGAATGCCCAGCGGTGTTAAAATCCCTTGGTTAATCGCATTGTTTAAAAATAGGATCTTCGCTGGCTCAATGAAGATGTTTGCCAACCAAATCAAACCGTGGCTAATGATCCAATCAACACCAGTCGCCATAACATTAGTCAGACCAGAAATAATTGGACCCATCAGGAAAAAGCCAATAATAGCTAGCAACATGCCAATAATGCCGGCACTGAAATTGTTAACCAGCATTTCAAAGCCTTGCTTAATTTTGTCTTGAACCTTATCGTCCCATTTTTTAATGCACCAGCCCGCAAGTGGACCCATCACCATCGCTCCGATGAACATTGGCACACTAGTCCCGACAATAACCCCCATCGCTGCAATCGTTCCAACAACACCACCACGATGTCCATGAACCATGGAACCACCAGAATAAGCAATTAACAATGGCAATAAATAGGTAACCATTGGCGTAATCATCTTGGCTAGATTAGCGTTTGGATACCAACCACCTTTAACAAAGATGGTCGTAATGAGGCCCCAAGCGATAAAGGCACCGATGTTTGGCAACACCATGCCGGAGAGCTTGGTCCCGAATGATTGCATACCGGCCTTCAGATTGAATTTCTTCTTCTCCGTTACCGGCGTGTTTGCTGATTTAGCTTCCAAAGCAAACACACTCCTTTCCCTTGTTTACGGGGATTATTGTAACCGCTTCATGTAACCGCTGACAAAAGCTACTTTGGCACAGTTGGCTGTGCCAAACATTCAATACAATTACCAGATTGATATCGTCACCCACAATCATCAAGAAAAATAAGTTTCTTGATGTCTTTATTTATATCCACAAAAATAGCCACTTCTATTTAAGAAGTGGCTGCAAATTAGTCTCCCACCGATTGTGCGATTCATTTTAGGCACCCAGGCACATCTTAGGGAGACTTCTTTGCCTTCTTGCAAATGAATAACCTATACCAAAAGCAAAACAGAAGTTACTGTGCCCTTATATAGCCAGTAGTGTCCTAAGACCTAGGCATCCAACTTGCGTTTAGCATAGTATCAAAGCAATTTATAAATTAACTTGTCTCACTGGCTTTTCAAAGAGTTATAGTATATGAAAGTTCCGTTGAGTACGATGTGTGTGCTTCGTATAAGTCAGTAACAGTTATCGTAACAGACTTATCTTCAGCAGCAGCCTGCTGAAGCGTTTCACTAAACTGCGCATCCATAGACAGTTGCTCCGCATAGGCTCCAGCGGCACCCATAGCAAGATCAGACGCCATCTGAAGCAGTGTCCCTCCTCTTCCATCTTTCCAATAAACTTGATTTGCTGCAAGATCTTTAGTCTCTGCAGGAGATAGGACGCTATATCCGACAACATAACGCTCGCCTGGAGCAGGAGTGCCCCCGGTATCGGGCCCAAGTCGAGATGCCTGGGTACTCATCAAATTAGATTTTAAATTAGTTGTTTCTTGTTGACTCGTTGTACTGCTTGCACTTGTTTCCTTAACTGCAGCATGAACGGTCTGAGTTGATCCCGTAACAAAAGAAATAGGGAAAGCTAGTGATAGTGCGGCAATCGAAAGAATTGCAGAAACAGTTGCGACCTTTTTCATAGTAGAACACTCACCTTTGCTTGAATTCCAATCCACGTGTTTTGGTGTTTTAAACCTAACATCAGTTATTTATACTTGTCAAACAAGTTTTAGAGAAAAAGAGGGTATTGCGGTTAAATATTGTTATTTTTCCGAAAAGATATATACCGATTTTTTCTAAAACTCTCTGTTTAATTTCAGTCCATTTTGTCGTGAATGTAAATTTCTATGCAATCTACAACCACTCTCTTCAAAAAAAATAAAAACTCCACTCGAATACCGGAATAGCAGTCACGAAAAAGGTCTAATCACGTAAATAAATCCAGCCGTGCCTCGATGATTTATGCAAAATGCGTAAATTGCTTAGTTTCATTACAATTTACACGCGCAATAATTAAGTGCAGGTTAAATTCATCTCCGTGTTTTTTAACTTTTCCTTGACTTTCGCTCAATCAAAGAAATAAATTTCAAAATTAGGTATAGACCATTGTGTCAAGCGATTTTCGACTTTGACAGTAAATTCCATAAAACATGCGTCCGAAAACTGGACGCGAGATGATCCTAATTAGACTTGAATCGCTTGTGAATTCTTGTATGGATATCGTTCGGCGACCAACTGTTTAACCCTTGTCCTGTTAATGCCAAGAGAATCAAGGTAATCGCGATAGTTGGCGCGGCGCCACGGATGCGTAATTGCCGGGACTTTCTTGGTTCGTTTAGGAGTTGGTGCCGCAGCTAGCGTAAGATCGAATTTGGCTGACATGAACTGTTCTTTTGGCACACAGAAAAGATCGTACACCTGGTCATCATCAGTGGTCATATAAAGTCTGCCCGTGAAGCTTTTGATGACTAAGACCTTTGTATGCGGTGGTAAGTAAACCAATTCGCCATTCCGGTGTGGCAGATAGCGTTTGTTGTCAAAGCGAACACAGTGTCCGTGGCCGATGCTGCGTTCATTGGCAATGATCAAAATATTGTCAATTTCCTTGGGTGTTAGTTGCTTATCAAACACCGACATGCTACTTTTGATGGTAGATGCGAAGCGGTCATTGTAACGCTTGATAAAGCCGACCAAAAACCGATTGGCATCTGCGATTGTGGTGATGTTATGCAACCGCAGTTCACTTGTGAGCCGATCTTGAAAAGTCTCCAGAAGACGTTCTATACGGCCTTTGGCTTGCGGAATACTGGTGACCGAAAGTTCTGTTCCAAGTGTCTGGCAGGCATAGCCGAAACGTGTAAGAGGGTTCTCGGTCGAAGGTGAGCCCTCTTTTTTGTTGCTGTTAAACACGGTGCGCCGATCCGTTAGGAATTCTGCTGGAGCGCCATAATCGCGAAGGACTTGGGCAAACACATGATAATAGCCGCTGAGTGTTTCTTGTTTGGCAAAGTAGCCGCCGACAACGTTCCCGGACTGATCATCAATGGCTGCGTGTAAGGTGGTTTTTTGAGTACCAAACCAATACTCTCAGGAAGCATCCATTTGTACCTGTTCACCAGAATAATGTTTCCGAGGACGTTCTGGATGGGCTTTGATGTTTTCGACAACCTCGATGGCTGACAAGGTGGCTTCATCACGTTTGGATAGGAGCTTGGACTTCTTTTCTTTTTCTTTTAATTCACGCTTGATCCGACGTTTTGTGGCCTTGTGAGCTTTGGGTGAGAGAATGTGGTGGTGTCTGAATAAGAGCCGGAGTGAGGATTCGGAGATGGCGATTTGTTCGGCAGTGGTTAAGAACTCGTGAAAATGGGCGATGTTGAATCCGGCATACTTGTTGGTGTACAGACGAATGATCTGGCGTTCGAGTTGCGCGTTGCGTTTGTTGGCGGGCTCACGACCGGCATTGCCATGGATAAAGCCGTCTTTGCCTTGTTGCTTGTAAAGCTTGATCAATCGGTAGATGGTTCGTTCGGAGCGCTTGAGCTTAACGGCTGCGCGTTGCACGGAGGTCTTACCATTGACCACTGCTTTGATGACTCGGTAACGTTCTTCTTCTTTCATTGTTAAGACAACCTTCTTCATGTGATTCCTCCTAGATGTATCTTCTAAGAGGTTACAGTTTTTGTGACACTTTGGCTAACTGCTTACTTAAGACAATATCGCTTGCGGTCGACAAAATTTCAAAATTAGGTATAGACCATTGTTGACACGGTTACTTTTTGATGCTATATTGGACTAGACCAGATAAGGGGGATATCAATTATGGATGTTAAAGTTTTTGATAACGACACAGAAGCAGGTAAATACGCATTTGAACTGATTAAGCAAGGGATGGACAACGGTGCCAAGGTGCTCGGCCTGGCTACCGGCAGCACGCCTGTCACCATGTATCAGGCAATGGTGAACAGTGATGTTGATTTCAGCAACATGACATCGATCAACCTGGATGAATATGTTGGCATGTCACCGGATAACGATCAGAGTTATCGCTATTTCATGCAGAGTCACCTTTTTGACAAGAAACCGTTTAAGGAAACCTTCGTGCCAAACGGCCTTGCCAAGGATCCTGAAGAAGAAACCAAGCGTTATAACAAAGTCATTGCCGATCACCCAATCGACATTCAGGTTCTGGGAATTGGCCGCAACGGTCACATTGGCTTCAACGAACCGGGTTCACCGTTTGACGCAGAAACACGGAAGGTTCCGTTAACCCAAAACACCATTGACGCCAACGCTCGCTTCTTTGAAAATAAGGACGATGTACCGCGTTACGCTTATTCCATGGGTATCGGTTCCATCATGAAGAGCAAGAAGATCTTGCTTCTGGCCTTTGGTGAAAACAAAGCCGACGCCGTTCAAAAGATGATCGAAGGCCCGGTTACCAACGACGTGCCTGCATCTATTTTGCAGAAGCATCCGGATGTTGTTGTCATCTTGGACAAGGCAGCTGCAAGTAAGTTGAGCAAGAAATAACCCGTTGCTAAAACGTCATCACTGAAAGCAGGCTAAGTGGCCTGCTTTTTTAATGCGAACGTGAGTAGGAGCGTTTAGTGAGTGTAAGCGTCCTTAGGCGTGATGGCCCAAGCGCATATTGTGCGTCCAAGTTCCTTATACGCAGGCTTCAGTGCCAACGAACGCGTTATAGCGTGGGCACCTTCACACTCTGCAAGCGCTTCTATTTTTAATCCCGATTCATGGTAAAATGAAGCCATCACAAACTCGGATATCGGAGGAAATTATGTATAAAGCCGTTGTATTTTTCGATTTAGATCAAACCTTGCTCAACGATGAAAAGCAAGTGCCGCCGGAAAACGTAAAGGCCCTTAAAGCGTTAGAAGCCAATGACGTGTTGCCGGTCATTGCTACTGGCCGCAGCTATTACGAATTAGCCGATATTATGGCAGCTACCGGCATTCGGAGTGCGATTACGGCTAATGGCGGGGATGTTTTCCTTAATGGCGAGCATATTTTTCAAAGCGTCATCGGCGAACCTCAGCTGGTGCGGTTTCTTAATGCAACCGCAGCTCAGGATATTCAGGTAGCCATGTACTCCAGCGAGGCCTCTGCTTTAACCGGCTATGATCAACTCACCACCGACAATTACGCGCAAGTGCACCAGACCCCGCCGCCGATCAATCCTAAGTATTATCAGGAAGCAGCCTTGTCGCTGTTGCTCATCTTTTTACCTTGGAATCAGACCGGCGATCAGTTAGGTAAGCAGTTCATTCAAGACTTTCCTGAATTGACCTTCTATCGCAATTCCCACTTTTCCTTTGATGTCGTCAATCATGGCATTTCAAAAGGCAGTGGCATGTCGATTCTGTTGAATCAACCTGCCTTGCGCGGTGTGCCTACCTATGCATTTGGCGACGGTTACAACGACATTCCGCTCCTCCAAGCCGCCGATACCGGCATCGCCATGGGAAACGCCTATTCCAAGGTCGCCGCAATTGCCGATTACCAAACCGACGACTACCGCAAAAATGGCATTCCCAACGCACTTGCCCACTTCAACCTGATTTAATTGATTCGCATACCAAACTCGGGACTCAAAAAGCATTGCGATTATTAAAAATTTGATAGCGACATTGTTACCCCTTTACAAACACGCGTTCTCATCATTTTCTCCAAAATTCATGGCCGAAAATTATTTAATTTTTGCGGCCAAAACGTTGTCACATCAACGTTTTCAGCGACCCCCTATAACGTGTTCGCCACGCAAAGTCAAGACCGCAGTAGCGCAAATTTTCTGCTATACTCAAGGCATGTTGCACGTTATTTGGGCGTGATCGTGTCACTGATCAGTAACGTTGCGGCATCGCAAAATCTGCTGATGGAGGGGTCTCGTTATGTTAGAACAATCGACAATGCATCCTGTAGTTTGGATCAACAAACATACTTATATCAGTATCGTTAAAAATGCGGACTATAATTTAGAAGTCTGGGAGATTACCGCCGAAAATCGGCAGCATCGGATGGCGCGGATGAACTACAAATATCATCGTGATAATTTCGCCGGGTTCATCTATCGACTCTTTCCGCAGATTGATCTCATCCAAATTCACAATATTCAAAAGAAGATCAATCCGTATTTCGATTTAGAAGTTTAGAGGTGTTCACATGGATAGTCTGGTCGTTCAATTACTAATCATGGTCGTTGTCGCCTTCATCATCACGTTGGCGGTGATCGTGGCAGAATGGCGCACCAAAACATTCAAGACATGGCAAATCAGTGTCCAATCCGTTGTCGCCATCCTGCTATTAGCCACTGGCATTAGCTTGTTGACGGTTCGCTAGTCCTCCATTGATGTGGGTGCCATCTGAAAGAAGCTTTGACGTCTTGCTAACCTTTTGCACCCTTCACAACGCCCAGTGATCGTCAAATGCTTCGTCTCCAGATAGCGAACCGCAATATGATCAAAAAGGTCGGTAGCCCCAAGTTGGCTTAGCCGGTGAACATTCAAAAATCAGTCCCAACGAATTCTTGTTGGGGCTGATTTTTTTATGGCGGGCAAGTATACTTTAAAAAACAAGCGATATTTGCGGTAAAGTTTAAATTTATATGCTAGAATTAAGCAGAATTTTCAGCGAGGCCGGCGCAGAATAAGCGCCCTTCGTCATGTTTATTGGCTCAAAACTAAAAGCACTGCGGGAATTAAACGGCTATACCCGCAAAGATCTTAGCGTACAAATCGGGGTAACCGAACAAGCCGTCTGGCAATACGAAACGGAAAATGTTATGCCCAAAATCGAGATCCTTAATGTCCTTCAACAGATTTTCAACGTTGACATGGCCTTTTTAGTGAGCGGTAATGCACCGAAACATGTTGTGCATGAAGCAAAGATCGCGTTCCGAACGACAGATCGTTCGAGTCGGAAAAAAACAAAGCTAGAAGCCCGCTATTTAGATTTTGCAGACGGCTTAACTAGCTACTTTGAAAAGTTCGTCAGCGTCAAGCCCGCCGGATTCGATAAACTTCAACAAATGGTACAAACAAAGCTGTCTGGAACGAACAATCTGACAAAAATTCGTGAAGTCGCAAAAATAGCACGGCAGTTCCTAAGTCTTCAAGATAATCACGACTTAATGGCAAAACTTGAACAAGCCGGTATCTATATAGTTGAGAAAGATCTCGGTGTCCATATCGACGCCTATTCAACCATAGCCGATAACGGACATGCATGGATTGTACTAGGCTCCATTAAGAAGTCAGCCGTTCGCCGCAATTTTGATCTCGCCCACGAATTAGGTCATTTGCTTCTTCATGGTGCCATTGACTTTGATGAACTAACAGCGGCTGAATATAAGCAAATCGAACATGAAGCTCACACTTTTGCAGCAGAATTCCTTTTACCCATTGAGGATTTCACTGCGGACTTCAAAAAACTATATCGCCGTTCAAATCCTGATTATTATCTTGATTTAAAACGTAAATATCAGGTCTCGATTGTCGCCATGGCGATGCACGCATACGCACTAGGGCTTATGAGTTATCAAGAACAACGCTATTTCTTTGGTCAACGTACAAAAAAGAGTTACAAAATCATGGAACCATTGGATGATCAACTGGTGCCAGTCCGTCCGGGGAAAATTCGTGCTCTTATAACGCTCCTATTTAATCAGCAAGTGCTGACGCTTCGAGATCTTTCGCGTCATCTTCATGTCAGACCGACGTTCATTGCCCAGCTCTTCGCATTGGAACCCAACTTCTTCACAAAGTATCAGCCGCAGCACAGCTACGTTAATATGCAGAACGTCATTCCATTTCCTCGTCGTTTTACGAAAAATCCTACAACTTAATTTCAATTTTAAAAATAAGCGATCGCAATCATCTGACGATCGCTTATTTATTCGTTTCAGTTTCAACTAGCCCAGCTGTTTCACGTGAAACTTTTTCACAAAATTCAAAGATCCGAAAAATAAGCCACTTGTTATCTCAAGTTAACAATTCACCTAATCCCCCAGTCTGCTTCGTCTGACGCATGTCAATATCTGCACCGAATCACCCTTCCAACCTTAAACTGTCATTTATTTTACAAAGTTCGTTTCTTAATCGGAAAACCAACAAAATTCAGCGAAATCTATGATTGGACGTTAACCCAATCAATCCGTATACTTGCACCAACGGCACGGTAAAAATACGTTTACATGGAGGCGGAAGTTTGAAAAAGCGACAGGCGAAGCACAAAGGTATTTCCCAACGAATGGTGATCATTGGCATCGGAATTTTAGCCATCATTGTTGTAACCATTATTTTCTTTATGACCCAACATAAGCAGCCCCAGCAGTCAACGGCTTCGGACACGGTGGCGACTTTTCAGGTTAAGCGCCACGAATTGCGGTTGTCCGGCCAAGCCCAGGCAACCCGCACGCAAAAAATCGAGGTTCCTGAAGGCACGGTGCAGAATCAATCGGTCAAAAACGGCGATACCGTGGCGGCCGGCCAACAACTGCTAACGGTCTACCACCCTGACGTTCAGGAAAAAATCACCACGGCCAACCAGTCACTCCAAAAACAACAACGCAGTCTTAAACAATTGGATGACAAAATCAACCAACTCAAGTCGTCACTCAATCAGTTGGCAGCTGACGATCCGCAAAAGTCTGACCTGCAGTCGCAATTGGATGAAGCACAAAGCAATCGTCAGGATTCGGCCGCGGCTGTTGACCAAGCCAACCAAGATGTGGCTAAACTGCAACAAAACCTCAACACCATTGTTAAGGCGCCGTTTGCCGGTCGCCTGTATATTGACTATCAAGCAAACGGCCAGCAATCGATCACCGAAACCTCCTCGGACATGGAAGCAGTCGGTCAGGTTTCCGAATTTGATTATGCCGATGTTAAAGTTGATCAGTCGGTAACGGTGCAGGCACTGTCGACCAAAACGAAACAGACAACTTCCATTAACTTCATCAGCAGCGATCCGGCGAAATCCAGCAAGCCGAATCTGGCGAAGTACGATGTCACCGCTAAGTTAGATCACGGCTTTTTGAACGGCCAGTCGGTCAGCATGATCATCCCTCTGAGCGGCCTGCAGATTCCTAAAACCGCAGTACGTCAAGGCGCCGTTTACAAAGTTGTCAATGGCCGCGCAGTGCGAACCAAGATCACTTACACCAAAAAAGACGACATGTATGAAGTCACGAAAGGCCTCAGCAGCGGCGACCGTATTTTGGAAAACCCCACTAAATCAACCAAAGACGGAGCGAAGGTGACCGTTGATGATTGATCTTCAGCATGTTAACAAAAGTTACGGTCAAGGTGCGACCGCTTTTCACGTCCTCAAAGACATTAATCTGCACATTGACGAAGGTGAATTCGTTGCGATCATGGGGCCTTCGGGTTCTGGCAAGTCGACCTTGATCAATATTATCGGTTTTCTCGACACGGCATTTGAAGGCAAATATTTTTTCCAAGACGAAAATGTCGCCGACTTCAATGCGACTAAAGCTTCACGTATGCGGAATCGTCACGTTGGGTTCGTCTTTCAAAACTTCAGTCTCATTCACAACCTGAATATTTTTGAAAATGTCCTGATTCCGTTAAGTTATGGCGGACACCGGCGATCGGAGGTGCGTGGCAAAATCTCCGAGTTACTTGAGTCAGTCGGCCTCACGGGTATGGAAAATAAATTGCCGCGTAACTTATCCGGTGGTCAGCAACAGCGGGTAGCGATTGCCCGCGCCTTGGCGAATTCGCCGCAGTTTCTGATTGCTGACGAACCCACTGGCGCTTTGGACAGTCATACCTCAGCAGACATTATGCAACTTTTCAAAGAATTACACCGAAAAGGCGGCACGATTATCATGGTCACGCATGATGAGCACGTTGCCGAGCAAAGCGATCGGATGATTAAAATCCTCGACGGCCAGATCATCAGTGATACGGAGGTGGCCCATGCGACTAAGTGAACTCATCAGAATCTCCTTCCGCGCACTGGCGGCTAATAAACGCCGCAGTTTCTTGACGATGATCGGGATTGTCATTGGGATTGCGTCTGTCGTCACGATTCTTTCGTTAGGCAATGGGATCAAGGCCGAGACCGTGAAGAACCTGCAAGCCGACACCCAGGGCCAGCAAACTGCCGAAATCACCTTCAACCCCACCAGCAGCAGTGAAACCGATGCTGGCTTTAAAGAGAGCGACATCACGCTGGCAAAGCAAACGGCGCCGGATAAAATCAAAAAAGTCGTCATTAAACACGACAAAGAACGGCTGCAAGTCAACGGTCAGCTGGCAAATGCCGATACGATGATGTCCGTCACCTTAGTTAATAAGGCGAAACCTAACATTCAGCTAAACGCCGGCCATGGGTTTAGCCAAGAATCGCTACAGACAGATGGCGAGGATGCATTAATTTCCAAAAAGCTCGCCAAAAAGGTTTTCCACGGCAATACCGCAGCATTAAATTCTTCCCTTGAACTCGGAACCAAAAACTACAACATTATCGGCGTTTTCAACCCACCCAAAACCGCGTATTCCGCGCTGGACGTTGATGTCTTAGTGCCGGAAAAAGCCTATCGTGCGGGCCAACTTTCTCAGGAAGGCCGAAAATTGGCGATCACGTATAAAACCGGCAGCGACGTTAGCAAGTTAACCAACAATGTTGTTCGCCAGCTAAAAAAATCCGGCAGCGAACGGCGCAGCGGCCAGTATGAATATTTTGATTACGGCGAATTACTGAAAGGCATTGGTAATGTCATCAGTGCTTTAACGCTGTTTGTGAGTGCCATTGCCGGCATCTCCCTTCTGATTGCAGGTGTTGGTGTCATGAACATGATGTACATTTCTGCTTCGGAACGGTCGCAGGAAATCGGCATCCGAATGGCAGTCGGCGCTACTCCCGCGGAAATCATGAAACAGTTTCTTTTAGAATCGGTCATGCTGACACTGACTGGCGGCGTGGTCGGATTGATTGTGGGTGCGTTAACCGCTTGGATCATCGCGATGTTCCTACCATTCAAACCCGTCGTCACATTAGGCTCCGTCATCGGCACCTTTGCCATTTCAAGCATTGTCGGCATTGCGTTTGGCTTATTGCCGGCGAAGAGTGCGGCTAATAAGAATTTGATTGATATTTTGAAGTCATAATGTTTAGTTCAACCTACAAGCGCTAGCAATTAAATGACTAGCGCTTTTTTGCTGCTTCAAAAAAGCCACAGTATCCAGTCATTTTGACCAAATACTGCAGCTTCGTTTCTAAAACAACCCCAGCTTCCCGATGCGCTGGGCTGCTTCTTCTAAACGTTGCGGACTGGTGAGTAAGCCGATTCGCACATAGCCTTCTCCATGGTCGCCAAAGCCGTTACCGGCAGCCACGGCCACGTCTGCCCGCTCCAAAAGTAGTTCGGTGAAGGACTCGCTGGTGTACCCAGCAGGCACGGGCATCCAGGCGTAAAACGTGCCGGGAGATTTTTTCCCATGCCACCCAATGGCCTCTGTCGCCGAGAACCACGCATCGCGACGTTGTTGGTATAAGTCAATCAGTTGGGGCACCGATGTCTGATCACCAAGCAATGCTTCGATGCCTGCTTCCTGAATCGCAGGGAAAACCGAGACAAACAGATGATCCTGAATCAGATTAATAGCCTCGATCATATCGGCATTGCCCGCTGCAAAAGCCAAGCGCCAGCCGGCCATGTTATAAGTCTTCGAGAGCGTGTAAAGCTCAATGCCCACCTCTTTCGCACCGGGACTTTGCAAGAAACTTACCGGCCGCTGACCATCAAAGCCGAGCGCACCATAAGCAAAATCACTAACTATGCCAATGTGATGCGCCTTGGCAAAAGCGACGGTTTGATCATAAAACGCCGGAGTTGCCACCGCGGTTGTGGGATTATTCGGGTAGTTCAGATAAAGCAGTTTGGCAGCATCGGCCACCGCTGGATCGATAGCTGCATAATCAGGAAGCCAGTCATGGTCCGCGGTCAGCGTCATCAAAGCCAGTTTCACACGAGCCAACGTGACGCCTGACAGATAGTCGGGATATCCCGGATCCGGCAGCAAAATTGTCTCACCGGGGTTCATCAAGGCAAGCGGCAGTTCCACCAAGCCGATTTTTGAGCCACCTAAAACCGCAATTTCCGTTTCCGGATCCAGTTGAACGCCATATTCGCGCTCGTAAAACTCGGCCGCAGCCTGCTTAAACGTTGGTAAGCCGCGGAAAAGTGAATATTTATGATTTCCTGGCTTGGCCACCGCCTGTTGGGCTGCCTGCACGATGTTGGCCGGTGTCGGCTGATCCGGATTTCCCTGGCCTAAATTGATCACGTCATGGCCCGCCGCAATCCGTGCATTGACATGTTTGACGAGGCTGGCAAAAAACTGCTTAGGCAGCGCTTGAAGCACCGCTGATTCTGAAAATGTCACTGGTCTGATTCCCCTTTTTAATGAGTTTGCATGGTGAATGTGCCTAGCTGGCTTAATACAGTTCCGGCCGCCGATCCGTAAAGACCGGGATTTGTTGACGCGCGGCCGCAATCTGATCCAAGTCGATGGTGACGATGCCGACTTGCGGCTGATCGTCCAGTTGCAACAGACGCGTGCCGAACGGATCAATCACCTGGCTTTGCCCGCCAAAATCGTTATCGGGATCTTGCCCAACCCGATTCACCGCCACCACAAAAGCCTGATTTTCGATAGCGCGAGCAGTCAATAACGCCCCAAATTGCAGCAATCGCGGCGTCGGCCATTCAGCCGGTAGGAAAAACAGCTGCGTGCCATCACTGGCCATGCGCCGGAACCACTCCGGAAACCGCAAGTCATAGCAAATCGCCACACTGGCAGGCACTGTCAGCGTAAAGTGGTCGGCTTCGGATCCGGCGGTAATGAACTTTTCTTCATTCATCAGGCGAAAAAGATGCGCCTTCGCATACGCTGCCAGCAAGTGACCCTGGGCATCCAGCGTCAAACTGCGATTGAAAAAGTGATCATTTTCTGCTGTGGCGACTGATCCACCCACGATCGTCAGGTGATAGTGGCGCGCAAGATCGCTTAAGAAAGTCTGCGTCCGCAAGCCATCCGGATCGGCAAGCGTCTCCAGATGCTCAAGGTCATAGCCGGTATTCCACATTTCCGGTAACATGACGACATCCGACTTTTTTTGGGCTGCTTCGGCCACCGCATCGGCCACCGTTTGATAATTTCGCTCTGGTTGCCCAAAAGCAATGTCGATTTGCGCTAAAGCAAGTGTTAACTGAGTCATCTCAATCCCTCTTTTTTAATCACGTCCACCTTTGACTTAGAAGGCGGGCACGATGGATCCTTTGAATTCCTTGGCAATATAATCCTTAATGGTTTTGCTCTGATAGTATTTCTTAATTTGCTTGATGACCTTATCATTTTGATGCTTGGTCTGTACCACAAAGTAGTTTGGATAAGGATTGTTCTTGGTTTTCTCATGATAAATCGCATCTTGGTTAATCGTGAGGCCGGAATCAAACGCAAAATTCGTGTTGATGGCGGCGGCCGTCACATCTTGCAAGTGCGTCGGCAATTGCGAAGCTTCCAACTCTTCAATCTTCAGTCCCAGCGGATTCTCGACAACATCTGCTTTCGTGGCCTTTTGGCTGATGCCGGCTTTAAGCTTAATCACGCCCGCGGCTTCGAAAAGCTGCAGCGCCCGCAACTCGTTTGACGGATCGTTCGGCACCGCGATCGAATCGCCTTTCTTGAGTGCCTTCAAGTCCTTAATCTTTTTGGAATAAACGCCCA
Organism: Lacticaseibacillus zeae DSM 20178 = KCTC 3804; assembly: GCF_000260435.1. Taxonomy (GTDB): domain Bacteria; phylum Bacillota; class Bacilli; order Lactobacillales; family Lactobacillaceae; genus Lacticaseibacillus; species Lacticaseibacillus zeae. The sequence goes on along the minus strand of NZ_BACQ01000031.1, from coordinate 183,270 downwards.
TTGGAAACGCCACGGTTTTGAAAACCTGGGTAATCTTGAAATTCTTGGATTTAATCTGTTCTTTCAAAAATGGCAGTGTCTGGTAACTATTCGCGCCCAAATCGCCATCGTTTAAAGCCACATTGGGACTGTTATAGTCGGTGAACTGCTTTAATTTGATCGTTAAGCCATCTTTTTTAGCCAGTTTTGCGACCTGCTTCATGATTAATTCGTGCGGTCCGGCGGTAACACCGACCGTAATCGTTTTGTCTGACAACTGATTCGCCGAGGCCTTGCTGCTGGCGCTACTGCTGCCACAGGCGGTTAGAACGACCAAAAGGCTTAACGCGAGAACTGCTGCCCAGCTTAACTTCAACCATTTTTTCATGTAAAAAATCCTCCTATTGTGGGTTGTTTGGCTGATAAAATGATGAGCTGCATGAAGGGAGCTGACTGTCGTAAGGTGCTCCTGGCGTAGGAGCCAAGACTGACGCTTTCTCCATAACGCGTTCGCAGTCGCAGAAATCTGCGTGTAAGGACCTCAAGCCTAAATGGCCAAAGCCCAGCCATTTAGGCTTGAGGCCACTTACACTCCGATTTCTAAGCGCTCCTGCTCACGCTCAAAAAAAATAGCCCTGCCGAATCAATTTAATGATTCAGCAGGGCCGACAATGTCGGGGTACCACCCTGGTTCGTTACTGTGTAACCTTAACGATGCCTGTTGACATCGAGACCGTCTAACGCAGGCCTAGTGCGTACCCGACTTATCGCCGGATCCATTCCGCGGTCATTTTCACCAGACGCCTGCATCGATTTCCACCACCCATCGACTCGCTTAAGCTGCGTTTCTGACTACTCTCCGCTTCATGACGTTTCATCATTTTATCAGTTATTTTTAAAGTTGAAAGCAGTTTATCTGCATCTGGGTTAAATGTCAACTGTTTTGTTTCGCCAGTTGTCCACGGGAACATGCCGCCGTTTATGCCAGCTTTTTTCTGAAAACCGGATATTTTTTATTTTTTGGTTGACTTCGCTTATCACTGCGCGTATGTTAACAATTATCACATAAGATGAGATTTACATGAGAGGAGTTTTGTCGATGGAGCTGGAATTTGATTTACGCCCTGGAGCCAATCGGTTTGTCAGTGAGGCCGGCGCGCTTGCTTATTTGGATACCATTTTGAAGGATTTCACCCAACCGGTCGTCATTACCGGCGAAAAGAGTTTTGCAGCATTTGAAAAAGCCTATCCGGGCACATTGGACTTACCGGTTTATCACTATGACGGATCAGCCAGTGATGAGAACGGTCATGCTTTGGCCGAAGCTATCGGTCAGGCTGATGCTGTCTTGGGAATCGGGGCTGGCCGCTTGATCGACACGGCTAAGGTCGCCGCCGAAACGTTGGGTGCCGAACTGATTAGCATTCCGACGCTGGCTTCCAACTGTGCGCCATTCACCCCATTAGCGGCGATTTACCACGCACAGGGACATACGTTTAGTTACGTTGAATATTTTAAAAAGTCGGCTTATATCACCTTGGTCGACTATAACTTACTGCTCAGCACGCCGCATGATTTCTTTGTTGCCGGGATTGGTGATACGCTGGCGAAGTGGTACGAAATGGACGGCATCACCCGCAATAAGGTTGACCAGCTCAATGCCTATGGTCAACTAAGTCGTGCATCTGCCAAAACGATTCAGGCAATTCTCTTCAAAAATGCCGAGCAAGCCTTGGCTGATCTGGATGCCGGTCGGGACACGCCTGCCTTTGAAGCCGTTGCCGACACGATCATTGGCTTAGCCGGAGAAGTTGGCGGCTTCGGCGGCGTTGATGGCCGAGCTGCGGGTGCCCACGCCGTTCATAACGGACTGTCCTACCTGCCGGAAACCCACGCGATTCTCCACGGCTCAAAAGTGGCTTACGGCATTTTGGTGCAACTCGCCACAACTGGGGATGACGATGAAATTCGCAGCCTGATGCCTTTTTATGAAAAAATCGGCCTGCCATTAAACCTCGAGGATCTGCACGTCACCGAAAATATTGGTCCGAAGATGCAGCAAGTGGCTGAATTTGCTGCCAAACCCGAGGAAACCTTTATTTTAATCGACAAGAATCTAACACCGCAGCAAATTGTATCCGCTATGAAAAAAGTAGAACAAGTTACTAGCGAAGCTGCTGCTTAAGAACTAGTTAGGAAAAATACGCCGCTACCCAACTTTATCGCGTTGAGTAACGGCGTATTTTAATGTGACCTCATGCCGATTTTCCGCCGCGTGATTTTGTCTGTGCTTCAGGCAGTTTGGCGATCAAGCGAATCAAAAATGGACGGATGGCTTTGAAAATAACCTCTGCCACCACAAACCCTACCGCCAGTGCCATCGCGATCAAAATAACATTATAGATCTGCTGCGCGGCACTGGCTGCTTTTCCCATAGTAAAACTGCGAGCACCCAGATAGGCGATCCCACCTGGCACCAGCGACACAAGGCTAGGTATGTAAATCGTATTCACCGGCACCCGATGGCGAATGGCAAAATAATTCCCTAATAACCCGATGATCACCGTTGCGGTAAAGTTCGGCAGCACCAGACTGTGATCCTGCAAACTGATCAGCCAGTAGGCACACCATGAAACGCCGCCGGTAATCCCCGCCGGCAGCAACGCGCGTTTGGGAATATTGGTGATGACGCCAAAGCCGATGCTCGATAAGATGCTGATAATAAATTCAACGAGTAACCGCACGTTAACGCCCTCCTAGCACTTGCGTCAAGACAATCGCAATCACAACGCCGGAACCGATTGCCCCAGCGACAAAAATGGCATCCACGGTTCGGACGATGCCGCTGATAATCTGCCGCGACAGAATTTCACGAATCGCGTTCGTTATCGCAACCCCCGGCACCAACGGCATAAGCGCACTGATAATAATATTGCCGGCATTATCGCCCCAGCCAATATTCATGAGCAACTCTGCCAAAATCGCCACCACAAACGCCCCGGTCGCCTCTTTGAAATAAGGCGTTGTGGTGCGCCGACCGACAAATTCCGCTCCGAGATACCCAAAGATCCCGACAAAAAATGCCCAGGCCAGATCGCCGTTCGTTGCTTTAAACAATAGCATCGGCGCCACCGAAACCCAACCGGCACCAAGAATGCGCGCCCACCAGGGGAAATTGATGACCTGCCGATCAATCCGGGCCACCTCGCGTTTCAAAGCGTCAAACGTAATTTTGTGCGCAACGAACTCCCGCGAAAGCTGATTCAGCTCATCGACCTTTTGCAAGTTGAACCCACCTAACGATGACTTAATCAACCGCGTCCGGCTCTCATTTTCCAGACTGACAAACACCGCGGTGATCGTAGCATAACAGGCAACCCGCGCCCCAGCAGCATGTCCGATATATTCAACCGTCGTCTCGATGCGCGAAGTCTCCGCACCGGCATTAAGCAAAATCTCACCGACCTTGCCGCAAACTTCTAAAATTTCTTCTGTATCCGGTTGGCTCATGCATCCTGCTCCTTATCGCGTTGCGTTTTACTAATTGTCGGCTTTTTTAGCGCCAGTGGCAAGCAACCCGCCATAAAATAGTCATTTAAAAACAGCATATCGTGTCTAAAACAAATTTTCATCAGTTGCCCAGCTTAACCAATGAAAAAAGCGCCCGCTGCAGCAGACACTTTTTTCAGCCGTGCACTTATTACACGCATTAAACTTCACATTAAGGTGTATTAACCCCAAAGAAAATAATAAATAACGATCCATAAACCAATAAAATCAAGGCACCGCCAATCAGTGTTGCCAGCAAACTTTTGAGCAATCTGGAAAACCTGCTTTTCCATAAAATCGCAATCAGGGACAGTACCAACATGACACAGATCAGTAATAGCAAAAAGATTAGTAGCAGCCGCGGCAAAAGAATATCCATCTGGTATACCTCACGCTAATGTATCAGCCATTGATCGCGGTTGATCATCGCTGACCGCTTTTAGAATATCAATGTTTTTGCCTCAACACAAAGTCTATGCTTCAATCGCATGTTGGCGGGTACCACTTATGCCGGGACAAAAAACAGAAAAATCAAGACCAATGCGAGCACGTAGCAACCCTGCACCACAAGCGCCCCCATTGTCCATCCCCGCATGGCTGCCAAGTCAGGTACTTTTTTCATTGTTGTCCATAAATAAATAGCCGGCAGAAGACCGAACACCGGTACCACAAATGCCAAAAACAACAGAAAAATAAACCACAACGACTGGATCAGGTTTTGCTTCATAAGTTAAAACTCCTTTATTAAGGGGGGAGAGTTTCATCCAAGGTCAGTTTCAAAGCATCTACAGGTTAATGGTTCTTATCATAATATAAATTTATTTATTTGAACAGTTTCAATCCATCAATTTCTTTACTCAATACCATCATGCGCGTTCCTTGATTTCTGGTTGCCTCGGTTCTCGCTCGCATCAAAAAAGCCAGGGAACCTTTAACTTCAGGTTTCCTGGCCACGCTTCTATTGCGCCACCTTACTAATACGTCCCTGTTCGATATAAACCGACAAAATTGCGACATCAGCCGGATTAACCCCGCTGATTCGGCTGGCCTGAGCGATGGTTGCCGGTTGGATTTTAACCAGCTTCTGCCGGGCCTCTGTCGCCAAACCGTTGATGGCATTGTAATCGATGCGTGTCGGAATCTTTTTGCCTTCAAGTCGCTTCAACTTGGCAACGCTGGCTTCTTCCTTGGCAATGTAACCGGCGTATTTAATTTGAATTTCGACTTGTTCGATGACCCGATGATCCAGTTCCGGATTGTCAGGTAAAAATTGTGCCATGGTTTGGTAATCAATTTCCGGCCGCTTCAGGAAATCGCTGGCGAGAACACCATCTTTCAATGGCGCAAAGTGATGGGCTTCAAGCCACGGGTTAACATCCTTGGGTTTCAACCGCGTTGTCTCCAGTCGCTTCAATTCCGTCGTGATAGCCTGGCGTTTTGCCAAAAAGTCAGCGTACCGCTGATCACTAATTAAGCCCAGCTCGTGACCCATTGGCGTGAGTCGTAAGTCAGCATTGTCGTGGCGCAACAACAACCGATACTCTGCGCGGCTAGTCAGCAATCGATAAGGTTCGTTCGTGCCTTTGGTGACCAGATCGTCAATCATGACGCCAATATAAGCATCGGACCGCTTCAAGGTGAACGGTCCTTTACCTTGAGCACGGCGGGCCGCATTGATCCCGGCCACGATTCCCTGGCCAGCCGCTTCTTCATAACCGCTGGTACCATTCATTTGACCGGCAGTGTAGAGGTTCTCAACGATTTTAGTCTCCAACGTCGCTTTCAATTGCCACGGCTCAATCACATCATACTCAATCGCATACCCCGGACGCATAAGCTCGGCCTTTTCCAAACCCGCCACACTATGCAGCATTTTCAACTGAATCTCTTCAGGCATGGACGTGGAAAAGTCACCGACATAATACTCGGAAGTGTCGCGGCCTTCAGGTTCCAGAAACAGCTGGTGGCGTGGCTTATCCGCAAAGCGCACGATTTTATCTTCAATGGATGGGCAATAACGCGGACCGACACCTTTAATGACGCCGGAAAACATCGGTGCGCGATCCAGATTTTCGCGGATGATTTGGTGGGTCGTTGCGTTGGTATACGTCATCCAGCAGCTTAACTGGTCTTTGAGGTAGACCGAGTCAGGAGTCGTAAAACTAAAATGATTCGGCGTCGTGTCACCCGGCTGTTCTTCGGTTTTGCTGAAGTCAATCGTGTTGCCATTAACCCGTGGCGGTGTTCCGGTTTTAAAGCGGCGTAATTTAAAACCAAGGTGCTCCAGATTCTCCGACAACTTGATGCTTGGCAAACTGTTGTTAGGGCCGGAACTGTACATCAGCTCGCCGATGATAATCTTGCCGCGGGAGCTAGTGCCAGCCGTGAGCACAACGCTTTTGGCTCGATAAGTCGCGCCGGTTGCGGCCACGATGCCAACTGCCTTGCCGTCTTCGACCAGCACTTCGGTTGCCAACCCTTGGCGTAAATCCAGGTTAGGTGTGTCTTCGATGACATGCTTCATGCTGCGATGATAGGCAGCTTTATCCGCCTGCGCCCGCAACGCCCGCACAGCCGGACCCTTACCGGTGTTGAGCATCCGCATTTGAATATAGGTGCGGTCGATATTCTTGCCCATTTCACCGCCAAGTGCATCGATTTCGCGGACCACGATTCCCTTGGCCGGACCGCCGAGACTGGGATTACATGGCATAAATGCCAACATTTCCAGGCTAATCGTTAGCAACAATGTTTTTTCACCCATGCGCGCCGCAGCTAAGGCAGCTTCACAACCGGCATGGCCGGCGCCGACAATCACCACATCATACTTGCCGGCTTCAAACTTCTTTACTTCTGGCATCTGTTTTCCTCCACGAATCTGTTTCTCATCACATTAAAGGTTACTTACCTAAGCAAAATTGACTGAATAACTGGGTGATCAATTCATCCGGGGCACTTTCACCAGTAATTTCACCGAGTTTGTCCCAAGCTGCGGTCATGTCAATTTGCACCAAATCGATCGGCATCCCGGCATCGATACCGGCAATGACCGCGTCCAGACTTTTGCTAGCCTGCCGCAACAAGCCGATTTGCCGCGCATTCGAAACCATAACGGTACCCTGACTGTTTTCAATGCCGCCAAAGAAGAGTTTAGCGATGCGCTCATCAAGTTCGTCCATGCCATCACTGGTAGGAATGGCCGTTTTGATGACTTCATTCGGTTTTACTAACTTGTACAGAGCATCTGTATCGAGCTGTTTTGGTAGGTCTTGTTTATTCAGGACAATAATACGTTTTTTGTCTGCGGTGGCCGCGACCAATTCGCGATCTTCGGCCGTCAGCGGTTGACTTTGGTCTAATACCAGTAAAATCAGATCCGCCTGCGTGATGGCTTGCCGCGAACGTTCGACGCCGATTTTTTCGACTTTATCAGTGGTGTCATGAATGCCGGCCGTGTCGACCAACTTCAACGGAACGCCGCGCACATTAACGTATTCCTCCAGCACATCCCGCGTGGTGCCGGCAACATCAGTCACAATGGCCTTGTCTTCGTGCAACATATGGTTCAGCAACGAACTTTTACCCACATTCGGGCGCCCGACAATCGCTGTCGCCAAGCCTTCGCGTAGCACTTTTCCTTGGCTGGCTGTGGTCAGCAGCTGTTCGATGGCTTTTTTGACGGTTTGCGCTTTTTCAAGCAGCATTTTGGTCGTCATTTCGTCCGTATCGTATTCGGGATAGTCGATATTGACCTCGACTTGAGCTAACACTTCGAGAATCTCCTGCCGCAGCCGTTTAATTAACGTGTGCAGATTCCCATCCAGCTGATTAACGGCGACCTGCATGGCGCGATCTGTTTTTGCCCGGATCAGATCCATGACCGACTCGGCTTCAGTGAGATCAATCCGCCCATTTAAAAAGGCCCGTTTGGTAAATTCGCCTGGCTCGGCCATGCGGGCACCTTCGCCAAGTAGTAATTGCAAAATGCGATTAGTCGCAACAATGCCGCCGTGACAGTTGATTTCAACCACATCTTCGCGGGTGAACGTCTTTGGCGCCAACATCACACTCACCATCACTTCATCAATCAAGTCGCCGCTTTCCGGATCGACAATGTGGCCGTAATGAATCGTATGACTTTTGACTTTTGTGAGGTCTTTGCCTTTGAAGACTTTGTTGGCGGTTGTGACGGCGGTTTCGCCGCTGAGCCGGACAATGCTGATCGCACCTTCGCCAGGCGGTGTCGAAATCGCTGCGATGGTGTCGTAAGCAGTGATAGATGTAGACATAACGGACGACTCCTTTTTTGATAGTTTGTGTGTTGAGAAGGTTTTGGATAGTGGCGGTGGTTAAGCTGCGGAGGGGCTTTTTACTGTGGCATTCCATAACGCGCTCCCCGGCGCAGAAGCCTGCGTGTAAGGACCTCAAGCCTAAATGGCCAAGGCCCAGCCCGCCTGACGCTCTCCATAACGCGCTCCCCAGCCCAGAAGCCTGCGTGTAAGGACCTCGGTCGCAATGGCAAAGACCGCCATCACGCCCGAGGACACTTACACTCCGGCTTCTAACCGGGCTGGCTCACGCTCACTTCATAACGCGCTCGCCGGCTTCTGAACGCGCCGGCTCGCGCTCACTTCACAAAAAAAGTGCCGAATCCAGTCTCTGCCCTTGTTTGGGAGAGACTGGATAAAGCACTTTGACTACTTCATCGTTATTAAACTGTGACCATCATACTTAAATGAAGGCTACTTGTCAAAAGTTAGTTACGGTCGTTTTGGGGTGACCACGACGTAGCGGCGGGGGTCGACGCCTTCGGAATGGGTGTCGACGTATTGATTGTCGGCTAGGGTCGTGTGGATAGCCTTGCGTTCGAATGATGGCATTGGATCTAAGTAGATCGCTTTGCCGGTTGCCAAAACCTCACGCGCGGTGCGTTCGGCTAAGCGCGTAACGGTGGCTTGGCGGCGTTCGCGATAATCGCCAACATCCAACATAATCGTCCATTTGCTTTTGGCATAATGGTTGAATTCGGTCTGGGCTAAGTATTGAATGGCATTGATAATCTTGCCGTGTTTGCCGATTAACAGCCCTTCCTCATCGGTTTTGAGTTGGAAGGTAACTGTATTGCCCTGACGTTCGCTGCTGACTTGCGTTTTGATCCCCATGCCGGTGGTGATGTCTTCCAAATAGCTTTGCACCATCGCCAGCGCGGTTTGATTGTCGCGCTTTTTAGTGGTGATATCGTTAAACGCACTGGCAATTTTCTTACCGGCAGTGTCGGTTAATGCCACTGCAAGTTTACCCGGACTTGATTTACCTGCAGGATCATGGTCGGTTTTTGGATCAGGAGCTGGATCTGCAGGTGGCTCCAGTGGTTTTAGATTGACAATGGCCGGTTTACGCATGAAGCCCAAGAAGCCGTTCTTGTTTTCCTGAACAACTTGAACGCTAACCGCATCACGTGGTAGGCCAAGTTGCTTCAGCCCGGTTTCGATGGCTTTTTGAATCGTACTGCCTTGAAAGGTTGGCATCTTGCTTCCTCCCGTTGTTATTTACGCCGTTTGGTCGCTTTCTTATACGCCTTTTTGAGTGCCCGTTCTTTTTCCTTTTCCGCCCGCGCTTTTTCTTCACGCTCGCGCCGAATCTTGAATGGGTTTTGAATCAGTAACTGCTGAACCATTGAAAAGGCGTTGGTAACAACCCAGTAAATGGCCAGCGCACTTGGTAAGGTTACTGAGAAAACAAAAATCATCAGCGGCGAAATGATCATCATAATCCAACTGCTTGAATTACGAGTTGGCTGAGCCATCATGGATAAAATGCTGGTGCCTAACGTAAATAAGGTCGCCAGAATCTGCATCACCCACCATGGATCGGGTTTGGACAGGTTCATCCATAGGAACGTTCCGGATTGCAGCGATGTTGTTCGCAAAATCGCTTGATACAGCGCAATCAGAAATGGCATCTGAATCACGATTGGCAAACAGCCCATCACTGGGTTAACGCCCGCAGAAGCATAAAGTTTCTGGGTTTCATCACGCAGCTTGGTCTGGGTTTCCGTGTCCTTAGAACTGTATTTTTGTTGCAGCTCTTTCATCTGCGGAGCGAGTTCCTGTTGCTTGGCCATACTCTTGATGGACAGGTAGCTCAACGGGAAAATCAAAATCCGGATGATCAGGGTGAAGGCAATAATCCCGACACCGGGGTTGCCGCCAAACAGATTTGCCAGCCAGATAACAAATTGGCCGGCCGTGTAAACCACATAACGATCCCAGAATCCGGTACTATGTTCTGACACTGGCGCCGTGCCACAGGCGGTCAGAATGAAAACCAGACTCAGCATGCTCACAATGACAAGCAGGCGTTTGATTTGACGATTTTTCACAAATAATCCCTCTCTTAACCTAAGCATGGTCAGATGACCTCGATATCTTCGTTCAGGATGCCCGCCAAGCGCATGACATGAATCAGGTTCTTCTTGGTTTCAGCCATATCAAGCTGGTTAGCGGACTTACGCGCAATGACCAGAAAATCGGTCTGCGGATCAATGTCGGGTTTTAACTCGAGCAGGCTTTGGCGAATATAGCGTTTAATCTGATTTCGCATCACGGCGGTGTGGCCGACTTTTTTGCCTACAGAGATCCCCACCCGAAAATGGGGTTGATCCCTTTTCATGTGATAGATCACAAAATTGCGGTTGGCAACCGAATCGCCGTGGTCAAACACATTTTGAAATTCAGCTTCTTTTTTGATCCGATACGACTTGCGCAATGATGCTCCCTCACAATCTGGTTCTAAGTATACAAGACGATTTGATGTTTTCCTATATGTATCAGCAGGTGACTGCCGATTTTATATGATGGATGGGAAATGGGTGATGAATAAAATGAACGGCAACGACCAACAATCGGGTCATTGCCGTTCATTGGATGGCTGGTGGGGTTTGGTTTCGGGAGGCGTTGCGGTTAAGATCGGCGGCTCCCTTAATTGGGAATGGCCGAGGCTCTCCGAAACGCGCTCATAGGCCCAGAAACCTGCGTGTAAGGACCTTGGTCGCAATGGCAAAGACCGCCATCACGGCTCGCTGGCCGAGAACTCTCCGAAACGCGCTCACAGGCCCAGAAACCTGCGTGTAAGGACCTTGGTCGCAATGGCAAAGACCGCCATCACGCCCAAGGCCACTTACACTCCGGTTTCTAAACGGGCCTGTTCGCGCTCTTAAAAAAACCACTGACGCGGTCAGTGGCTTAGGCGGATAATACTTTACGTCCTTTAGCGCGACGGCGTGCTAAAACTTTGCGGCCGTTTTTTGTGCTCATTCGCTTCATGAAACCATGAACACGTTCGCGGTGACGTTTCTTTGGTTGGAAAGTACGTTTGGTTGTCATTGACGACACCTCCTATAAAACCCGATTTATCTTTTTAAGATGACTTGCATTATCAGACATCATCCGAGTTTACACGAGGACGCAAGCTGCGTCAAGGTTTTTTCGCTGACATAGTGGATCTTTTTTGGACTTTTCGTTGTTCTGACGGTTACGCACTGTTGCTAGTCGACCTGTGGATAAGTTGTGTATCACAAAAATCACTTTTAATTGTTATGCACAAATAGCGCACAGCTAATTCGCAGAATCACATGGGTGTTGATATAGTTATCCACAGGCTGTCAGAAGCCTGTTCATATCTTGTGAAACACCTACTGCTACAAGGTTTTGGTTCCACAGACGCTATGTGCATAACTGCATTTTTCTTGTTAGTTCGGTGCGGGTGTCCTCAAGGCTGGGGATAATTTGTTCGCACCTTGTTTATTTCGCGAATTTTTGTTTGTGGAAAACTGTGGTTTCTGTGGAAAACTCGGTTCCGCAATGCTAAACTTATGTCTGCAGAACATTTTTCGACCTAACCAAAATCAGCTATTATATTCATTCGTTAGCCGAACTTAATCCTGTCCATCTTGATCGGCCTGTGTTTAAGTCGGCAATTTTAGGTTAAACCACATTTAGCGTTTGCTGATCCACTTGTTGACAACTATGGAAGTTGCCGTGGTTTTTTTATGCGCTGATGTGATGTTCGCGTATCATCACATGTTGGTCATCAGTGGCTTTTTTGGATGCTGATGACAACCGCTATTTAGAGGAGGGGCGCTTATGCCCAATTTAGAGGAGCTTTGGGCTTACCTGAATGATAAATTCCGTGAAGAGTTGACCCCAGTCGGCTACAGCACATGGATTCAAACAGCCAAACCCGTTAAGTTAACCAAAGATAAACTTGAAATCGAAGTTCCGGCATCGTTGCATAAGGCTTACTGGGAGAAGAATCTGGTTACCAAAGTCGTGGAAGGAGTTTACGAGTTTGCCCAGCTAGAAGTCGATCCGGTGATCATGACTAAAGACGAGTTACAGCCGGTCACGACGCATCAGCAACCATCCAATACCGATGACGATGATCAACAACTGACTTTTAAGGCGAAAACGCATCTCAATCCGAAATACACGTTTGACCGGTTCGTGATCGGCAAAGGCAATCAAATGGCGCATGCCGCGGCGTTAGCGGTCGCCGAAGCTCCCGGCACGACCTACAATCCGCTGTTTATTTATGGTGGCGTCGGTTTGGGCAAGACGCACTTAATGCAGGCTATCGGTAACCTGGTTTTGGAAAATAATCCGGCAGCTAACATTAAATATGTCACCAGCGAGAATTTTGCCAACGACTTCATCAACTCGATTCAAACTAAGCAGCAGGAACAATTTCGCCAGGAGTATCGCAATGTTGATCTGTTGTTGGTTGATGATATTCAGTTTTTTGGCGACAAAGAAGCTACGCAGGAAGAGTTCTTCCATACGTTCAATACGCTGTACGAAAATATGAAGCAGATCGTGCTCACAAGCGATCGCCTGCCAAACGAAATTCCTAAGTTGCAGGAACGGCTGGTGTCGCGGTTTAACAAGGGCTTGTCTGTCGACGTGACACCACCCGATCTCGAAACCCGCATTGCCATCTTGCGTAACAAAGCCGATGCCGAAGATCTCAGCATTCCCGATGACACACTTTCCTATATTGCTGGCCAAATCGAAAGTAACGTCCGTGATTTGGAAGGGGCTTTGGTACGTGTCCAGGCTTTTTCTACTATGAAAAATGAAGATATCACGACCAGTTTGGCCGCCGATGCGTTAAAGGCGCTTAAACTCGATGATCGCAGCGGCCAACTGACCATTGCACAGATACTGGACGCCGTGGCCAAATATTTTCAGGTCACCGTGCAGGATCTAAAAGGTAAGAAACGGGTCAAACAAATCGTGATTCCGCGCCAGATCGCGATGTACTTGGCGCGGGAAATGACTGACAATAGTCTGCCGAAAATCGGCCAGGAAATTGGCGGTAAAGATCACACCACGGTCATCCACGCGCACGAAAAAATTATGTCAGCGATGACGACGAATGAAGATCTTAAAGCCCAAGTCGTCGAACTGCGAAATATTCTTAAAAATCGTGGATAATCCACTTGTGGACAACTGCGAAAACCCACCAACTTTGTCCCTTGCACTTATCCACAAGTGCATAACTTTTCTGGCTGTTGTTTCTCAAAGTTTTCCACAGTTTGAACACGGCCTATTACTATTACTTAAAAAGCTTTATATTATATATATAAATAAACGTACGGGAGGCTCTTATGAAATTTACGATTACCCGATCCACATTCTTGAAAACCTTGAATGACGTTGCCCGGGCTATTTCAACCAAAACCACGATTCCGATCCTGACTGGTTTAAAAATCGTCCTCACTGATACGGGACTGGTACTTACCGGTAGTGATGCCGATATTTCGATCGAATCACGTATCAATATTGCTGATGAGAACAACGATCTTCAAATCGACAGCACCGGAGAAATCGTGTTGCCTGCACGTTTCTTTAGTGAAATCGTCAAGCGATTGCCGGAAGACAAAATGACCTTAGAAGTCAAAGATAATTTTCAAACCGTCATTACTTCCGGTGCTTCCGAATTTACGATTAACGGCTTGGACGCCAATAACTATCCCCGGTTACCGGAAATTACCGCTGATGAAGCGTTGACCGTCCCGGCTGAAGTGCTGCGGCAGTTGATCAATCAAACGGTTATCGCCGTTTCCAATCAAGAAAGTCGCCCGATTTTGACAGGTGTGCATTTCACAATTATGGGCGATCAATTGGTGGCCGTTGCGACTGATTCGCATCGACTAGCGCAACGAACCCTGACATTGCCGAGTGCAAGTACCACCAATTACGACATCATTATTCCCGGTAAGAGCCTCACCGAATTGAGTCGGATGCTGAGCGAGGATGTCGAAAAAATCGAAATTCGAATTGCCGAAAATCAGGTTTTGTTCGTTTTTGGTCAAACCGCCTTTTATTCTCGGTTGCTTGAAGGCAATTACCCGGATACCAGTCGGCTGATTCCAACGTCGAGCAATACGCAAGTCGAATTCGATGCGCCGGTCTTATTGGCGTCTATTCAGCGTGCGAGCTTGCTGAGTCACGCAAGCAGCAATAACGTGGTTCGGTTGGTGCTCAACATTGCGGATCAAAAAGCCACGATTTACGGCAACTCGCCTGATGTCGGGAATGTCGAAGAAGTCCTCACCTTTAACAAGTTGACCGGCGAAGATCTCGAGATTTCCTTCAACCCTGACTACATGAAGGACGCGCTCCAAGGCTTTGGCCAAACCGCCATCGAAGTTGACTTCACCGCCCCGTTGCGCCCATTCACCTTGGTGCCGACGGAAGACAAGGAAAAGTTCATCCAACTCATTACGCCAGTGCGGACATTCTAGAGTGTGATGTAACAGCTATAAGTGTTAAGTATAAAAAGATTCCGGAGCGGAAAATGCTCTGGAATCTTTTTTTGAACACTCGTCCAGCTGAATTCGTAGCCACTGAGTAAATATTGGGAACATACGTTTGTGTTCACCTTTTTTTTCAGCAAAGTTCACAATCATTGCGTCATTTGGCAACAAGCCCCCATAACTAAGCATCCTTAAAAACCGCTTTAGGCTAGGCTAAAAACAGTAGAATTGAAAATTTGGCTGTTTTTGGGCTTTTTAAGGGTTTTTAGTCTAGGGGGGCGTCTTGGTGTCAAATTAGCTTAGAGCCGCTTAAATGCCTGTTTAGAATTGTTTTTTAATGTACAAAAGGGTATAATTGTTATGTGTTCATCTGCGGCAAAGCGCGATTTCATGCGATTTGCCGGTACTTTTCGGATTGGAGGGCGACGACGATGACAACCATCAAAATCACGACCGCATTTTTGACATTGGGTCAGTTTCTGAAAGAAGCCGGTCTCATTGATAACGGTGGTGCAGCTAAGTGGTATCTAGGCGAGCACCCGGTAACCGTTAACGGTGCAGCCGAAGACCGTCGTGGCCGGAAATTATATCCGGATGATCAGATTGAAGTTGCCGGTCAGACTTATGTGATCGTGAGCGCATGAAGCTGGATCATTTGACGTTAAAGAATTATCGCAATTATGCCACTGTCGATACGGCTTTTTCTCCGGAAATCAATGTCCTGATAGGCGAGAATGCGCAGGGCAAGACCAACTTGCTTGAAGCGATTTACGTCTTGGCATTGGCTCGCAGCCACCGAACCAACAGTGACAAAGATTTAATTCGGTTCGGCAGCGATTTTGCGCGGGTTTCCGGACGGATTTCCCGGCAGAGCGGCACCCATCAGTTGGAGCTTGTCATCAGTCACCAAGGCAAACGGGCCCGAATTGATCGGATCGAACAATCGAAATTGTCGCAATACTTAGGACATTTCAATGTCATTTTGTTTGCCCCTGAGGACTTGGCGATCGTTAAGGGAAGCCCGGCTGGCCGACGTCGGTTTATCGACATGGAATTTGGCCAGATGAGTTCGAAATATCTCTATAACCTGAGTCAATACAAAACGTTCCTCAAGCAGCGCAATGCTTACTTAAAGCAGCTAAAGTACCATCAGGCCAAAGATCTTGTGTATCTGGATGTTTTGACGGATTCGCTAGCTGCCTTTGGGGCCGAGTTGATCACCGCGCGTGCCAAGTTGTTGCAAACCATGTCGGAGTACGCTGCGGCGATTCAACAGGATATTACCAAGGGACGCGAAAATTTGCGCTTTTCGTACCAGACCCAGGTCGATGCGGAGGCGCAACAAAATAGTGAAGCGGCTTATGCGGCGTTGGGCGCGTTGTTTGCGAAGCAGCAAGCACGTGAAATCGAACAGGGAACCAGCCTAGTCGGGCCGCACCGCGATGATGTTGCCTTCATTGTCAATGAAAAGGATGTTGCCGATTTTGGCAGTCAGGGACAGCAACGTACCACGGCTTTGGCAGTCAAGCTGGCAGAAATTGATTTAATGAAAGATCAGACTGGCGAGTATCCGGTTTTGTTGCTGGATGACGTTTTGTCTGAACTTGATGCGATGCGCCAGACCCACTTGCTCAAGGCCATTCAGAGCAAAGTCCAGACGTTTCTGACGACTACCAGTCTGGATGGCATTCAAAAAGAAATCATCACGGCACCAGCTATTTTCCGGGTGCAGGATGGGGTTTTGTCTAAACAAGCGTAGGTTTGCTGTATCGGGAAACGTGTTTTTAAGGAGGATAACCAGTGACGGACAAGAAAGAATCGGCCGAAGAGAAGAAAGAAGAGCTGGCCGCAGAATATGATGCCAGCCAGATTCAAGTGCTTTCAGGTCTGGAAGCGGTTCGGAAGCGGCCAGGGATGTATATTGGCTCTACAAGCAGCCAAGGCCTGCATCATTTGGCTTGGGAAATTATCGATAACGGGATTGATGAAGCGTTGGCTGGGTTTGCGACTCAAATCGAAGTCGAAGTCAATCCGGACAATAGTGTCACCGTGACGGATAATGGTCGCGGGATTCCGGTCGATATCCAGGCCAAAACCGGTCGGCCGGCACTGGAGACCGTTTATACGGTTTTGCATGCCGGCGGTAAATTCGGCGGTGGCGGGTATAAGGTGTCCGGCGGGTTGCACGGTGTCGGTGCTTCTGTTGTCAACGCCTTGTCGACAAATCTGGACGTGACGGTTAGCCGCGGCGGCAAGCGGTATTACATTGATTTTGTTCGCGGTAAGGTCAATACCCTGATGAAGGTGATCGGCACTGCGCCGGAACATGAACACGGGACCAAAGTTCATTTTCAGCCCGATCCGGATATTTTCACCGAGACAACCACGTTTGATGATAAAGTGCTGACCACCAGGATTCGCGAGTTGGCGTTCCTGAACAAGGGCCTCAAGCTGACGTTTACCGATAAGCGCGCGGCCACCCATGAGAAGCTGGTCTTTCACTATGAAGGCGGGCTGAAATCCTACGTCGACTTTTTGACGGAGAAAAAGGAAAACCTGCTGCAAGAACCGATTTATGTGGAAGGTCAGGATAAAGGCATCACGGTAGAAGTGGCGTTGCAGTACACCAACGACTATCACAGCACGCTGCTGACATTTGCCAATAATATCCACACCTATGAAGGCGGGACGCATGAAACCGGATTTAAAACAGCGCTGACCCGCGTCATCAACGATTATGCCCGGCGTTCCGGGGCACTGAAGGACAGCGATGATCCACTTAGCGGTGACGATGTTCGCGAGGGGTTAACGGCAGTTGTCTCGGTCAAACACCCTGATCCGCAGTTTGAAGGCCAGACCAAGACCAAGCTAGGCAACTCGGATGCGCGGACGGTTGTGGACCGGACATTTTCCGATCATTTTAACAAGTTTCTGATGGAACACCCGGCTGATGGCAAGTTGATTATTGACAAAGCCATGCTTGCCAGCAAAGCCCGTCTCGCTGCCAAACGCGCCCGTGAAGTCACCCGCAAGAAGAGTGGCTTGGAAATCTCTAACTTGCCCGGCAAACTGGCGGACAATACCAGTAAGGATCCGGAAATCTCGGAATTATTCATTGTCGAAGGGGATTCTGCCGGTGGTTCGGCTAAATCCGGTCGTAGCCGTTTGACACAGGCAATCTTGCCGATTCGCGGGAAGATCCTGAATGTTGAAAAGGCTTCGATGGAACGGATTTTGGCGAATGAAGAAATCCGCACGCTGTTTACTGCGATGGGCACCGGATTCGGTCAAGATTTTGATATTACCAAGGCGCGCTATCACAAGCTGATTATCATGACCGATGCTGATGTCGATGGGGCGCATATTCGGACCTTGTTACTGACGTTGATTTATCGCTACATGCGGCCAGTACTTGATGCCGGCTACGTTTATATCGCGCAGCCACCGTTGTATCGCTTACGGCAGGGCAAGATGATGCGCTATATCGATTCCGATGAAGAGCTGCAAGACATTCTTGGGCAACTGCCACCGAGTCCGAAGCCGGATATTCAACGGTACAAAGGCCTGGGTGAAATGGATGCCAGTCAGCTCTGGGAGACAACGATGGATCCGGATACGCGGCGCCTGTTACGGGTATCGCCAAAAGACGCGGAAGAAGCCGATGGCATTTTTGAAATGCTGATGGGCGATCATGTTGAACCGCGGCGGAAATTCATTGAAGAAAACGCGGTCTTCGTTGACCCGAATAATATTGATGTGTAATTGACCGATTGACGGATAGCAAACCGGTCGGATATGAGAACTTTTGAGAGGAGACTTTTCGCTTAATGGATGATCGCCAAGAAAGCCGGATTACGAATGTGAATCTCGGCGAAACAATGCGTAAATCATTCCTTGAATACGCGATGAGTGTCATTGTGGCGCGGGCCTTGCCTGACGTTCGCGATGGCCTCAAGCCGGTTCAACGACGGATCCTGTATGGCATGAATGAACTCGGAGTGACGCCGGATAAGCCGTATAAGAAGAGTGCGCGGATTGTCGGGGATGTCATGGGGAAATACCATCCGCATGGTGACAGCTCGATTTATGAAGGACTCGTGCGGATGGCGCAGGATTTCAGCTACCGATATATGCTGGTTGATGGCCACGGAAATTTTGGGTCGGTCGACGGTGACGGTGCCGCTGCGATGCGGTATACCGAAGCCCGAATGAGTAAAATCGCCGTTGAAATGTTGCGCGATATCAATAAAGACACGATTGATTTTCAGGACAACTATGATGGTACCGAAAAAGAGCCGGTTGTTTTGCCGGCGCGGTTCCCGAACTTACTGGTTAACGGCGCTACCGGGATTGCGGTCGGGATGACCACCAATATTCCCCCGCATAATCTGTCTGAAACCATTTCCGCCTTGCACGTGCTGATGGACAATCCGGATGCGACCACCGCGGACTTGATGCAGGAGCTGCCGGGACCTGATTTTCCGACAGGCGGCGTGGTCATGGGCAAGTCGGGCATTCGCCACGCTTATGAAACCGGCCGCGGAACCATTGTGTTGCGCGGGAAAGTCGATGTTCAGACCGAAAAATCCGGCCGTGAACGAATCGTTATTACCGAGATTCCGTATATGGTCAATAAGGCCAAAATGGTGGAACGGATTGCGGATCTGGTTCACGAAAAGAAGATCGATGGCATTGTCACGTTGCGGGATGAATCTGATCGTGACGGGATGCGGATCGTCATTGATGTGCGGCGGGATGCCAGTGCTTCAGTGATCCTGAACAATCTGTACAAGCTAACACCGCTGCAGACCGGTTTTTCCTTTAACATGGTCGCGATTGTCAACGGTGCGCCGAAGCTGTTGAGTTTAAAACAGATCCTGCAATATTACCTGGATCATCAGGAAAATGTTATTCGGCGGCGGACACAATATGAACTGAAGAAAGCCAAGGCGCGCGAGCACATTCTCGAAGGCTTGCGGATTGCGCTTGATCATATTGATGAAATCATTACGATTATCCGCAGTTCCGAAACCGGGGACAAGGCCAAAGTCATCTTGATGGACAAGTTCAAGTTGTCCGACAAACAAAGCCAAGCCATTTTGGACATGCGGCTGGTTCGCCTGACCGGTCTGGAACGCGACAAGGTTGAAAACGAATATAAAGATGTTGAAGCAGCGATTGCGGACTACACCGATATTCTTGCCAAACCTGAACGGGTTCACCAGATCATTTACGACGAATTACTGGATATTCAAAAGAAATTTGGCGACAAGCGGCGGACAGAGCTGTTGGTCGGCGAAGTATTGAGCCTTGAAGACGAAGATCTGATTGAACAGGAAGATGTCGTGATCACGTTGAGCCATAACGGGTACGTCAAACGCCTGGCAACCAGCGAATTTAAGGCGCAAAATCGTGGCGGCCGCGGGATTCAAGGTATGAACGTTCATGATGACGACTTTGTTGAACGGCTGATTTCAACCTCGACCCATGATGTGCTGCTATTCTTCACCAACAAAGGGAAGGTCTATCGTAGTAAAGGCTACGAAATTCCGGAATACAGCCGCACAGCAAAAGGCATTCCGATTATCAACTTGCTTGGTGTCGGCGCTGGCGAAAAGATTCAAACCGTCATCAACGTCCACGAAGGACAAAAAGATGACCGGTACCTATTCTTCGTCACGCAAAATGGTGTCGTTAAACGCACGCCGGTCAAAGAATTTGCCAACATTCGCAGCAATGGCCTGATCGCGTTGAATCTGAAAGATCATGACGAGCTCAATAATGTCATTTTGACATCAGGTCAGGATAATATCCTGATCGGCACGCATCTGGGTTACAGTGTGGCCTTCAAAGAACAAGATGTGCGCTCGATGGGTCGATCAGCGACAGGGGTCCGCGGCATTCGCCTGCGTGACCATGATTACGTTGTCGGCTCCGACATTCTCAAACCGGATTCCGAAGTCTTCGTGATTTCCGAAAAGGGTTACGGGAAGCGCACTGCCGCGAAGGAATACCCAATCAAGGGTCGTGGCGGTAAAGGTATCAAGACCGCTAACATTACTGAAAAGAACGGCCCGCTTGCCGGTGTGACAACCGTTGACGGGACTGAGGATATTCTGGTCATGACCGATTCCGGTGTCATGATTCGCTTCAATATCCAAAGCGTCTCACAGACAGGCCGCGCAACCCTGGGTGTCCGGTTAATTCGGGTAGACGATGATGCCAAAGTCGCAACGATGGCCAAGGTTGAACCGGAAACCGATGATCCGGAAGATGGCAATAAGCCAGACCAGCCAACCGATCCGCAAGCCGGACCGACTGACCCCAATCAGCAACCAGCTGACGGGCAATACGCAGGCAATGCCGATGAGCAGGTCAACAAACTGCTGGATCGCGCTGAGACTGATCAGCCTGCATCTGATGCTAATAGCGATGACGAGGACTAAACATGCCTGAGTCATTATGAGGAATACCGTTCAATCCTGCCCAGATGATGGGTGGATTGGGCGGTATTTTTTGCGTGAGATAGATTTCTAAACGTGCTGGAGATTGAATGTTAGGAGGAAAAGCAAAAGTCCAGAGAGAAAATCACAAGACCGAAATGTTTGACATCTATGCACATAATCTTAAAATTCAAGTAACTTTAGACGCGAATATAACAGTCGGAAATGGTCACCGATTATTTGAGGAGAACGATATGGCACGAATCAAACAAATTATTTTCAGCGATTTCTTTGACACACTGACTAATGGTGCACTAGTGCTCTTTGCATATTGGTACATTTATAAAGTTACACGTGACCAAGGTTACATTTCGCTGTTAGGCCTTATTTCAATGATAGCCACATTATTCACCTTTGTAGGGGGATACTTATCAGATAAGGTAAACAAAATTTATTTGTTGAAGACAGTAGTTGGGATTAGAGTTTTAAACACTATCTTAGGCTTAGCCATTTATCACCTGTTTGATTATCCAATCCTCAGTGTGATGGTGACCGTTGTGATTAACTCAGTCCTAAACATAGTCTACAGTCCGTTAACAGAATCAATCGTTCCTTCGATAGTACATGGGAAAGAGGATCTTATTACAGCAAATTCCTGGGTATCAATTGCAAATCAACTATCTTCGGTGTTATCAGCTGGTCTTTCTGCAATTTTTATTTTTTTCGGAAATGTAAGTATTGGCTTAGTTTTGTCGCTTGTACTTTATGTTCTTTCCTACCTTCTTATTACTCGATTGAGCATCGAAGCGAAAGCAGGGAAAAAAGTAGATGTTACATCACTGGTTGCAAAGGATGCCAACAAGTTTTTAATTGGCATGAAAATTATTCGGAAAAATTTTTTGATTTCGGTTATTGTTCCAGTAGCACTGGTAACCAATTTTTGCTTTTGGACGGTATGGTTGTTGATGCCAAAACTGTCAATAGATGTTTTTTCTGGTTTCACGTATATGTACAACTCAATTGATTTATCTTTTACAGTAGGCTCAATTCTGGGCGCATTTGCGGTTAATGTTAAACATAAAGGCAAAAAAATATTTACAGCTAGAAACTTCCCATATTTTCTTCTACTACAAGGCGTGATGATTTTGTTGATTGGCTTATTTAGTCTCCAACATAGAGAAGTATTTGGAATCGTAGGTGTTGTCATCTCATGGTTGGGATATGGCATATGCAATTCGATCGGTTCAATTTTGTATTTCTCTACAGTTCAACTCTCGGTTCCTAGCAATCATATAGGCATGGTCATAGGAGCAATTTTAACTATCTTCTCACTAGCAAATCCCATTGCAGCAATTACTAGTGCGCCATTATCACACATCACAACAACGCCGGTTATAATATTCCTCTTAGGCACTGTTATGATGCTCGCATCTGTTCCCGTTTTTTTTAAAAAAATCAGGATACAATTAAGTCAAGAATAGTCGTCATTCTCTTAAAAAAAAGCAGCCCCGTCAGTGCGAAATTTTCCAAAAGACAAACGCGTACTATCTGGTCAAGCGCGAAACTTTTTGCGTAATGTATAGCCGACAGCGAAAATAGCGCGATGAGATGGAGGATGGCATATGCTAAATTGTGTGAGTTTGACAGGTCGGCTGACGAAAGAACCAGAGGTGTTTAAAACAGCAGCTGATTTGGAGCTGGTTCGCTTTACGCTGGCTGTGGATCGGGTTTTTAAGAACAAAACCGGACAACGCGAAACGGATTTTATCGAGTGCGTGATTTTTGGCAAACGGGCGTTGACCTTTGCCAGCTCAACAACGAAGGGTTCGCTCATCGGCGTTGCCGGGCGCATTAGTAACAATCATTTTGAAAATAAACAAGGTGAACAGCGGTGGCGGACGTCGGTGGTGGTTGATAATTTTGCATGGTTGGAATCACGGGCGGTGACCGAAAGTCGGCGGACCGGCACCTTGCAGGCAACCGGCACTGATGGCATGCCAGCGGGTGATCCGTCCGCCTCACAGGAGCTAGCCACGGATGATTTACCATTTTAGCAGTAGTATTCGGTGCGAATCTATGCTACAATTTTAGCTTGTGAGTATCCGGCTATTTTTGTAGCCTTATTACTCCTTGCTCCGGCAAACGACCGGGGCCTAAAGTCCATAAGGAGGTGAATCGTCATGGCTGAAACCAAGTATGAAGTAACTTACATCATTCGTCCTGATTTAGACGATGCTGCAAAGACTGATTTGGTTGAACGTTTTGACAATATTTTGAAGGAAAATGGTGCCAGCATCATTGATTCCAAGGATTGGCAAAAGCGTAAGCTCGCATATGAGATCAACAAGTATAACGAAGGTCTCTATCATATCGTGAACTTGTCCGCAGAAGATGACAAAGCGATCAATGAATTTGACCGTCTTGCCAAGATCAATAATGATATTCTGCGTCACATGATCGTGAAGCGAGAAGACTAATTGTAACTTTTTGAAAGGGGCGCTACGGCATGCTTAACAGTGTTGCATTGACAGGTCGTTTAACCAGAGATGTTGACTTACGCTATACGCAAAGCGGTACAGCTGTCGGTTCATTCACTTTGGCCGTTGATCGCCAGTTCCGCAGTGCAAACGGTGAACGGGAAACCGACTTTATCAATTGTGTGATCTGGCGTAAGTCAGCGGAGAATTTCGCAAACTTCACCAAGAAAGGCTCACTGGTCGGGATTGAAGGACATATTCAGACGCGTTCTTACGATAATGCGCAAGGGCAGAAAGTCTATGTGACCGAAGTCGTCGTTGAGAACTTTGCATTGCTGGAATCACGGGCAACGACACAACAACGACCGTCTGAACCTGCGAATCCCGCTGGCCAAGGCAACCAGAATTACGGCGGTGGGCAGCAGTTTGGTAATAACCAGCAGCCGCAAAACCCACCTAGCTTTGGTTCCCAAAGCGCCCCGAACAATGCACCATCATCGAATCCGGGTCAAAACCCGGCAGCAGGTCAAAGCCAAGGCAACAACGGCAATGCTGCTAATCCCGATCCTTTTGCCAATAATGGTAAACCGATCGATATTTCCGATGATGATCTGCCATTCTAATGTGTGACTAAGGTCATGCTTAGCGAAGACATTGGTTCGTAAGGAAGCAATGTCAACTTGGAATCTTTGATAGAGAAGGAGGAATTCTCATGGCACAACAACGCCGTGGTGGCCGTCGTCGTCGTAAAGTCGACTTCATCGCCGCTAACCACATCGAATACATCGATTATAAAGACACGAACTTGTTGGATCGGTTTATCTCAGAACGAGGCAAGATTTTGCCACGTCGGGTAACCGGCACCAGCGCTAAGAACCAACGTAAGCTGACGATCGCAATCAAGCGAGCGCGGATTATGGGTCTTCTGCCATTTGTTTCAGAAGACTAATATCGGTATTAAAAAAGGATGTTTCTGCCAATCGCGGCGGAAGCATCCTTTTTGTTTGTGCTCGTCAGTCAGTACCGTTAATTTACTTTAATTGTGCCAACATCGCTTTATTGAATTCTGGCAAGTCATCAGGTGTCCGGCTTGTCACTAAGTTATGATCAACGACAACCGGTTCATTTTTAACGATGGCCCCTGCGTAGTAAAGATCTGGGCGAACTGTCGTATAGGCGGTCATGGTGCGGCCCTTGGTCAAGCCTGTCTGGATGAAGAATTGCGGTCCGTGGCAGATCGCAAAGACTGGCTTGTCGGCCAACAGGAAGGCTTTGACGAAATTAACAAAGCGATCGTCAGCTCGAAGTTCATCTGGCGAAAAACCGCCTGGAAGCAGTAAGCCGTCAAAATCATCCGGTTTGACATCGGTAATCGTGGTGTCGATGGTTGCCTTTGCGCCATGTTTACCGGTAATTTGCTTCCCAGCTTGTGTTTCAATCAAAGTGACGTCATGGCCCTGATCCTTTAACGCTTTGACAGGTGAGGTTAATTCCGCATCCTCGAAGTTATCGGTAACCAGAACAGCAATTTTTGCCATTATAAAAGCCCCTTTCAGCATGTATTACTATTCTAGTTTAAAGGTTTAAAAGTATTGATGCAAAGGATTAAAATACTAATTTTGTGTGAACTATCCAGGAATATGGATGAGCAACTACCTAAGCTCCAAGAAAATGAGCAGCCGTATCAGGGTCATATTAACAGCGGTCCCTCGTTATTTTGGCAAACAAACGGAAGCGTGCTAACCCGCTGATTAGTAGCTTATGTTAACGTTAGCTAATGCGAACAAAATCACAAGCTTATCGTTATATCTAATTTTGATTTTGTTTTACAATGACGATGATCAGAAGAGCAAAATGAACTTATATCAGGGGTTTGATTATCAGAGGTGATCAAAATGGGGCTCACATTAGCCGCGATCCCGTTGGCTGTAACGAACTTATCGCGAATGCAGTTTGCGGTGACCGCCATCACGCACTTTCTATTTGTGACAACCACCATCGGGATGTTGCTGACGACCATGATTTTTGAATTTTTATATGCCTATGGTCGTGGCGACACTGAAAAGTACGGCCGTTTAACGCTATTCTTTAGCCGCATCTTTTTCTTCAGTTTTGGGACCGGCGTTGTCACCGGGTTGATCATGGAATTTCAATTCGGCATGAATTGGTCGGCCTTTACCCGCTTGATGGGCGATGTTTCTGGTGTACCGTTAGCCATTGAAAGTATGATTTCGTTCTTCATTGAATCGACCATCATCGGTTTGTGGCGGTTTACTTGGGGTAAATTGCCAAAACGCGCCCATGCTTGGCTAGGCGTTGGGATGTTGGGGGCATCACTGTTTTCCGTCGTTTGGATTATTGCTATTAATGCCTTTATGCAAAATCCTTATGGCTTCCACCTGGAAAATGGCCGTTCCCGGTTGGACAGTTTGATTACGTTGTTACAGAATCCACAGTACCGGCCGGAATTTCTACACGTTTTATTTGCAATTCTGATCACCGGCGGGTTTGTGACAGCTGGCATCTCGGCCTGGCAGATTCTGCATAAGCGTGATACTGCGGCGTTCAAAATTGCCGTTCAAATCGGTTTACTGATTGCGTTGCCAGCGGCCTTCCTACAGCCTGCACAAGGTGACGATCAGGGTGCCGCAACCGCCGCACTGCAGCCGATGAAGTTCACGGCAATTGAAGGACGCTATGATTTGGAAGGGAGTGCCACAACCGGTGCTCCTTGGGCAATGGCTGCGCTGATCAATGAAAAGGATCACACGACCAAAGCCATTTCGATTCCGAACATGGGCACGTATTTTGGTAAAAACACATTTACCGGTGCGATGCCTGGCATGAACCAAGTGGCCAAAATGTATCATGCGAAGTTTGATAAGACCGTTGCCAAATCCTATGACGGCCAGATGAATTATTATCCGCCAGTGACGTTGCTGTTCTGGACGATGCACCTGATGGTTTATGCAGGCTACTTCTTCACTATGTTCGCGTTGTTTGCAACAATTATGCTGCATCGGCGTGAGTCAACGATTGAGGAGCATCCAAAGACGTTGCGGACGTTGGGCTGGACGTTATGGCTTCCGTACCTGACGTTTACTTCAGGCTGGATTGTTGCTGAAGTCGGTCGCTATCCGTTTGTTGTCTACGGCTTATTGACGCAGTATGATGCGGTTTCGCCAAGTTTGACGGCGACGGAGGCGGGAACGAGTCTCGCATTGTTCTTCATTGCCGACGTCTTCTTGGTAAGCACCATGATTTATATCTCGCATCGTACTGTCACCCGTGGCTTGCCACAGATTACCGGCGATTATCCGGAAGACCGGACCATTCCAGATCCGTTTGCAAAGGAGGCGTTCAGCCATGCCTAGTCTTTCCAATTTGCAAGTCATTTTCCTCGGCATCATTTCTACCGAGCTGATGTTGTTCTTCGTCCTTGATGGTGCCGATTTTGGTGCGGGAATGGCAACGTTCTTTGTGGGCGATGATTTGTCACGGCGGCAACAGATTATGAAAGTAACCGGACCGGTGTGGGGCGGCAATGAAACTTGGGCCGTTACCGCATTTGCCGTCATGTTTGCTGCTTATCCTGGCTGGTATTCGGCGTTGACCTCCGGCTATTATCCGCTGATTTTCCTGATGCTGTTCTTCTTGATTTTCCGCGGCGTCGCGTTTGATTATCGCAATCAATGGCATAGCCGCCACTATAATCAGTTCTGGGACTGGGCGTTGTTTATCGGCAGTCTGATGCCACCGTTCCTGCTCGGTATCGTCTTTAGCTCCACGGTCAGCGGCGTACCGATTCGTAACGGGTTTGTCTATGCCAGCATGGGCGACATCTTAACACCGTTCAGCATCTTAGGCGGTATTTTAGCGGTCTTGCTGAGTCTAAATGTCGGCTTGACCCGGGTGATCAAAAAAGTCAGTGCGAATGTCGCTGAACAATTAACCGTGGCACTGAAACGCACAACCTGGGCACTTTATGCGGCGGTTGTCCTGTTTGCCGTCCTGTTGCCGTTCTATACCCGGTTCTTCACCAATCGGCCAGTCATCGTCTCGTTACTGCTGATCTTGTTGGTCGCGTTCCTTGGGGTTGAGACTTGGTCCATTGCTAACCACCATCCGCGTGTGACGTTCTGGCTCAGTGTCGGCACGATGGCCAGCTTCATTTACACCATTTTCCTCGGCGTCTTTCCAACGCTGATTGTCGGTCGGGCGCGAGGCACCTCAGTCACCGCCTTAACCGCAACCAGCGGCCCGGTTTCACTACTTTGGACTGCATGGCTGTTTGGCTTCACGATCATCTTGATGGTCGGCTTACAGGCAACCGCCTATCACCTGATCAATAAGTATTACAACGCACCGGCATCGCCAATGATTTAGGCTATAACGCGTTCACCGGTGCAGGAGCCTGCATATAAGGTTCATGGGCGCAATGGCCTAAGCTCGGTCCAATCACGCCCAAGGCCACTTATACTTCGGCTCCTAAACGCGCCGGTTCACGCTCAGCAAAAGGGAGTGTGTACCAATGAAAAAAATCTGGATCAATATTTTCTGGGGCCTGCTAGTCGTTGGCTTCTGGCTCTATCAAGTCTTCTGGCCGGTATTCTGGAACCCGATCAGTAAGTTTTACGGCAATGTCGCTTTGTACACCATTGCGCTCATCGCTTTGGGATTTGCGATTCGGGCAACCTTAAAGGGATATGGCCGGCAGAAGGCTTGAGAAAAGTTTCGTACGGCGTAAAGACACTTGAAACTTCCACAGTGATTGTGTGGGGCTTTGGGTGTCTTTTTTTGGTTTGAGACGTGGAGACCCTGAATTGGCAAGATTAAACGATTAAATCAACGTTAATTGGCCAAAAGCCAACGTTTATTTTTCCTTCGCCAAAGAATGGCAGTTTATGCATATACTGGAAAAGCGAAGATGACTTTGTAAGAGACCTTATATCATGATGTATTTAGTTTCGATGCTGGCATTCATTGCTATTACTAATCCTTCAGAGAAAAGGAGAAACCCCCATGACACCAAAACCTAAATCTGTTCTAGGCGTCGTCGCAGTGTGTGCCGTTGCGGTCTATTTAAACACAAATATCAACACCAATCCCAACAATTGGTTCAATCCCGTTCTAATCTTGATTTGCTTGCTTTTGGGAACTGGCCTCGGTCTTGCCTATTATTTCTATTCGAAGAAATATCGATAATTCTCACCTTGGACGACATGACTTAAGAATTAAGTGCCAAGAAAGATTTGGCCTATTTCGTTGGAGAACAATCCCTTATGTTTCGAAAGCTGTTTTTTTGGTTAATTTGTGGCCTGCTTAATGTTTTTATCCGAATGTTGCTTGGTGATACTTTCAGACAGGCCATGCTGAATATATTAACAATCATTCCACTTATTTGGGTTGTCGTGTCCGTGGCGGAAATAACGGTCTACCATTTTGGGAAAAAGGATCATTTGTGACCTGGGATAATATACACCAGTTATTTTTGAAAACAGACTGGTAGCAGGGCGACACTTTTAGCGAGGTGTCGTCTTTTTTTGCAAAAATATCAGTTGACACCACTAACCAACAAATGATAAGGTAACAGTCGCTTCTCAATCGTAATAGTTACGTTTTAGAAAGCGAGGTAGGTAGCTCCAAAAATAACCACACATACAGACCGCTTGTCTATAGGTAGAAGCGATCACGGACAACTGAATAGCAAAGGGTCACTAACGCTTGCTCAGCCTGATGCCCAGGCTGACGAAAGTTCACAAGGGGGTCATTTATGTTTGCACTTGTCTGTTTCCTGATCATGCTGCCGATGATCTTTAGCGTACCGCTGTTATACGTGGGTATGTTACCTCGCTCCCGGCAACAGCCGGCACTTTTAACCATGAGCGTTGCGTTGATGGTGGCGATCGGCTGCTGGTTGGTGTTTGGGAATTACCTGGCGTTTGGCACCAATCTGTTACAGGTTAACCGTTTTGCGGATTTGCTGAATGGGTTGGTGCAGATGGATTTTTACTTATATGCGATCGCCATGTTAATTGGAACCATTGTTGGCTTTAAACATAGCCATTACTTGGTGATTTTTGTGCCGGTTTGGACAGCGTTGGTATACTGCCCGCTGGCGCACTGGCTATGGTCGGATGGTGGTTGGTTGGAGCGACTGGGTGCATTGGATTTTTCCGGAGGCATTGTCGTGCATCTGACAGCGGGGCTAACCAGTCTTGTCCTGGCAAAATCGTTGACTCGCAGTCGTGAGGCGGTTGTGGCGAATGATTTTCGTACGGATTATGCCGCAACGATCATGATACTGGTGGGCTGGTTGGGCTTTAATTTAGCGCCGGTGGGTGGCCTGAATGCCCAGGCTCTGCAGGTGCTGATCAAAACGCTCATTGCGGTTTTGGCGGCGATTGCCGGCTGGTGCTGGTTGACGTATTGGCGAACGCAAGTCATGGGCTTAGGTGATTTACTGAATGGTATTTTATGCGGATTGGTCACGAGTACGGCTTTGGTTGGCTATGTCGGCGCAGGCACCATAGCTGTGGTTGCCGTTGTTTCCGGCGGGTTATGTCAGACAGCGGTCGTAAAGATGCAGCATGCTCAAAGATTCTACGATGCAGTTGATTCTTTTGCGATTAATGCGGTTGGCGGCCTGACTGGTGTTATTGGGCTGATGATTGCGCGATTGGTGATGCGTCAAGATGGTATCCGTTTCGCCAGCGTGGAGCTTTTGGCGGTCTTGGTGGCGGTCGGCTTGACTGTAGTCGGCACCGTTTTGGCTCAAGCCGCGGCACATGTGAGTGAAACCAGTCTGAATCGATTAATGGTGCGTGACAGTAAGCGTCTGGATTGACATAACATAAGGAGAAATAAATAGATGAATCAAATCACGATTATTGGTGGCGGGGCAGCGGGAATTGGCGTTGGCGTCATCTTGAAACAATTAGGCTGTCAAGAATTTCAGATTTTGGAGCAAGGTGAAATTGGCGAAAGTTTTCGCAACTGGCCAAAAGAAACCCGTTTTATCACGCCATCATTTACCAGCAATGGTTTCGGTATGCCGGACTTAAATGCCGTTACCATGGAGACGTCGCCGGCATATACGCTGGGAACCGAACATCTTAGCGGGTCTCAGTTTGCCGACTATTTGAAGCTGGTGGCAGAAACTTATACGTTACCGATTGCCGAACATACGCGTGTTGGTGCCATTACAGCCAACGCTGACAGTTATACCATTGAGACCGATCATGGCGTCGTTGAAAGTAAATACCTGATTATGGCGGTCGGGCAATTTGCTTTTCCGAAGTTAACCGATCACCCTGAAAATGTCATTCACTATCAGCAGGTGCATTCTTGGCAGGATTTGCCAGGGGAAACCCAAATTGTCATCGGTGGCAATGAAAGCGGCGTGGATGCTGCGATCAATCTGGCCACGCTCGGACATAAAGTTCTGATGATCACGGAATCGACCGGCTTAAACGCTGCTTCACCTGATCCCAGCATCCGCCTGGCTCCATACACCCGGCGCCGGTTCTTGGATTTGCCGCCAGCAGTCGCGGATCGGATCACCTTACAACAAAATGCAACCTTAAAAACGGTGACCAGCGATTCCCCATCACAGTATCAGTTGTGGTTCACCGATGGCCGCACCATCACGACGCCTTACAAACCGATTCTATGCACGGGATTCAACCCGGGTCCGTTAAAATTATGGCCAGAGCTCTTCGAAAGCGTTGATGGTGAGATTAAGTTAAGCGATGTGGATGAATCGACCCGTGCCAAAAACGTGTTTGTTGTCGGTCCGGATGTTCGCCACCAAGACGCGATCTTCTGCTACATTTACAAGTTCCGGCAACGGTTTGGTGTCATCGTGAATGAAATAGCCGAACGGGAAAATTGGGACATTGGCGACTTTGTAACGGTGAGTCGGGCCAATAGTTTCTATCTTGACGATTGTGACATATGCGACGTGGCGTGTGATTGCTAGGGTTTAACGCCTCTGCCGCGTCATTGTATTGCTCGTTGTGCTGAAGACGTGGCAATGCCCACAACAACCATAAAAAGAAGCCTCCGGACCTATGCACTCGCATAGATTCGAAGGCTTCTTTTGGTTCCCGCGGTATTTTTAGGTTGGTATCCGAAAATGGGATCCCAAGACGTGATTAAGGGTGGGTAAAATTACCGGTGGATATAAGTGTAGCTGCTTGCGCCAGAGATGGTCTGGGTGTTCGGGCCGGTTGGTGAGCTGAAGCCCATGCCGCCTTGAGTGATGGTGACGCTGTCGCCGGAAACAGATTGAACGTAAGCAACGTGACCATATTGACCATCAGCAGTCCATTGGCCGCCAACGGATTGGCCAGCAGCGAAGACAATGATTGAGCCGGCTGCCGGTGTGTGGTTAACCGTGAAGCCTGCAGCTGCAGCGGAAGCGCCCCATTCAGCGCCGTTGCCCCAGCCATTGCCTGCCCATGAAGCAACAGACTTAACATACCAGGTGCACTGACCCCAAGGATAAGTGTTGCCTGAAGAACTGTAATCAGCGTGGCTGCCGCTACCTGAAGCGGTGTTGTTGCTGATGACAGATGATGAGGCACCGCTGTTGGAAGAGGTGCTGGTTGTGGAAATGGTGCTTTGGCTTGAAGCAGCCTTAGTCGTTGAACTGCTGCTGTCGGCACTCTTGCTTGATGCAGAACCGGTTGAGGCCGCGACTGTCTTCAAAGCAGCTTGGGTTGCTGCAGCGGTCTTTTCCTGTTCTTGGGCGAACTGGCTTTGCAATGCAACCAATTCGTCACGGTGATCATTGATTTGCTTGTTCAAGGCATCCTGCTTGTCGCTAGCTGTCTTTTGCAAGGTAACCAACTGAGACTTCTGGGTTTCAAGCGATGACTTGGTTGAAACCAGCGTCTGCCGAGCCGTTTCCTGTTGGTTCTTCAATGCTGCCAGTTTATCCTTGGCAACAGTCACAGCGTCCAAGGCTTCTTTGCTGGCTTGGCTGAGTTTGCCAACGGTCATGGTGCGTGCGATCAGGTCTGAAAGACTTTGTGAGTTCAACACGAAGTCAATGTAGACATTACCGCTAACCGAGCTGCCAGCCTTCTTTTGAAGGGAAATCAACTGATCCTTCAAATTGTTCTTCCGTGCCGTCACGTTCTTTTGGGCAGCCGTGATTTGGCCGCTCAATGATTTGATCTGGGCATCGGTTGCACTGATCTTGGCTGTGGCATCACTGATTTGCGAATTCTTATCGTCAATCTGTTTGTTAAGATTGATGACCTCAGTGTTGGCTGCTTCGATTTGTTTTAATAAATCGTTCGTTTCGCTTTTGTTAGAAGCGATGCTGGCACTTGTGTCAGCGAAAACCGGTGTTACGGCGCTGGCAGAACCTGCTAAGGTAACTGCGGCAACCAATGTAATCATAGCTTTATTGAATTTCATTTTGACCTCACCCTTAATTAATTAACTAAAGGCTACTTTACCGTGTCAATGTTACGTCACCATTACAGAACTGTTAGGAGTTGTTCTCAATCTTCATCTGGCGGTCAAATTTACGTGGTTTTAGGTTTTTATTCGGCACTTTTGGTGAATTTTGGATGAAAAAAAGCAGCCGCGCTTTGCGACTGCATGACAAAATTGTAAGTTATTCGTTCGATTTAAGGGCTTCGACCATGTCAACTCGCTGAAGCCGCCGGTGGGTGAGCCAAGTGACAATGGCGGTGAACCCGATCATCAGCAGCGTGGCAGTGAGGTAGCCGGTGAAACTGATAGTCAATGGGAAAACGACGTCGGCAGTTTCTGCCTGTTGCAAAATATACGCCGTCAAAAGGTTACCTAGCCCATAACCGAAGAGAATCCCGACAATGGTCTGCACGATGCTTTCGCGACTGATGTACATGGTGACTTCACGATCGAAGAACCCCAGCACCTTGATCGTGGACAATTCCCGAATGCGTTCGGAAACGTTGATATTGTTCAGGTTGTACAAGACCACGAAGGATAAAACGGCACTCAATAGAATGAAGATCAAAACAATCGGATCGAGCATGCTGCTCATATTGCTAAGTGTCTTTTTCGCCGTTGTGGTGAAGCTGATGCCGACAATCGCGTGGTGGTTCAGAAGACGCTTGGCTAGCCGATCGTTTTGCTTAGTAGTTTGTGGCCGTAAGCGGACGAGCAAAGCGTTGGGCGTTGTATGCTGACCGGCAAGCTGCCGATAGCTGGCATTTGCGAGATAGGCGAAATGCCCGACATAGTTTTTGGCGATGCCTTTAATTTTAAAGCTATGTTTCTTGCCATCCGTTGTGGTGATTTTTAAGTGATCGCCAGTCCCGACTTTAAGTGATTTGGCCACTTTGCTGGTGATAACGATGCCGGAGAGTGGCAGCGTCAGTTTTTGGTTGGTTTTGGTTGAGCGAAGACTGACGTAGGGCTCGAGGGTGGTGCCGCTTGATGGGGCAAAAAGATTAACGTCACTGATTTGGTGGCCATTGGCGCTAAGTTTACCAACTGCACTGCTGACAGTGTCGGCGCTGCGATAGGCGTTGCTTTTCTTCAAGACAGTTCGCGCTGCCGCAGGGGTTTTGCCATCCGCCAAGCGCACGATGGCTTGATAATGGACCACATCGTTGTATTGCAGGGAACCTGTGGCAGTGATGGAATCCTTGATACCAAAGCCGGTGAGAATCAAGGCCGTTCCGCCGGCAATGCCAAGAATGGTCATGATGAGTCGTGATTTATACCGGAACAGGTTGCGATAACTGACTTTTTGATTAAACGAAAGTCGCGACCATAACGGGGTGATTCGTTCAAGCAAAATGCGTTTTGCGGACTTAGGTGCCCGTGGTCGCATTAAGGCTGCCGGTTTTTCGGTTAATTCGTTGCGGACAACGATGATGGCGGCGCCTAACGTGGCAATCAAGGCGAGTCCGATCGACAGCACAATGAGCGGCCATTGCAGCGTGATGACTTGTTTGAGCGGGATGTAGTTTTTATACAAACTCAAAACGATCCGCGGAATGCTGAGATTGCCGGCAAAAACGCCGATGACTCCACCGAATAATCCGGCCAGCGCCGCATAAGCAAGGTAATTACGAGCAATGGCCCATTTACTGTAGCCGAGTGCTTTAAACGTGCCGATTTGGGCGCGCGCTTCTTCAACCATGCGGCTAACGGTTGTAAAGGTGATGAGGGCAGCCACAAGGAAAAAGAACACCGGGAACACATTAGCAATTGCGGCAATTCGATCCGCTGATCCGCCGTAGTCACCGAATCCTGGCAGGTCGCTCCGCGTTTGCCAAGTGAGGCTGGTTGTCAGTTGCTTCTGCGCACGGGTGTCGGCTTGTTTTTTCAAAGTCGCTTGTTGCTTCTGAACAGCCGTCTGTGCGGTGGTGGCAGCGGCACTAGTTGGCATGCCGGCCGCGGTGGCCTGGGCAGTGGCCTTCTTGGTGGCCGCCTGCACGATCTTGGCTTCGATCATGGTTTGCAAATCTTTTTGTGCCTGGGCTTTGACGCGGCGTTTGACTTGTTTCATTTTGGCGGCAACCGCATCTTTGTAAGATGAACTGAACGTATCGCGCTTTTGCAAACCTGGGAAGCGGATGTTTAATTGCGAGGCAACCGGCATGTTCATTTGCTGATCAGGAATATAGGCAAAATACCGGACCGTGCCATCCCCGATATTGGCCGATCCGCGGCTGGTATCTTCAATGTAGGCCGGTGAGTCCGCAAAGCCGGTGATGGTGTAAGTTCGGCGGCTGAGACCGCTGCTGCGGGCGAAGGTGTAATGTTGCCCTAGTTTGTAGCCGCTTTTTTTGGCGACTGAATCGAGCACGATTTCGTTATGGTGGTTCGGCAAGTGGCCGCTGGTCAGGTGGAGACGGTTAATCGTGGCCGTTTTCCGGTAGCCATACAAGGCAACGACATCGCTGGCCTTGCCACCAATCGCGTATTTGAACTTGACGGCCTCTGCCTGGGTGCCGCTAACCGATTGCGCTGCCTTGACCTGGGCGTTGGTGACGCCAGTGGTTGCCAGAAGCTGACTGTCAGCGAGATGATCGGCTTTGACGGTCGTGTTCAAGGAGTCCTTGAGCGCGGGCCCGGTCGCTTTGACTCCGACAAATAAAAGAACGCCAAGCATAATGATGATAACGATCGCGATGAATCGGCCCAATGAATCGCGAATGTTTCGCCAAAGATTTTTCGTTAATGGTTTCAAACTGATCACCTACCACTCAATGTCTGCGACTGGCGTTGGTGCGGCTTCGTCATGAATGTTGCGGACCTGCGCATCATTGATTTCGATAACCCGATCGGCCATTTTGGCAATCGCAGCGTTGTGGGTGATGATCAAAACGGTTTTATGATCTTTGCGGCTGGCATCCTGCAATAGTTGCAGCACTTGCTTACCGGTCTTGTAATCCAGTGCGCCAGTCGGTTCGTCACACAGCAGTAGCTTCGGATTCTTCGCCAAGGCGCGGGCAATCGCCACCCGCTGCTGCTCGCCACCGGAAAGCTGTGAAGGAAAATTATCCAACCGTGCACCTAAACCCACTTGCTGCAGCACCGTGGTCGGATCCAATGCGTCTGCCACAATCGAACCAGCCAGCTCCACATTTTCTTTAGTCGTCAGATTCGGGATTAAGTTATAAAACTGAAAAACAAAACCGACATTGTGCCGCCGAAAAGCCGTGAGTTGCTTATCGGAAAACGTCGCAATGTCAGTCCCGTCAATCCAGACTTCCCCTTCTGTGGGTGAATCCATTCCCCCTAAAATATTCAACAGCGTCGACTTGCCTGCACCGCTGGGGCCAAGAATGACCGTCAGCTTTCCCTGATCCGCAGTAAAATTGATATCCTGATTGGCGGTAATGGTGGTTTCACCCATTTTGTAACGTTTAGATTCATGTTTAACTTCGATATATGCCAATATTAAAAAAACCTCCTACAATCGCATTGAGCTGAACAAGTGACTAGGGACTGTCCATAAATTCAACACGTTGTTCATTGAATGACATTATGTTAGATTGTAAGTATTCGTTCAAGCACAGAAACGGAAAATCTGTTGTTAAATGAACACTTTGTTGAAATCATGTTGGTTTAGAGGTGAACGTTGATGTCAGGAACACGGGACAATCGCCGGGTTCAGTATACGGTGAGTCGGTTTAAAGCCGCCTTACTGCAGATTTTGGAAACCAAGGCACTGGATGACGTTACCGTGACGGAGATTTGTCGCCAGGCGGATCTGAATCGCGGAACCTTTTACTTGCACTTTCAGTCACCCTTGGCTTTATTCGAGCAGATTGAAACCGATTTACTCAACGAAATCCAACCCTATCTCAGTGTTAAAATAGACGATATGACCAAGATGTTGGTGCCGATTCTCAAGGTCATCATGCAACATCCGCAAGCCGCGACGATTCTTTTAACCACGCCGGATAGTTCGGTTTTACAAAAAATCGTGCGGCCGATTCAGGCACAAACGCAGTCACGTTATCAAACTTGGTATGGCGAGACCGACAAAGATCATCTCGATTATTATTATACGTTCTTCATCAGTGGGGCCGTGGGTGTGTTAACCATGTGGCTGAAGCGTGGCATGCAAGAGCCGCCGGAGCAAATTGCGAAGGTGATCGAAAATGTGGTTACCAAAGGGGCGCCGCACTAACTAATTCGTTTAAGGGAGAAAAAGATGCAAAATGTAAAATTAATTGCCAGTGATATGGACCAGACGCTGTTAACCAGCAAAGGCGTCTTACCACCGCACTTTGATCGCTACTTACACCGGCTTCATCAGGCCGGCATCGAATTCGTCGCTGCCAGTGGCCGACCGTTATATACGTTGCAGGAAACCTTTCCGCACTTCAGCAAGCACATCTCGCTGGTGTGCGATAATGGCGGCTTAGTGGCGACACATGGCCATATCATCGGGAAAAGCTTGATTTCCGCGGCCAAGTATCGCGAGATTGTGTCATTCATTCTTGAAAAAACCGATGGCGTCCCGGTGCTATGTGCCTTGGACGCTGCATATATCAATGCGGTTGATGCCAAATACGCACCGGCGTTGTTGCCGTTTTACCACAAGCTCAAAAAGGTGCCGAATTTGCTGGATATGTCGCTAGAAGTCGATAAGGTCACGATTTATTTTCCTAATGCGGATAGTCGCAAGAATGCCGATCGCTATTTTCGGCCAGTTTTTGGTCAGGATTATACGGTTCAGGTGAGTGGCGAAACTTGGTTGGATATTCAAAATCTTGGCGTGAACAAGGGCCGCGGGATGCGGATTTTGAGTCGGCATTTTGATATTCCGACTGCTCAGATGATGGCGTTTGGTGATTATGATAATGATATTCCGATGCTAGAGACGGTTGGTTACAGTTATATTATGGCGAATGCGACGCAAGGTATGGCGCAGCATGCCAAATATCGTACCCGCAGCAATGATGAATATGGCGTTTTACATGTGATGGA
Source organism: Lacticaseibacillus zeae DSM 20178 = KCTC 3804 (assembly GCF_000260435.1). GTDB lineage: Bacteria > Bacillota > Bacilli > Lactobacillales > Lactobacillaceae > Lacticaseibacillus > Lacticaseibacillus zeae. The sequence continues at coordinate 145,546 of NZ_BACQ01000031.1, read as the reverse complement.
TCAAGTCTTGCAGGCGCAGGAAGGCTAGGCGAGCGCATGGCGGCAATCGGGATGCGCGTCGTGATCGGCGGTTATGGGTTTGTGATGCTGCTGGTCGCCTGGCAGGCATGGCAAGCCAAACAAGGTAACCCGCTTTTCAATCAACTCACGGCGCTGGCTGCGGTCTTGGTGCTGACAGCGGCGGTGATTCCGGATAAGGTCAACGCGGTCATCGTTTTGCTGATCGGGTTGCTGGGTTTGTCCGCAGTGGCGTGGCTTAATGGGATAGCAATGTACGGCAAGCCGCACGTAAGCCATCACTTGGTAAGGTTATTGGTACATTTGGTTTTGTTTGGGTTAGCGGTTTGGCTGTTATAACTAAATCATTTGAACCAATATGCGTTAGAAAAAAACTTCTCAGCGATCATTTGCATATTGCAACATGATCGCTGAGAAGTTTTTTTGTTTGATAATGCCAAAATTTCCTTAGAAATATGCCTGGGCGAACAGCTTAGCCGCCAATAGGAAAGCCAAAACGGCAATGATGACGCGTAATAGCTGCACTGGCAGCCGGCGGGCGATGATGGGACCGATGTAGCCGCCGATAAAAAGGCCGATACCGAGGGGGATGACCATGAGCCATTCGATTTTGGTCGTGAAAGCGTAGATGACGGTGGCGATGCCATTAGCCGCAAAGCCGGTTAGATTTTTCATTGAATTGGAAACGATGAAAGGCTGATCCACGGTCAGGGTCAACGTTGCCAACATCACGACGCCGGCCGCAGCACCGAAGTAACCGGCATAGGCACCGGTTACGAAGATAACGATAGTTTGGGCGGCTTCTTGTCGAAACGTCAGGCGGCGCGCCGGTTCATTCGGGTCATGTTCCTGCGTAGGCAGTTTGCCGCTGAACAACAGTAACAGACCCGCAGCAATAATAAAGAACGGCACAATTTTTTCAAAAGTCGATGCAGGGGCAATCAACAACAAGGCGCTGCCAAAAATACTGCCGAGCGAAACCAACAGGATGAGCCGCCACAGAAATTTGCCGCGACCGTGCAATTCAGGCAGGGATGAAACTGCTGAGCCGACACCGGTGAATACCAAGGCGGCGGTGTTGGTCACATTGGCAATCACCGGCGGCACCCCAATGGCCAGCAGCGCCGGGTAAGAAACCAACGAAGCCAGCCCAGCCAGCGTGGCCGTCAAGCCAGCACCGATGCCGGCAATGAGTAGGAAAATAAAAATTGCGAGAGTCATGAATCCTCCTCCAAAAGAATGAGCGTGAGCAGGAGCGCTTAGAAATCGGAGTGTAAGTGGCCTCAAGCCTAAATGGCTGGACTTTGGCCATTTAGGCTTGAGGTCCTTACACGTAGATTTCTGCGACTGCGAACGCGTTAAAGTGAATGAGCGTGAGTCGGTTTCTGCGCCGGGGAGCGCGTTAAAGTGAACCTGAGCAAAACCACATAGTTTTATTTTATACGCAAACCAACACCCGTTGAGAGTCATAACCCACAGAACTACCGGAACAGAAGGCTACACCATGTGTGCATGCCACCAACTACTTTGGCGATAAGGCCTTAATCGTTGCGGTAATGCTGTGATTCACGGTATCGGCGTCTAGTGGCTGATTGAAGTATAAAAATCCCAGAATCAAACCGCTGGTAGTCGACCAGATAGCTCTTAAAATATCTTCAAACGGCCAGTCGACCAGCACCCCCTGTTGTTGCAGGACGGTTAAATCATGCGTCATCGTCTGCCAATATTGGGCTGTGAAGTTGCCAATGACCTGTTCACGAACTTGCGTGTCATTCAACAATTCCGATAGCACGATTTTGATAATTTGCGCATTCGCCTGCAAAAAAGTAAGGCGATCTTTGATTAAAACGGTTAGAAAAGTTTCCAATGACACATAATCTTGATTCAACCGGGACTTAATGAAGTCATCCAATTCGGCCGGGAACATCTGGTCGAGTACTGGCGTAATAATGGCATTCAACAAGCCGCGTTTATTGGTGAAGCGACTGTAAATATTACCTTCGGCGACCCCGGCCCGCGCAGCGATTTCCTTCGTACTGGTTGCCGCGTACCCCTTCTCGGCAAACACATCAATGGCGGCGATGATAATCAGTTTCTGTTTAGCCGTGAAATCATTAAATAATTGCGCTTGATGCAACATGTCATCAGTTGAATTGGCCATGTACCAGGATCCTTTCTTAAAATGGATTAAGTGAAAACTTAAAGCCGGCAGTGTGGTTTTATTATAGCACGCGATGAGTGCCGCCAATAGGGGCTTTGGCCAATAAGTTAAGTTAACCTAATCTTTTTCTTGACCTATTTTAGTAAGGGTGTATATTTATCTCGGATGATGTTGAGTGATAGCTCAATCGAGACCCAAATTTCAAACCAATGGAAAGAGGGCTTTATATCATGGAAAAAGAAAATAAAAACCCAAAACGTGAGCGGATCATTCATTTTGAAGACACGCCGAGTAAAAGTCTAGATGAAGTTAATGGCAGTGTTGAGGTACCCCACAATGCAGGTTTTTGGCGGACACTAGCCGCTTATACCGGACCGGGCATTCTGGTTGCCGTGGGTTACATGGATCCCGGTAACTGGATTACCAGTATTGCCGGCGGGGCTTCATTCAAGTACTCACTGCTTTCAGTTATTTTGATTTCCAGTTTGATCGCGATGTTGCTGCAGGCAATGGCGGCAAGGCTGGGAATTGTGACCGGTAAGGACCTGGCGCAGATGACGCGCGAGCATACCGGCCGTGTCATGGGCGGATTCCTTTGGGTTGTTACCGAATTAGCAATTATGGCGACGGATGTAGCCGAGATTATCGGGTCAGCCATTGCGTTAAAGCTGCTCTTCAACATGCCGCTGATTGTCGGCATTATCATTACCACGGCAGATGTTTTAATCCTGTTACTACTCATGCGCCTCGGCTTTCGAAAAATCGAAGCGGTGGTTGCCACTTTAGTCCTCGTCATTCTGCTGGTTTTCGCTTACGAAGTCATTTTGGCTCAACCCAACGTGCCGGAATTGTTAAAAGGCTACCTGCCACACGCTGATATTGTTACCAATAAATCCATGTTGTACCTTTCATTAGGGATTGTGGGTGCGACGGTCATGCCGCATGATCTTTTCCTTGGATCATCGATTTCCCAGACGCGTAAAATTGATCGCAGCAAGCCAGACGATGTCAAACGGGCGATTAAGTTTTCAACGATTGATTCCAACCTGCAACTGACGATGGCGTTTATCGTCAACTCGTTACTATTAATTCTTGGAGCGGCGCTTTTCTTTGGCACCAACAGCTCGTTAGGCCGCTTCGTAGATCTTTTCAATGCCTTAAGCAATTCCCAGATTGTCGGCGCCATTGCCAGCCCGATGCTTTCCATGTTGTTTGCGATCGCATTGCTGGCATCCGGTCAAAGTTCAACAATCACCGGGACGCTAGCCGGCCAGATTATTATGGAAGGTTTTATCCATCTGAAAATGCCACTCTGGGCACAACGGATTCTGACGCGGCTCATGTCCGTCACGCCGGTGCTGATTTTCGCCATTTATTATCACGGTAACGAAGCCAAGATTGAGGGCCTGCTGACGTTCTCGCAGGTTTTCCTAAGCGTTGCGCTACCGTTCGCGGTCATCCCGTTAGTGCGCTACACCAGCGACAAAAAGATCATGGGCGAATTTGCCAATCACGCCTGGGTCAAGTGGCTGGCGTGGCTCATCAGTGCGGTGCTCATTATCTTGAACCTTTACTTGATTGCCCAGACGTTGGGATTTGTTAAATAAACACGAGAGTATGCAAAAGGCCACTGGGCGGGGTTTTGTCCAGTGGCCTTTTGAGTAAACTAGAAAGCTCATTATGGTGAGTACCGAGACTGTGATACGATTTAGCGAGAGAACGAGTAAAAAAGGAGGATCATCGCATGACAATCCAAGAAAAAATGCACAATGGCGCACTCTACCAGCCGATGGATGCGGATTTGCAAAAAGAACAACTGGCCGATATTGATGAAGTGGCCGTTTATAACCGCATTCCAGCAACCCATCAGGAAGAACGTTTCGCCCAGCTAAAAAAGATGTTTGCAGAAATCGGTGAAAGAAGTTACGTCGAAGCGCCGTTCTATTCTAACTTTGGTGGCGCCCATGTTCATTTTGGCAGTGGTATTTATGCAAACTTCAATTTAACGCTGGTTGATGATACGCATATTTACGTTGGTGATCGAACCATGTTTGGCCCCAACGTAACCTTGGTAACCGCCACGCATCCGATTGATCCGGGCTTGCGTGAACAGGGATATCAATACAATAAACCGATTCATGTCGGCCGGAATTGCTGGTTTGGTGCCAATGTCACGGTCATGCCCGGCGTGACGATCGGCGATAACAGCGTCATTGGCGCCGGTAGTTTAGTTACGCACGATATTCCGGCTAATGTCGTGGCATTCGGCTCACCGTGTCGGGTTGTTCGTGAGATTACGGATGACGATCGAAAGACGTATGATCATGGGAAGCCGATTGACATTGAGTCGCTTTGAAATGGACAGCACGAACCTTTATAGGGGGCTGAACATGGCATTTACGTGCTTTCTTCAGATTGCTTAACGCATCAGTGCTATCCTCATCAAATTAATGGTCAAATATGACAGATCTAGATCATGAAAACATCTTTCTGCTAGCTTTTATTTGGCAGCAGGAATGAGTTTTCATGATCTTTTTTAAGTGCACTTCCATTTCAGAAAGGTTGACACTTAGTTGCTCTAGGAGTATTTTCTCATTAATATCAAATCATTCTAATTTATTTAACATAAAACGCAGATTGTGACAAGCACGCCCTTTAGACGCGTATTTCTGATTAAGGAATGACCGCTATGAGTCAAAGAAGCAACTGGTTCTACATATTTTCCAAATTTGCCGCTAAATATCGACTCAAATTTGTCGTGATCTTATTGGGGCTTTGTTTGGTTGAGAGCGTGTATGTTGCGGGGATATCGCTGTTGCCTTCGCTCGCGGTTGTTCTTATCCAAGTGAAAGACCTGAAGCTGGCTATGGTGATTTTGATCATTTTGCTTGCTGGGGTCGGTGTGTATGCTATCAGAATCTTTGATTTATTTTTGCAACAACGCCTGACTTTGCTGACGTTTGATTTTCGGTTTGATTATGTGCCGGTTTTCTCTGAGCATATTTTTGGCTGGCGACAAAGTTTGATTGATTCGGTAGAAGGAAAAGCGGTTATTGATCAAGCTTACGAGGCGATTTATAACGGGCAAAATGTTGGGATTGGAGCGATCATCGCGCAGACGGTCACGCTGATTCGAACGGGTTGCCAAATTATCGTTCTGCTGGGCATGATGGGAATTTTGAGTATTTGGCCAGCTGCCATTGTCTTGGGGTTGAATCTTTTACAATATGCCTTTCAGCGCATCGGCAACCAATGGTATTTCAAACATAAAGGTGAACAAAATCGGATTACCAGTTATCAAAGTTATTTTGTGCGGACGTTGATGAAACGCTCAACGGGAAAAGATATTCGCTTATTTGCGATGTTTGATCTTTTTCATCAGCATTTTATAGCGTTGATTCAAAAGCTGGTGACCTGGCAACGCCATTACTCAAATCTTTCGCTGATTATTAATCTAGGACAGCGACTGGTTAACGTTATCGGCTTGGCGTTGTCGCTGTTAATTTTGATTGCGTTGCGAAACGTTTCGATTGCAAGTCTACTTTTTGCGATCAGCGCGATTCAAACACTCAACCTGAACTTTGGTAATTTTAGAGATGCTTATGTGACGGTTGGGAAGAATTTGGTTTTTGTTGATAATTTTCGAAAATTTATGGCCTTCCCTTACCGCCAAGACAGCGGCGCAAAAGAGCGGAAGGTTAGTGGGTCAGGTCAAATTGAAGTTCAGCATCTTGCTTATCAGGTGAATGGAACCGCGCTTGTGCATGACATCAATTTTTTCGTCAAGCCAGGAGAGAAAGTTGCGATTGTCGGTGAGAATGGCGCGGGCAAGTCAACGCTGGTCAAATTACTGTGCGGTTTATATACGCCAAGTTCAGGGTCGGTGGCGATTGATGGCCAAGATATTGCGACTTGGGCGCCGGCAACCATGCGCCAGCGAGAGGCGGTCGAATTTCAGGATGACGTGATCCTCCATTTTACGATTGCAGAAAATGTGGCTTGTAAAACGCCGCAACAGGTTGACACAGCGCGCGTTGAAGCAGTGCTTGATGAAGTTGGATTGAGAGATTTTGTCGCCGGTCTGCCCAATGGTATTCAAACATTCATTGGCAATGAGTTGAATGAAAATGGTATTCAACTTTCAGGTGGGCAAAAGGACAAGATACTTTTTGCCAGAGTTCTTTATCGTCAGGCGGATATTAATATCCTCGATGAGCCAACTTCGGCGCTTGATCCGATTAGTGAAAAGCAGTTTTATGCACTGGTTGACGCAAAGCTAAGTCAGAAAACAACGATCATCGTGACGCATCGGCTGGGGGCTTTGGCAACTGAGAATGTCAAGATTTTGGTCATGAAAGATGGTACCGTTATCGCTTCTGGCAGTCACGGCTGGCTGCTAGCAAACTGTGATTATTATCGCAAACTTTGGTCGGCACAGAGGTCATTGTATGTTGGAGGTGACCGCCATGAAGCATCGTAAAACAGAAATTCGCCACGCGGTCGGAACAGTCCGCTTTATTTATCGTTTCGGGAAGAGCTTATTCGGCTTAACGCTGTTGATAAGTATCTTGAATGCGGTCGCGCCACTGATTGTGATCTTGGGAAACACGCAGATCTTAAATCAAATTTTATCTAATCGGCCACAGTCGATTATACGGATCGTTTTGTACTTTTATAGTGCGGCAGCAATGGCTTATGTCGGGGCTGCCATTTTACAGCGATTTTTGGACATTGCCTCGGTTCGTGCAAATGAGCGGTTGAAGACAGCGATTTATGAGGCATGGGAAAAGGTTGATTTTCAGCAACTCGAGACACAAGGGTATTTTTCAAAGATGATGAAAAGTGAAGCATCGTTTCGTTACTCTGGCGGCATTCCGGCGTTCTTTACTCAATTTCAAAATTTCATACAGAGCCTGGTGACGATTATTGCTGGTTTGGGGCTGATTGGGTGGATTGTCATGGTCGGGGCCACCCAGAGCGGCAAGTTGGCAATTGTCATCGTCATGTCTTTGTTGCTGATCATGTTGGGTGAGTATGGACTAATCCTGATTTATCAAAAGTTGACACACTCGAATATCAAGCTTTTTAAGTATTTAATGAACTTGGAACGTAAGATGAACTATTTTCTGATGAATATCGTCAATTCGTATGAGAATATTAAAGCCATTAAAATGTGGGGCTTGCGCGAACCGATTCAAAATCGGTATCGAACTACCTGGAAAAGTGAAAAAAGTGCCAATCATAAGCTGATTATCAACGATAGCCTGTCGCAAATTGTGACGGCGATCATGGCTTCTTTTGCAACACTTGTGTTGTTCATCCTGGTTGTTTTTAAGATAAAAGAAGGCTTGTTACCGATTGGCCAGTTGAATACTTTGTTTGGCAGTGTTGTGCAGATGACGAGTGCCGTTAGCGTGATGATTGCGACTTGGCAGCAATTTCTTCGTTTCCAGAATCAGATGCAGTATGCCAGCGACATTTTACCGCCAGAAAAACCTGCCGCCTCTTCTGGCAGTGCCACACTCCCGCTTCAAACGAAGAATGTGATTGAATTTGTTCATGTGTCGTTTGCCTATGCTGATGGTCCGGAGGTGTTGCACGATATTTCCCTAAAGCTTGATTTGCAGGGCGTAACGGCGTTGGTTGGCGTGAACGGAAGTGGCAAGAGCACCTTGGTCAAATTGTTATTGGGCTTATATCGACCAACGAAAGGGAAAATTCTGTTCAATGGTCAGGATATTTCTAAGTTTACTCAAGCGGACTACTTTTCGTTGTTTAAAGTCGTGTTTCAGGATTACGCTATTTTTGATTTTTCAATTGCCCAGAACATTTCGGCGAGTGTCGACCAGGATCAGAGGCGCTTGCGTGACGTCATGATGAGTAGTGGCATTGCTAAATGGGCCGATCGTCTGCAAAATCAAGAGAAAACGGCGATTGGCACCTATAGTCAGGAAAATTTTCAACCCAGTGGCGGTCAGCGACAGCAAATTGCCGTTGCCAGAGCGCAGTACAAACATGGCATTTACCAGATTCTGGATGAACCTTCAGCCGCCATGGATCCAATTAAAGAACTAAGATTGTTTTCAAAAATCAAGCAAGTGTCTCAAGATACTCCGTCACTTTTTATCACCCACAGAATCGGCGCGGTGACATTGGCCAACAAAATTATTCTGATGCGTGATGGGCGGATTGATGGCATTGGCACGAAAAGTTCACTACTTCGCCAATCAGCCTATTTTCGGGAATTGTGGCATAGTCAAGCTGATATGTATGCGTTTGATGCTCATTTGGGTGCAGCCGGTGAGTAAAGCAACTTTTTGAAAATCCGCACCCCAACCAGTGCTATCATAAAAATAATTGAAAGGAAGCGGGTCTATGAATCAGTTTGTGAGTCATTTGAGTTGTACCGCGTTGCTGGTTGGCAAGAAGGCGTCGGTTGACGGGTCGACCATGATTGCCCGGAATGAGGATGCGGCTGGCGGGATTAATCCTAAGCGTTTTATTGTCGTGAAGCCGGATGAGCAGCCGCAACGGTATGTGTCGACGTTTAATGGGTTTCAGTTGGATTTACCGCAGTCGCCTTTGCAGTATACCTGTATGCCGGTGGCTGACACGAGCGATGGCACATGGGGCGAGGCCGGGATCAACAGTGACAATGTGGCGATGAGTGCGACCGAGACCGAGTTTACGAATACCACGATGCTGGGACTGGATCCGCTTGAGCCAGATGGCATTGGCGAAGAAGCGATGCTGACAGTGGTGCTGCCGTACATTCACAGCGCACGTGAAGGCGTGCAGCGTCTAGGTGACTTGGTGACCAAGTATGGCACTTGTGAGAGTAACGGCATTGCCTTTTCCGATGCGAACGAGATTTGGTATTTTGAAACGGTTGGCGGCCATCATTGGGCGGCTGAACGCATTCCCGACGACAGTTATGTCCTCGCGCCGAACCAGACCGGGATTCAGGAAATTGATTTTAATGCGCCGGAACATTTTCAATACAGTACCGATCTGAAAGACTTTGCTGATCGTTATCACTTGAATAAGGCCAAGGAAGGCTTTAATTTCCGCGATATTTTCGGTGAAGATACCCAGGCGGATCACTATTACAACACGCCGCGCGTTTGGTATGCCCAGAAAATGCTGAATCCGGAAGTTGTGCAAGATCCCGAGAGCCGGACCATGCCGTTCAGTCGGGTGCCTAGTCACCTGATTTCGGTTGAAGATGTGGCGCTGGTGTTGAGCAGTCACTATCAAGCCACCGAGTTTGATCCATACGGGCAGACAGGCACGCCGGAAACCCGCAAGCGTTACCGGCCGATCGGGATGAATCGGAATCAGGAGATGCATATTTTGCAGATTCGGCCGAACATGCCAAAAGCGCACGCGGCGATTCATTGGCTTGCAGAAGGCGTCAACATTTTCAACACGCCGGTACCGTTCTTCGCCAACTGCACGACTACACCGGACAACTTCCAGTACACGCCGACCGACAAAAGTTCGACGGCCAGCTTTTATTGGCTGAACAAGCTGATTGCGATGGTTGCTGATCCGTTATTCGCTGAACACAATTGGGATGCCGAAGTAGCCGTTTCGGAAAGCCGCAAGTTTGGTTTCGCAGCAGGGCGCGCGGCAGTGGCGAAAGGCGACGAAGGATTTTCTGATGTGAAACCGGAAAACCTGCCAGCTTGGCACGACAAATTGAATGCCGAAACCGCCGCGACGATCACGAACGATTTGCAATACTTACTGCATCGGTTGGTTTGCATTCGAGCAGAAAAAATGACGCCGACTTTTGAAAAAGGTGGCGAGCTGTAAAAAACGGCTGACTTTTGCCGTGAATGCGCGTCAAACACAGTCACACATCTTAACACGTTCACCAAAAAAACGCCCAATCGTACTGATGAGTTCTCATCAATGCGGTTGGGCGTTTATAATGGTCGAGAAGATGTTTCAGAAAAGACAATGGAGCAGAAAGAAGGTCAGCTCATTAAAAATACAAAAACAGAACGCTGGATCGGTTTGGTTGTCGGACTAGTGCTCAATGCTGCCGGAAATGGACTTTGTATTGTTGGCGCAATGGGTAGCGGGCTGTGGACGGCAGCGGCGATTAACCTCAACGATTGGCAAGGCTGGAACATCGGCGCCGTGCTGTTCACGTTTGGGGTGCTTAACGCCTTGACCAACTTAATCCTCATCCACCATTGGGACTGGCCCCGCTTGATTGGCGAAATCATTTACACGCTGTTTTTTAGTTATTTTGTCAATGTCTTTACTTGGGTGTTCACATGGCTCGGCCTTGGCAGCTGGTCGGTGCTGGCTCGAATCTTTGTTTCTTGCTTCGGAGTTTTCTGCTTTTGCGTAGCGATCTCATTGTATCAGCGCGCCAACATTATTATGCATCCCAACGATGACACCACCAACATTTTGCGGTTTCTGTATTTTAAAGGCAACGCAACCGCCTCACAGATTGCCGATTTCATTCCACCTATCATCGTGGCTATTGTGGCTTGGATCGCGACCGGTAAACTGCTGGGGATTAATGTGGCAACGGTGTTCTCGTTTTTGGGCAATGGCGTGATCATTGCGTGGGCCGACGAGCATGTTTGGCCGCAGTTGAAACATGACTTTAAGGTAACACCTGATGGGCAGGCGTGAAGAAAGATTTTTGTTAGTTAGGAAGGTGTCCGAAATGAAAAGAAAAGAATCAGTTTTAAGCCAACTGCCGGCGCTTATCGCCGATCCAACCACCACCGGTCCGGAGTTGGAAATTTTGAAACATGCCGAAGAGCGGAGACAAAAAGGCAACAATGAGGAAGGAATTGCCTACGAAATTAGAACCGGCCTGCAACCCTAAGCGATTGGCCAAAAATTGTCGCCTAAGGTTGTCGACTTTCTGACCCAGGTCGCGTCGCAATATCTTGGCATGGGTAATCGAGGCAATATCATTTTTTAGCAAATGGTTCTTTAGGGTAGTTACACTTTTTGCTGCTTGCGGTATATGCCGTTCATTTTTTCATAGGTAAACCTCAACACCCGATCATGCTGGGAAATACTCTTTCAGCGTGATCGGGTGTTGACGTTGAGGACACGATTTTTGCGAGCAGGCTCAGCATTTTCCATTAGATTTCGGTTGCAACCTTCTTAGTAAATAGTACACTAACATTAATATACTAATGACGGAGGGACCGGAATGAACGATGAGCTGACGATTCGAAGTGGCATCCATGATGTCATGCCAACAGTGTTTGGCTATATTACGGTGGGGATGGCTTATGGGATTGTGGCAAAAACCGGCCACTTGTCGCTGCTGATGATCGGGCTCATGTCGCTGATCGTGTATGCCGGATCAGCGCAATTCGTATTGGTAAGCATGTTGGCTGCCGGCAGCCCAGTTGGCGCCATGGTAATCTCGACTGCCTTGATTAACGCGCGGATGAGTTTGATGTCCATGACCGTGGCACCTTATTTAAAAGATGAATCGATGACCCAGAATGTGCTGATCGGTACCTTGCTGACAGACGAAAGTTTTGCGTTGTCGATGAACAAACTCAATTACACTAACCACCATCTGAATGCACCATGGTTCCATACGGTCAATGTCGGGGCTTACTTAGTCTGGTTTGTTGCCAGTCTTTTAGGTGCCGTCATCGGCGGGATGATTCCCAATCCGGACAATTTCGGCTTGGACTTTGCCGTTGTCGCGATGTTCATCGGTCTCCTTTATTTGCAGATGATTACGGATCGGTCAAAACCGTTCCTGCGGCATTTAAGTGTCGCCGGCGTGGTCGCCGTCGCCATGGTGCTACTGGTGCGTTATTTACCCGGCACAACCGCGATTATTGTCGCGACGGTGATTGGCTGTTTATTTGGAATGGGGGTAGAACGTCATGCAAAATCCTGACACATTGATCGCAATCCTGAGCTGTGGACTAGCAACGTGGCTCTTACGCGTGGTGCCGATCGTTTTGGTCAAACGCATGACGATCCCCAAGTGGCTGCTGCACTTCTTGAGTTTCGTTCCGGTAGCCATCCTCTCAGCCATTTTTGTAGAAAATCTCCTCGTCATCCACGTCGGTCACTGGCCGAGCGTCAACTGGCCCAATTTATTCGCATCCCTGCCAGCCATCGGCGTTGCAATCATCACTAAAAGTTTATTCGCTGTCGTTGTCGCAGGTGTCGCTTCTATGGCTGTTTTGCGGTTGTTAGGGTGGGCCTAAGGAGTAAAGAGCGTGCGGTGTTGAGTCATAATTCAAAGTTGTTGAACAAAGGCGAATGAATAGTTCGCTTTTTTATTTTCGAATGAATAATTAGTTAGAATTGTTAATATCTAGTGCCAAGGCGGAGCAATCGGAGGCGGGGCGGGCTCAGTGGTGAGATTGTACTAGCTGGGCGGGCTTCCCAGCGTAGTACAAGGCCGAGCTTTGAGACTCAGCCGGTTTTGCTGAGGCTCAAAGTCGTGCCCACCACTCTAGCTTCGCGGTCGCCAGCCCAGACCCGCCGGAGATTGCGTAGTTTGGCACGGTAATGTTTTTTAGTAAAAACAAATAATTGAGCCTAACTTAAATTCACAACCACCCCATTAACTCATATATCAGAATTTTAAGACACAAACAAAATAGCCATTGACAAGTTTTACTAAAATAAGTACACTACAAGGTGAAAGCGATTTCAGAAAACGCACCCGTAAAACTTGAAATGGAGGCTTTTTGCATGGAAACATCGTTGTTGTACCCAGTGACAAATGATCAGCGCACTGATCAGAAACTGGATGGACTTTGGCAATTTAAGTTTGATGAAACGAAACAAGGCGTGAAAGATGGCTGGGAGACCGGCTTTTACGATGGCGTTTCGATGCCGGTACCGGCTAGTTTCAATGACTTCTTTACCGATAAAGCGAGCCGCGAATATACCGGGGATTTCTGGTATAGCCGCAAGTTTTTCGTTCCGTCTGCGGCTAAAGGCAAAGCACTGTTTCTACGGTTTGATGCCGTTACCCACCGCGCAACGATTTTTGTGAACGGCAAAGAAATTCGGTCGCATGAAGGCGGCTTCCTGCCATTTGCCGCTGACATCAGCAGCGCCGTTCATTACGGCGCCGAAAACACCGTGGTTGTCAAAGGCAACAACGAATTGTCCCGCGAAGCCTTACCAGCCGGCGACACGATCACGTTGCGGAATGGGAAGAAAATGGTTCGCCCATTCTTTGACTTTTATAATTACTCCGGCTTGAACCGGTCCGTTCATTTGCTGACGTTGCCACAGGAGCGGGTGTTGGATTACACCACCACGTTTGAATTAAATGGCCAAGACGCCACCGTGAACTATACGGTGACAACCAACGGGGATGCGCCCGTAACGGTTAGTTTGGCCGATGCTGACGGCCAGGTTGTGGCAACTGCCCAAGGCAAGGAAGGCGCTTTGCAGGTTAAGAACGCCCATCTTTGGCAGGTCCGCAACGCTTATCTCTACACCCTGACCATTCAGGTGGGCGATGACGCGCAGACGCCGGTTGATACTTATACGGATCGCATCGGGATTCGAACCATTAAAATTTCCGGTACCGATATTCTGGTCAACGACAAGCCAATCTACCTGAAAGGCTTCGGCCGTCACGAAGATTCGCCATTTGCCGGCCGTGCTTTTGACCTGAATGTCGAAAAGAAGGACTTTGCCTTGATGAATTGGATCGGCGCAAACTCCTTCCGTACCTCGCACTATCCATATGACGAACAGGTTTATAAGATCGCTGATGAAGAAGGGTTCTTGCTGACAGATGAAGTGCCAGCGGTTGGTTTCAAAATGGCCGCGGCAGCCTTTCTTGGCGGCTTGAACCAGTCCTTCTTTAAAGGCCCATGGCTTAAGAAGTTGCATGAACGCCACATTGACCAGATCCGTGATTTGATCAAACGCGATAAGAACCACCCATCCGTTCTGGCATGGAGCCTCTTCAACGAACCCGATACGATTGATGAAAATGCGGTTCCTTACTTCAAACAGATTTTCGACGAGTCCAAGGATCTTGACCCACAAAGTCGGCCGCGGACCTTTACCCTGAGCGAAGACGACACCATCGAAACGTCCAAAGTGCTCGACTTCCCAGACTTTTACATGCTCAATCGGTATCCTGGCTGGTATCATTTTGGCGGCTACCAGATTTCCGATGGGGAAGCCGGTCTGCGTGATGAAATGGACAAGTGGCAAAAGGCCGGCGTCACGAAGCCGGTTGTCTTCACCGAGTTCGGTGCCGACACCGAAGCTGGCTTGCACAAGCTGCCAAGCGTGATGTGGACTGAAGAGTATCAAGTTGAAGTGCTGAAAATGTTCAGCCGCGTCTTTGATGACTATGACTTTATCAAAGGCGAACAAGTGTGGAACCTTGCTGACTTCCAGACCGTTGAAGGTAACATGCGGGTCAACGGTAACAAGAAAGGGATCTTCACCCGCGATCGTCAGCCAAAAGAAGCCGCCTTCTTCTACCACGATCGCTGGAACAAGCTGCCGCTGGATTATAAGGCCAAGTAACTTGAATTCCGCGTCAAACTAAAGGTTCATTTAGCGATGCTGCACCCATTCGGCGCTATCTGATGGGTTTGGTTTCGCATGGCCAATGCCAAACAACTGTTTCTGCGAAAGAAGCGGTTGTTTGGTATTTTTTTGTCTTGAAAAGCTTATCATTCAGCTGATAAAAATTTTTGGGTGGTAGAAAACGCTTCATGACAGGCGGTACATTGTTTTTATACAAACAAATTTGAAATAAATTTATAAAAATTGTTGTCATCAATACTTCAACATGTATACTAATATATGAGTTCTTTTAGTAAGCGCATTCAGTAAGCGATTTAACGTTTGACCATTCAAGGGGGCTTGCCTACTTTTCTGACAGTGAACCGTAGACGACATCGTAACGCGAAAACCGGCGCTTAATCACGCTGGCTCACGTTCAAAATGGGAGGAAAACGAGCAAATGAAAGCAAAGATAATTGGCTGGCGGCCCAGAAGCTTTAACAAAAAATGGCTTTGGGCCAGCATTGCAACGGCTGTCGCGGCAGCATCCATGGTTTTATTTTTGATGATACCATCGGCGACCCGGGCGGCAACGCAGAATCCGGAAGATCCTGTCACCGTTAAGCTGGACGGGAACGATATTGCCAGCAACAACACCAATGGGCTCACGTTTAAAGGCTTCGGGGTTCTCAGCGGCAATGGTACCAGCGCCTTGCTGATGGATTACAAGTCCGAGCACCCTGACGTTTATGCGAAAATGATGAAAACCCTGTTTGGCGGCAGTCAGCCCCTGATGACCAACGTCAAACTGGAAATGGGGAACGATCGCAACAACTCTACCGGTTCAGAGCCTGCTACCCAACGAACCGAATCGGAAAGCGCCAACGTAACTCGCGACCAAGGTTTTCAGCTGGCCGCTGACGCCAAGAAACTCAATCCGAATCTCAAAGTGACGATTCTGCGATGGAACGCACAGGGTTGGGCCAAAACCAACGACCAGATTTACACCTGGTACAAAAATTCGATTTTGGCCGCGTATCGTAAATACGGCTACATGGTCGATTACGTCAACCCTGGATTAAACGAACACGCACCGGATCTGACCTGGGCAAAGGAATACGCCAATCGGGTCAAAACCGACACAACTGGCTTCAAGAACGATACCGAACGCAAACTCTATAACAACATCAAGGTCGTGATTTCAGATGAAGTCGGTGTCGGAAGTTTTGGTAAAAAGATGGTGTCGGATTCATCGCTGCGCAACGCCATCACCGCAGCCGGCTACCACTATTCAACTGAAGACGACAGTGCCAAAAGCTTTACAACCCTGGCGGACAAGTACAACAAGGAAGTCTGGAATAGTGAAGCTCAGGCAACCTTTGGTAATTCCGATTATCGGCCTAACTCAGGCACTGGGATCGGCGGTAATGGGAGTTCGCTAGAAATGGCCAACACCATTGTCAAAGGCTTTACCGATTCACGGCGGACGAACTTCATTTATCAGCCAGCCATTGCAGCCTTTTATGAAGGCGGGCAGTATTCTTCGAAGAGTGTGCTGCAGGCAACTGATCCGTGGTCAGGTTGGACGAACAACGATGTCGCGCTTGACGTACTGGCACAGTTCAGCAAGTTTGCCAAGCTCGGCTGGGAAAATAGCGACAATACTTCCGGCGTTTGGCGGGTAGTTTCTCAAGCCAGTGCTTCGACAGCCACCGGATCTAATCCTGTCAACGGCCGCAATGGCTTAGCCAATTACTTAACCCTTGCTTCACCGGACAAGAAGAACTTTTCGACGGTCATTGTCAACGACAGCAAGTACACGAAGCATTACCAGATTGCAGCGACCAATATGGGCTATAAAGGCAACCCGTCGCTGGAAGAGTGGGAAACCCGCGCGGCTGATTCGACCGCAACTGATGCATATAACAGCAATTACCTCAAGCACGTGGGCGATGTCAGCGCCGATAGCAAAGGAGTTTACACGGTCACCGTGAAGCCGTGGTCAATGATGACCGTCACCACGCTGGATAAAGCAAAAGATAATGATCTGAAGCAAGATCCGGCTACCCCAACGGATAAGCAGCGCACCGTGCTGGATACCGATACAAACGGCAAAGGCCATGACACTTCAGATAACACCCTTTATGCCGACAACTACGAATATGCCGGGAAAAAGGTGGCAACTTTGAACGCCGACGGAACCAGCAATACGGCGCAAACTGAAGATTTCATCAGCTCGCGTGGTGGCAACTCCGGCTTTTACCCGCTCTACACGTTCAACCGCAACGGCACGCTTGAAGGTTATCAATCGAGCCATGCCAAGTCTGGCAACTATGTTCTCCGCCAGCAACTGGATTCAACCGTTGTGGCGCCTGGTGGGGCGTGGAATGACGGGGATGCGCTTGCCTGGATCGGCGACAATCGCTGGATGAACTACAAAGCCAGCACCGATGTTTCGTTTGAAGATAAAGGTACTTATGGCAGCGCCAATTACGCTTCAATCGGTGTCCGCCAGCAAGCGGATTCCGGGCCGGCAGCTTATCTGAAGTTCTGGCAGGACGGCGGTTGGTCGCTGCACATCGGTAGTCAAACTATCAGCGGAAATCTTGCGACCGGCCAAGGCGGCACCAAGATTTCCGGATTTGATACTGCCAATACCGCATGGCACAACATTGCGGTTCAAGCAGCCGGCGATACGATCACCGCGTCTATCGATGGCCATGAAGTCGCATCCGGCAAAGTTACGACGCAACTTTCCGGGCGGGTTACACTCGGAAGTGGTTATTACCATACTGACTTTGACAATTTGAAAGTCGAAAAGGTTAAAGGCTACACGCCGTATTATTCACAACAACTCGACGACCTGGAAATGTATGACACGTCAGCTAAACCGCAAAAAGAATTGGTTTATAACAATCAATGGACCCACGAAAACGGTCAAGGCATGTATGTGCGTGATCGGACAATTTCCAAGAGTACCGGCGCTGGCGCAACGCTAACTTACACGTTCAATGGTACCGGTTTGGACATCTGCGGCAGCAACGACGGCTCGGCTAAGTTGGATGTGACCGTGGACGGCAAACAGGTGGCCACCAATGCGGCTACTAATAAAACCGGCAACCTTGAGCAGACGTACACGCTGCGCAATCTAAAGGATGGCCAACACACCGTAACGTTTACCGTCAAAAGCGGTACGTTAGCCGTGGACTATGTCGGCGTGGTGCCTGGTGAAAACAGTGTTGATTTTAGCGCCTTGCAGACTGCTTATGACAAGGACAAAGACACGACCAACACCAGCAACAAGTACACGACTGCCAGCTGGAACGCTTTCCAGACAGCCTTATCTGCTGCCAAGAACGTTTTGGCCAACAGCAGCGCAACGCAGTCAGATGTTGACACCGCGCTGAAGAATCTGAACACGGCATACGACGGGTTGGCACTCAGCCCAGACAAGTCCGCGTTACAGAAGGCCTATGACAAGGCAAAAGACGTCACCAATTCGAACAACAAGTACACGGATGCCAGTTGGTCGGCACTCCAGGCAGCCTTGACCGCTGCCCAGAAGGCCTTGTCAAACACCGATGCAACATCGACAGACATCGACACCGCGCTGAAAAACCTGAATACGGCTTATGCCGGCTTGATTCCAAGTCCGACAACCAAGCCAGACAAGTCGAAGTTACAAGCAGCCTATGACAAGGACAAAGCAGTCACCAACACCGACAACAAGTACACCGCTGACAGCTGGAAGACCTTCCAGACAGCTGTGGCAGGCGCACAAACGGTTTTGGCCAACAACGATGCGACCCAGACAGACGTTGACGCCGCTTTGCAAAAACTGAACGACGCCTATAACGGTTTGACACCAACTAATGGCGAAAAAGCTGATAAGTCGGCACTTCAGACAGCCTACGACAAAGACAAAACCGTCACCAACACGGACAATAAGTACACTGACGATAGCTGGAAGACGTTCCAGTCCGCATTGGAAAATGCCCAGAAAGTGTTAGCTGACAACAAAGCAGTTCAAACCGATGTTGATGCTGCTTTGCAGAAGCTAAATGATGCTTACGATGGCTTAACGGTTAGTCCAGACACCAAGCCAGATAAATCGGCCTTGCAAGCAGCAGTCGATGCAGCGCAAGCCCTTAGCGATGCAGCCGTCACCGGCGAGCATGAAGGCAACTATCCGGCTGATGCCGTGACAACTTTGAAGAACGCCATCACCGCAGCCAAAAAGGTTCTCACCGACGCATCTGCTTCCAAAAACGATGTGACCAACGCGGTTTCAACCCTCAACCAAGCCGTCGCAACCTTCAAAAAGGCAGCCATCACCGTTAACCGCGATCCGTTGACGCAACTGGTCAAGGCAACGCAAGCACTCAAAGAAGCCGACTACACGAGTGATAGTTGGACCACGTTCCAGCAAGCCTTCACCGCTGCCCAGAAACTGTTGGCAGGTAAGCCGAGTCAGCAAGAATTAGACGCCGCAGTCACCACACTTCAAGCCGCGAAAAACAACCTCGTTGCAGCAGGTGGTCAACTATCATCAACAGGCGGCAGCGACTCGTCAAGCGCCAGCCAGGCACCTTCATCGTCATCAAGCAGCGCGACATCAAGTTCCACCGCAACTGATCAAACCAATCCGGCAAGTGAATCTACGTCTAGCTCGAATAAGAACAAGTATCCAAACACAGGCGAATCACAACTGTCACTGGTAGTAACAGTAGCAGCACTTGCCTTACTTGCTGGCATTGGGGGTCTTGCTTGGTTCCTGCATGAGAAAGATAAGGCGAAACAAGAGTAGTATCAAGCGTTGAGGCATCAGCAATTCGCGATTTCATAGTATTTTAAAATGACTCGCAGTCTGGATTTTTTCTGACTGCGAGTCATTTTTGGTGTTGTTCGTGACTGCTTTAAAGAGGTCAGAGACGGGAGTCAACTTTTCCCGTTCAAACAGCTTTTCCTTGAATTGTTGCTATATACCTTGTATATTGAATATACAAGGTATATAGCAACAAAATGAGGAGGTTGTTTATGACTGAAGGTAAAGGACTCGATGCATTGTTGGAGAAACATCATACCTTCGTCAGTGGCACGGCATCCCGTTACGGCGTTTCTTCGTCAATGCTTACACAAGCTATCAAGAATGGCCGGATTTCGCGTGAGGCGCGCGGCGTTTATATTGAAGATGGTTATACATGGGATGATTTTGCGATTCTTTCGCAACGCTATAGCAGGGGCGTTTTTGCGCTTGAAACTTCGTTGTATCTGTTTGGGTTGACTGATTTAATGCCGAATCGATTCGTCATGGCTTTCCCATATGGCTATCATCACTCACGATTAGAGGAGCACGGTATTGTGCCCATCTATTATGTCTCAAGTCGCTATTCGCCGGGGATTGTCTCTGTTGAAACGCCCCACATGAATATTGTGCCAACTTACTCAGTGGAAAGAACGTTGCTCGATGTCTGGGAACGTCCTGATATTGCGCCATATACGCGTAATGAAGCGTTTAAAAATTATCTTGATGATTATGGACAAGATAATAGGTCTTATGAGAAACTTGTTAAGCTTAAAGACCAGTTGTACCCCCATAGCAATTTAACCAAGCTTTTGGAGGTTCTCGCTGCAGGTGATTGTGTTGTCTAAGAGATGTGCTGTTATTAACTGCTTACTTAAGGGAAATTGCCAGGACTCATTCTTAAGCAAGAGTAGCGAGGTCAAGAAAAGGCATTGAAATTCCGGTTTTTTCGGGATTTCAATGCCTCTTTTAGAATTTAAGCAAATGACAGAATTTATTTTGTTGAGTAGTAATGGTTTGACGCATATTTAAACGCTTTCTGCCATTTTTTTGTTGCGGCTTGGGCTAATTGGGTTCGGGAAGCGAAAAAATCGAAGGAGTGAAATGCCCCTTTGTAAATATCAATTTGAGCTTTGACGCCAGCTTTTCTTAATGCAAAAATGTATGTTAGCGTCTCCTGATAAAACGGCTCAATGGTTCCGATGAAGGTATAGGTGGGTGGTAGATTTTCATAAGATTTTGCTCTTGCCGGAGCCGCATATTCTGACACGTTTTCATGCCCGTAGTCATTGCCTAAATATAGTTTCCATGCATTGACATTGCTGCGTTCATCCCATACCGGTGCGTCATTATGCAGAGACGAAGGAGTTGGCTGGTCATCCAGCATGGGATACAGTGGCATTTGAAAAGCAATTTTAATTTGATTTTGATCACGTGCGTATAATGTCAATGCTGCTGTGAGACCGCCACCAGCGCTTTCTCCGCCAACAAACAACTGCAAGGGATTAACGCCGAGCGCTGTTGCATGTTCCTTTAACCAAACCAATGTAAGATAAGCATCAGCAAGTGCTGCTGGAAAAGGTGCTTCCGTTGACCGGCGATAGTCAGGCATCACGACAACTGAATTGGAAATGTTTTGAATCTTTCTTGCATAATGTAAATCCGTTTCTGGAAGACCAACCGCATAGCCGCCACCGTGTAACCAAAGTACACCCGTTGCCAGCGGCTTGGGACTGACAGGACTAACGATCAGGATTCGCATCTTGCTATTGTCAGGTCGTTGTATAAATACTTGTTTGACGTTTAGATCTTTGGGAAAGTGCCCCTTTACAAAATGATCCGTTAGCCAATTCGCTCGATAAAAATTTTGGGGATTATGAAAAGGTGGCAACCGGCGAATAATTCGACCAATTGTTTTGATTTCTGGATTCATTTCATCGTTAGAAATATAAGACATGTTTAATTGCGCTCCTTTTTGGGCGACTCGAAATTTTTCAAACAATAATGGGTGAGCATCGGTTTTGGGCTTAGACCGAGAAGATAACGGCTATCATCTGTTGGATAGCGTTACGAGCCTCCCATGTCGGTAGTATTGGGTAGATGTGGTTTTGTCCGATACCATGGAATAGATTTGTCACAACGCCATGTTTCTTCAACTTTTTGTTTAGCTTCAGAATATCGGGATAGAATTCTTCTCGGGTGCCAACAAAAATTGTGACATTCTTTAATGGTGCTACATCTCCGAAGAGTGGACTGAGATGGTAATCTTTGCGGTCGGTTTTTCCCGCCCATAATTGTCCATTAGCAATTAGGGCTTGGCGGTTTAATATTGGATCGATTGTATCCAATTTTTTTGTCTCAGGGTTGGATAGCGTGATATCCACCCAAGGGGACAAAAGAATCAGGCTATCGGGCTGGGGCAAATCCTTTACAGCAAATGATTCTGCTAAGCCCAATGCCATTCCTCCACCAGCTGAGTCACCCATTAAAATAATTTTCCTCACTCGGTCATCATTTTTTAGCAATTGATAAAGGGCAGTCAGGGTTTGATAAGCACGGTGGTAAGTAGCAAATGGGATAACTGTATAAATCGGCACAATAATCCGTGCATTCGTCCGTTGCGCTAATTTGTTTAGCATTTTCCAGTGTTGAATCGTTGGGTGAGCAGCATATGCACCACCGTGAAGATAAAGAATGGCGGTACCGCTGTTGCGCTCGGGATTGAGTTCATAAATGTCAATGTTATTAAATTTTGTCTTTTTAATGGCAACTAAAAAGTGCATTTGCTCTGGGATATGATAAGTTTTTTCACCTACCATCTTTTTATGTGCAAGATCTTGTTTTACTTGTAGACCAGTTCGCTTGTCTTTAACGAAAAGTCGTAGAGCGCCTTCTACCAAGGTAGCGCTTAAACTGCGATGATAACGCAACTGTGAATATACTTTTAAAGCTGTCGATAACCCTGTAAAAGCACCAGCTATCAATAATGTTTTTTTCCAGTTACTACTCATTAAAATATCCTTTCGTCTACATAACAGGAAACGAAGAAGCTTTTGTTTGGTCGGTGAGAATGCTGTGTGATTTCATGCAACACCATAAATGATAATTTCGTACATGCTTTGCATGGCACTCTGGTAGTAATTGGGGTCGTCCGCTGTAAAAGATTGAACGAAGATCTGTTCAATGGACTTTGTTAACATAATCGTTAAGACTTCCTTGTCGACGTAGGTTAGAGGTCGATGGGCAAACTTGTACAGCAATTTCAAAATTTGATTTTCCATTTGAGTCAACAGTCGCACGATCTTTGCCCATTGAGCGGGATATAATCTTTTGAAATCAAAACTGTAGTGTAGGAGTAAGCCGATGTTAAATGAGAGCGGAGTTTTAAGAACTCTGGATAGTTGGTCAATGTTTTTAATATGTTCCGCCGATGCGCCGGTCGTTCCAAGTTGACTAAAAACAAAATCAATTGTGGCGTCAATTAAATCGGTCTTGCTGGGAAAATACTTATAAACGGTGCGCTTACTGGTTGCCATTTTTTTTGCAATGTCGGCAGTTGTAAACTTCGGACCTTTTTGCTCTAGAACAACAAGAACCGTTTGGAGAATTTGGTCTTTAATTTCCGACGACGCGTTTATTTTTGTAGCCGGTTTTCGGTTGTCTTTAATATCTTTTGTCAAAAGAACACCCCTGGTACTATTTTTTATTTAATAGTACCAGAAGAAACGATTTTTGACAACGCCTGTTTTTTTAAAAATTAGCCGTCTCCCTTAATTTTTTTCGGTCTAGTGTGTGAGAAGTCTGCTAGCGATTGCCAGTAATAATACCGATATAATGAACGAATCAGCACCCGTGACGAAAGCGCCACAAAACAGACCAAGGATGATTAACATGTCAGAACTGGGAGTGATAGAAACCGTTTTTTTCATTAAGCAGACTCCTTATAAAGCTGATTTAGTTCCGTGCACGTAACTAAGCTTCATAGGAAAGCCTATGAGAAATACTTACTTAAAACAAGTGAAAAAAGTATACTAAATTTAAGTTTTGTACAGTGACATGTTGGATCAGAGGTGTATGAAATAAAGGAAATCACCTGCAACGTCTTCACAAAGTTATAGGTTGGTTTTAATCATGAGGTCAACTATAAGCGCCCACGTTTATGTCCGAGACAAGCGCGACAATCATTAATTTTCGTTTTGGTCTTCTTTGCTTGATGTGTTCCGATATACCTTTTATATTCATATTAGGGCAGTATATAGCAACAACACAAAATCAGTTCGATTGCTTAAAGATGACAGATAATTACCCTTAACAACCGTCCTACCCTTAGGACAAGGAGCAGCGTATGAATAATGAAGATAATGATTTCATACTTCGGCAGATAAAGAGCTTTGCGCAAGGGTTGGGGTATATTCTTTCAAAGAAAAGCGATTCTAATGAAACGGTGGTTCTGTTTCAGGATGGCGAAACGAGTCTCAAAGGGTATAAAGAAGAGCTAGCTCATTGCATCGAAGAGAACAGCTTTTCGGAAGCCATTCAAATGTTGGAATCCTGGCGTTCCACGCGCATTAGCAGAGCTCAGTACGAAAAACTGTTCTCCTGGCTGCAAGAAAAGCGTTTTGAGAAATGAAATGGGAAACTTCTCGCACCTTTTAAACGTGGGATCTGGACAAAAATTCTTGCTTCCAAGCTAGGCCAGTCATCGCCTTTTTTAAAATAGAAAAAACATGCTTGTCCAAAAGCAATCGCTTCTTGGCAAGCATGTTTCATTTTCAGGACTTATTCAATTGTTGCGCAAAGCGGATGACTCACAAACTACTTACCAGCCTTAATTTCATCCAACTTTGCCCGATACTTCTTGGCAGTTTCCGTAACGCCTGCGTAGTCGCCGGTTTTGGCGGCTGCGGTGAGGTTGCTGCCGGCACCGACTAAGGTAACGCCGGCGTCGAACCAGGTTTCGAGGTTGTCGAGCGAAACGCCGCCGGTTGGCATGATGGCCAGCTGCGGGAATGGGCCGTGGAGTGCTTTGACCATGGCTGGGCCGGCAACGCTGCCAGGGAAGACCTTGACTAGGTCGACACCGGCTTCGAGCGCGGTTTGAATCTCGGTTGGCGTGAAGCAGCCTGGGGTGTACGGAATTGAGTAGAGGTTACAGATTTTGGCGACGTCAGCGTTGAAGCTTGGGCTGACGATGAACTTAGCACCGGCGATGATGGCCAGACGTGCTGTAGCCGGATCAAGAACGGTTCCGGCACCGATCAGAACATCGTCACGGTCGGCGTACTTTTCGCTGAGTTCGTCCAGTGCCTTGTCTGCGTGTGGCACCGTGAAGGTCAATTCAATTCCGGTAACGCCGCCAGCAATCACGGCGTCAACGGTTTTAACAGCTTCATCGGCATCGTTGCCGCGAACAACCGCGACACAGCCGGTGTTCACTAACCGATTCAGGTAGTCATATTTTTGCATGTTTGTTTACTCCTTAAACGTGTTTGGTAACGAAGAACGTCTTGTGCGTCTTGAAGCATGAAAAAAGTTAAAGCGCTTTTATTCGTGCCCTGTTTCATTAAGACTTGTTTTCATAAACTTGTCAAGTTGTGATCGCGTTGGGTAGCCGGTGTTGTCGCCAGCGGACTGGATAGCCAAGGCACCGATGGCATTGCCGCGGCTGGCTGCTTCGGCAGGGGAGCGGCCTTCGAGCAAGGCACTGATGACGCCAAGGGCAAAGCCGTCACCGGCGCCGACCGTATCGACAATGTGCGCCGCCGGAAAACTCGGCAGCAGCTGCCCTGGCACGTTGCGGCCTAACAAGTAGGCACCTTGTTTACCGACTTTAACGATAACCAGTTGCGTCTGCGGGCTTTGATCGAGGTAGAAGTGGGCGATGGTCTCAGGATCATCGCTGCCGACCAGGATTTTGCCTTCCGCCGCCCCCGGCAGCACAATGGTGGCACTTTTGGCCAGCTCATTGATGGTCGTCGCCATGGTTCGTTGATCGGGCCACAATGCCGGGCGCAGATTGGGGTCGAACGTGATCATGATGTGGTTGGTGATGAGCCGCTTCATCAAGCGCTTCGTTGCGGTCAGCGTCGAAGCCGAAGCCGCCGGGAAAATACCGGTGATGTGCGCCAGCTTGACGCCCGCCAAATCGACGCGGTCAATGGCATCCGGGTCAAAATGGGCAGCTGCCGATCCGGCCCGAAGATAATAAGTGTTCGGATCACCGTGCGTGACGCGCGCTTTGAACTCAATACCAGTCGGATAGCGCGAAGTCGTGGTGACATTGTCTGACCCGATCCCGGCCGCCGTGAGTTGCTGGCGAATGAAAATACCATTCGGATCTTCGCCAAGATGCGTGATATATTCAACTGAATGGCCCAGCCGGCTTAAGCCAACCGCCACATTCAGTTCGGCACCAGCCAGATATTTGGTAAAATGTTTGGCCGCTGCCAACGGAACATCGGCTTCTTCAGCGGCGAAAACGACGAGCGGTTCACCGATTGTCAGGCATTCATTCACGTGTGATCGTACTCCTTTAAACGTTCAGTCTTTGTTGTCGTAGAAACCAAAGTAGTTGCGGGCGTTACCGTAGCTGATATTCTTGACGATCCGGCCAAGGGCTTCCAGGTCGTAAGGCACGCGGCCTTGTTCTACCAACTCACCGTAGAAGTTGCACAATACCCGCCGGAAGTATTCATGCCGTGGGTAAGACAGGAAGCTGCGGGAATCCGTCAGCATCCCGACAAAGTTTGGCAACAGACTTTGTTGAGCAAAGGTTTGCAACTGCTTGTGCATGCCTTCAGCCGTGTCATTGAACCACCAAGCCGCGCCCAGTTGCAGGTGTTGCTTGTCACCTTGGCCAACAAAGCTTTGCAGCATGGTGATCAATGGTAACCAGT
Organism: Lacticaseibacillus zeae DSM 20178 = KCTC 3804; assembly: GCF_000260435.1. Taxonomy (GTDB): domain Bacteria; phylum Bacillota; class Bacilli; order Lactobacillales; family Lactobacillaceae; genus Lacticaseibacillus; species Lacticaseibacillus zeae. Next base: position 119,160 of record NZ_BACQ01000031.1, on the reverse strand, counting down.
CATTAGGATTGAGTGAATAGAAGATGACCTTTGGTAACGGACCGCGTGCATCCATCGCCTGGAAAAGATCACGAATTTCACCGACCAGATCCGGCTGGCTGCCCATCGCATCAAACCCGGTATCCGGGCCGATCTTTTTGAGATTTGGCAGACTTAGGCTGCGAGCAACATTTACGTGGAATTGCATCGTCCAGTTGAATTCGCGGTTCAAGTCCATCAGCATTTCGACTAAGCCGGTGATGTATTGATCATTTTCTTCATCACTGACAGGGCGATTTTCGATACCCTTTTTGATGATGGCATCAAGGGCTTCCTGGCTTGCCGGACGGTAGTGGAAGCTGTTGAGGCCGTGGTCGGAAAGGTGGCCGCCGTGTTGGGCGAAGAAGGTGAAGCGTTGTTTCATGGCTTTCTTCAAGGAAGCAAAGTCAGTAATCTCAACGCCGGCTGCCTTGCCGAGGGTCTGCAAGTATTCGCCATAGGAGTTTGCGCAGATTGCCATGAGCTTATCTGGACGCATTGCTGGCAAGACTTTGAAGCCATTGGTGTCTTCGTCTTTCGCGATGAGTTCGTGATAGTGCAGGTCACTTGCCGGGTCGTCGGTGGTGCAGACAACTTCGACGTGACTGCGGCGAATCAACGCCCGTGGCGTGAATTCCGGCGTTGCCAGTTTGGCGTTGGCGAGATCCCAGACTTGTTTGGCGGTGTCGCGACTCAAAACCAAGTCGCTGCCAAAGAAGCGGCGTAATTCAAGGTGGGTCCATTCAAACACCGGGTTGCCCCAGGCATTTTCCATAGTTTCGCACCAAGCGACGAACTTCTTGTAATCATCACCATCGCCGGTAATCAGTTCTTCCGGAACCCCGTTGGCCCGCTCAAGCCGCCACTTGTAGTGATCGCCGTAAGTACCTTCGTTTAACCAAATACGGGTAATGTTCTTGAAGTTACGGTTTTCGTAGATTTCTTCCGGGTTGAGGTGACAGTGAAAATCGATAATGGGCAAGTCAGCGGCATATTGATGAAACAGTTGCTTCGCTGGCTCGTTGGTTAACAGAAAATCATCATCCAAAAAGGCCATTATTTTGCACTTCCTTTTTCCAGTGCTTCCCAGAGCCCGTGCAGATACATGATACCTAAGGCGCGGTCATACAAGCCGTAACCTGGGCGACCATTTTCGCCCCAGATGTTGCGACCGTGGTCTGGCCGGATGTAGCCATCGTAGTCTAAGTCGTGCAAGGCCTTCATGATCTCATACATATCCAGTGAACCGTCTTTGGAAAGGTGATCGGATTCGTGGAAGTCGCCTTCCTTGTTCATGAACTTGATGTTGCGGGCATGAATGAACGGTGCCCGGTCTTTCTTGACGAATTCGCGGATGATTGCCGGCACATCGTTGTCAGGATTTTCGCCTAATGAGCCGGTACAGATGGTAAAGCCATTGTAGCGGGATTCGTGCATGCCTTCAATGATCCGCATGTCTTCGGCGTTTTTGTAGACCCGTGGCAGACCGAATAGTTCGCGCGGCGGATCGTCGGGATGCATGGCCATACGTACATCATACTTCTCGCAGGTTGGGATGATGGCGTCGAGGAAGTACTTCATGTTTTCGCGTAATTTAGCGGCGTCAACATCGGCGTAAGCTTTGAACAGACGCTCGATTTCTGCCAGACGTTCCGGCTCCCAGCCAGGAAGGACATAACCTTCGGAGTTGTTGCGAACGGAGTCGATGATATCGTGCGGATCGTCTTTCAGATACTGATGCTGGAAGGCCATGACATTGCTGCCGTCTTTCAGCTGGTAGTGAAGGTTGGTCCGCAACCAGTCGAAGATCGGCATGAAGTTGTAGCAAATGACTTTGATGCCGTATTCGGACAGGTTTTTAATGGTTTCTTTGTAGTTTTCGATGTACTTGTCGCGTGATGGCAGGCCGATCTTGATGTCATCGTGAATGTTAACGGATTCGATGACTTCCAGCTTTAAGCCGGCATCTTCGACCTGTTTCTTCAAAGCGGCAATTTTTTCTTTTGGCCAGACGTCGCCGACCGGAACATCGAATAAAGCGCCAACGACTTGGTCAGTGCCAGGGATTTGGCGGATCTGTTGCAAGGTGATTGGGTCATCTTTTTCGCCGAACCAGCGAAAACCCATTTTTAAATCAGACATAAAATCAAAGCTCCTTTTCGTGATCTTGACGGAATTGTTCAAGTGTCTTGGCAACGGCACCAGGGCCGGCGATCAGTTTCTTGAAGTCGGCTTCGACTTGGTCAGCCAAACCGATTTGATACAGGTCATGGCCGAAGATCTGGTCGTTGCTCAAAATTGGCTTGAGGGCGGCGTGAACGTCGGCATCGCTACCAAGCTTGATGTCAGCAACATATGGCTGCAATTGATCCAGCAACGGGTCGCGGCTTGGCGTGAAGGCATTGCCTTTGTCATCCAGCGCCATCAGGTAACGGCACCAGCCAGCGAGGATCAATGGAATGGCTTTAAGTTGCTTGACGCTGTCAGAACCCTTGTCTAAATAGTGTTGAATGGTGACCCCATAACGGATTGGCAGCTTCTGTGACGTGTCGCTGGCAATCCGTTGCGGCGTATCCGGAATGTTCTTGTTAGGCAAGCGCTTGGTGATCAGCTGATCCAGGAATTTCTTCGGGTTGATAATCTTTGGATCCTTAACTACCGGAAGATCTTCTTTGTAGCCAAGATACTTGATCAATGTAAGTAGATCAGGATTTTCGACTTCGGAAGCAATGGAGGTGTAACCCAGCAGATTGCCATAGATAGCCAGTGCCGTGTGCAGTGGGTTCAGGCAGGCGGTGACTTTCATCTGATCGGCATCGTTAACCGTGTCGCGATCCGTGAGAATGACGCCAGCGTTTTCCAATGCCGGACGACCATTCGGGAAGCTGTCTTCGATGACCAGATAATGCGTTTCTTCGGTGTTACCGAATGGCGCAATGTTGGTGTGCTTCGGGGTGTGGACGATGGTGGTATCCTCAAAACCTTCTGCCTTCAGCTTGTCAGCAACGTTTTGGGCAGGGTTCGGGGTGATCCGGTCAATCATGGACCAAGGGAAGCTGACGCGTTTTGGATCGGTCAGATAGTCGATGAAGCCTTGGGTGACCGTACCGTTCTTAGCCCAGCCTTTAGCGATGGTCAAGATACCGTCTTCATAACGTTTGCCATTTTCGGAGAAGTTGTCGGTGCTGACCATGGCAATTGGCTTGGCACCAGCTTCATAACGGGCTAACAGCAAGCGAGCGATGGCGCCCATGTTGGTAACGGCATCATCTGGCTTACCGGCGATATCGGCTTCAGCTGCTGGGGTCAGCTTGCCGTTGATGTCGGTGAGTTGATAGCCTTTTTCGGTAATGGACATCGTTACCAGTTGCAGCGATGGTTGGGTGAAAATGTCTTTCAACCGTTCCCAGCCGTCTGGATTGCTCTTGTTGTAGTAGATGGCCTCGGCAACACTGGCAATCAGCGTCTTATCAAGGGTGCCATCTGGCTGCATGACAACCTGCAAAACCCGATCGTTGTAGGGCTTGTAGATGTCAGCCGGAACGTCGCCATCATAGGTTTCAGCAACAATGACCCCGGACTTAAGCTTGCCGGTGTTCAGTAAGTCTTGCGCAATTTTCGCATGGAAGCAGCGGAAGAGGTTCCCGCCACCGAAGTGTACCCAGACCGGATTGGCTCGGGTCGCTTGTTTCATTTGTTCTTGATCAAATTGCGGAACAGCGATGCCGGCTGCCTTGAATTCATCAGCCTTTGCTTGATAATCGTCGGTTAACTTAACCACAATAATGAACCTCCTCATATACTAATATATCAGAACTACACCCTCAATATAGCACGACTTGGGTAAAATGGAAAGCGCTATCACCTGATAATTTAAATTTAATGTTTTCGAAAATAAATTATAAGTGTCCGGACCGTTTTAAGCGGCTATTTGCTGACGGTTTCTTGGAAAATCATTGACTTTAGTTTTGGCATCGCTTACAGTGAAAGCGAATTCAAATATATTAGTATCATAGTTGATGCTGCTTTTAACAACAGAAAGGACAGATCATATGAAACATACCTCGTGGGTTTATACGCCTAAGGAAATCAACGTTAAACGAGGCGTGGCTTACGGTTTGACTAACTTAATGGGCGGTGGGTGGAACAACATCGTTTCTGGGGTCATTTTTGCTTACCTCACATTGTCAGTCGGACTTAATCCTGCCATGGCCGGTGCCATCACAGGTGTTGCCCGAATTTTTGATGCGATTTTCTCGCTGGTTTTCGGAACGGTCACAGATGGTTTCTATAAAACCAAGCTAGGGAAAAAATATGGTCGGCGGCATTTTTGGATGTTAGTCGGCCTTGTCGGTTTTGCGGTATCATTCCTGTCATTTTGGGTACCGGCGACAGCTATTTTCGGACCGGGTCATGACTTCATTTATTATCTTGTTGTCTACACACTGACGGAGCTTTTTGTCGGTATGATTTTGATCCCTTGGGAAACCTTGCCGACTGAAATGACAACCGACTATACGAAACGAACCATTCTTTCCGGTTCACGGATGTTCATTTCCGCAACCGGGACTTCATTGGTTTTCTTCATCTTGGCAATCTTGCAATCATTACCAAGCGCTGCGGCAAAGAAAAATGCTTATTTATTTGCCGGTATTCTATGGACGATTCTTTTCGTGGTCGCCATTTTTATTTCTTATCGGATGACATGGGAACGCCCATTGACGAAGGAGTTTATTGCTGAGTTGGATGCGCGCCCGAAGCTGAGTGTTGGTCAATACATTAAAGAGACGCTGCATGACTATGCTCAGACTTTCCGTAACTCTGCTTTCCGGAAACATCTGACCATTTATCTTTTCTCATTTACGGGTAAAGACTTTTATGCCACTTTGTTACCGACGTTTATCGTGGTTTGCATGGGGATGGCATCAAATATTCCATGGGTCTTAAATGCGCTCACCGTGTTTGGTATTTTATCGACACTTTTAGCAGCCAAGTTAATGATCACTCATGGACCGCGATTTTTATATAGCGTCTCCTATATCGGTATTATTTTGGCGCTAATTGCATATGGGATGACCTATTTTCTGCACCTTAAGAATCCTATGGTCGTCTTGATTGTCATCACCATTGTTTATCAGTTGTCACGCGGTATTCTTGAATTTACGCCATGGAACGTTTTCCCATTCATTCCTGACGTTGACCATATTATGACGCGCGATGATAAAGCCGGGACCTACGCAGCTGTGATGACTTTCTTCCGTAAATCCACCGGTGCATTGGCTACTTGGCTTGCCGGAATTCTGCTGGAGGAACTAGGCTATGTATCAACGGCCAGCACGCAACAGCCCGGCGTCACTGACAAAGTTGCGTTGCTCTTCATGATCGCACCAATGATTCTAATCGGCATTGCGTTAGTCGTTTCGTGGACGTTCAAATTAAATCGTCAAACGCATAATGTCCTGCAACAGGAAATCAAGCGATTGGAAAATGGCGGATCCAAGACAGACGTTACTTCGGAGGCGCGGTTAGTTGCTGAAGAGCTAACTGGCTATCCGTATGAAAAACTTTGGCCAGAAGAAACATACGAAGATGCGCAAGCTGAAAAGAAAAAGAAACAAGACACTAAGAAGGAGTGAATGAACTTATGGCAGATACAGTGATCGTATACAACCAAGTCAAGCAACAACTTTTGAACTTACCATTAGATCATCAGAGTTTAGCGCATGTTGACTTAACAAAAATCGGCTTGTCATCAAGTGCCGATCTTAGCCACGTGATCAAATCGGATACTTTTGCGGTGGTATTTGATGGCTCGAGTTGGACAAGCCAAACTTACATGCAGTGGGAAGATTTGCGAATCAATGAAGCACTACAAGCTATTAAAGGGAAGTATTCCGAATCAACGGAGAAGATTTTAGCGCATTTTGTCGCAGGCATGGATGTTAAATATCAAGGTAAAAAATCGTGGGTTGCATTGTTAGAAGAGCTAGGTAAAGAGATCGAGGCACGTTAGAAACGCAACAGCTACCGGCAATTCATGAATGAAGCTCAAATAGTCCCTCCACGATCAGTAGACGAAGGCTCATCGCACATCTGCTGATCGTGGAGGGATGTTTCATTGTCCAGAAACTATGCTGGTTCGAGGATGTTCATGTAAAAACTTGGTTGAGATAGGTAACCCAAGCTCGAGATTGCTCTATTGTATAAAAACGCGAGGTGGCTGACTTTTGCGTTCTATCTATAACGCGTTCGCCAGCCCAGAAACCTGCGTGTAAGGACCTTGGTCATAATGGCCAAAGCCCGGCCATTACGCCCAAGGCCACTTACACTCCGGTTTCTAACCGGGCTGGCTCACGCTCAGCAAAAAAACACCGCCATGCAGTGATCTGCGTGACGGTGTTTCGCTTCGACTAACTTATTTCTTGTTTGCGTTGACGCCTTTACCCGGAGCCCAGTCGTCCATGAGGTTGGCTGGGTATGGGTTGAGTTTGAAGGCTTCGTCTTCGCGCGGCTTGCTTTCGTTGACCGGTCCGAAGGCTTTGTGCAGGGTTACAGTGCCCCATGCCGGGACGGTGACGTGTTGCCAAGCGTAAGCGCCGTCACGGTTAATGGTGACTTCGGCGTCCAGTGGTTTGCCTGACGGGTTGTAGATATGTGCGGCAATGGAGCCATCCGGTGCCAGGAATGCAACGGAGCCGAGGCCGCCGGTGTAGCCGTCTTGGGTGTAGTTGGTAGAGCCGATGACGATGGAGCCTGGTGCGACATCCTGGTTAAAGTTGCGCAGCATGTAATATTCGAGGTTACGCTGCACTTTACCGGTTTTATGATCAATGGTGACAACGCCACGCCGACCGGTTGCGCCAACCTGATTAGGCAGGCCGCGTTCGTCCAAAGCGATGTTCCAAAGGTCGATCATGTTGAGCCCTTGGCGCACGAGCCAGTTGCCGATGAGTCCCATCATAATATGGGAAGCATCTTCCGGCGTTTCTTCGATCATGCAGCGCCGTTCGGTCATAGCTAAGTGCCAGTTAGGATTCAAGCGGCTGCCTTTAAACAGGTTGGTGTACGGGCCGTCATAGGTATGGAAGGCAAAACCATCAAATGCTGCAGCTTCATCAGGGGTGATGAGTTCGCTAAGCGGCTTGTCGATAACGTCCAACACATTCAGACTGCCATCCCAGAAATACATCTTGGTATCCGGGAACGTTTTATCCAACGCTGGCCGTAAGTACTTGTAACCGAATTGGGCCAATTGTGGAATGGTCCAGATCATGGCTGGCCAAGCCGGTGCGTTGGATGGTTCATTTTGAATGCTCAAAGCATAAATCGGAATGCCATACTTGCGATATTCTTCGAGGTAACGAACGAAATACTGCGCGTAGACACCTTCAAAAGTATCCTTAACCGCATACCCGTTGTTGGTGTATTCACCGAACCGCAAGTGACCGCCCATGTTGAGCTGGCCGGTACTCTTCATCCAGGCCGGTGCCGACCACGGGGAAGCCATAATTTTAACGGCCGGATTGATGGCGAGAATTTCCTGGAGAACCGGAATCAGGTACTTCAAGTCTTTGGTCGCATCAGGGGCACCCGGTTCGCCTTCACCAACCGAGAACTTGGCTAAGGAAGCATCGTGTTCACCGAATGGCACATCATCATAGGTGTAAAAAGGCTGGCTGGCAGGTTCGCAGGAACCCAGTGGCACCCGAATCGTGGAAAAATGGCCTTCCTCAGGATCAAACAGTTCATGTAACAACGCACTGCGCTGTTCCTTGCTTTGCTTCCAGATTAAAGAGGCAGCAGCATCGGTGATCGCAGCGCCGGCACCGATCCATTCCTGATGTTGGTCAGCCGGATCGATGACGATTTTAGCACCGTTGCCAGGTTGATTAGGCCAAGGTCCTTGCCGGCAGTATCGGAAGATGGCAGAACATCCATGTTCAACGCACCATCGACTGAGTTGTACAAGCCATTACCAAAAGCAGCGATAACAGCGTAAGCAAACATTGCCCAAGCTTCTTTGACAAACAGTGGGAACAAAGCAGCAATTGCCAACGCGAACGTCGCAATAACAACTGGGCCTTTAACCCGCTTCATTTTATCAGCAAGTGGACCGCCGACTAAAGCAAAGAAGACACCGATGAACAGCATGATGGACGAGAAGATTGAAATGGAACTGCCGGCCTCTTTTGTGCTCTGACCAATGTAGTCGGTAAAGATGAATAGCAGGAAAGTCGTAACGATCGTTGAACCAACAACCATCAGGAATTTACCGGACAATGCCAGGTAGAAATCACGCGCATCATGCGTCGGGAAGAAGAAGTACTTCTTGAGGGATTCCTTATCGAGTTTGATCTTCGGTTCGTCTAGGTTGCTCTTTTCATTAATTAACAGAACGTGGATGACCGCCAAGATAACGGTGGTTGCTGCCATGACGTAAATACCGAATTTAACATTGCCAAGGAACTGGGCAGCTAAAAGTGCGAAGCCTTGTTGCGCAATGGTAAAACCGACACCGTAGAAGGTCGATACAGTACCACGCCATTTAGGTGCCACACGATCCGATATTTGCGGATAAATCGCGGCCGCAATGGCATTTTCAGCCGCCGCAGCAATAATCCAAATGAAGATGATCGCGGTAATCGACGTTAGATTAGCAATAACGACTAACGAAATCGCAATGACTAAGGTCCCAAGAACAATGTAAGGTTTCCGTTTCCCGAAACGCGTCCGGGTGACATCGGAGAAGGCTCCGAAGAGCAAGTTAGCAATCGCACCGGTAATCGATGCGACCGTTGCCAAAATACCGACCGCCCAAACCTTATGTGCGGCATCAATCTGACTGAACAGCTGTGGAATTAAAACGCTTCGGGTCGAACCAATTGGCCCGTACCAGCAAAGTGGTGCTAGGAACATCGCAGTCGCAACACCGAATGGTAATTTTGGCTGCTGCGAATCTTGAACCTTCGCATTGGTGACAACCCCAACCGTCGTCTTAACGGCTTTAGGGTCTTTATCAAGTTTATCTGCCATTTTTTTCACTCCCATGAAATTAAATAATTGGCTTAGATCGTTGAATCCTATGAATCAAAAAACATAATGGCGTCATGCTTATACCGTCTGCCGTGCATCCCTTCTTTCTTTATATGTTATGTGGTCGTTGGCTGCCTCGGTGTTTTGCAGAATAAGGGGTTTGTGAGGAAACTTACGATCGTGTGGGGAGATACTTGCCAGAATATCAATTCGCCAAAGATGTTGGCCTTGATAAGCTCAGATCATTTATCGTTTTGCTGTATAAATGCCGGACTGAAGGCAACGACCGGCGAATTGATATATTAGTATATCCTTACAAATGTCATGTTAGCGCTTACTAAAAGCGCTGTCAACCTTTTACTAAAATATTAATATGTAAGAGCTTGAGAAACCTGGTGTGACAAGGAAAAAATCCCTAAAAATTACGTGTGGAAACTTGGAAATTTTTGGGGGGATGAGTAATTTGAAAATCAGCAACAGCATATTTGTTCAAAAAAAGACAAATTGATTTTCGTATTTCTGCAAGGGAAGCCACATAGACGCGAACGATGCGCGATAAAATTAGCAAGGACATTGTCTATCATGGAAATGATGATTTCTACAATATCGAACCATGATAATTGAATTTAGTTCGCAGATCATCGCCTTATTTTTTTATTATTTATAGTTCATTTTAAACCGTTAAAATTTATTTTTGCTTAACTAGTTGACACATAAGATAATAATAGATACTATAGTGATATGGAAAGCGCTTCCTAAAGTCTGTATATCGTCCCTCACACTAAGGAGGTCACACAATGTTCAATGGTAAAGTAACGGTCTTAAGCGATACGGAGTTATCAACTATTTCCGGTGGAGATAATTACTATGATTACAAAGCCGCTGGAGAACAGGCGTATCAAATCGGTCGAGCTGTGGGGAAAGTTATTCAATTTTCACCCTTTGTAAAAGTGGTCAAGTGGTTTAAAAAGCACTAAAATGGAGGATTCAAATATGAAAGCAAACATCGCGAGAATGACTCAGGATCAACTGGCAAGCATATCTGGTGGCAGAAAAATTGTTGGTTATGTATACCAGAGCGGCTTAGGCCAAGTGCCGATTTATGACACTGACGCTAAGCTCATGGGAGTTATGTATCCCAAATTTTTTAAGGGCATCTTTGAAGAAATCTTTGGCTAAAGCAAGTTGATGAACACCCATCCTTATAAATGTCTGTTCCAAAGAGAAAGGGGTTCATATAATAAGTGAAATATTATCTTGGATGGTCAATCGTTTTAGGAATCCTGATCATTTTCAGAGATCGTCAAGGTGTTCGTCGATTTATAGAGTTGGCGCTAGCGAAAAGCTTCAGAGGATTTATCACTAGAATCATGATCCTGCTTATTAACTTAGGCTTCTCTCTCTTAACAACTCGACAAGTAGATTTGGTAATAGTTGCTTCTGTTTCAGTTGTTACCATATGTATCATCTTGATCGATAGTTACCACACTTTTTGGGAACGGCCATGACAAGTACAGCAGAACTTTCTGCTAGCGTATCAAAGAAAAACGATGGAACATGCCAGCACAGCCTTACAGCGGTTGTCGGCATGATTCACCGTTTTTTGTTTGCTACTTTGCTATTTAAGTCATGACTGAGGGTATAAAACAGCGTCTCAGCATCCCCATTTCACAACTGTACAGAATGGCACTACTCTTTGCGACCACGTTCAAGCTCAAAATTATAGAAGCTTTCTTTAACTGGCGCGATCTTAATGTCTTCATCCGCAGTCCAGTTGGAGAAATATTTAGGGTACTTACGGTGGATTGCTGACATGTCCTCAGCGAACTTGAACTTAGAGATGTGGAGAAGACTTTTCATCATTTATAGCAAATAAACATGACAAACCCTAAAAAATTAGGTTAAATGAAGTTAAGCCATTGACATTAGCACAACTGATATATTAGTATGGCCTCATAGGGCATGACAGCGCTTACGCATTTTTTAAAAGTTAAAGTACTTAGTTTCTGAAGCAACATCTTTTTAGAATGGCTGGGGATGTTATACAATCAAGTAACAAAGTGAAAAAGAAGGAAGGGTGACGCCCATGCAAATTTCGAATTATCAAGATGAGGCGTACAATGCCATCAAACAGATGATTCTCAGCATGCAGCTGACCCCCGGGGAAAAAGTCGACAAGAATGACTTGAGCGCACAACTCAAAATCGGTGCGACCCCGATCCGGGAGGCCATTATCCGCTTGCGACGTGAAGGGCTATTTGATGTCATTCCGCAGAGCGGTACTTATGTATCAAAGATTAATCTGGAAGAAATGTACCAAGGCCGATTCGCCCGGGTCAATTTGGAAAGAACGATTGTGGCAGATGCCGTCAATATTATGACGCCGGAACAGATTGCCAAGTTAGAACAGCAAGTGGCACTGCAAGGCGTTTATGAAAACTCACGCGATTATGAGCATTTCTTTGATCTCGACCATGATTTTCACGAGATCTTCTATATGGCAGATCATAAACAATATGTCTGGACGTGGGTGCAGCAGATGAATCTGCAATTCAATCGCTATCGGTATTTGCGTTTAGAAGCGAGCGGCTTGCAGTGGCACAACATCGTGACGGAGCATCAGGCGATTGTCGATGCCGTCAAAGCCAAGGATGCTGAACTCGCGAGTCATTTAGTTGCTGATCACTTGTTGGCGATTGATGATGACGTCAAAACCGTTCTGAACGCTTATCCGGATTATTTTGAAGGACAAGCGACCCCGAATCACCAGCCTAACTAGTTCTATCTCATAACGAACATTGCCTTCTGTAAGCGCAATCGTGCCCTCACGAAAGGAAGTCTTACAGATGACAAAAGTATTAACATTCGGCGAGATGATGCTGCGACTAAAACCGTACGATCATCAACGCATTCTTCAAGCGTCCGGTTTCGAGGCCAATTATGGCGGCTCCGAGGCTAATGTGGCGGTTTCTTTGGCATTGCTTGGCGATCAGGCACAGTATGTTACCAAGCTGCCGGATAACGCATTAGGCGACACGGCGCGCAACACCATTCGCGGGCTCGGTGTCGATACGCACAAAATTCTGCGGGGCGGACCGCGCTTGGGGATCTATTTCTTTGAAAAAGGGGCCAGTGTGCGCAATACGAATGTCGTGTACGATCGTGCCGGCAGTTCCTTTGCGACCGCTGAAGCTGACGAATTTGACTGGGCCAGTCTGCTTAAAGACGTGGCCTATTTTTATTTCTCCGGAATCACGCCGGCCATCAGTCCAGCCATGAAAACGGCGATTGAATCAGCGGTGAAGTATTGTGCTGCCCACGATATTACCGTTGTTTGTGACATGAATTATCGGGGCAAAATGTGGACGCCAGCTGAAGCGCAAGACTTCTTTGGCAAGGTGATGCCGTATATCACGATTGTTTTGGCGAATGACGAAGATTTTGAAGCAACGCTGGGAATCAAGGCATTTGATGGCAATATGGAAACCGGGATTGATCAGATTGATAGTTTCAAAGCCGGCATGTTGCAGGTCATGAAGCAATGGCCGAATGTCAAAACCGTTGCCAGTGTTGTCCGGAATATTCATTCGGTTGAAGACAGCTGGTGGACCGGATTGCTGGCCGAAAATGGCAAAACCTACCAAGGCCCGACTTTCCATATGCATGTCATGGAAGGCGTTGCGTCCGGCGATGCTTTTGGTGCGGGCCTGATGCATGCCACGCTGCATGACTTCGATCCGCAAGCCAAAATCAACTATGCGATTTCTGCCAGTGTTCTCAAACTGACCATTAGCGGTGATCTGAACTTGATTACCGATGCCGACGTCCGCGCCGTCATGGCGACCGGCAGCGGGGTTGATCGTTAGGACAGGGAACAGGAAGCGAGGAAGCGCGAATGCATACTTTAACAATTGATGGTGACCAGCTGCAGTTGGATCAAAATGAAGCGAATACGATCAAAGGATTCGGTCTCTTAAGCTGCAACAATACGTCACGCTTGTTGATGGATTATAAATGGGAACAGCCAAAAGTTTATCAACAGGTTTTACAACATTTATTTGGCGGCGAGCACCCGTTGATGCGCATGTTGAAGGTGGAGCTTGGCAGTGACTCGAATACATCTTGCGGGACGGAACCGGCACCGCAACGCACAGCTGACGAACCGGCCAACGTCGCCCGCGGTATGGGGTTCCAATTGATTGCCGATGCCAAAAAGATTCAGCCGGATTTGAAGACCTGCATGTTGCGGTGGGCAGAGCCCGGATTTTTGCGGCCAACCTGGCAGCAAGTGAAGTCCGATGATCCTGATCAGAAGGTGCCAAGCGCGTCTTTTGAAGGGATGTATCAATATTACAAGCAAACCGTGATCGCAGCGTGGCAGGCTTATGGTTATGTATTTGATTACATCGATCCGGATCGTAACGAGACCAAACACCCGATGTATCGGTATCTCAAGTGGTTTGCACACCGCCTGCAAAATGACAAGGATGATTTTCCTGAAGGCTTTCCATTGGCGGACTATCATGCAATTAAGTTGATTACTTCTGACCAGAATTATGGCACCGACATGGGGACAGAATTGCTTAAAGATCCCGAGTTACAGGCCGTGATTCCGGCGGTTGGCTACCATTACAATACCGATGACGGGCCGGATCATCCTTTTACCCAAATTGCTGATCAGCTCCATAAGGAAGTCTGGTACAGCGAAGGCGTGGCTCCGGTGACATTCGGAACGTTGCGGGTACAGGACACAACCGGCATCGGCATTGGCGGGTTTATCAGTGCCTTGGACATTGCGAATCGGTTGGTCAAAAGCTACGCACGGTCCCGGCGCAGTCTGTACATTTTCCAGCCAGCGATTGGCGGCCTGTATCCCGGCGCGAAGTATCCAGGCAAGCAGTTGCTGGAAATGGATACGCCGTGGTCCGGTTACTTCCAGCAGGATTCGGTCGGATTGGCAGTGATGCATCATTTTACCGATTTTGCCTTGACCGGCTGGCGTGATCAGACTGCCGACAAGAACTGGCGGTATGTGCCGAGTGCGACTGTGAGTGAGGTGGCTGGAACCGAGAATCTGAGTCAAGCCCTTGGTGCCGCTAGCGCTATGACCCTCGTGGCACCTGATCGCGCGGACTACACGGTTATTTTGGTCAACGATACGAATGCTTCTCAGAACTATCAGGTGAGCGTGAAGGATCTGCCGGCCGCCAGCAAGCCGTTGCATGTTTGGCAGACGTGGGCTGATAAAAATGGCAAGATCCACGACCGCGAACAGGTGGCAACCCTGACGCCAAAAGACGGGGTTGTAACGGTCACGATCGCACCTCGGGCCATTGTCAGTGCAACCACGGCGGATTTTCAACCGCAAGCGCAGTTGCCGAGTCCGGTTGTGAGTCAGGATCAGCCGTTGCAACAGGATCCTGAAAAACATGTGTTGTTCCATGATGACTATACGTATGCGGACATGCCGGAAGATTATCTCAAACGGCGTGGCGGCACACCGCGGTATACAACCGACATGGATGGTGCTTTTGAAGTGGTGGAACATGGCGGGAAGCCAGTGCTCCAGCAACAGATCACCGAGCAGTCACGGGCCTTGGCTGGGAAACGCAAACTGACCCGAATTTCACGGTTGGCGATATTCGCTGGCTGAATTATGCAGCGGCGTTGACGTTCACATTTGATACCACGACCCAACAAAATACGGTAAGTGCCAATTATGTCGGCTTAGGTGTTCGCAGTGTGGATGACTTTGAAGGTAGCTTATTCTCCGCACCGTATGCCGCCACAATCACCGTGGGCGGTAAGCTGCGGTTTTACGTGCGCGGTGCCTTGCAAAACACCTTGGACGTACCGGTTTTTGATGCCGCTGCTAGCCATAAACTGGTGGTACAGGCAACCGATCGGCACATCACCGTGCAAGTCGATGGCAAAACGTATGTGACTTATGATGATCCAAGCAACCAGCCAGGATTAGCCGGACAGGTGAAGGTCGGCACCGGTTATTTCAAGACCGTGATTCACAGTCTGACGGTGACAAGCACGTCGGCGACCGCGGTTTTGGGACATCGCCGTGATGATCTGGATGCTGGTTTAGCGTTTAATGACGAGCATTGGGCGCGCATTGCAGCCCGGTTCCCGCACGCCTGGGAACGGTCGCAATCGACCGGCGAGCAAGGCGCCACACTTGATTTTGATACTGATGGGACGGGTTTTGTCCTCTTTGGTATCCAAGAGCAACCAAGTCGCCTGCGGATCACGGTAGATGGCCGTACTCAAGAAGTCGTACCGCTGACAGCATTGGCCAAACAGCCTAATACGATGGTGACGGACTTAGCAGCCGGGCAACATCACGTCACCGTGACAGTTATTGATGGCAGCTATACCTTTGACGGCGTGGCCCCGATCTTGTAAGCGGCAGGAGTTGCGACCTCTGGCAGTATGTTTCAAAGGAAGGTGAGTCAGGTGGCTCAGCCAGCTTATGGGTATCTAATGAGCTATTTCACGGGTGAACAGTACCAAAATGGCGAGCAAATTTACTTTGCGCTCAGTCGGGATGGCCTGCATTTTACGGCGTTGCATGACAATAAGCCGGTCGTCACCAACCAACTCGGGACACATGGCGCCCGCGATCCGTTTCTGTTTCGGACGCAGAAGGGCGATTACGTTTTACTGGCAACGGATCTGCGGATGTATGGACACACAGAACCCGGTGCCTGGACTCGCGCCGAGGTTGCCGGCAGTGATCAACTGCTCGTCTGGCATTCCAAGGATTTAGTCACTTGGGATCAAGGGGAAACCGTGACGTTAGGACCCCATTTTGGCTGTGTCTGGGCGCCGGAAGCTATCTTGGATCCTGATCATGCGGATGACCGGCTGTTCTGGTCGGCGACGGATACCACGGAGAATCCGAAAAGATTGCGTATCTATTCAGCCCACACTAAAGATTTTCAGCATTTTACAACGCCGGAAGTTTATCTTAACGATGCGACTTATGACGTGATTGATCTCGATGTGGTTGCGGCGGATGGCGTTTTCTATCGATTCTGGAAACTGAATCAGCGCGGGCAAGTCGTGATGGATCGCGTGCAGCATTTGGATGATGCTGCTGGTCAGCCGATTGCGTCGACTTATCTGGCCAATATGCAGCGTGTGGAAGGACCGCAAGCCTACCAGTTGCCGGATGGTCAGTGGTGTTTGTTGTTGGATCAAGTTAACCATGACGTCCGGGCGTATGTGCCAGCCCTGACCGATGATCTTGCCAGCGGTCAATTCACGCAGCCATCTGCGGGGACCTATCAGTTGCCAGATCGGCCACGCCACGGGTCAGTGCTGCCGATTGATCAGGCGGACTATGCGCGGTTGATTAAACGTTGGCAGTGAAAATGATTTAGTGAGTAAGAAAAGCGATCCAGAGTCATGTGCGAGTCCCATGACAATGAAATAGCCGTATCCCGGTTTTGGGGTACGGCTATTTTTCAGGTGGACTGTTCATTTCAGAGATAAATTGGATTTGTTGATCGACGCTGTAGTTTGACTGTTCGTGCTTCTGTTGCCTGAACTTCATCTTGATTCGGGAACGACATTTTGACACGGTAAAATTATGCGGCTTGTTGACGCCTGTCGCCCAACCGCCACTGGATAACGAAGGTTAATGCCGCCAATCCAGCCAGCAGGAAGAAGTCAATTTGGCTGCCGGTTGCCTCGGCGCCAGCAGGAGCGAGGCGTTGTTGCAACGTGATAATGGCTGACAGGCTGGCCGTTCCTAGTGAGCCGGCGTATTGCTGTAAGGTGTTGAACAGAGAGTTGATGTCGGCTTTTTCCGGGCCGTTTACCATAGTGCTGGCATCGGACATGGTATTGCCGAAGCCGAGATTGAAGCCCACCCGAAAAATTAGATAGAACCCGACGATCAACGCCATGCCTAATTGATGCGTGAACAGACCAAGCAGCATGGCACCGACAACCATCGCCGCATCACTGATCAACAATAACCGATGGGCACCGAAGCGATCATACAAGGCGCCGCCAATTGGTGAAACTGCCGCGCCGAGCAGGGAACCGGGTAATAATAGTAGCCCGGCGACAGAGGCATTGGTGTGCAGGACATTTTCGGCAAAGATCGGGGTGACAAAAGCAATGCCGATGTTGCCGAATTGCAGAATGAAGAAATTAATGGCACGGGCGCGAATACCGGCGTGTTTGAGTAATGAAAAATTGAGTAATGGCGTAGATGTACGGCGTAAATGCGCGCCCATGCCAATGATGGCTACAGCTAATGCGGCGGCGTAGATCCAGAAAGCAACGGTGATGCCAGCTGCCGTGAATTGATCGAGCAGTTCAATGAGTGAAAACAAGCCTACCGCCAACAGCAAGAAGCCAATGAAGTCGAAGTGCTCGTCCGTGGTGCGTGCTTTGACGCGAATAGTGGCTTCGCCCATGGACCAGACTAATAAAATGACAGGCAATACCAGCCAAAAGATCATCCGCCATGATGCATAGTAAGTTAACAAACCGCCATACGTTGGCCCTAACGCTGGTGCCAGTGACGTGACAACGCTGGCCATGCCGACATAAAGGCCGAGATGTGCCTGGGGGATTAAGGTCAGGATCAGATGGAACATCAACGGCGTCGAAACCCCAGTTGCCAGTGCCTGTAATAGTCGCCCGGCAAAAAGGATCGGAAAGTTCGGTGCCCAGATACACAGCACTGTTCCGGCCAGTGCGCATAAAACGGCCCCGCGAAACAGGGAACGCGTGTTAAAGCGGCGTAATAAAAAAGCGGTGGTGCTCATGACCAACGTGACCATCAAAAGGTAGCCAGAGGTGAGCCATTGCACTGTGGATAAAGACACATGTAACGTTTTAATCAATGTCGGAAAAGTGACATTCATTGACGTTTCAACCAAAATACCGACAAATGTCAGTAGTCCAGCTGACAAAATAGCGAGCTGCGTGCGATGCGAAACCGGTGAAGTCGTCATGTGCGTGCCTTCGTTTCTATAATTTAGTCTGAACCAGATTCAGGCCACTGCTGACGATAGCAGATTCCTCAGCGACACGCAAACGCAAGCGCTTTCACATGGAAAAGATTACACACTGTTAGCAGCGTGTTAGTCGCTAAAGGCCACGAATACAATTAAGGCCGTCACCACGACAAAGATGAGATACCAGATCAATCGCCCTACTGGATGATTAGGATTAATACCCAGGCCGACACCAAATGCTTTTGGAACGAATAGCGGCCTTTTTTTATCGGTAGTGTTAGGTTGATACTGACGGTAACTTAAGATCGACAGAATCAGAACAAGAATGAGCGGAGTGGTCTTGGCAAGCTTGGTTCCGGTATGTAACGCCCATAAAACCGAAATTAGAAAAAGGATAAAAGTGCAAAGCACAGCTGAAGCGAGCAGCTTGCCTGATTTGTTGTTTTCAGATGAACGCATATTTCATGACCTACCTTATGTAAAAACTTCTAGATACCTGCAGTGGTTGAGGTGTATATGATGTTTGTCATTAGCTTAGCTCGTCACGCGAGTAAACAGTAGAGCTTATTTTCTCATTTTGGATCTTATATATGTCGTGATACAAAAAGAATCCTATCATCATTAGCAGATGTTTCGCTAATAACAATGGGATTCCTGACGAATTTAATTTGCGTTGTCGTTGGTCAACGATTGACCAACACTATCTATATCGAAGATAAACCCGGCATTGCTCATCACGGTGACGAAGCTTATCGATGAGTCACGACTCCGGATTGTTCGTATCTGACGACTTGCTTCCTGACGAGGCCGCAGCTGATGTCTACTTTGACTGATGCCGTGAAGTTTTAGACGGCGAGGCTTGCGAGTCTGTTGTTGGCATCGCCGCTAAATGGACACGCGGTGCAGCATGTGACGATGGTTGCGGATGCTCAGGCATCGAATTCGCGGCTGCAGGGGTCACAACCGGAGCATTAGGTGTTGGCTTGGTTGGGCCATCTGGGTCGGGTGCATTTGAATCAGGAGTCGGTCCCGGTCCTTGTGGGTGGTTGTTTTTGTGCATCTGTTTGTCAGTCAGACTGATGACACTGGACATGACCAGCGGCAGCAGGAAGACCAATAAGATCAGTCCGATGATGACGGCTAGCGCTACCTGAATCAAGGTGGTAATGCCAGACGGGATCATGGCCGCAAAAGTGCCGCTTAAGATAACCGCAGCTGAGATGACGACAGCGCCGATAACGGTGGCGGCTTTGGCAATGCGTTGGGTCATGGTGCCGCCTTCCAGCGCGTTGTCACGGTAACGAACCATCAGGAAGATGCTGTAGTCAACGCCGAGGGCAACTAGCATGATGAAGGAGAAGAATGGGGTGTTCCACGTTAACATGGCGCGCCCGAGTACATAGGTTGAAAACAGCCTGGTCAATCCCAACGATGTGATATAGGCCATCAACAGGGTGGTAATGATGCTGATGGGTTGAATCACGGAGCGCGTGACAACGATCAACGCGATGCCGATCCCAATAATCATGATGGCAGCGGTTCGCTCGAAGTCGCCGTTAGCCAAGTCCTGGAGGTCAGCGGTTTGCGACGTTTGGCCACCGATTGCCACAGTCGCATCGTCAAGCGGCGTGTGTTTCAACTTGGCGGTGAGATCCGCTTTGATCGCTTTAATTTGTTGGGCGGCCGCATCGGTACTTGGATCGCCTTTTAACACCACGGTAAACTTCGTGATTTTGTTGTTATCAGCCATGTAAGTCGCTAATGCTGGCTTAAAGGTATTACTTTTCAGCGTGGCGTTTGGAATATAGAACTTTTTACCTAAATACGATCGCTGTAGCTCAGTCAGATATTGCTTCATGCTGGTGCTGCCGTCTGCGATCGTGCCAAGAGCTTGATTGGCGGAAGTGAGACCGCTTTGCATAGAGCTGACCTGTTGGGAAATTGCTTTGATTTTCGTGTTCAAGGTCTGAACGCCGGTGTTGACCTGCTCGGCACCGCTCGCAATTTGCGAAGCGCCATTATTAAGCGTGCCATTTTGGCTGGCGAGTTGAGAAGAACCCGAGCTGAGTTGGTTGACACCGGAAACCAGCGTCGGGACTTGGCTGTTCAGCGAATTGATGCCGCTGTTCAGCTGATTGGTACCACTGGTGAGGGTGCCGATGCCGTTGTTCATGGCAGTCGTGCCGGCGTTTAAGGTCTTAATGCCGTCACCTAAGGCACTTGTGCCATCGGTCAATTGCTGTACCCCGCTGGAAAAGGCGTTGATTTTGTCCAGAATTGGTTGGGTGAGCTGACTGGCATCCGGCAATTGATTGATGAGTGTGATGATTTGTTGGGCAGTTCCGGTTAACGTCTGAATCTGATTATTCAACGTGTCCATGCCGCTGGTGAGTTCGCCTGACTTGCTGCTGAGCTGGTTCATCCCGCTGGCAAGCACGGTGCTGTTGCTATTGAGCTCGTTCATCCCCTTGGCTAGCTGAGTGGAACCGGTGCTCAAGGTGTTGACGCCAGAAGTTAGCGTTGGCAGCTGGCTACTTAACTGGCCGAGGCCATTATTCAGCGAGGTGACCCCGGATGTGTACTGACTAATGCCGCTGCTGAGGCTGGTGGCGCCAGAGGACAATGTCGTGGTGCCGTCTGCCAAGGTTTGCACCTGTTGGGTACTGCCCGCGACATTGGCGTTTTTGATTTGGGTGTTCGCATCATTAAGCCCGGCTTGAACCTGCTTCAAGCCTTTGACGCTTTGCGTTAAGCCGCTGTTGATCGTTTTGAGTTGGTCGTTAAGATACAGTGACTTGATTTTACTGCCACCTGGCTGGGTGACCGACGCCACGGTTTTGACGCCTTTTTCCTGCTGCAGGTAGGTGGTGACGTCATCGATCGTGCCCAGAACGGTCTGGCTATTCAGCGGGTGCTTACTTTGAATATAAATCGTGGTCGGCGAGGCCATGCCTTTTGAATAATGATCCTGAATCAGGCGATAACCGACTTTGGATTGCAACGTCTCCGGCAACTCGTCCGCGTTATTGAAGTTCAGCGTCTGGTTGGCATTCAGTAAAAATGGCACGGCGATGATGCCGGTAACGCCAAGCGTGATGAGCGGGCGGGCGATGCCAACTTTGGAAAGACCATGCCACAGGCGGCTGGTGCTGTGGCCATCCAGATTCTTGCTGGGCCAGAAGAGCTTTTCGCCCATGGTTGCCATGAAGAACATGTTCAGGGTTAAGAGTACCGTCAAAAGAATGAGTACCCCAATGGCGACACCAACCGCGGAACGATAGAACTTGAAGTTGGCTAGACCGAGAACCGAAAAGCCGATCAGAACCGACAGTCCGGAATAAAGAATCGTGCGGCCGCCGAAACGTCTGGCAATGCCGGCTGCCTTGGTTCTGGGAATACCTTGGGACAACGCGGCTTTAAAGTCGTCATATAGCAAAATGTTGTAATCTGTCCCGATCCCGAATAAGACAACCACAAGGAAGACTTGCGTGAAATTAGAAATCGGAAAATTGGCCTTATCGGCGAGCGTCATGATGATGTTCAACGATGTCAGAAAGGAAATCGCAACGGTTAGCAGCGATACCAGTGGCACAATCGGTGAACGGAAAACGATGATCAGCACGATAAAGATGAAAATCGCAGCGATGATTTCCGTTTTCTGGATCCCTTTTTCGGTTACCGTGGCGAAGTCATCGTTGAGTACATCGCTGCCAGTGACGTATGTTTTGACGTTCGCGGTTTTAATTTGTTGCTCGAGATTCTTGGTTTGCGGCCGGACCTGACCCTTGGCTTTCACATCAACCAGTGCCATCTGAGTGGTGCCATCTTTGGCCTCGAGCTGCTTTTTGGTTTCGGCGTTGTCAGACGACTGCGTGACGTTGACAATGTTAACGGCCTTAGAATCTTTGAGGCCTTTGAGCGTTTTGGTAATCGCTTTTTTCTGGGTTGCCGTCAGCTTTTTGTCGCCATTGCTAAAAACGAGGGCGAAGGAGCGGACTTTCTGGTTATGGTTGGCCTTTTTCTCAATGTTGGCCGCAACCTGGCTTTCTTCGTTTTTGGGCAGTGATAAAGCGCCTTTATCGCGGACAATTCCCGAGACGTCAGGCATGGTCACGAGGGTCACCAAAATAACGACAAGCCAGAAAATCAGGGTAGGGATGTGACGATTGCGAAGATTTTTCAATTAAAGACCCTTCTTTCACTGGTGAGACCGTTCCAGACCTGATTTTTCAAATCGGCGGCCAATGCTTTTTGGTTGGAAACGTGGCCTTCGATTTGCTGCTGTGCCCAGACGATATCAATCATACTGACGATGCTACCGTATAGAATGGCGAGTTGGGTGCGGACATCGGCTTTGACAATCACCCCGCGGTCTTGGCCATCCATGAGCATGTTGTTAATGAGTGTAATCACGCGCCCGCGGGCGGCCCGGCTTTCGGCATTGAGTGCTTCATTGAAGACGTTTTGCTGAATAAAATGCAACTCTGTCGGGTACTGCTCCATGGATGCGGTTGCTGCGTCAAACAAGCGACCGAACATGGTCTCTGGGTCATCGGGATCACAGTCAGCGGCTTCGGCTAGCGAGTTGTGGAAGAAATTCATAATATCCGTAAAGGCGGTGTTGAGAATATCTTCTTTGCTTTTAAAATGCCGATAAATCGTGCCAACCGCGACTTTTGCCGCTTTGGCGATCGACGGCAGGTTGGTTTCGGCGTAACCGCGTTCGGCGAATAACTTAACAGCCTGCTCGATAATCGGACTTGGTACAGGAATAGATGCCATGATAACCTCCTTATGGAATGAACGTTCATTCGCATATCTTAGTGTTTATGAATATTCTTGTCAAGGAGGTATGAAAATATTATCTTTCTGTTGTGGTTCTTGTCGTGCCAAACTCCGCAATCTCCGGCGGGCTCGGGGGCTGGCGACCGCGAAGCTAGAGTGGTGGGCACGACTTTGAACCCGCAAAAACCGCGGTTTCAAAGCTCGGCCTTGGTCTAAAACGGGAAAACCACCCGTTTAAGACCAACTTCACCACTGAGCCCGCCCCCGCCTCCGATTGCTCCGCTTTGGCACTGGGATCTTGAAATGCCGGCAAGAGATCTCTGAGACAACAAAAAAGCGAATGATTGTTGAGTTTCATTCGCTTCGGGTAACTGTGATTGTATTTATTCTATTTTCTTTTTTAACAAAATCTCCGTTGCTCAAGGCCACAGCTTAATGCAACCAAGGATAATCGAAAAGATTGCGGTGCCGTTTTTCAATAAACGACCGTCGATTTTGGGGCCGAGGCGGCTGCCGACGATGACGCCGAGGCCGTGGGTGACGAGGATGATGGCGAGTAGTGGCAGGGTGTTCATGAGCTGGATCTGACTGAGGTAGCCGACCGCGGCGGGTAAGCTGATGAAGACGGAGTTGAGTAAGGCGATACCGACTGCCGCGTGTGGTTCACAGCCAAGCAGTACGAGCAGCGGCATGACCAGCACTGGGCCGCCTGCTCCGGAAAGTGCGCAGATTAAGCCGGTGACGATGCCTAAAATGACAAGTAAAATCGGGTGATTTAGGTGATCGACACCGGGTTTTGGCGGATAGCGTTGTTGAATCAGAATGGCGATGCCGGATAGCAAAACGACCAGGTAGAGTAATAGCTGAACCCAGCTGGTCGGCAGTAAAAGGTTTAGCCGGACACCAAGAATAGCGCCGACAAAACTACCGCCGCTGAGCAGATAGGCGATGCGCCGATCCATCAATCCCTGCCGTTGATAATGGCGTGATCCGAGCCAGCCGGAGATAATGAACGCCAGAAAACTAAACGCCAGACCCTCCGTGGTGCTGTAGCCGAGTCCTGCCGTGTATAAGATTGGAAGTAAAAAACCAGCCACGCCGGTCATGCCGACGAGGCCGCCGATTATGATGTTGCCAATTGCGATGATGATGATTGCCATAGTGTTGGGTAGCGCCGTGCACACACGGCTTTGATCCTTTCTACATCTAATGTTAACACTTTTCGTTTTCGCATCAGCCACTTACCGGCCACCATGGAATCAGCCACATCATTGGCATTGACGCTTTCTAATAACGTGTTGTTCCAATTACCGGTTGGCCATAAGTGCGGACTGTCGATGTCCAGACCGATGATGTCTGCCTGATACCCCGGAGCGATGCGCCCCAGCTGCCCGGACATATTCAAAGCAGCCGCGCCACCGTCTAATACCAGCGACATAATGGTGGTTGCCGGCATGATATTGGCGATGTGTTGTGGCACGCCATAATGCAAGGTCATGATCGCCCGGAAAATTTTCATTTCCTGCCACAGACTCAAGCCGCCATGCGCCGCGCCATCGGATCCCAGACCAATAGAGACGCCAGCCTTCAACAGTTCAGGCGTTGGCGGCACCCCTTTGCCAGAGTTGCTGAACGGGCTGTGGTTGATCTTAACGTGATGCTTTTCGATCAAGGCCTTTTCGGTGTCGTCTAGAAAAAGGCTATGCGCACCTAGAAAATGATCGCTCAAGGCACCGCGTTTGGCAAGGTAAACATAAGGCCGTTCACCGCAACGGTCAAGGATGCCGGCTACTTCTTGGGGATATTCGTTCATATGAGCTTCAAGAAAAGTGTGACGATCAGCGGCGCGTTGAGCGGCCAGATCCACGAGTTCATCGGAACAATTATTCAACGCGCGCAGAGAATAATAAACCTGTAAATGATGGCGGCCGTGGAATTGATCGTAAAGCGCATCGGTGTGGGCAATGGCGGTTTTGGCATCCATGTTAATCGAAGCCGGCAGCGTCGGATCGTCCATGGTTGAATAGGCAAGGGCACCGCGCAACCCGCTTTGTGCATAAACAGTTCCGGCGGCGGCCATGTGATAACCGCCAGCGTCCACAAATCCGGTCGTGCCACTGGTGATCATTTCCAGTGCCGCCAGTTGCGCGTTAAGCGTCATGGTCTCGGCCGTCGTATCAGCCTCAAACGGCAGCATAATCTTTTTCCAGATAATGCCTTTGGTGTCCAGCACGCGGCCGCGGAGTAATTGCTGACCGGTATGTAAATGACTGTCGATCAAACCGGGCATGAATAAACGATGGGTACCGTCAATGACATCATCAGCTTCGGCTGGAAAACTACTGTGGTCGCCTACCTGCGCAATTTTACCGTCTTTGATGAAAATATCCTGATGCGGCTTGATCATACCAGGCGCGGTCATGGTCAACGTGTCCTGAATCAATGTGCTGGTCAATTAAATCACCCCTGTCAGTTTCAGCGTAAGGGTGTCCCACAAAAGCGAGCCGACAAACGTCCCGGTCATCACGGCAACTCCGACGATGATGTACTTCCAGCCTTGATGAATGAAAGTGCCTAGTTTATCGGAAATCGCAATCCCCGCAAACGAGCCGACCACGGTGAAGGGTGCGGCGAAGGCGATCACTTTGGTTGAACTGATAACCACCGCGGCGATTGGTGAAAACGGCGCGGCTGCCAGTAGCCCTAAAACCGAACAATAGGCGATGATGGGCAACTTGAACGGCATGATTTTGGCTAAGACAACAGCGACAAGGGTGATGGCGATGAGAATGACCACGCCCGGGAGACTTTTGACGATGCTGACGCCGGAACCGATCCAGTTAGCTAGCAAGGTGCCGACGCCGCAGACACTGAGGAGAAACAACCATTCACGTAATCGCATTACTTAATCCGTCCTTTCACTGCAGCAGGCGTCTTGGCACGGCGGCCGGCGAACATTTTATCTAAAATCGTGTAAAGCTTATCTGTCAGCGGAATCGCCAGGAACATGGTGATGTAAATACCGGTGATGCCGGCGATGGTATTGGCGGCTGACGCCATGGCGGTGATGGTGTTGGCATCGTGGGGGAACAGCTGGGCGAGGCTGGCGCTGGCCGAGGCCATAAAGATGCCGGCACCGACGCCAGTGGACATGCCTAGCGCCTTGGGATCAAACCAGCCGGTCATGCCGAGCACCGTGGCCATAATGCCAAAATAAATCGTGCCGAGAATGCCACCGACGATGTAAATCGCCATACTGCCGCTGGCTTCGTCAGAATCCGAACCATAAGCAGAATTGATTAAGGCGAGGTGATACTCGCGGTTAAGCGAACTCGTGGCGCCGATGGACTCGCGCCGCAAGCCGAGCAACATGGCCAAAGGAAGGCCGAAGAAAATGCCAAGCAGATTACCGAAACCATGCACCAACAAGGCGGGGCCGGCGTGCAGAATCATGTCCATATTCGCACCAGCCGTAATGCCAAGATTAACCACAAACGGGCAGATGCCAACGATCACCAGTTTTGATGCGGCTTTGACGTGTTTGTTGTCAAACCAGTGCATCACTTGCGGACCACTTAACATGCCGAGAATAATGGCGTAGAAAACCGGAAATAAAATGATCATCCCCGGACCGACTTTAAGTTTCACAGTTCCGATGTATTCAGCGATCGCGGTGAATAAAGCAGCGACAAGATAACTTTTCCATTCGACTTTAATACGTGCGCGTAAGTTAGGGTAAGTCATGGGGTCCTCCTTGTGAAATGAATAGACCCAGTTTAGCGCAATTGTTTGGGTAAATAAAGGACGATTAGATTAAAATACGGTTTAATGTTCGTGTTTATCTTTTGTAAACTGATATATCTGCGGCAAAAATAAAATAAATGACAATATGAGCGAACTTGTGAATTGCTATAAGTATAGTTACCTTAGATGTTCCTTGCCGTGCCAAACTGCGCAATCTCCGGCCAGCTGGGGCTGGAACGTGGTGGGCACGACTTTGAGCCTCAGCAAGCCCGGCTGAGTCTCAAAGCTCGACCTTATTGTAGGTGGGGCAAAGAGCGCCCCACCTACAATAATTTCACCACTGAGCCCCATCTGGCCTACGATTGCTCCGCCTTGGCACTGACATTTTTAATTTAAGCCGACTAACTAATTTCCGATACAGAAAAACGCGACCGAATTTTCTACTGGTGAAAATTCGGTCGCGCATTCTTTTTTAATCATCACTCAGCCGCTAACTAATCCAAACTCATCACTCATACGACGTGCTTTTATCAGCCTGTTTGATGATTTGCAAATACTTATAGATGCTGACGGTGGACATGTTGAGGTAGTCCGCGGTTTTGGCGACGGCGTCTTTGAGTTCGAAGAAGTGTTGTTCGTAAAGGCGGCGCACGATAGCGATTTTTTCCTTGCGGGTCAGGTCGGCGATTGGCGGGTTGGGGGTACCCGTTTGTTCGATGACGACTTGCCGAATGGCGCCTTCTGGTTGAATGAACAGGTTTTCCGTTGGGGGAGTCGATTCAAGCAGGTCCGCGGCAGGGGCTAGTTCCGGTTGGAAGGCCTGAAGGAGTTCTTCGCTTAATTTCTCAAGCGTCGCCAGTTGTTGGAAGCGGCTGACGTCGGTGTTGATGCAGATCATACCGATCAGTTCGCCGGCTGGGTTCTTGATGAAAAAGCTGGCAGAGTTGACTTTTTTGCCATTCATCAACGTGCTTTGATAGTGCACGACGTAATCCTGCTGCTGATACAGTTTATCGTGTAAGACTTTTGCGATGAAGTCGGTCGCCGGTGAATCCATGGTGCGGCCGGAAATGCTATTTGCCAAGAAAACAATCGAGGAATCATAGCCATCGGTCGCGGGATTAATGGCGTGCATCACGATTTCTGTCGTGGGACCGAGCACATGCGCAAGAAATTTTAAAAATGGACGGTAAGAATCGGGGGTGATCGAAATCCTTCCTTTCTTGATAACCGCAGCAGTCCCAGGATTCGTCGGGGTTAGATTTTGGCTAATGCCTGGGTCAAGTCAGCGATTAAGTCTTCAGTATCTTCAATGCCGCAAGATAGCCGCAGCAAGCTGTCGGTCACGCCTTGAGCAGCGCGTTCTTCGGCGGTTAAACAGGCGTGTGACATGGTGGCCGGGTGGGACAAAATGGATTCCACCCCGCCCAGACTGACAGCAAAAATCGGCAATTGTAGCGCTTCGATGAACGTGTTCAACCGTGCTTTGTCGGCGCCGGCAATTTCAAATGACAGCACCGCGCCGCCGTTTTCTGTTTGCCGCATGTGGACGGCATGACCGGGATGCTCCGGCAGGCCTGGGAAGTAAACTTGCTTGATCTTGGGATGCTTCTGTAAAAATGTCGCGATACTTTGGGCATTTTGCGTTGATTGCTGCATGCGTAAGCCCATGGTTTTCATACCGCGCAACACTAGCCATGCGTCTTCAACGCCGAGAATGCTGCCGAACTCTTTTTGAAACAGCGACAGTTCTTCGGCAATAGCCTGATCGTTGTCAAAACGGCGCCGGCGACCACGTCACTGTGACCGTTGATGAACTTGGTCAGACTTTCGATGACGACATCGCATCCCAGCGCCAATGGCTTCTGGTAAAGTGGCGTCATGAACGTGTTGTCGGCCACTGTCAGGATACCATGCGCTTTTGCCAGCGTCACGATGGGCTGAATGTCAGTGACTTTCAACAGCGGGTTCGACGGCGTTTCCACGTAAATCATTTTGGTTTTGGGCGTCAGTGCCTGTTCAATATTAGCAAGTTGATCGTAAGCTGTAAACACGACATCAATGCCATACTTAGGCAGGATTTTGGTCGCAAACGCGCCGGTACCGCCGTAAACTTCGACCGGGAAAATAATCTGATCGCCGGCGTTGAGCAACATGATGGTGTTGGCAATGGCGGCCATACCCGAGCTGAAGACAAAGCTGAATTGTGCCCCGGTCATTTTGGCTAAGCCTTCCTGCAAGGCATCAATGGTCGGATTGCCAAACCGTGTGTACATGTAGTCGCGGCTGGTTCCCAAGGCCGGGCTGTTGAACGTGGATGCTTGGTACTTAGGAATCGAAGACGCACCGGTATGGCTGTCGATGACCGGGTAGCCATGTAAAAGATCCGTATTGATACCCACTTTTTAATCCTCCGGGACTTCCGCCACCATGTCGACTTCCAGTAATGCCTGCGCCGGTAATTCGCTAACCAAAACCGCGGTGCGCGCTGGGTAGCCATCATGGAAGTAAGTCCGATAAACCTGATCAAAACTCGCCAGTAACTTGAGATCGTTGATGTAGACGGTGGTTTTGGCCACATGATCAAAAGACGTTCCGTTATCAACCAGTACGTGATTCAAATTGGTCATCACTTGCTTGGTTTGGGCAATGATGCCTTCCGGAACGGCCTTGGATTCCGGACTGAGTGGCAGTTGGCCAGAGGTGAAAAGGACCGAACCGATCTGGGTCGCGGCGGCGTAACTGCCAAGGGGAGCGGGGATGTGGGTGCTGGTCAAACGCTTAATCATATTCATACCTCTTTTTCTTAGTTTGATAGTTGAAGAGCATCATCCCAAACAGAATCACGATGTAGCCGAGGATCATGGCGACAATCGCAAAATAATTCGGGGCATGCTGGTTATTGGCATCGAGAATGGTAAATTGACCGATCCAGTCGAATTTAATAAGCAATAAAACGGTCAGGATCAGCGACACCGCTGGGCAAACCATATCAGTGAGCACATTTGGGCGCGCCGGATTGATGAGTCGGCGATCACCGCGGCCACGGAAGAATTTCATGACGCACAGCGGAATAATCAGAAACTGAACGAACCGGGAGATGGAGCTGAGAATGATGATACTCGTCATGTCATAACGGAAAGCCATCGGTAGCAGCACCGCCAAAGCAATCGTCAAAAGAAACGCCGGCAACGGGAAGTTTTTCGCTGTCCGCCCGGCTAACCAGCTAGGCAGTTGCCCTTGTTTGGCAATGGCTTCCAACACCCGCGGACTGTGAAAAGAAGCCGCAACGTTGATGCCTAACATTGAAATCAGTGCCCCATATAACACAATATTTTGAATCAGCGGATTATTGAAAACCGCCACTAAGGCCACGACTTCCTTGGTCGCCATCATCGCCTGTGGATTCACCATCATGGCAATCCAGACAACGCCGATATAGACGACTGCAATCACCGAAATTGCTAGGGGGATGGCAATCGGCAGATTCTTTTCCGGCTTATCCATATCATCCGCCCCACTGGCAACGCTTTCAAAACCAGTGAAAGCATAAAACGCGGCGATAACCCCCATGACCAGGGTGCTCAGGGTTGCGTTGGTGCCCGCGCTGGTCAACCGGTCAATCTGGGCAAAATGATTCACGCCGGTGGTGGCAATAACGCCGATGCCGAAAATGATGAAAACCAGCAAGGCGGCTAACTTACCGATCGTTGACAGATTGTTGACAAGCTCGAAGAATTTTGGCCCAAAACAGTTAATCACAAGCAGTGACAACATCAGTAAGATCAGGCTGATGGTGACCAGCATCAAGTCGTTTTGGTCAAAACCGAAAATGCGTAAGACGGTTTTGACAACCGCGGTGGCCATGACGCCCCAGGCAATGCAGGTGGCAATGTAGCGCGTGATGCCGACGTAGAAGCCGACGTGTTCGCCGAACGCTGCCTTGGCATAAATATAAGCCGCGCCGCTGTGTGCGACATACTTGGCTGCTGCGGCAAAGGTCACGGCCAGAATCGCCGCAAAGAAAGCCGCGATACCGTACAGAATTAACGCTTTGGAGCCAGAAGACTGCACCACGGCACCTGGTGAAAGAAAAATACCGGAGCCAATAATGGAATTGATGGCCAATAAAACGATTGACCAGAAACCGATTTTCTTTTTCATAGGCTCGAGCTACTTGCCGCGGTAGCTTGCGTTTGTTGAATGAAGTGGCTGAATAGGGCGTTCATGAGCGGTTGGCTGTGCGTGAGCATTTCCGGATGCCACTGCACGCCCATCATGATGTGGTCGCCATCTGCTTCGATTGCTTCCGGCACATTGTCCGAAGCGGTCGCGACAACGTGAAATCCTTCGCCAATCGTTGCCATGATCTGATGATGAAACGAGTTCACCCGTACTGTTGCCTGCTTTAAAATCGTAAATAGGCGGCTGTGCTGGTCGATGCGCACTGCATGCGTGACCTGTGCCGAATTCGTTGCCTGCCAGTGCCTGATCGTCGGCGCATCGCGATAACTGAGATCCTGATAGAGCGTGCCGCCGTGATAAACGTTTAGAATCTGGGTGCCACGACAAATCCCTAAAATCGGCAGCTGGCGTTGTTTCGCTGACCGAATCAGATTTAAATCAAACGCATCCCGTCTTAGTGACGTGTCACCTAACTTGTCCAGGGGATCATGATTGTAGCTGCTCGGGTCAACATCATGGCCGCCGGATAAGATCAGCCCATCCAAGGCCGCGACTTGTCGGTCAATGTCAGCAGGATCATCGAGTAACGGTAAAATGACTGGAATCCCGTCATTTTCGGAAACTGCGGTGATGTAGTCCTCGTTCACATAATCACGTTTGTAGCCGGGGAACATGCCTCCTTGGTCGACAAGGACGCCTGCTGAAATGCCGATAAGTGGTTTCTTCATATTATTCACCTCCGATTTTGAGTATAACATAACTTCTAATAAGTACAATATTTTATAAAAATAACTAAAGGTATTTTATATCAGCAAGTGGAATCGCCTTAATTAAGCAATCTTATAATAACGTTGATTTTGTGTTGAAAACGAGTGTGGACGCGGGATTTTTATAAATAACATTAGTGCTGTTCTGAACATTGTGAATTTGGGCAATGAGTTCTGGGCCGTGCCAAACTACGCAATCTCCGGCGGGGACAAGGGCTGGCGACCGCGAAGCTAGAGGGGTGGGCACGACTTAGAGCCTCTGCAAACCCGGCAGAGTCTCTAAGCTCGGCCTTGTACTACGCCGGGAAAATCGCCCGGCTAGTACAATCTCACCACTGAGCCCGTTCCCGCCTCCGATTGCTTCGCCTTGGCACTAAGATCGCACAACTTTTGACAAATTATTCATGACGAAACAAAAGACGGGCACAATCGAAACGTCGAATTGTGTCCGTCTATCTATAGTGACATTGAGTTATAACCCAGCCACCATGAATTGTATTGAGTTTTGCTAAATGAAGAGCAATGGTGTTAGACCTACTTTTATGAAGCAGCCTTTCCCTTTGGTTCGAGCCGGCGTTCCAAGAAGCCGAGGACGAGGTCGGAGATGATGGCCATTAGCGCTGTTGGCAACGCACCGGCGAGGATGATGGCTCCGCCGTTGGTGGCGTTGGTGCCGCGGATGATGATGTCGCCCAGGCCGCCAGCTCCGACGAAAGCGCCGATTGCGGTGATCCCGATGGCGACGACCAAAGCATTACGAATCCCGGCCATGATGACCGACATGCTTAAGGGGATTTCGACCATATACAGTGACTGCCAGCGGGTCATGCCCATGCCTTTAGCCGCGTCCATCAGGTTCTTATCGACATTTTGCATGCCGGTGTAAGTGTTCTTGATGATTGGCAGCAGCGAGTATAAGAAGACCGTGACAATGACGGTGTTCACGCCAAGTCCGAGTCCCAGCATGATGATCGAAAGCATCGCTAGGCTGGGGATGGTCTGAATGACGTTGGCGATGCCGATGACTGTGTTACTCAAGGTGCGATGGCGCGCAATTGCCAGCCCAACCGGAATGCCGATCACCGCTGCGATGAGCACCCCATAGATCGAAATCAGAAAATGGCGGGCGAACTGACTCAGCACGTAGGAACCGTTGTTGGCAAGGTAATACCAGAATTGCTGCCAAGTATCCATGTTAGCCATTAGTCGTCACTTCCTTTGAAATAATTGTGTTTGGCAAGAAACTTTTGCGCGACCACATTTGGTTCAAGTAACTGGTCGTCGACTTGATAGTTGAGTTCCTGCATGGTTTTCAGGTTGATCTTACCGTCTAAGCGATGCAGTAACGGTTTTAGTTTAGGGTATTTCTTCAAAAGGCTATTATTAACGACCAATGAGCACTGATAAGGCGGGAAGAAGTTTTTGTCGTCCTTCAGTACTTTCAGATTGTAACTGCGAATCCGTCCATCAGTGGAATAGCCAAGAACTGTCTGCATTCGGTTTGCTTCAACGGCATCGTAAACCAGACCAATCTGCATCGGATAAACCCGCTTAAAGTCAAAGCCATATGCTTTAGTAAAATCGCTATAGCCATCGCCTTTCCGGTTCATCCAGCTGGAGTCAACGCCGGCATTGTATTGCGGTGCGACTTTCTTTAAATCGGAAATAGTCGTCAGGTTATCCTTTTTGGCTTCTTTTTGCGTCACCATAAAGGCATAGGTGTCGGAAAAGCCATAAGATGGATACCAGGTCTGATCGTAGCGCTTTTTGAACTCGCGCTTGACGATAGCGGTGGCTTTGACTGAGTTCTTGACTGGGTTCATACCTAACGTGCCGGTGATATCAGTGCCGGTGTAGCGGGTCGCACTAATGTCGGCATCGTTACGGATCATGGCCTGATGCACCACCGTCCCAGAGCCCAAGTTGTTGACCAGTGTAGTTTTGTAACCTAGCTCGTGATTGATCAGTTCGGCAATGATATTGGCCATAATCTGCGACTCGGTACTGGTTTGCGAGGCGATCCGGACCGTCCCGTCGTTACCGGAGCCGCCTAAGCCAGGGAAGCCGCAGCCGCTCAACAAGAGAACCGGAATCAGCAAAAGTGACAGGAATAATTTTTTAAGTTGTTTCATCTTGCCACCTCCTAAGCGCGTTCGCTGACAGGTGTCAGGTGGTATTCCAACCGCCCGAGCAACCAGTCAACGACCAGTGCCAAAATGGTAACAGGAATCGTGCCGCCGATAATCAGATCCGGCTGGAAGAGATTTAAACCGTTGAAGATCAGATCCCCGAGGCCACCAGCCCCGATGTATGAAGCTAGGGTTGCCCAGGCAATGACATAAATGGCGGATAAGCGAATGCCTGCCATGATCACCGGCATCGCCAAAGGCACTTCGACTTGCCGAATCGATTGCATCGCCGTCATGCCCATACCTTTAGCCGCGTCTATTAACACCGGATCGACATCTTCCATACCGATATACGTATTCCGCAGAATCGGTAACAACGAGTAAATGAACAGTGCGACGATGGCAGGCACTTTCCCGATCCCGAATAAAGGAATCATCAAGGCCAGCAACGCCAATGACGGCACTGTCTGCAGCATGCTGGCAATACCGATTACGATTTTGGCGGTCTTAGGAAAACGCGTCAACAAAATACCTAGCGGAACGGCGACGACCACCCCGAGACCTAACGCGATTGCCGAGATGTAAAGCTGTTCCCAGGTTTTGGTGATCAGTTCACTGCCATGTGCGTTTAAAAAAGCAAACATGGGTCACACCTCCTTAGGTGCGTCTCGGTCATCTGCCGCTGCTGAATCGGTTGCCGTTTCCTGGTCGGAAGGCGTTGCCGGCTCTTTAGCACTATCGCTAGCTTGATCGTCTTCATTTTCGCCCCAGATGGTGTCGTAAACGACATCAACTAATGAAGCACGGGTGACAATGCCGACCAATTTCTGATCGTTATCAACCACCGGCACATACTTGAAACCGCGCTTTAAAATGCGATCAGCGGTATCGCGTAGGAGAGCATTCTTATTCACATAGAAGATACTCGACTTGGTAATGTCCCCGACGCTGGTAGCACTTTGATACCGAGTTTCCAGCGATTCCAAATCAATGAAGCCTTTGAGGTGGTTTTCATCATCCGTCACCAACAGCGTATCAACGCGACGTTTACGCATCAGGGAAATCGCTTCAGCTAGTGACTTGCCTGGCGTGATCGCTGCAGGATTCTTCAGCATGATCTGCTCAACGGTCGTGACATCAGCGCGCGCCTGAACCAACCGATCCTGGCCGACCAGGTTCTCAACGAACTTGTTCGCCGGATGCGTCAGCAGTTCGGTTGGTGTCGCATTTTGAATGATATGCCCGTGATCCATCACCACAATTTTAGTTGCGAGCTTAAGCGCTTCATCCATATCATGCGTGACAAAAACCACGGTCTTACCAAGCTTCTCCTGCAGATTCTTAATCAGTTCCTGCAAAGCCTCACGGGTAATCGGATCCAAAGCGCCATAAGGTTCATCCATTAAAATCAGATCCTGATTCGCAGCCAGCGCCCGGATAACGCCGATTCGCTGTTGTTGGCCACCGGAAAGTTCGGATGGATAACGATCCAGATAATCCTCCGGCAATTCAACAAGATCCACCAGCTCCTTAGCCTTTTCGCGGCGTTTTTCTTCCGGCCACTTCAATAGCTTCGGGACAATGGTGATGTTTTCATAAATGGTCATATGCGGCATGAGGCCGATGTTCTGGATAACATAGCCGATTTGACGCCGCAATTTGACGGCATCGATTTTGTGAATGTCCTTGCCGTTAAACAAGATTTGGCCGCCGCTGGGTTCCAGCATGCGGTTAATCATGCGCATCGTGGTTGTCTTCCCGGAACCCGACGTCCCGATAAGACAAACAAACTCACCCTTATGAATCTCAAGGTTGATATGTTCGACCGCGACATTCCCGCCTCGATAAACTTTTTCAACGTCCTTGAACTGGACCATTGGTTGTTCTTCTGGCATGACGCGTCCTCCTTTATTTGATGATTCCATAATAACACATGAAGTTAATTGTATTTTAATCGAAGACCCGTTGTGGGGCGGGAATTTTGCGGTTGGTGGGAGCTGATATTTAAACTGGGCAGGTATATGAGAAGGCCGTTGGTGAGGTAATGTTCGGAGAGAGATTGTCTTTATGGTTGGCACTAGTCAACTTGATGGTTGTGTTTTACTGTTCAATTTGCACTTTAAATAACTTAATAAAGATTCGAAAATCACCGATGTTTGCATACTGGGATGATATTATAACGCTAGAAAGAGAAGCAATTGTTTTAAAAATGTATTTATTACATATATTTTTAATAACGTTAATTTGCATCGTGCAAAGTTCATTACTGATCATTAATGTGACACTTTTTATTTAAAAAAGAAAATTATAACAAAAAGTCTTGAGAAAACGCTTTACTTTACTTAAAAATGATGAGATAATGCTTTTGCACAAGGGTATTGTGCACAATGTCTGGTTTTAAGATGTGCCAACCAATGGTTTTTTGACAATACTTGCTAAACTATTTGACAGGTGCTGCAAAACATTTAAATGGTTAAAGGCAAGACGACATCATAGGAGGACAATTATGCAAAAGATCACAAAGGTAGGAACTTCGTTAAAGACCGTTGTATTTTTCGGAACCGCTACACTTCTGCTAACAGCCCTCGCATCTTTGCCAAACATTGCCGGCATGCTTGGGTTAAGCACCAATGCAGCTGCAACAGTGTACAACATTTTCAACACCTATGGGAACATCGCAATGGCACTTTCTGTGATTGCAGCAGTTACGGGAGTAGGTACTATAGGTTCAGCCGCTGCCGCATCAATCATGTATGTTATCAAGAAAAAGGCTAAAGCTAAGGCTATCGCATTCTAGTTGACTGGTAGAGATGAGAGGAGGGGCCAACATGAGCAAAGGGAAGATTTTCTTTTACGCGTGTTCCATTTGCACTGGGATATATATCGTATTAAAAATCAACTTAAAGTTTGGTATGCTGGATGGCCGCGAATCTCTTGTTCTACTGTCAACGTTAAATGCTATTAATATCGATAAGGTTGGCACAATCTTTAATTCCGGACAAGAGCCAAAAGCATTTTGGGTAAAGCGTACACTCCTCATGAGGTACGCTTTATTCATTTTTTTGAAATCATTTGGGCTACAAATATCAGTGTCCCTGTCTTTAGCTACCGTTCTGGCGATTTTTAAAATAGTTTCTGCTTCGCTCCTGATCCTGCTCATTGCATACATGTTAGTGATGAACTTTGGTTTTGTACTGACGAATATGGCTTCTAATTTGTTCAATATTCTGTCTATAATTTTCCCGATTTTGTTAATTACCGGTGAAGTATTGGTTAGAGGTTCAGGGACGATCACTCTCATAGTTATCTTAGTCGTGCTTTATTCGCTGATTATCCATGCGGTGGTGACGCTTCGCACTTTGAAGTTTCAAGGATTTCAAAGAACAAGCATGCAGGAACAATTGAATTCGGGGGATCAATGGAAAATCTTAATTAAAAGGCTTGCGGAGTATAAGGTCTTTGTAGTTTTGGCATGTATTCTTGATCTTGTTTTAGTTTTTTTCATTAATGGTTCTGAATTAGTGCGCTATGTCACGCCGGGATCTGTCATGACTATCATGTTTATAACTTTTCTTGAAACTATGATTGGAAATAAGACAAATGAAGTTGAGTTAGATAAGTCCCGTATCAAAACGATTTTAGCCGATAGCGATAATCCGTTTTTTGCTAGATTTAAGTGCAGCACAATATACATGTGTTGCGTCATATTATGTATGAATGTGGCCTTATCTGCTATTTTTCAAGCCTTATTTAAAATGAACGTCGTGTATCTATCTGCTGTAATTTATATTCCGTGTACTTTTTTAGTAGGGATACTTTACTTTAGAAAATCGGAGCTGCTCATCAGTACTAGTAATATCAAAACTAAATTTGTCATCTTAGTGTCTTATATACTAGTGATTACGGGGGGAATTGTGGTTGGAGTTTACCTATAAACACAGAAAGAGAGCAGCTGGTGTATATGCATCATTGACGCTTGCTTCCATTTTGATTGGTGCGTTAGTGGTATTTGGTGTTAATGCAGATTACTTTGCGGCCAAAAAGCCACCTTTTGGAGCAGAAATGTTCAAAACCATTTTATTTGCTAATGTTAGAGACTATTTGAAATATCTTGTTTTATATATATTGTCTCCTATTATGTTGGCTGTCGACACAGCGATTAACTCATTTCAAATCACGATAGGATTCCGTATTCTAGGTGGTGATGCATTTTCGAGATTAATGCCACACTCATTAATAGAGCTGCCAAATATCTTACTCTATCATTTCCTGTCATTCTATCAGTTTATTATCTTTATAAAAAATAAGAGTTCCAAAAAAACCTTTATATCTATTAGACGGTTGAAATGGATCTACGTCTGTTCTTTCATATTGGTAATATTAGGTGCATTGATTGAGGGGTATTTGGGATGAGCTTAATACAAATAGAAGGATTAACAAAAAAGTTTGGAAGAAGGATTCTTTTCGAAAACCTGAACTTCAGCTTTTCTCCAGGCATTTATTGGCTAAAAGGAAAAAATGGCCAAGGCAAGAGTACGCTTCTTGATATAGTCGCGGGAATGGATCGTAATATAACTGGAAAGATTAAGGTTAACAGACAAAAAATGCTTTACCTAACAAATCATCCGATCGGTCTTTTCCCGTACACAGTGTCAGAAAACTTAGCGATCCTTTTTAAAACTTTCAAATTGAAATTATCAGGGGGCCAAGAAGAAATTTTGCATAATTTCCTAGGAAACTCATTTTCAGATCCTTATAGTGTCCTTTCGACTGGTCAAAGAATGAAGCTAGGTCTTTCGCTTGTTCTAGTGTCAGAGTGGGATATCATATTGTTGGATGAGACGCTGTCGACTGTTGATACAACAAGTCGAGCTATAATTTGCAAAAGGCTTGATCATCTAGCTATTTCGAAGGGCACCATTGTTATTTACGTATCACACGGCGAAGTTTCACGCACGTTAACTAAATCCTCTACAGTTATAAGCATTAAAGAAAAGGGGCTTGTTTATGAATGATTCTAAAAAGGTGAATTTGCTTTTGACACTGGCTTTTCTCTTCCTGGAGACGTTTTTTATATATTTCGTTTTAACGAAGGGAAGTGCCAGAGCTGCTTTAATAGGTATACAACCACTGCTAAATCGTGGTGTTGATATTTTTGTTCTGTCTACTGTTCTATCCGTAATATTTGCATTTGCCTTGCTTCTATTACAATATGCCATAGGTCGTTTGCTGATCCGTATGTTCTTTTCCGGAAAGCCAGACTTCTTTTGCTATATTTTGCCAAGAGACTGCGCGATAGCCGTTAATATTCTCCTGTTTTGTTATCTCAGCATTAACAATCAAATCTTATTCTCCATAATTGTTTTATTTTCAACAATTTTTACAAGCATCCTTTTCTACAAAAAAGTGAAGTCCTTAGCTCAGGCGTTTGTCTTTGGAATTCCTATATATGCAGATGCACTGATTTCAATATTGCTGTCTTTAAATTGACTCAATTAGAAATGTAAGAATGACTTTTCAGGTGCTGCAAAGTTTAAATCATAAAGGAGAGTTAAATATGAAAAAAACAACTGGAAACTTCTTGATAACAGGATTACTACTATTAGTAATTGGTGTTTCTCTGGATCTTATCATGGTTTTTGTTGGACAAAGCTTTTCACAAGCTTTGTCAAATACTATTCTACTTGGAGCTCAGCTGATCACTTTGATATCAGTGTATTTAATTTACAGAGCATTGAAGTAGTATTTACCGTAAAAGATTACCCTTTTGTACCCAATTAAGATGTGCGGAAATTGAGGATGCTGAAAAAGTAAACACTTTTTAGCAGTGTCTTATTACAAATCCAGCAAAATCCAAATCTTGATCGGATTTTGCTGGATTTGTTTTATTTTTGGGAAGACTCTTATTTCTTTTTTTGTGCCATTAGTTCATGATTCGTTTCGTATTAACCGTTGGAGCGTCATGGATTCAAACGTTATTTAACCTTTTTTTCAATAGCCATGTTTGTCTTTGCGTTTGGCAAGTATCGCTTTAACTCAATACCGCACCATGATGATATTGTTGTTTATTTTAGAGTACAAGTCTATGATAAGAGCAAGTTTTTATAGTTATATTAGACATTCGGCATATGTAAATGGAGTTTAAGATAAGCAGAGAATGAAAGTGTAAGGTTTCACGAAATTCGGTTCAATACAGAAGCGGGAGATGTCGTCATGGTGAAGATACAAAGCGTTAAAATGTTCAAGTTGGTCATGCCACTATCAAAGCCGTTTATTACTAATATTCGGTCCTCTACCAACTTAGATAGCCTCATCTATCAAGTCGTTCTTGAAGATGGATCGAACGGTTATGGCGAATCTGCAGAGAATTATAAGCTGACGGGCGAGTCCATAACGGATATGATCGATTATTCGGAAAAGGCCATTTCAACGATCAAAGGAATGGATGCGGATTCTGCCTTGACCTCGATCGTCAATGCAGAGCACTACCACTCGGCAAAGTATGGTATTGAAATGGCGCTTGTCGATGCCATTGCGCGATCTAACGGCGAATCTATCAACAGTTATTTGAACATTGATGAGGCGACGCGGCCGCTTCATAACGATACAACGATCAGTATTATGGATGAAATTAGCACAAGAAACGCAACGTCTGCCACGATTCAAGCCGGGTATAAATGTATCAAGTACAAAGTCAAAAGTGGGACGGACGAGTTAAATCGGGTCTTGAGTGTTGCCGATTTATTAAGCGATGACATATCGATTCGAATTGATCCCAATCAGGCCTGGTCGCGCCAAGAAGCAATTAGCAATATTGGCAAGCTACAAGACTCTGGCATTAAAGTTGATTTTATTGAACAGCCAGTTAAAGTCGACGACCTAGATGGTATGAAAGAAATCACCCGCTTCAGCCGTATCCCGATTGTTGCTGATGAGTCCGTGTTTGGGTTGGACGATGCGAAAAAGGTCATTGCCGAGAGATGTGCCGACCTCATTAACATAAAACTTATTAAATGCGGCGGTCCTATTGAAGCAATACGCATTGCTAACTTTGCAAAGGAAAAAGGGATCGGATGTCTTTTTGGCTGCACGTCCGAAGTGAACATTTCCTTAAGCATGGCTGCTTGTTTGAGTGCCGGTCTCTCGAATGTTCATTTTATCGATCTTGACGGGCTTGATTATGTTGACAACACACCGTTTAGCGGGGGAATTCACACTGACAATGGGTTAACTTATATCCCTCAGGCAATGGGGTTGGGGATAGATGCTGAAACTAGTTCTGAATACCTTAACCCCATTATTGGATGACAGTACATATGACGAAGACAACGATTGCCAATTTTGCTTTAGTCACGGAAACTCCAACTAAAAGAATGCGAGGTGTTTGAACACTTGAAAAAAGTTACCAGAACCACGGTGGCTGCGATGCTAATAATTTTAGTAGCAGCTTTATCAACACGTGAAAGTTCGACTCTATTCAAACTACTAGTGCTCATTTTTTTCTTCGTTATGACATTCGCCATTGTTTCCTTGTTGAGAAGGAGAAAGACGTTGCGTAAGTGAGCTAAGCTATTTATAGGGCCTGATAGATCAATAGATGATTTGAAAACCAGAACAGATGCTGACCGCTTTGCCAAAAACTTAATGATGGTGAGGCGGTTTTTTTAAATGCATAAAAAAACCCGCCGCCTTTCACCGAAAATTGATCACGGTCAAGGCGGCTTTTTGAATGCCTCGGTACACTGAACTCGACACTAAGGTTCACGTTCAAGGGGGAAAAGAAGATGCATTTTATTCAGACACATAAACAAGAAGCGATGATTGGTGGCGGGGTGCTGACGGCGCTGGGGCTGGTTTTCAGTCAGGCGTGGTTGTTGGTGCTGGCGAGTTTGGTAGCTGGGCTGCCGATTGCGGTGAATGCCTGGGAAGCGTTGCGGTATAAGCAGATTAGCATTGAGCTGCTGGTGACGATTGCGCTGGTGGGCGCGGTGCTGATTGGCGAGCCGGTCGAAAGTGCCGTGGTCAGTTTTCTGTTTCTTTTTGGCGACTGGCTGGAGCAGCGCAGTTTGGCGAAGACGCGATCGGCGATTCAGGGTTTGGCTGCGGCGGCACCTAAAACAGCACGCCGGGTGGA
Source organism: Lacticaseibacillus zeae DSM 20178 = KCTC 3804 (assembly GCF_000260435.1). Lineage (GTDB taxonomy): Bacteria > Bacillota > Bacilli > Lactobacillales > Lactobacillaceae > Lacticaseibacillus > Lacticaseibacillus zeae. The sequence goes on along the minus strand of NZ_BACQ01000031.1, from coordinate 77,378 downwards.
TGGCTCAACCGTTCCGGTGGGTCAGTTAGCGGTTGGCGATCAGGTGCGCGTGTTGGCAGGTGAAACCGTGCCAGCAGACGGAAAAGTGATCGGCGGGCACGCGAACATTGTTGAAGCGGCGATTACCGGTGAGCCGGATGCGAAAAGAAAACAGGCCGGCGCGACCGTGTATTCCGGAACGCAGGTTAGCGATGGAACCGTTGATATTGAAGTCGAGAAAACCGGCTACAATACGGTTTATCAACAGATTATCGATTTGATTGAAGATGCCCAGGATGCTCAGTCACCGGTCGCGACCTTCATCCAGAAGTTTGCACGTTGGTACACGCCGCTGGTATTGGTGATTGCACTGATAGTCGGTTTGGTGAGCCAGGATGTGCGCCTGGCCATCACGATTCTCGTGCTTGGTTGCCCTGGTGCGCTGGTGATCGGGGCACCCGTCAGCAATGTTGTCGGACTAGGTTTTGGTGCCAAGCATGGCATTTTGATCAAAGGCGGCGATGTGGCGACCAAGTTGGATCAGATTGACACGGTGATGTTTGATAAAACCGGCACTTTGACTCAAGGAAAAATCAGCGTCGCAACCGCGCAATACTGGGCGGATGATACGGCGAATGTGGCGGAGATGGTTGCGGCGGTTGAAGCAGCAACTGCGCATCCGTTGGGGCAAGCGTTGGTGGCCTATCTTCAGCCGCAGTCAACTCAGACAGTTGAAGACGTCAAGGTGACTCGCGGTGTTGGTGTGCAGGCACAAGTAGCTGAGCATACTGTCAGTGTCGGCAATCAAAAGATTTTGAAACAGCCGCAGACACCAGAACAACAGGAAGCAATACAGGCGATTGTTAACGGCGGCGCTTCACTGGTTTTGGCCACGATTGATGACAAGCTGGTTGCCGCGTATGGCTTGCGGGATCAGCTGCGTTCGGATACCGCAACGATGCTGGCGGACTTAACCGCAAGTGGCAAAAAGACGATCGTTCTGTCAGGCGACTCGCAGGCAGCCGTTGAACACATGATGACGGCTTTACCACTGAGTCAGACACACGGCGGGTTACTTCCGGCCGATAAAGTCAGCGCCATCAAAGCCGCACAGGCCCGTGGTGAAAAAGTGATGTTTGTCGGTGACGGGATCAATGACGGCCCGGCGTTGGCGCAGGCGGACGTTGGTGTCGCGATGGGTTCCGGGATGGATGTGGCGATCGATACCGCGGATGTCATTTTGACCAGCAGTCGGCTCACTAATCTCGGCATTCTTTTCAATTTAGCCAAGCGGATGAATAACAACATCAAACAAAATCTGGTGATTGCGATCGGAACAGTGGCGCTGCTACTGAGTGGTTTGTTGGTCGGCTTAGTCGATATGGCGAGTGGGATGCTGTTTCACGAGATCTCGATTCTCCTCGTCATTGGGAATGCTTTGCGGTTACGGCACACGCCAAGAAAATGGCAAAACTTGACGGCGATCAAGGCACATCAGCCGCAAACTGTGAATAATGAAGGTAAATAAACAAGAAAGGATTTTTAAAATGACAAAATTAGTTTATCAATTAGACGGATTGACCTGCCCGAGTTGCTTGCAGAAGATTGAAGGGGCGGTTGGCCAACAAGCTGGCGTTAAGAGTGTTAAGGCACTTTTTAATAGTAGTAAAGTTAAGGCGCAGATTGATCCAGCGGTTACGAGTGCCGATGCCCTGAAGAAGACAATCACGGATTTAGGGTACACCGTTGTTAATGTTCGTAGTCAGGAAGCTTAGGAGGTCGCGCAATGAGTGTCACAACAGGGATGCAGACAGTTAGTGCCGAGCAAGTCAAGGCTCGTCAAGCAGCAGCGGCAAAGCAAGCCGATCATGATCACCATGTTCCGACTGCCGGAGCGATGAGCGGGCACGTTTTGGCAAATTTACAGGTTTTGGCCCGCAAGCTGGAACAATTTCGCTTGACGCTGAATGGCTCGAGCAGCGAATCTGACAGACAGCTGTTAACTGAATTGCTAGAGCAAGCCCGGCAACATTTTGCCGTGTTGGCGAAGGACTTGGCAGCACAAGGAGAAGATTTTCCGACCACAACAGCAGAGTTCAATGAATATACCATGTTGAAGGAAGATCCGGCGTTGCGTTTTTGGACCAACGACATGAAGCTGGATGCGGTTGTGAATGATCTTGATACTTGCCAGCTGTTCGTCAGTCGCGCGATTCCGCTTGCCAATAAGGAGAATAAGCTCGTCTTGGCGGCGGATATGTTACAATTGCAGCGCTGGCATGAACAGAGTATCCTTCGCCTGCAAACGCGACTTGGTCGGGCGGTGACAGCCGGCCGAGAGCTGCTTGACGAGGATGAAGATGATTGATTGGTGATTAAAAACGTTGTTTGTATTACCGCGTTCATTGGCGCAGGAGCTGGAGTGTAAGGGCTCGGTTTCTAAGCGGGCTGGTTTACGCTCAGGAGGGGAAAATGGTGCATAGTTGTACGGCAGTTGTGCCGTTGTTTAAAAAACTCGATGACAAGGCGCGTGCAGCCATTGACGCCTTAACCCATGAACGGCAAGTTGAAAAAGGGACGGTTTTGATCAGTCCGGATACAGACGCCCGTTTATTGGTGGTCGCTCAGGGTAAGCTCAAGACCTACCAGTTGGCGACCAATGGCAAGGAGCAATTGTTGCGTGTTGATGGGCCCGGTGATTATGAAGGCGAGGCTGGCTTACTCAACATCGCCAGTCCGAACGTCTATACCGAGGCGCTAACGACCGCCACAGTCTGCACCATTAGCGCAGCAGACTTTCAACAACTCCTCATGAAACAACCGCAGATCAGTTTGCAGCTGCTCACGGAAAACACCCGCAAAATGCAGGCATTGGAAAAGCAGGCGGGCTATCTTGGCAACGATTCCATCAATGTGCGCCTCACCCATTACCTGCTCGACTTGCGCACCGCGGCTGGAAAAGACACCGTAACCGTCCCAATGGCGTGGACGCAATTAGCCGATTACCTCGGAACGACGCCAGAAACGGTTTCCCGTACTTTGAAACGTTTGGCAAATGAAAAGTTGATTCGGCGTACAGGTAAACAGGTGACGATTTTGAATGCTGAGGATATGGAAGATTTTGTTTGGTAAATGCGTCAAGTTGAGCGTGAGTTCATGCAAAAAAGCCAGTGACAGATTCGCTGGCTTTTTTGCGTGGTGTCAATGTTGGTGAAACTTTCTGAACAGTGTTAATTTGCGGAAATGGTCAAGGCTGTACGTCGCTTTTTTAAAATGATAAGTGTCAACAAGATAACCAACAACAAATGAACAACATTCGAAACTGAGCTGGCTTCGAGGCCAAAAGTACCACCAGTCAGCGGCTGGAATGATGTCGTAGGCAGTGACTTCAGGATGAAACTTTCACTGGATGTGCCCGACACAGCGACGCCGAAGATAGGGCCTTCCGCGAAGTTCCAGATGGCGTGAAAAGCGCCGCAAAGCCAGATACTGCCGGTCAATAGCCGGAACTGTGACATTGCGATGGCAAATAAGAACAAGCCAATGGCCGCAGGGAGGTTGAAGCCAGGATTGGCCATATGTAGGAGCGTAAAAAGAATCGCGTTGAGCAAAACGGCCATTATGACCTTATTTTGCTTAAGCCAATAGCCCATGACATAGCCACGACAAAGCAGCTCTTCAAACATGGATTGGATTGCGTAGCCAAAAAAGAAAAGAATCAGCCAAAGCAGGTTTGATCCTTGGAAGATAACCAGGACTTGATACCCGCCAAACAAAGTGATGATGCCCCAAATGAGACTGAACATCATGAATCCAAAAAGTAAGCCCAGTGAATAGTTTCTGGCAACGTGGTCTTTTGCAAATGGTAAGATGTCGCGATCACCGCGGTAATAAATGACCATGCTAATAATGCCGATGGCCTCACCGAACAAGAAAAGTAAATCAAAGGATTGCGGAATATTGACGTCATCCTTTAAGAGACCGAATAGCCCTGTAAGAAAAGGAATGATTTGGGATAAGAGTGACCAAGCAAAGGCAATGACGAAAACAAGGGCAATCGTCATGAGTGACTTAGGTAGTTTTTTGAGCTGATTAATCGTGCTCGCCTCCGAAAAAAGTTTGGCTTAAAATTGCCGAAATCGGCAAAATAAGCTTCTTTTAGGATAGCCTTAGTTTTCTTATAGGGCAAATGGGCAGCATGCGACTCAAAAGTAGTCAGCTATCTTTTTGCACCAAAAAACAGCCAGCAAATGTTATTTGCTGACTGCCCTTCACATGCTACCGCTTATTGCGGGTGGTAAATCCCGCGGCGAATGCATGAACCACATCTCTAAAGAAAGATTATCGGCTGACAATACCTTTGTCAACTTAATAAAATGAGTTCGCAGATCCTTTTACGGTTCGAACACCTGTCACTTTTACCTAAATCATTAAAGCGGCCAGCGCCCTTGTTTCAACATCGTTGCCAAGTTGGCGTCCTCAAGTAAAGACTTGTCTGTGATGACGCGCTTGAGCATTTTAGCAATGAAGCCAGTGTACTTGTGACCTTTGCCAATTTGGGCGATACCATCTTGGCTGCCGAGTGATGCCACAGTGCCCTTAGGCTTGTAAACAAAGTCCGTCAACGGTTGGCCGTTTAACGCTGCGGCAACATTCTTACCGGCTTGATCGCCTTCCTGTGTGGAAATCTGTGCCGTGGTTGGATAAGGCCGGCCGGAATCGCCTGCCATTACTGCCGAGACATCGCCGATAATGAAGACCTCAGGATGATCTTCCAAGTTTAGATGATTGGAAACCACCACGCGGTTACGGCGCTGCTTGAAGCCGGAATCAGCGATCACATCGCTGCCGGAAACGCCGACCGTCCAGATAATTGTGTTCCCTTCGACTTTCTTTTCCTGGTCGCCATCAGCATAAACCACGGCATTCGGCTCGATCTTCGTAATCTTGGAGCCAGTCATCATCGTCACCCCATGGCTCTTGAGGTAGTCCATCGCATAATTGGCCAATTTTTCATCGAACATCGGCAAAATGCGCGTTGCCATTTCCATGGAGATGATTTTAATTGGCGGCGTATCGTACTTTTTAGCCAGCGCCGGCATACTGTGCGTCAATTCGCCCAGTAATTCAACGCCGGTGAACCCTGCGCCGGCAACAATAACCGTCAAGTCTTTAGGATCTTGTGACTGCTTATAATTGGCAACGTGCTGCTCAATCGTCTTGGTGATCGTTTCCGCGGAGGTTACATTGTCCAGCGGCAAGGCGTTTTCCGCGGCACCCGGCAACCCAAAGTCCTCAGACCGGAAGCCAAGCGCGATGATGAGATAATCGTAACGTAACGGCGCATGGTTAGCCAAAATTACCATCTTGGTCGACACGTCAACCTTGCTGACTTTCGCCTGAAGAAACTGAACATCCTTTGGAAGAACCTGTTGAATATTAAACGTGATTTTCGATGCAGGCACAGTACCTGCCGCCACTTCATGAAGCTGCGTGCGCTCTTCGTGTTCGGCGTTTTGGTCAACCACTGTGATCGTCGTTCCCTTTGGTGCGAGCTTACTCAACGTTTTAACGGCCCGAATGCCCGCATATCCGGCACCTAAAATGACAACATCTGCCATTGATTCACCACATCCTCATCTACAAAATTGTTTCAACGTACGGTCAATTGGCCACAACCTTATTGTAACAATCTTATTACCATTCACAAACTTTGGGCTCATATATTTGCGAAAAGTGGGTGAGAAATTTGGTTGTATCTTGTTCGTTTCCGAGTTTGCCCATGAATATTAATCCAAGGTGCTTGAAGGGGAGACTTGCAGAGGGATGTCTTAATGAAGAAGGAATTGGCTAAGAAAGCTTGACTGCGTGATCTTTTCAAAAAGGCCAGTTCATTTCAGTAGCGTAAGCCAAAACCGAGTGTTCGATCACCCAAAATATGCGCGGACCAAATCAACGCTGCGGCCAGTAAGCCATGCTGAACACCAATGAGAGCCAGCCCGCCGAGAATAATCGGCCCAATTAATGTATGGCCAATATCGTAGCAGACATTGCCGACCTTTTCGTTGACGAGAAAGCCTAAAGCACTGATGTCAGGAATTAGGAAGCCGATAATAAATAATAGCCAGCTGAAAGTGAAGTGGACAAAGTAAAAATAAATGATGAGTGCAAATCCTAGTGCCGATTCTGTTCTTGGAAGCCACTTCATGATGCATCATCCTTAGATAATATTAATGTATAGCGTACGTAGAGCGATTCTTTTATAGGCGGTCGTGAATAAACTAACACGGCACCACCCGTCTGTGATGTCGTGATAGAACGCGATATGATGTTGCCTAGCTATTGAGTTCAGTGTCTAGGTCATGATAGTTATATTCATGATGCATTAGCAGGTGCGGTTTTTCGCCGATCAGTCCAGAAGGCAACGGGGGACAGGCACAAGACGATCAAGGCACCAATCAGATAGGTGTGGCTGAATGCTTGCGCCAGATACTTATTTTTGCGTTGCTTAATTTCACTGAAAGTCGTTTGCAATGTTTGCTTTTGGGCGATTTGCTTGATACCGGTCAGCGCAGAACGTTGACCTTGAGCAATAGTTGCAACGCCAGCACCAAAGCGGGTAATGCTAAGCGCAAGCGGCGAGCGACTTTGTTGGGCAGCTTTTGTGAGCGTGGCCGAGCCGCTCGTTAGTTTACTGCTGCCTTGTTGCAAGGCGACACTCGCATCATATAGTTTACGTAGGTCGCTACCTGCAACGGGTTTAGGTAAGTTGGTTTTAGCACTGGCTGCTTTTGTGATGGCGCGGGTCATCTTTTTCTGTTGATGAGTGGTTGGCGTTGAAGAGCCGGAAAAGATCTTGGTTAACTGTTGATGAGCAACAGTTTTGACATGTGGCGATAACGTCTTTTCAGTCACAAGTTGATCAGCAGTGTGATGGATCTGCGTTTTAGCAGAGGCAATATTTGTATCGAGCACCGTGACAAGAATGGCAATACCGAGGCATGTCCCAATTTGCCGTGCAGCGTTGACAATACCGGAACCGATACCGCTTTTGTTTTTAGGCAGATAGCGAACCGAGGCCACGAGTGAGACTGATGAAAATCCGAAACCAAAGCCATTGATGACTAAGAGCACCACGATAAGGGCGGTGGCCGTATTGGTTTTGATCAGTGAAAGTAAAAACAGACTTGCGGCCATGAGAATCATGCCCGCCAATGTCACCGGAATCGCGCCGAGTTTGGCGAGTAACCGTGTACCGATTGGCATGGCGACCATGATGGTAAGTGATACCGGAATGATGATTAAAGCTGCATGTAGCGGACTGTCACCAAGTACATTTTGTAGAAAATAATTTAGGATCAAGCTTGGGCCGACAAGGGCAAAACCGGTCATGAAGTAAACGATACTTGAGGCACTGAGCGTCTTTTCGTGAAAAAGATCGAGTTCCAATAATGGATTTTTAATATGATGCTCAGTGACAACAAAGGCAACAAGCGCTACGGCACCACCGATCAGACTGCTGAGAATCAGTGTTGAATGCCAGCCATATTGACGACCTTCTAGTAGGCCAAAAGTGACACCGCCAAGTGCAGCCGTCAAAAGCAATAAACCGGGAAGATCAATGCGACCGGCCAGCGATTCATCATACGATTCGTGCGCACAGAAGGCGACCAGTAAAAATGCGAGCAAGGCAAGGGGGACGTTAATGCCAAAAATCCAGCGCCATGAAGTAACTTGCAGAATCATCCCACCAATTGGCGGACCACCAGCTGCTGCTAACGCGGTCACGGCACCAACAAGCGCGGCTACCTGATTGAGTTTTTCTTTGCCAAATACTTCAATTCCCATTGGCAAAACGATGGGGGTGATGATTGCCCCGCCAAGGCCTTGAAAAAAACGGAATGTGATCAACATCGGCAGAGAGTTTGCTGTGGTGCAAGCGGCGGAAAAACCGCCAAAAAGTGCTAGACCAAGTAGCATGATTTTTTTGCGGCCATAACGATCCGCAATTTTGGAAGTCGTGATCATGAAAACGGACATGGCTAAAGTGTAAATGGTCATGACCCAGCTAGTATTGGCAAGTGAGCCATGAAGATCATCCATAATTTTAGGGATGGCAATATTCACGATGGTGGTATCGAGTGTTCCCATGAACATGGCAATGGTTAAGCCGATAGAACAAAGTGCCCGGGTTAAACGGGTCATCACATCAGATCCTTTCATCTGTTACAATTGGATACATGTGACACATGTGTGACTTTCGAAAGCACTTTGAGTATACTGAGGACAACGACAAGCAACAAGCGTTTGGCGACAAGTGCTACAGATTGGTGGTATTTGTGTCAGTTAGGAGATTGCGAAGGATGAATGGGAAGCAACGGATGGCGTTGCAATCGAAACAGTGGTTGGTGGACGCCTTGGTCACATTAATGCAACGTGGCGAGGCGGTGACAGACATTTCAATCACGGAGATTGTTCAGACAGCGGATCTTTCACGCAAAACCTTTTATCGAGCGTTCAAAACCAAGGATGATTTAATTGACTATTTATGCCGCCAGTTGACGGACGATTATTTTGAAAGTCTGAAACAGGCCACCCGCGGACAAACACCGATTAGTTTTGAAACAACCATGCAGCACTTTTTCACATTTTGGTGGCAACAAAAAGACCTTGTCCGTTTATTGATTCGACAAGGTCTGTTCGATCATTTGAATGGTGTTTGGCAACGTGATGCTGTTGACAAGTATCGCCAGTTTCCGGCGCCGTGGCATGCGGCAGGGACCGATCGAGAGGTGAATTATATCATGGCATTTGCACTCGGTGGGTTTACCAATGTTTTACGCTTATGGTTGGCACAAGATCAACCTGAACCGCCGGAACAAGTGCAAAGGGTGGCACTGGCGGGTTTTGGCCAGTTGGCGCAGAGCATTGGTCATTCAAACTAATACGATAAGTTAGCGATCTTTTTAGATAGGTACAGCTCTTTCAAAAAGATTACAAGTAAAAGTTGATGGGCGCTGTCAAATTGACCTGATCAAGCGCGAGGGTGCCGTTAATGCTTTTTCCTTGCGGGACATCAATCAGCAGGCGAATCGTTTTCGTTTCGTTTGGTTTGATAACGGGTGGCGTCGAAAGCATTTTGACCGTGACTTGATGCTGATCATTGGACGCTGAGAAATGTTTTTCGGAGAAGCTCAAAGGAACGGCATAGTGAGCGTTATGAATGGTCAAGGCGATTCCGGTTTGGTTCTTAGGAATATCTGGCAGGTACTTCGTTTGGATGGTGAATAGGCGTAAACTTTTAGCGCCAACATAGGTAACTTTGCTGCCGATTATAACCGGCTTTCGATAAATGGCCGGGTGAGCAATCGGATATGATTCGGGAACGTTGATTATCTGTTTGGATGTGTGGCGATTGCGCGATGTTTTCAAAACAAGCTTCGTTGAACTCGACTGTAATCGTTTGAGGCTAACTGCACCACTGGCAGATTTCTTCTCGGCCAGTGTCTGATTGTTGAGGTCCTTTAAGCTGTAATCAGTGTGAGCCGGCAAGTGGAATTTGAGGTTCAGCGACTGATGGACATCGGTGATTTTGATCTGTTTAGCCACTGGTGCTTGGTTTGCAGCAGTCGTGCTTTGCGCAGATGCTGTCTGTGCGGGGATCAGTATGTAGATCAATGAGATCGTCAATATTGAAAACCACCCGAGTTTTTTCATCGTTCATCTTTCCTTTTTATGAGTTTGGCGAAGCTATTCTATTGGGGCTTCGTGGCAGATACCATCTTTAGAATAGCATAGGCATGGACTTGTGAGGAATAAGGACCATTGAAAGAGCCATGCGATCGTTAGTGGGCAATGCAAGATCGTATGGCTTTGACTTGGCTGACACTGAAAGTAGGCGATGCTGGTAAAGAAAAATGTTGAAAACTGAGTTACTTTTTCCGTTTTGCATTTCTTTTATTTTGGTTATAGGCATCCTCAAGCTTTTGAACGGCACGGTTATATTCAGAATCGAGTAGCCGGATAGCAATGAAGTCAACCTTAGATTTATTATCTGAAAGCGGTATCTGCATGACTTGAATTCTTAGTGGCAGATTTGATTGTTCGAAGAATCCGGCTATTGCAGATAGAAATACGGTTGCGCGCATGAGATTGTCATAGGATGAAAGATTGTTAATGAAGAAGACGACAAAGTTCTCAATTTTTTCCTTTTTCAGAAGATCTGACACGTGAAGTGACTTGGCAAAGATATTGATGGTTCTATCAAATTGTGTTGTCATGGCAAACCTCCGCAATGATGGTGTTAACCAATGTTTAAAATCAAAAAACATAAATTAATTTTTTGAGTGTACTGGTTTTTCATTTATGTGTCAATAAGTTTTGGAAACGTTTTTTGAGGTGAAAGCGATTGAAGTTCATGTTGGAATATCGCTATACTTATACTTTGAGATTTTTCGGAATTTTGAGAAAGCATATTGCTGTTCATGATACCATTCAGCAATTGACTTGCTCGCATGAGAAGCGGCTTTAACGCTGAAAGGATGGCTGAAATGGAACTGACGTACTTGATTCCCCACATTTTTGCAATGGTGGTACTTACATTGACGCTCAGGTTTAAAAATTCTGCTTTAAAAAAAGAGCGGCAACACAGAGAAATCAGTTTTGAAAATTCAAATCTCGATCAGGAATTACAAGCCAAAGTTCTGAAACAAGAGGCAGTTCTAAATCAGCGACACTTCATCACTGAAATACTAATAAACGCGCAATTCGCAGGCGTTTACATCGCCACTTTTTGCTTTTCGGCCGGAGTTCTTTATGCAGAGGAGAGCACTGGCGTTTATCTTTTTCCGAGCATTGGTGTTTTCTGCTTGTTTGCTAATATCCTGTTTGTTGTAGAAGAGCAAGCTTTTCGGCTTTATAAAAAACGACAACTTAAAAAGTATCTCGCAGTTGATCGAGGTGTAAAGATCATAGAAAATCACGGGGCAAGACGGTACTATGTTTACCTTGCTTTATTGATTTAGAAGGATTCATTAATCTTGGATTATTCTATGCAATGGCAGTCTGGCTATATTAAAAAATGTACCACGGTAATCTGAACTGGGTACATTGGGGAGAAGAAAACGATGGATATTTACATGCCTTACATCTTAACCGCGGTTCTTTGGGTGGCAACGACCGTTTACAGTCGAATAATTAAAGAGAGGTTTCGAAAAAACTTAGAGAAGCGTTTGAAAATGAGCCGTTCTGAGATTATGCGTAGAGAGGCGATAGATCGAAAGTTTATCGATAATGCAATCGGGAAAATTTTCAACCGTATTCTAGCCGGTGTGACAATCAGCTATATCTTTATTTTTTCTTTTTCGCTGGGGGCTATTACGGTCTTGCCGGCTAGCACCAAGGATGCTTATTTAATAGTCTCGATTTTTCTACTGCTTTTCGCTATTTATACATCGGGAACATCATTTTTTCTCCAGCGCGTCGGTAAGACGAACAAGAATAAGTTGCCAGAGGTTTCATTTGTGAAGAGGTTGGCAGGTGTTGTGATTCGAGACTTCGGGAGTTTCCTGATCTTTTTGATTTTTGAAATGAGTTCATTTTAAAAAAATAAGGTTAAGCATGCAAATAAGCAGCACGGAATTTTCCGTACTGCTTACGCGTTAAAAAGCTAGCATTTTTCTAAGTGAATAGGAGTACTCTAACAGCGTTAAATAAGCCACCCAACGCTGTGACAGCCCCCGATTCTGGTAATGTTGAGGTCACAATTAGACCTACTACGACAATAGTCGCAACCTTTTCAAGATCAACAGCGAAGGTTGGGTTAGGCTCGGTCACTGGTTGATAGACAGGATCATAGTCATTTTGAGGCACCTGATCTTTATGAATGTAGGTCTCCAATGTCAAAGTAAATTGATTTTCCACAGAAGAACTCGTACTTGTGTTTTCTACAGAACTCTCAATTGCAACTTTAAATCCGACCATCCCATCACGAATAGCTAGACCAGCTTTAATGGCACCGTTCCCGATCATCGGGGCGAGCTTGTTAAAGGTTCCGGCTAAATCACCAACATTATATGAGGACATGGCGCTTTCGAACTGTTCTAAGATGTCGGTAGATTCATTAATGATTTTAGCATCTTGGATTGTCAGAACGCCTGTTTTATTATCGACTACGGTTGCTGACCATTTGTCCTCCAAGGTGACATAGTAGTCGGCTAACGGGGTCGTAATATGTTGTGTAGGGGAGGAGACCGTCCAATTGATGGTGCCAAATAAATTATGATAGTCAGGGAAAATGCTCAAAAGTCGGTTCGCTACGTACGCCTTTTGTGTTGCTGGTGTTGCTTCTGTGACAGCTGAAACACCCTGGTCTCGACCGGAACTCGCATCTTGATCAATATCGATGCCATAAATTGGATATTCGACAAATTGGTCGAACGCCCAGTTGTCTGGCATCTTAAATCCTAAATTGCCACTCCATCCGTACGACATATTGGCAACAAAGCTGTAGTTTATACCAGTTTTCTCAGCGTGAAGACAAACATTTCGAGTCCCATAAATGCCAGCTTTGTAAATTGACCGATTCAAAACGTTCTGCACAGCATTGATGTACGGAATAACCGTCCCATCAATGTCGCCTTCCTGAAAATCAACGTCCACCGCAAAGTAGATGACAGTGTCGGCAGGTAGGCCTAGGCTAAGCGCTGTACTGATTGCTGTTTGTCCGTCTTTTTGACCTTGGGCGGCAGTGAAGTAACTCTCAATGTAGCCACCATCTTCGTAGATCGGGAAGAACTTTAAGCCGCCATCCAGAATTGCTTTGACTTCTGTTGACGTAAGATTCTTTGGTTTGAAATCAGCACCGACTGTTCCTGTGAGATACCGGCCAACGATGCTGAATCCATAGTCGCGGAAATGTTGCACATCAGTTGCCGTCAGTTGGGTTGCTGTATCGAGCGCGATTGAATCGCGGCTTGTGTCACCGTTACTGGTAACGAGCCCTTTGATGACTGTGTAGTCTGCAACACCGGAGTCTTCGTTTGGATACTTCATGAATTTCCGAAATTTGATAATGCTTGTTGCTACATCGGATCCAAAGTTTTCACCAAAATCGCCATCGTACATGCTGTTCAGATAAAGGCCGTATTTGACAATTTTAACGAGTAAACCGGTAGCTCCGACAGAAAGGCTCACTGCTTTCAAAGCTGCATTGGTAGCATCGCCGAAGTTCCCGTTTGCAACATCAGCAGAGATGCCAAGTGCACGTTGCAACGCATAAACGAGACCGACATTGGTATCGCGCTGGTAAATACCATCACAAGGCATGATCCCAATGTATTGGCTATAGTCAGCATTGAGCCATTGTTGCAACTGACGAACATTTTTATCGCCACCAGCGACTAGAACAAAGGCGCTCATGTCGAAAAGTGCTGCCATTAAATTAACGGTTACAATACCGTCTGCATTAAGTCCTGCATCGGTTTGTAAGGTTTTGAAGGCTTGCTGTGTTGCAGTTGAAAACTCCTGATTCAAGTTGCTTCCTGGATCGATACCTTTGCACCAAAAGGCACCTTGGATTAGCTGTGCAATGTTACCTGTATAACCTGGTTTCAGATTGCCAACAACGCTAGCCAGCGCTGACCGCGTTGCCGGACCAAATCCTTCGCCAATATCCGTGATACCAAGTTCGTGTTGCAATGCTTCACGTAATGCGTAAATCGTTGGCCACCCGGTATGACCATCTGGATTTACTTTCTCAAAACCTGACACATTGCCGTAAGTCGCGTTGAGCCAATTTTGAACTTCTAATACTGCTTGATCTGCCATGTTAAAACCCCCCTCGTATAATTGCTAAAGGGAACGTACGTTCGGTTCAACAAAATCAGTATGCACTCATTTTTTTAAATTGACAACTGATTTTTTCTAAAAATAAAGTCAAACAGATGCTGAAATGGCGGGAATCGTTGTGGGAACGGGTGTTCGAAACGCGCAAATATTTTTAAAAATTTCTAGAAATAAAAAATCGCCCCATCAGCAAAATAGCTGGTGGGACGATTTTTATTTTCTGCCATGCGACCAGTTAGTGGTCACTTGTTAGTTTGCGATGGTACGCTTGTAGACCAAGGCCGTCTAGTAATTGAGAGAGCGAGGTGCAAATTTTTAATGGAAGGTGTCCTTTTTCTATAAAAAGTTCTCCAACCCAACCACCAACTGATCCGCTTCCTGCACCTTGCGAATGACGACGGCAACGCCTTGCATGAAGCTTTGGCGGTCGAAGGAGTCTTGGCGAATGGTGAGGGCTTCACCGGGGCCGCCGAAGAGAACTTCTTCGTGGGCAATGTAGCCGGGTAGGCGGACGGCGTGGACAGGGACGTCATCGATGCGCTGACCGCGGGCGTCGTTGTCGGTGGTGGACAATGGCTTTTGGGTACGTCCGGCGGCGATTTTGTGCGCCGTGGCGATGGCGGTGCCTGAAGGGGCGTCGGCTTTGTCTTGGTGGTGCATTTCGATGATTTCGGCATCAGGAAAATAGGCTGCGGCTTCTTGGGCAAACTTCATCAATAGAACGGCGGAGAGACCAAAGTTTGGTGCGATCAGGCCGCCGAGGTGTTTCGCTTTGGCCAGCTTGATGAGGCGTGCTTGATCAGCCGGCGCCATCCCGCTTGTGCCAATGACCGGATGGATGCCGGCATTAATCGCGGCTTCAGTGTTAGCGGCGACTGCGCCAGGATTGGTGAAGTCGACCCAGACATCGGCGACGTTGGCGTCAAGTTGGTCGTAACGGTTGAGGACTTTGACTTCAGCCGGCAATCCGTAATTTTGCGGGTTATTGATGGTTATTTTAGGGTCAAAAACGGCGCTTAATGCGAAATCTGAATGTGACTGGATCATTTTCACAGTTTTTTGACCCATGGCACCGCGAAAACCGGCAACAAGAACGTGAATCATGCGAGCACCTCCGCTTCAATGGCTGATAGTTCTGGAACGCCTAAAAGATGGGCGAGTTCCTGCTGTTGTTTGGCAGTTAATGGCAGTATCGGCAGACGCGGGCTACCGACGTTGAAGCCTAATGCGTTGAGCGCGGCTTTGGTCGGGGCAGGCGATGGAAAATGGAATAAGGCAGCCATTTTCGGCAATAGTTGCCGTTGCAGCGCAGCCACCGTCGTGATGTCGCCGCGATTCAATGCCGCATACATTTCCCGAATGCTGTGCGCGTAAAGATGGGAAGCAACCGAGATCACGCCCATACCGCCGAGCGTTTTAATCGTCAGCGCCTGAGCATCTTCACCGGTCCAGACACTAAACGCATCGTGCTTGGTTCGATCAATGATGTCACTCAAGGCGGCGAGGCTACCGCATTGTTTGATACCTTGAATCATGGGGTTTTGCGCCAACGTTGCGACAGTTTCCGGCAGCATCTCA
Organism: Lacticaseibacillus zeae DSM 20178 = KCTC 3804; assembly: GCF_000260435.1. GTDB lineage: Bacteria > Bacillota > Bacilli > Lactobacillales > Lactobacillaceae > Lacticaseibacillus > Lacticaseibacillus zeae. The sequence continues at coordinate 61,976 of NZ_BACQ01000031.1, read as the reverse complement.
ACGCCGGTTCGGCCAGGGATATTGTAAATGATGATCGGTTTTTGCGCGTTGGCCGCGACCGCCGTGTAGTGGGCGATCATGCCGTTTTGATCAGGTTTGTTGTAGTAAGGCACGACCACCAGTGTCGCATCAATCCCGGTAATCCCGCCGACTTCATGGGTAAAATCAACGGTTTCCCGCGTATTGTTCGACCCTGAATTGGCAATGACCAGTGCCCGGCCGTGAACCATATCGACAAATCGCGTGTACAAGGTGATTTTCTCGTCATGACTGAGCGTCGGCCCTTCACCCGTGGTAGCGCCGACGACAAAGCCATCGGTGCCTTCTGCAATCAGATGATCAACCAACCGTTGCATGACCGTATAGTCAATGTCATCGCGATCATTAAACGGTGTCACAATCGCGGTGATCAATTCTGCTTTTTGCATTCAAAAACCTCCAATTAAAGTGAGCGTGAGCCAACGCGGGTAGAAGCTGGCGTGTAAGTGGCCTTGGGCGTGATGGCGGTTCTTTGCCATTGCGACCAAGGTCCTTACACTCCGACCCCTGCGCCGGGGAACGCGTTATGGTTAAGCGCGAGCCGGTGCCTTTTACGGGTAAGCTCGTGCGCCAAATGCTCCGGAGCGCATATGGTGAAAGCCGTCTCGGCGCATCAAGCATGAGTCAATAGCGATAGCTACTGGTTCAATTATTTTCCGCCATCCGATGTTCCAGAAAATGCACAACCGCTGTGACTCCTGGTGCCAGCGCGGCTTCGTCTGGCGAAAAGTCGGCAGCGTGTAGTTGAGAATCCGGATCGTTGACGCCCAGCCAGAACATGGTGCCGGGAATCTTATTTAATAGATAGCCGAAATCTTCCCCGGTCATCACGGGTCCGGTGGGCGCAAACGTAACGGCTGGATCGGCTTGCATGTATTGAATGAAGTCTTTGGTCAGCTGCGGGTTATTTTCGACTGGATAATAGCCGCCTTGATTCAAATCAACGTTGACGTCGCAGTTGAAGCTGGCGGCGATTCCCTGACCAATATCGCGAATACGTTGCTGTAAGAAATCGATTTGTTTCTGGGTAAATCCGCGTAAAGTACCTTCCAAGTGGGCGCGCCCAGCAATCACATTGCGAATGGTTCCGGCGCGCATCAGGCCAAACGTGATGACCGCGCTGTCGGTGGGGCTGACGTTACGAGCGACGATGGTCTGAATCTGGTTAATAAAACTGGCAGCGGCCACGATCATATCGTTGGCATTTTGCGGCAAGGCTGCGTGGCCGCTTTTCCCGATGAGATCGACATTGATTTCAGTTGTCCCGGCAAAAAGGGTGCCAAGCCGCGTGCTGATGGTACCAGCTGGCAAGTCAGGGCGATCATGCAGCCCGTAAAACTCGTCGATGTGCCAATCACCGGTGAAAGTGCCCATGTCGTAGGCCAATTTGCCGCCATTTTTGCTTTCTTCGGCCGGTTGGAAGAAGAAAATCAAATTATCTTTTGGCTGGTGATGGGCAAAATAATCCAGAATTCCTAGCGCAACTGTCATGTGCATGTCATGGCCGCAAGCATGAGCAATGCCGGGATGTTGCGAGCTAAACGGTAAGCCGGTTTCTTCCGTCACCGGCAAGGCGTCAATGTCGGTTCGATAGCCGATGGTCCGCTGCGGGTTTTGTCCGTGAACTTTGATCAGTAAGGCAGTCGGCAATTTAGGCAGTGTCCGAATAGTGAGGTGGGTTTGCGGAAAACTTTGCACCGTTTTAAGTAGGAAGGCACGCGTCTCTTTTTCCTGCAACGCTAGCTCGGGGATTTGGTGGAGCTGGCGGCGAATGGCAATCAATTCAGCTTCCTTCATTAAAAGTCACAGCTTTCTGAGTTCGTCGAGCAGGACGGTTTTGGCTTCGGTTTGATCGTTAACCTGCTTGATGACTTTGGCGGGAACACCAGCAACCACCGTGTGTGCCGGCACATCGTTAATGACGACAGCTCCGGCGGCAATGACCGCTCCTTCGCCGACCGACACGCCTTCAAGAACCACGGCATTGGCGCCGATCATGACGTGATCACCGATTGTGACGGGTTTTGCTGACGGTGGTTCTACCACGCCAGCCAAAACGGTACCGGCACCAATATGGCAATATTTGCCGACAATCGCTCGACCGCCCAGCACCGCACCCATGTCGATCATGGTGCCATCGCCGATTTCAGCGCCGATGTTGATAATGGCGCCCATCATGATCACTGCATTGTTGCCGATCAGAACCTGGTCACGAATGATCGCGCCGGGTTCAATCCGAGCATTTTCCGCTTTGATATCTAGCAAAGGAACGCCGGTATTACGGCCCGCAGTTTCGACATAGTAGTCGTCAAGCTTGGCCTTTTTCAAAATTGGCTGGATAACTGCCCAGTCGCCGATGACCGTTCCGGTGTGCTCCCCAACGAATGCGTGCACACTTTTTGGAAAATGCAAATCAGCTAATTCGCCTTTGAGATAGACCTTAACGGGTGTTGTTTTCTGACTGTTGGCAATGGTTGAAATGATCTTTTGGGTGTCTAATTGTGCCATGATGGCCTCCTATTTGGTTGCGGTAGTAGTGTTGTTGGCGGCGGTTGCTGGTGCTGACGAGCTTGGTGCGGCGTAGTGGTGATCGTGCTGAATCAAGTCAGCGTAAGTTTCGCGCGTGACGACCAGCTGAGCCTGGCCATTTTCAACGAAAACGACGGCCGGCCGCGGGTTGCGGTTGTAGTTGGATGCCATGGAGTAGCCATAAGCGCCGGTGTCGAAAACGGCAACCACATCACCTGGCTGCGTGGCGGGCAATGGGGCGTCGTCGATTAAAATATCTCCGGATTCGCAGTACTTGCCGACGAGATGGACATGCTCGGTTGGCTTGGCAGTCGGGTGGTCGGCAACCACCGCAGTATATTGCGCCTGATAAAGGGCGGGCCGAATGTTGTCACCCATGCCGCCGTCAACTGCAACATATGGCCGCAACCCAGGCACGTCTTTACGGCTGCCGACCGTGTAAAGGCTGTAGCCGGCGGGGCCGACAATCGACCGCCCCGGTTCAATCCAGACTGCCGGCAGCGGCCAATCAAGCTGGCTACTTTGCGTCTTGAGTGTGTTCAGAATGGCTTTAACAAACGCTTCTGGCGGCAGCGGATCATCCTGGCTGGTGTAAGCAATGCCGAAACCGCCGCCGACATTAAGCACTTGCGGGGTGAAACCGAATTGCCGGTGCCAATTATCAAGGACAGCCAGCAGCTTTTGGGTGACGGCTTCAAATCCGGCCACTTCAAAAATCTGCGAGCCGATATGGGCGTGGATGCCGAGCAGATTCAGATGTTCATCGGTTAAAATCCGCTCAGCTGCTTCATCTGCCTGCCCGCTTTCAAGATCAAAGCCGAATTTACTGTCAGTTTGGCCGGTTTGATCATAAGCATGGGTGTGGGCGCTAATCCCGGGAGCGACCCGAATCAAAACATCTTGTTGGCCCACTGCTGCTTTCAAGAGCTCATCAAGCAGATCCAATTCGTGAAAATTGTCCACAATGATCGTGCCGACGCCAGCATCCAATGCTTGTTGCAGTTCAGCTTTGCTTTTGTTATTGCCATGAAAGCTGACTTTTGCCATGGGAAAATCGGCGGCTTGAGCCGTGTATAATTCGCCGCCGGAAACCACATCGACATGAATGTTTTCAGCCTTGGCGACATCGTACATCGCAATGGTCGCAAACGCCTTGGAAGCATAACTGACAGCATAACGGACGTTGGCAGTCTCAAATACTTGTTTAAACGCGCGAATCTGGTGGCGAATCGCTCCGACATCATACACGTAAAGCGGTGTTTGAAACGTGTGCGCCAGCTGGCTGGCCGCGACCCCGCCGATGGTTAATTGACCTTCTTGGTTTGTAGCAAAATTCATAACGTGCATCCTCCTTGAGCGTGGACTGGGCCGGTTAGAAACCGGAGCACAGGTGGTCATTGCGACCAAGGCTCTTATGTGCAGGTTTCTGGCCCAGTGAACGCGTTACGGCAGGGCGACGGCAAACGAAAAGGGATCCTTTTGTTTGGCCACGCGTCAAACAAAAAGATTCCAACTTGCAATCTACTTGAATGATAGCGCCCCGCTTAGGTTTCTAAGCGACAGTACAGGATTTATTCAACCCTGGCCCAACAGGCTTGCCGATCCCGGCGCCCCCATTTCGGCAACCGCCCCTTTCACCAAACGTCACCGCGAAGGATCTCGCTCGATTCGGATACTCATGTTGGTTGCAACCTCTATCTGTTTATCACCAGACTATAATAAAAAAACGAAGGCGTCAAGAGCGTGAACCGGTGCGATTAGAAGTCGGAGTGTAAGCGGCCTTGGTCGTGATGGCCCGGGCTTAGGCCATTGCGTCCAAGGTCCTTACACGCAGACTTCTGCGCCAGTGAGCGCGTTTAAACAAGAGCGTGAACTGGGCCGGTTAGAAACCGGAGCATAAGCGGCCTTGGGTGTGATGGCTGGTCTTTGGCCATTGCGACCCAGGTCCTTATGTGCAGGTTTCTGGCCCAGTGAACGCGTTTACGAGAGCAGCAGAGAAAACCAGTGGTCTTTAGCCGTTGCGCTCAAGCTCTTCACATACAGGCTCGTTCCCGCACCAACCCACTTTCCGCCAGTCACAACCTCAACTCCTTCATCACCCGTTTGAGCAAAAAAATTAAAAACAAATTTCAACACTTTGTTTCTATGCAATGCCGCCAAAACGTGCTGATTTTCCGCCGTCGCTGGGGGTTGTGTTTCTGGGAGAGTCTGCTAAAGTACAAAATAAAATGACAGAGTTCTCATTTGCAGAAACGAGCTGGCGAAACGCGATTTCATTGGCGCGATGTCTGTGAGCAAATAGCCGCAAGTTGCTTGCACTTGAGAACCCATTAGGGAGGCAGTTTATCGTGCGGGTCGTAAAGTTTGGCGGTTCATCATTAGCAAATGGGTCGCAGTTTGCCAAAGTTGTGGCAATCATGAAAGCAAATCCTGCGCGGCAGGTGATGGTGACCAGCGCACCTGGTAAACGGCATCCCGGCGACGTTAAAGTAACGGACTTGCTGATTCAGTATGCCCAGGCGGCCTTGCGCCATGAAAATGCAACTGAAGTCGTTAAGGAAATTGTTGCGCGCTACCAAGCAATTGCCGATGACTTCGGACTTGATCCCCAAGTCATGCAGCAAATCAGCGAAGAACTATACCAGTTACCGAAAAAGACATTTACCAATCACGATTATCTCATGGCCGGATTCAAGGCTCGCGGGGAAAAATTGAATGCGTTTCTGATGACTGCCGTTTTGAATCATGAAGGCATTGAAGCCACTTATGGCGAACCAAAAGACTTGGGGATCATGGTGACCGATGATCCGAATGATGCAGAAGTTTCACGTGAAACTTACACGCATCTGGAAGCTTTTAGTCGACCGCTGGGTGTGCTGGTAGTTCCTGGTTTCTATGGGTATACCAGTAAAGGCGCGATTGCCACTTTTTCACGAGGCGGTTCCGATATCACCGGAGCAATTCTCGCCAACGGTTTTCATGCAGACTTATATGAAAACTTTACCGATGTTGATGGGGTCGCTGCAGCTGATCCGCGGGTGGTGGCAAATCCCCAGATGATTCAGGAAATGACTTATCGGGAAATGCGAGAGCTATCATATGGTGGGTTTGGCGTTTTCCATGATGAAGCGATTTTGCCAGCTATTGCGGGACAGATTCCCATTAATTTGAAGAACACCAATCATCCCGATGCTCCCGGGACCATGATTGTTCCCGAGCAGCATTTTGTCCCGAAGCACGCCATTACCGGCATCGTGAGTTCGCAACACTTCGGCGCCATTTACCTGCATCGTTACCTGTTGAATAAGGAAGTCGGGTTTACGCTGAAGTTGCTGCAGGTTTTGGAGCGGCACGGCATCAGCTATGAGCATATGCCAAGTGGGATTGACGATCTGACGATTATTTTGGATGATCGGCAGCTGAACGAGGCCAAGCGGAAGGCTGTATGCGATGAGATTCAAGCGGCGGTCCATCCCGATGTTTTGAAGTGGATCGATGATTACGCGATTATCATGGTTGTCGGCGAAGGGATGGCGCAGCGAACCGGCTTGATTCAGACGATTTTGCAGCCGTTAGCGAGTGCCGGCGTTCACGTGTCGATGATCAACGAAGGCGCCTCGCAGATTTCACTGATGCTGGGCACCTCGCGAGAGTCAGCCAATCGCGCGGTCAAGGCGATTTACAACGCCTTTTTCATTCCGATTAATCAGCGTCTGGAGGTGCATTAACATGGTGACATTGCAAAAAGTTCACGGTTCCGAAAACAGTTTCTTTTTATTGGATGAGACTCAATTGACCCAGCCGTTGTCTGATGATCAGCTAACCACACTGACACAGCGTTTAACTAACAAAGAGACCGGTTTGTTAGGTGGTGCGGACGGTGTTTTGGCGATTACGGACGCACCCGGAACAGCGGGAAAAATGACCGTCGTTAATACGGATGGCAGTTTTGCCAAGCTTTGTGGCAACGGGTTGCGGACGGTGGCGCGATATTTAAGTGAAAAAACCGGCCAAACATCATTCCGCGTCCACACTGACTTTGCGGATTTGGCCGTCGCCAAGCAGGAGCCATTAGCGGCGGGTGTGCCGGCGTATTCGGTTGAAATTTCACCGGTTAGTTTTGCGCCAGAAGCATTACCGTTTGCCAATTTAGGCACGGATCGCATTGTTGACACCGTTTTGCCGGCCATTCATCCGCATCTGAAGTTCACCGCGGTTGCCGTGCCCAATCCGCACTTGATTGCGTTTGTGTCCAAGGACGAGTTGGCTGGTCCGGATCTTGAACGGATTGGCAAGCAATTGAACGGGGAGAATCCTTATTTTCCGGAAGGGGTTAACGTCACATTTGCCGAAATCTTAGGGCAGGATACCCTTTTTGCCCGGACTTATGAGCGCGGCGTCGGGTTTACCAATGCTTGCGGCACTGGCATGTCAGCCACGACCCTGGCGTTTATTTTGACCCATCCTCACCAAGCGGCGTTGGATCGCGTCAATACCGTGTATAATCCAGGAGGAATGGTCAAAACGGTGGTTCACCGCGACCACGACCATTATTGGATTGAATTAATCGGCAATGCGACAGTCACCGCCACGATGACGTTGCCAGAAGCAGCATTGATCGGCGGCGATTTGCAGCAGGCGGTTATCAAGCAGACGGGCGAGCAGGCGGCTTATGAACGATTCGTTGCCGCATTACCGCATCGCGCATTGGCAGACACATTGACAGAAGGAGTTTAAAACATGAGTGGTTATCACGTAGCAGTTGTGGGTGCAACCGGAGCCGTTGGAACCCGGATGTTGAAAATGGTCGCAGAAAGCAAATTACCGATTGCATCGGTTTTGGCGCTTGCAAGCAAGCATTCGGAAGGCAAAAAGGTACCGTTTCGCGATGGAACATTAACCGTTCACGAAACAACCGATGATTCGTTTAAGGGCATTGACATTGCGCTGTTTTCCGCTGGTGGGTCGGTTTCCAAACGGTTTGCTCCGGCAGCCGTTAAATCCGGCGCCGTGGTGGTCGATAACACCAGCGCGTTTCGGATGGAACCGGACATTCCGTTAGTTGTGCCGGAAGTGAATCCCGAAGCACTGCGTAACCATCAAGGCATCATCGCCAACCCTAATTGTTCAACGATTCAGATGGTCACAGCGCTGGAGCCCATTCGCAAGGCATTTGGTTTGAAACAGGTTGTCGTTTCAACTTATCAGGCAGTTTCCGGTGCCGGACAGTCAGCCATGAATGAATTGTTTGATGAAACCCGGGCAGCACTGGATGATAAGCCGCTGGAGCCGAAAATTTTACCGACTGCCGGCGATAAGAAGCACTATCCGATCGCCTTCAACGCCTTGCCGCAGATTGATGTTTTCGAACCAGACGGCTATAGTCACGAAGAATGGAAAATGATTCACGAAACCAAAAAAATCATGGCCGGCGATATGAACAGCGATGCGATTAAAGTCACCGCCACCTGTGTCCGCATTCCGGTTCCCATCGCCCACTCAGAAGAAGTTTACTTCGAAGTGGAAGATAGCAATGCTACCGCTGACGCCATTCGCGCGAAGTTAGCAGCGGCGCCCGGCGTTGTCGTTCAAGATGATCCGAGCCAGCAACTTTACCCGCAAGCCAGAAACGCCGTTGGCAGTAAAGAGGTCTTTGTCGGGCGTATTCGCGCCGATGCAGAAAATCCACGCTTCTTCCACATGTGGGATGTTTCCGATAATCTTCTCAAGGGTGCCGCATGGAATTCCATGCAGATTGCGGAGACCATGGATGCGATGGGCTTGATTCAGCCGAAGTAAAAAATATGTTAGGACCGATACCATGTATGGTCGCTGTTTGGCGGCGGGGTGGTGTCGGTTTTTTTAACGTATAAAGGATTATAAACTTTTGAAGAACCATGGACGAAGAATTCGGCCAGTGGTAAAAAAAGAGGTTGCCAAATTTGAATCTTGCGGAGACATTCAAAAAGGTTATCGTTTATTTGTTTGTGAAGGCTGTCGTGACACTAAATGGGTCGCTTTTGCAAAGTAAAAGCGACCCAAAAGCGCTCTGTGCTTCTGAACTTAAAATGATAATCAAATTAGCATAAGGCAGCAATTAAACGTTATTTTTTAAAATTTGGGTTGCATTTTGTTTAGGCTTGCCTTAACTTTGACTTATCAAAAGTAAAGGAAGTGATTTTATGGTCAATGTTAAACTTCGTGGTATTGCAGAAGGTCGCCTTGGGAAGGGATCCATCTTGTCCTCTGGCTCTACTGTGAGCGAGATCGTTAAAGATGTTGCATTCAAAGATGACGACCTGAAACATAACTTGTTTGATGAGAGAACCAATAAGCCACGGCTTCTTTGCCGCGTCTTGATTAACGGAAAATTGGCAACCGTTGATCAACCAGTCAATCCTAATGACGAGGTTATGCTTGCCTCTGTTATGACCTGCGATGGCTAAACGGAAATAAGAATGGCCACCTACAATCAGGTGGCCATTTTTATTTTATAAATATCACATATTTTAAACTTTAGGAGAATAATATGGAATTTAACAATTCACGGTACAATAGACAATTACTCATGCCTCAGGTTGGGGAGCATGGCCAACAATTAATAAACAACTTTAGCGTTGTTAGCGTTGGCGCTGGTGGTGTGAAGTCGCCGCTTCTGTATTATCTAGCAGCTGCTGGCATCGGCAAAATTAAAATTATTGATTTTGATAGGGTAGAGTTAAGCAACCTGAATAGACAGATTCTATATACAACTGAGGACATTGGTGAATATAAAGCCGTAGCCGCTGCCAAGAAGTTAAGATTGCTCAACCCGGACATTGAAATAGAATACTCAGTCGAAAAGGTAACTCCCGACAACATAGATGATCTGTTGGGTGGATTTGATGTGATCCTAGAAGGCGGAGATGGTCCTGAGCAACGATTGATGGTGAATCAGTATGCTGTTGATTATAAAGTTCCAATGGTTCATGTCTCCGCTCAATATGGATATGGTTATGCGTTTACAAGACTAACTGACGATGATCCATGCTTACAATGTGCATTCCCAGATTTGCCTGAAAGCAGAAAAGGTCCTGTAGCTGTTTGGGGCATTGGAACAGGGATTGCCGGGATTATGGGTGCTAATGAAGTCTTAAAGATTGCTTTGAAGGAAGGAGAGCTAGCGCGAGGCTATTTAATGTCCTGCTCAAACTTTCAAAATGATTATTATAAACTTCCTATACCAAAAAATCCGAGGTGTCCAGCCTGTGGTAAGAAAACAAAAGCCTAGAAACAATATACAGTTTGCTGCTTTGCTTTCTTCAGGAATTGATTCCTTTGGGACTGGATCATTCGTTAGTGTCTCAACGGTTTTTTTCTCTACGTACAGTCACGTATCTCCGAGTATTATTGGGATAGGGCTAACCTTATCTGCGATAACAGGGATGATATCATCGCTGCCAGTGGGTTATTTAGCAGATAAATATGGAAGGCTTAAATTGTTTTCAATTTCATATTTTTTAAGAGGCGTGGGTGCACTATGCTGGCTGTTTATAAGCGGCAATCTTCAATTCTTAATATATATGTCCTTATTTGGAATTATAGATAGATCTGCTGCTTCTTTAACTAGAAGTCTAATAATTTCGCCTTTATCCAAAAGAGACGCGACAGTTTTGATGGGTAAAATGATGTTGCCAACAAACATTGGATATGGTCTAGGAGCTGGATTTAGTTTTTTATTGCTCGCTATAAATTGGGGATTAATGCCAACTGTGATTACAAATTCCCTGTCTTTTTTGCTGGTGATTTTTTTATACAGAACGGCATTGAAAGGTGTAGCTGTAACGTCTGGTAAGGTTTTAAAAAAGCCAATATCTATAAAGGTGATAAAGTCTGCATTGGCAAATAAGTTTAGAAGATTGCTTATCATGGAGAATTTCCTGTTTTCTTTTCATAGGACTTTATTGAGTGTGTATGTTCCATTAATAGTTGTCATGTACTTTAAAAACTATAGTTGGCTATCACCGATGGCCTTTATTATTAATACAGTGGTTATTTCCTTATTTCAAGGGAAGGTAAACACCTGGGCCGCTGAAAATAGAAGGTATGATAGGCTATGGGTTATATCAGGCGCAATAATAGCAGCTTCATTCCTTGTCACGTCCGTAACAACCGTAATGCATATTGATACTCTCATCTTTATGGCTTTGTTAATGTTAATAGTCAGTCAAGTCTTAGCCGAGTTATTTAGCAGTGCTGCCTTAGCGATGTACATGGTGATTTATAGTCGTTCTGAATCCTTAACCACTGACTTGAGTGCTATAAATTTGGGGGGACAGTTGCAGAACATTTTAGGCCCAACAATGTTTGGTAGCGCAGCAGTGTCATCTAACGGCCTCATATCCTTTCTTATGTTTACTCTAACCGCAGCGGTATCAGCACATGCGTATATGTATCGAGGGTTAAATAAAGAGGAGCTAAAAGATGAACTTTGATGGTGAAGATAAGAGATGGGACGAATACTACAAAAGAGAATGGAATGATAAACGTAAGCCATTGCCTATAGAGAAGATCATAAAGAAGGCTGTTCCTAAACAAAATGCAGGGCTTTATGTTGGACTTGGTACGGGCAGAAATGTTTTTCCTTTATTGAAAGAAGGCTGGAATGTGTATGCCTGTGATATTGCTCACACCAGTATAAAGAATGCCAAAGAAAATTATCCACAATATGCTACTCATTTTGACTATGGAAGCTACACTGAAGCCTTTCCCCATATAAAAGCATTTGATTATATGATTTGTAGTGAGGTCCTGGTCAATGGGAACTTTCCAAATGTCGTAGAAAGATTTCGACTTTTAAAAGACAGGCTCACCAAAGAGGGTTTCTTGATTTTTGAGCTTCCTGCGATAGGCACGGATATATGGCCTAATTGGAAAAGTTTGTCTATGTCAAAAAATGGCAGCTTAAAATTAAAATATAGGGCAGACGTACCTAATAAGCTATATTTGTCCTTTCAAGACATATGCCATTTATTGGAGAATGCCGGTTTTAAAATAGTATACGGGCCTAAACCCGTTAACTCTGAGAGGTCGAGGTACCCTGGCGGACTTATAAGAGACTGGTTAGGCATAGCTCAAAATGTTTCTTTAACATAGCAGTTGCTCAACAACATGCCAGTTTGTTGAAATGATCTTCATTAATTTCAACTATCAATTTATTCGCACTTTTTTGCTAGCCAATATTTTCATCGATGCCTGTCTCATTGGTGGTGTGATGATTTTACGCGGGAAGTGGCAATTCGCATTCGCATTGACGCCTTATCTTTTCATCGAGGCAGGAATTATTCTACTCGTGGCATGGCGGGCACAGCGCAGAGTTTTGGCAACGCTGAATCGCGGACTTTAAGAGCTAGCGCGCATTTAGTAACTGACAAGAGAGGAAAAAGGTACATGATTGAAGTGAAAGGACTTACGAAAAAGTTTGCCCAGCGAATGATCTTTGAAAATGTCAATTGTCAGCTGGTACAAGGTAAAAGCTATGCCATTATTGGTAAAAGTGGTACAGGGAAGACGACTTTTCTCAACATTCTCGGTGGTTTGGAAACCGCCACGGCAGGCACTGTCATGGTGGATGATCAGCCGGTTTCAACCAAAAATCTACCTCAGCTGCGGCGGGATAAATTCGGTTTTATTTTTCAGAATTTTGGATTAGTCGATAAAGAGACTGTTGCCTATAATCTGAAAATCGGCTTAGCCAATCAGCGGCTATCACGTCAAGAACAAACCATTGCTATGAAAGAAGTTTTGCAGCAGTTGGGATTGGCAAATGTTGACTTGAAGCAACGCATTTTTACACTCAGTGGCGGCGAGCAGCAGCGACTGGCCTTGGCGCGCTTATTGCTGAAGAAACCGACGATTATTTTCGCCGATGAACCCACCGGCTCACTGGATGCAGACAATGCCGATGAGGTGACCCGGCATCTACTACATGACTTTGGCGATCAAGCGACGATCATCGTCGCCACGCATACAGCTGAGGTCTGGCGCCATTGTGATTACTTGATTCGGGTCGAAAATTGCCGCATCACCATTACCGAAAATATTGCTAAGGGAGAGAAACCTGCATGAAAAAGGCCAAAATTTTGGGTAGTACATTGGCAGCACTGGTCATGGTTGCGGTTGCCGGCATATTGCTGATTCACAATCAATGGACAGATCTTATCAATCCATTCGTACCCGAACAAACAAGCTACGCAAAAGTCCCACAAGGTACACAGCGTTATCGCAATGTCGAGTTGTATACCGCAACGCAGACAAAGCCGACGCTGGTACTGAAAGAGATGACCGGCTATGATCCGGATGGGAAGTATGTAGCGGTGAGGCATAAGGGGCAGTACGTGAAGCGTGTGACTTATGTGTCAAAAGAGGTGTTTTCAGAAAAAGTGCGACAGTAGGCAGTGACTTAAAGACTGGGGAAGAATTAAAGCCAAAACAAAAGATTGACGCGGATTGAGTTGTTATGGAATAATATGGCTACTATTGGCAGACGCACAGCTTTACAAGAAAGAAGGTAGGCAGCCATGGCAGTGATTGGGACGATTTTAATGTTGTTGTTGGCAGTTCTGGCGTTGGTTATTGTTTTAGCGTTGATCGTTGCTGGGATACAAACGTTACTATCTTTGTGGCCGTCCACTAAAATGAAGCGACTGCCGTATTACGTGCGTGCTGGTATAATGTTGGCTTCGCTTTTCAACGCTCTTTATAAGGCAGTCACACTTGGATCTGTTATTTGATCAAAGCAAAGGGGAGCTGAGGATGACACCGAGAACATTAAAGATTGAAGATCTGATAGCTAAATATACGGTTCACCCTGAGGCAAAAGAGCAGTTTGATCAGGGGAAGGTTCGTTTAATGGCCGCTTATCAATTTATGAAAGCACGTGACGCCGCCGGATTATCGCAAAGAGATCTTGCAGCGGCAGCCGGTGTACCCCAAAGAGAGATTGCCCGAGTTGAACTGGGCGAGCGTACAAGTCTTGATACTTTGCGCAAAATTGCAATGGCACTTGGCAAAACACTTGATGTGACTTTGGCAGATGATTAGGCTACAAATTGGTCCATGCAGCGCGCATGGGCTTTTTTGCCGCATTTTTACGATTTATTTTTGGCCTTTATCTAATAATGATGTTTCAAACTCATGGAAAGTGATTGTCAGAGAAACATCAAAATAAATGACCAAATAGTGATCAGAGCCGGACAGTTCGCCGATCAAATTGTATTGTGCGGGAAACGAAACCTCGTAGCAGTAAAAAATATGATTGACACTCCTACAATGCTCGTTATACAATCAATCTCCGCGCTTTTAACCAAATAAATGAAGAGGTGATTCGATATGGTCGAGGTTCATTTTGAAACGGTTCCGCAAAGGCTGGATTCGGTGCTGGTTGTTCAATTTTTTAATGGCGGCATTATCTGGGTACATAATTCCAAACGCCGGTGGGAGCTGACCGGTGGCAAGTTGGAAGCCGGCGAGACACTTGCCCAAGCGGCGGTGCGTGAGTCGTTTGAAGAATCTGGCGCCGTGATTAAGCCGGGTTCAATCGTGCCTTTGGGTTTATTATGTGTTACCGACTGGACATGTCACAGCGGTCGTCCGCGCCGAAGTTGATCGGCTGGAGGCGATTCCGGCGTCTTCTGAAACCGACGATCGAAAGTTGTTAATTGCCCCGTTGCCGGATGCTGACAGATCGTTTCATGACGATGTTTACTGCCAGATTTTCCGCCATATCGGGTGGCCAAATGAGTAGCCGTCGCTATGGCTTACTGCTGAATGGGTTGTCGGTGGCGGTGATGGCGCTGACGCCGGTGATGAACAAATGGTCGATGATCACGCTATCGCCACTGGCTGCAAGCTTTTATAATGCACTTATTTCACTGGTGCTGACGCTGGGCACAATCGCGATGACCAAAACAAAAATGGTGTGGATTAAGCAGCCGGTTGTCTGGATTTTAGGACTGACTAATTGCTTGGGCATCTTTTTGCAATACCTAAGCCTCTTTTTCCTTGATCCGGTGAGCGTCGGGTTGATCGGACGGTTTTACATTGTCTTCGCCATTTTGCTGTCGGTGCTTATGCTGCATGAAAAATTTGACCGCCGTGAGCTCGTGCCGATTCTGCTTTGCATTGCCGGTACCGCACTGGTCTCTGATTTCTCGGGAAATGTGAACAACATCATCGGGCTTGCCTGTGCGTTTGGGTACACCTTCAGCTTCGCGTTGACGAACACGTTAGCCAAAAAGGCACTGACCCAGGTTGATGAGAAAATATTACTCTTATACAACCAAGGCAACGCCGTCGTTATTCTCGGATTGATACTCGCCGGAAGCGGCAAGCTCTCTTTTTCACCCAACATGGGCATGGGTGCCGTTGCTATTTCGGCGTTTTGTTCAGGCTTTCTCGGGTTATTACTGTTTTATCGTGGGCTAAAGTTTATCTCGTTTCGCGATGCCAATTTGATCCGAGCGCTTAACCCAATTTTTGTCTTGATCTACTCGTTGCCATTTTTCACGATTCAAATCACTCCGGCCTTTCTGCTCGGCGGCGCCCTGATTGTGCTTTCGATTGTTTGGATGTCGTTACCGGTTAAGAAGTCGCAAATTGATTAAAATGTTCATTCATAGTGAGCAATCTGTTCAGTCCTAAATGCAAGATCATTAAACGGCCAAAACATTTGTGCGCATCTTATGGATTGATTATTTTATCGGGATCGCAGTGAGGTTCATCGAATTAAATATAGCAAAGGGAGATCTTTGCACCTAAACAAATGACCTGCAATGCCCGGAAAGTTCGGCAATTGCAGGTCATTTTATGTAGGCTGGAATCCGTATATCGGATTCCAGTAAAGTTATCAAGCGATCTTAACATAGACCTTTTTACCCATAGCATGAGCAATTTCTGTCAATTTATTAAATGAGACATTATCGCCCCGTTCGATTCGGGCAATCGTTGTCTGTGGTACACCGGCACGTTCTGCTAGGTCAGCTTGTGTGAGGCCTGCCGCTTCCCGTGCGTGATAAAGTGCCAAGGCTGCCGCCGAGCGTTCCTTGTCTAGTGTATAAGCACTGGCAAATTCTGGGTTCTGCATTTCTTTTTTCAATAATTCATCAATTTTCATGGGTTGAACGCCATTCCTTTCTGAGATCCAAGGCATGCTTAATTTCCTTGAAAGGCGTCTTCTGTGTCTTTTTGGTGAAACCGTGTGTAATAACGTACTGATTACCCTGAACGTGAAAATACAGCATACGTTGGATATTGTTACTTGTTTTGCTGCGTAGTTCGTAAAGATTCTTTTCTGTCGTAATCTTTTTAACCCATGCCATTCTCTGTGCCACTAGAAGGCCCTGCTCCTCAGTATCCGTAATTACTTGATAGACTTTGGCTCGATCCTTAATCGGTAGTTCGGCAATCCATTCAACAAATTCATCATGCCCATTAGGACGTTCGTAGGACTCAAACACTGGATTTTCCATACGTCAATTATATCATATAAGTCTTAACAATGTACATATGTGATGTTGAAATTTGATATCACTTGACCATTTAAATAGCACTGATTTTTGTTCAGCAACATGCCCACTATATCTGCTCAGTTTGATTTCGCGAAAGGTTGAAATTTGAAGACTGGCGATTTACATATATTCAAATCTGCTTCCTGTGTCAGATGAGTCGTATTTAAGGTGAGAAGCGGACCAAGCCAAGGAGAATGGCGAACAGCTTTAGATTATACAACCATTATAAGATTAAAATAAGATTATAAGCTCATTGACAAAAACCTTGTCAGGCGTAAAACCATAACTATCCTTAGTTCACTCGCGCTGGCTCACGCTCAGGAGGTGTTTCAATGAACGCTGTCGTATGGCAAACACTAAAGAAGCATCGCGCAGCCTTTATCATCTTGGTGATCTTTACGATGATTAGCACGAGCCTGATCACCTGCAATACATATCTCGAAGGCAAGTTGCTGGATAGTTTGGTGTATAGTCGCAATCCGCGCCTGTTTGTGCTGTTCTTTGGCTTAATGCTGGGCCTTAGCATACTGAGGCTCGGTATTTCCTTTTTTACAAGTCATATTCAGATTCTGACCAAACAAAAAACGGTGCTCGAGTTAAATCGAAAAATCATTTTCCGACTGTTCACAAAAAATACGCTCAGCATCTTAAAGTGGAGTCCGACAACCCTAAGTGCGCGGATCAATGATGATGTGACTGAAATTGTTTCATTTTTCTCCGACACAGTTGTCAGGTTGTGCAGTGTCATTGTGTCGACGCTCACCATCACCGCTTATGTTCTTAGAGCGAATGCTGAAATTTTCACCATTATGGTTGTCTTTTTACCGGTTTATTTTCTTATTTACGTTGTCTTTCATCAGAAAATTTACCGCGTGAGCCTAGAAATAAAAGGCAAACAGAATGACTATTATTCGGCCAGAAACGATTTTATTGGCAGATATGTCGAGATTAAAGGCGCGGAAAATCTGCCTAGTGAGGTAGCGCGGCTCGATCAGGTGGGTCGCAATCTATTCAAGACGTTCACCAAAAGTTTTTGGATTCATTATTGGATGTCAATCTGGCAAATCGTCATGCAGTTGGCGTTTCAAACTCTTTTCTTTGTCATCGGCGGCCTGGCAGTCTTAAGAGGCAGTATCACCATTGGCTTTTTTGCGATTATTCTCCAGTATTTCGGGCAGTTACTCAATTCAGTCGATCAGATTTTCGGCATTGCCATCGGCGCTGAAGCATATCGGGCCTCACTTGCGCGGATGGAGCAAATTCTGGACATGGCGGACGATCAAACCGGGATGCAAGATGTTGCGCGGATTCACCGGATTGATGTTGATGCTTTTAACATTGAACGATTTGAGGAAAAATCCGATGCACCGGAACTTTTCTATTCGCGTGATCTATCTTGCTCGTTTAAGACACCGGGATTATACGTTATTTCTGGGGACAATGGCGTTGGTAAGAGCACGTTTGTCCGAACGATGACAGGGATTTACCAGCCAGAGTTGAAGGGCAACATTTCAATTAACGGCATCAAGATGAGGCAAATCGATATGCGGACATTGCGGAAAAAGGAGATCGGTTTTTCGTTTCAAGATGTCCCGTCTCCGCATATGACGGTTCGCGAATACTTAGCCGGCATGACACAAAATGATCCTTTATCAATGGTCAAAAGGTCACCGCTTTTTGCAAAAGTTTATGATTCGGACGTGTTTAATCTCCGGAATATTTATGATGAGAAGGTCGATGTGCTGTCGAGCGGCGAGTTGCAGTTAGTGCGTCTTTTAGCGGCATTTGGCAAAGAAAATGCGTCCATGTACATCTTGGATGAACCGACTGCCAACATCTATCCGGAGATCCGAGCGGCGGTTATTGGGTTACTCAAAGAACTGGCCAAAAGCAAGTTGGTCATTGCGATTACTCATGATGATCATCTGCTTCATATCGGTACGCCGATTGTGATGCAGTGAGAGTTATTGACGCTGTGTTTACGATAGCATTTTCAGCTGATGATGATTTATGAGTGATAAGCGTCGTGCCACTGCTTGTTGGGGGTGACTCTGCTGCTTATAGGATCATGCTGAATAACAACGAGTAGTGTGAGTGGCGACAGGGTCGAGGATCGCGCTAACGCGGTCTTTTAACGGGGCGGTCGCTTTTGGAACGCGAAAACCCGCGTAGTTACCGAGCTACGCGGGTTGGTGATAATTCTAAGCAATCTCAACCACCATGTCTTAGCATGTTTTCGTCGAAAACCACGCTTGTCTAGTGATTCATCCACTTAATGTTCTTCTATCAGAGGGTAGTCAGTTCATTTGCTAAATAAACTCAGATATGATGTGCTTCCAAATTGTCAGCAAATAGCTCGTAAAAGGGGCGCTGCGACCCTCATTTTAGCTTACAAAATATCCAATTATTTACTCGGTACGGCTATAAACGGGTCTCCACACGTGTCACTGTATCAACTATTCAGCATAAATCCGGCAACACCTGCGTTCATTCGCCTAAAGCCCCATTGATTTTCTGTGCCTGAATCATCATGAAAGGCAAGAATGTTAATTCCGATAACCGTATTGTTGACATCAAGCAGTGGTCCACCGGACATTCCGTGATAGGAACTAACATCTTGTGAAACATATATCCCCATTGGATCTTTATACCACGGAGTAACAGTTCCTCTAGATTCAATCATTACGCCTTGCGTCACAAAACCAGCTTGTGGATCACCTGGAAAACCAATTGACACGGCCGATGTATCATTGGGTGGGTTCGTGTTCAAATTAAACGCTGCCGGCATACTACCTGAATTCATTGAGACAATTGCTGCTGCATAGTCGTTGGAGGTAGCGCTACTATTATTAATCCAAGATTGTGGTACCATCAATCTAGTTAAAGTTCCATAACCTACGCCTTGGTGGTTTGGCCGTGAATCGCCGAAGTTGATAATTGCACCGGAAATATAGTGGCCTTCTTCATACAGCATGTGAGCTGCTGTACCGATTCGGTTAACACCGATACTAAAACCAGTACCACCTGCGGTATTCATAGAATGCGAGCCGTCTGACTTGAGGAAATCACTAAGATAAGGTGAATTGATAATCATGACGCCATTTGCCAGTGATGTCCAAGCACTAATGACACCAACAGAACTGAATGGAGCGATATTAGGATTAGCTACAGGAAAAATAGTGCCCGTGATTTTTAAAACTTGATTTATAGCTGAAAGACGCGTAGGAAGTTTGTCAAGATATTCAGGTGTAATGCCTTGTACACTTTTCCCTGCTTTTAATTCACGATACTGGGAAGGTGTGTATGCCTTGACTTCTCCCTTGAAAGTGGGGTAAGAATATTTGTATTGACGTGTGATTTCACTCAAGAGCTGTTGAGGCGACATATTGTTTGACATCCTAGCATCGTTTTTGGGAAGGTTATGTACATTTGCTGAGTTGAGAACATTAACTGGACTGGCTTCGACATTTACCGTGGGGATATGGGTTAGTGACAGGACGAGCGCGCCTAATATAGCGATAGATAACCAAAGCTTTTTCATTATTTAAAACCCCTTTCTATGTTTTTATGAAACCGTATTCAAGGAGGATTGTCAATGAGTTTTTTTAGAAAAAAATTATATTTATATATAGTTTTTCCGATTATAGCTGTAGCTGTAGCGGTTACGCTGGCTAAAAACTTTTTTGAAGGGAATACAGAAGCAGCTCATCTTAATCAGAGTGGGAATTTAGTTAAGCGTGTCGTAGTAACCGGTGACAATACAATACAAATTTCGTTTGTGTCACCACGAAAGAGTTCATATGTCATTACCGACCTCAACGAGAAAAGGCTTGTTTCAGGGATGACGGACACTTCGAGAACGATAGTAAAAGATTTAACTCCAAGTTCATTCAAGGTAGTGTTGCGGACTGAACATAACGGGAGAAAAGTGAAAGAAATAGTCAAGATTCCTAAGGGGTACACGATTGCTAGAAGTGCTATTAGTAGAAAGCCTGTACCAATGGCAAGCGAATTTACATATCAAGGGAGAGTACATGGCTTATTTAGAATGAAAATCAACTTTCAAGGACAAAAAGTATCGAGCAATCAAGCGACATTTAAGGTTTCTGTCAGAAATCTTAATTATGAAACTCCAGTGGAACTAAAACCCCAATATTTCACAGCTTCGAATGGGGAAGGGAAAGTTGTTAAAATATCATTTCGTGGGAATGATAGTGTGCCGCTTGGGCAGGAAAAGGTATTTTGGATAAGTTTTAAGGAAATTAACAGTAATGAAATTAGCGGAGCAGTTATAACGTATAACACGCCAGATTTAGATAGGCCGATTCCCTTTATCAACGAGTAGTGTTATTTTATTCTTGTGACTGAGATCATAAGAGGACCCTTCATGCCATAACGAATTGATTGGATCACATTCATTAACATTTACTGATCGGTATTTGTAACGTTATGATTTGACTTTGGATAGGTGGAAAAGAGCTAACTTGTTTAGAAGGCTTTAGTGAATTTGCCAAAGCTTAGTGGTTTGCAACGTCTTCTTCCAGAATCCGCTTGCACAGTATGGTAGAATAGCTAAAGAAATCCTTAAGTATCTGCGCCAAGTGAAAGCGAGTTTTTCTATATGAAGAAATTGTTTGAACGGATTCGTATGCCGGAGTTTCTGGAAGACATGCGGATGCGGTATGCAGCAATTGCGATGGTGGTTCTTGCGGTTATCGGCATTTTGATCGGAGCCTTGATCCGCCCGTGGCTGGCTTTGTTGATGCTGTTGATTTTAATCAGTCTTGTGGCGACGATTTTTTATGCCCTTGAGACCATTGCCAAGAATACGAATCAGTATATTTCGGATCTGAGTTATCGGATTAAGCGCGGGGAACAAGAAGCGCTGATTAAAATGCCGATCGGGATCATGATTTATGATGAGGATCTGAATATTGAGTGGACGAATCCGTTTCTCCAGAAGTATTTTGGTGATACGGATGTGCTGGGGCAGCCGCTGGAAAAAGTGGATGCCGAGCTGGCCGAGCTGATTCGCAGTCACGAGGACACTAATGAAACCAAAATGGTGACCTGGGGCCAGCATCAGTTTGAGATTATCGTGCAAAAGAGCATCGGCGTTGTCTATCTGATGGATGTCACACGTTATGCTGAAATTGAAGAGCGCGCCGAAGATGAAAAGATTGCTATCGGGCAGATTTTCATTGATAACTATGACGAAATCACCCAGACGATGGATGACCAGGTTGTCACGAATTTGAATAGTTATGTCACCAACCAGTTGACAGATTGGGCCAACCAATTTGGCATGTTTTTGAAGCGGATCGACAACGATCGCTTTTTCTTACTGGCTTACGCTAAGTCGCTAAGGGATGTTGAACGGGATAAGTTCAAGATTTTGGATGCGATTCGGGAAGAAACCTCTAAACAGAATTATCCATTAACCCTGTCTGTCGGGATTGCTTACGGTGACGAAGATTTAGCTCAACTCGCGGTCACCTCGCAGAGTAACCTGGATCTGGCGCTGGGTCGTGGCGGCGATCAGGTTGTGGTTCGGGCTAAGGGTCATGAAGCCCGGTTCTATGGCGGTAAAACTAATCCCATGGAGAAGCGGACCCGAGTACGAGCACGCATGGTCGCACAGGCCTTGCAAGAGTTGTTTAAGCAAACCGATAAAGTCTTTGTCGTTGGCCATAAACGGCCGGATATGGATGCCGTCGGGGCAGCGATGGGGATTCGGCGGATTGCCCAGATGAATGGCAAGGAATGTTACATTGTCATCGACCCCGACCACTTGCATTCTGACGTGGAACGGCTGATGGGGCAAGTTGGTCAGGATCCGGAAGTGGCCAATGCCATTGTGACCCCGGAAGCGGCGCTGTCACAAGCAACGGATCAGAGTCTCTTGATTTTGGTTGACCACAGTAAGCCATCGATTTCAGCCGCACCTGAATTGTACAAGCGGTTGGCGGCACGAACCGTGATTATTGATCACCATCGCCGCGGGGAAGAGTTCCCGGACAATCCGATGCTGGTTTACATTGAACCGTATGCCAGCTCGACGTGTGAGCTGATTGCCGAAATGTTTGAATATCAGCCGACAAATGTTCCAAGCCTGGATAAGCTTGAAGCAACGGCGATGTTAGCAGGGATTACCGTGGATACGAAGTCATTCAGCCTGCGGACCGGCACGCGGACGTTTGACGCTGCCAGTTATCTGCGCTCCATGGGCGCTGACGGGATGTTGGCGCAGAACCTGCTGAAAGAAAATATCGACAGCTTCATCCAACGCAACCATTTGATTGACACAATTGAAATGATTGCCCCAAATATGGCACTATGTACTGGGGAAGAAGATAAGCGCTATGATCCGGTAATTGCTGCCCAAGCGGCTGACACTATGCTGTCGTTGAATGGCGTCGATGCTAGTTTTGTCATTACCAAACGGCCCAGCGGTGATATCGGCATTTCCGCCCGCTCAACCGGGGATGTGAATGTGCAGGTCATCATGGAGGCCATGGGCGGCGGCGGCCATTTAAGCAATGCGGCCACCCAGATCAAGGGCAAAACAATTGCCGAAGTTCGCACCGACTTACTTGCTCAGATCAAAAAAGCAGACGAAGACGCGTGACGCGTTTGTCAGAGCAGAAAGCAGGGATTTTTTATGAAAGTCATCTTTACACAAGACGTTCGTGGTAAGGGTAATCGCGGTCAGGTGAAGGAAGTACCTGATGGCTATGCCGAGAACTTTTTGATTCGCAAGGGTTTGGCTAAGGCAGCCACTCCGCAAGCCATGAGTGCTTTGCGTGGGCAACAGCGGCTTGAAAAGAAAAAAGAAGCTGAGAAGAAGGCTGAGGCTGAAGCGCTTAAAGCCAAGATTGAAGACGACAAGACAGTTGTGCAGATTCAAGCCAAGGCCGGTGAAGATTCCCGGTTGTTTGGGTCGATTCCTAGCAAGCAAATCGCCACGGCGTTGGATCGGCAATATCAGATTAAAGTTGATAAGCGTAAAATCGATTTGAAGCAGCCGATTCGTTCGTTAGGCTTTACCAACGTTCCGGTTAACCTGTTCCCCGGCATTGATGCGCGGATTCGGGTTCACGTGCTTGAGCAGAAGTAGCACAGAGCCTGCAGATCGATTTCAACTAAATAGTGGCAAGCAATATGACTCGTGCGTTAAGAGGGTGTGTCATAATTCATAGCCACAATACAGAAGCGAACTACTCGCAACAAGAGTATGTTCGCCTTTTGTTTCTATGGGGTAATTCGATTGAGTTATTTAAGTTATGAGTGCCAAGGCGGAGCAATCGTAGGCCAGATGGGGCTCAGCTGTGCCCTCCGCTCTAGCTTCGCGTCGCCAGCCCCGTCTGGCCGGAGATTGCGGAGTTTGGCACGGTCTGGACTTATTGCCTCAACCTTGTAGCGCGCGTTTTTGAATGCTTCGGAGGTTATGCCTGACAATGGCGGCTAAAAGCGCATAAGGGCGGGCTTTTCCAGCATAAAATCAGCAATGTTACGTTAAGCGGGAACGCTTGTTTTGGTCAGCGGTTTAACGTAGACTGTTAAGGATAAGTGCTATCACTTTGCAATATTTTAATAGCGAGGTGTTGCAAAGTGAAATGGCTGAATGGAAGGGGACGCGCATGGATAATCAGTTAATTGAACAGCAACCGCCGCATAGTGATGAAGCGGAACGTGCCGTCCTTGGCGGGATTTTTCTGAATGCCGACACATTGCCGGATGCCCAGGAATACGTGACGGCAGATGACTTCTATAAAAAGGCGCATCGGCTTTTGTTCCAGGCGATGACGGACTTACAGGACAACGGGACTGCCATTGATACGGTCACGGTAACGGACTATCTGGACAATCACAACCAGTTGGATGACATCGGTGGTGCCGGTTATATTACCGATTTGGTGGCATCGACGCCGATCGCCAGTAACGTGGTTTATTACGCCAAAATTGTGCAGCAAAAGAGCACCTTACGTAAGCTGATTAACACGGCGCAAAATATTGCCAGCCGTAGCTATACTGAACAAGATGATGTTGAAGGTCTGGTTGAAGATGCCGAACGCCAGATCATGGATGTTTCCGAGAATCGCAACCAAGCCGGATTTAAGCAAATTAAAGATGTTTTGAATCAAGCGATGGCGCAAATCGATCAGCTGTATCAAAATGATCAGACGATTACCGGTTTGCCGACCGGATTCCGCGACCTCGACAAGATCACAACCGGGCTGCACGAAGATGAAATGATTATTTTAGCTGCGCGCCCGGCTGTCGGGAAGACGGCGTTTGCGCTGAACATTGCGCAAAATGTCGGCACGAAGACCGATAAAAGTGTCGCGATTTTCAGTTTGGAAATGGGCGCGGAACAACTGGTTAACCGGATGTTGTGTTCGGAAGGCAGTATTGATGCCAATCATCTGCGCACCGGCCAGTTGAATGAAGAAGAATGGCAGAATCTGATTATTGCCATGGGCAGTTTGAGTAAAGCAAAAATATATATGGATGATACACCCGGAATTCGGATGGCCGAGATTCGGGCCAAGTGCCGGCGACTCGCCCGCGAACAAGGCGACCTGGGGCTTATCATCATTGATTATCTCCAGCTAATTGAAGGTTCTGGCCAGGAAAACCGGCAACAGGAAGTCAGCGCCGTGTCGCGGCAACTCAAGAAGCTGGCAAAAGAATTACACGTGCCAGTCATTGCTTTGTCCCAGTTGAGTCGTGGTGTGGAACAGCGGCAAGATAAGCGCCCGGTTTTGAGTGATATTCGTGAATCCGGCTCAATTGAACAGGATGCCGATATTGTTGCTTTCTTATATCGAGACGATTATTATCGCGATGCGGAAGGCGATGACGATGATGACCAAGGCGGCAGTGACGACGGGGATGATAATGTCGGCGAAGTCGAAGTCATCATTGAGAAGAACCGTTCCGGCCCCCGTGGCACCGTGAAGTTGTTATTCGTCAAATCATACAATAAATTCACAAATATTGCCTATAATGGACCGGATCAGTAAGTTTTTCGCAAAAGATAACGTACCGAAAATGAGTGACGCACATAACGCGTTCGCCAGCCCAGAAACCTGCGTGTAAGGACCTCAGTCGCAATGGCCAAGGTCGGGCCATCACACCTGAGGCCGCTTACACTCCGGTTTCTAACCGGGCTGGCTCACGCTCGACAATAACGCGTTCGCCGGCGCAGAAGCCTGCACATAAGGACCTTGAACCTGAATGGCTAAAGCCCAGCCATTCAGGTTCAAGGCCACTTATGCTCCGGCTTCTAACCGCGCCGGCTCACGCTCAAAATTAAGAAAGTGAGGGATGCCGCATGGATGCCATTTTAATGAGTTTGATGACAGCGCTCAATGAACACCTGCTGATCAATGTTTACCAGCGTGATACCGATGATTTTTACACTGGGTATGTGCAGGTTTTGGGTCATGATGCGGTTGTTCTGGGAACCTATAATGATTCGGGGATTGCTGATGGCTGCGCGTTGATTGCCTTTTCAGCGATTGACCAAGTGGAATTTGCCGGCGACGATCTGGATAACATGAATTTCCGGATCGGGTTGGCACAGTCGGAGCATTTTTTGACGCTTCAAGGAAAGGAAAAGCCGTTTCAATTTGATGCAACTGAGAGCCTTATTTGGCAATTAGCCAAGCAGGCGCAGGCTAGCGAGCAAATGATCATGGTCGTGGTGGCGGATGACGATGCCTATCTCGAAGGTCGGGTCACGGCGGTCGCTGAGGATCGCTTCAGTATGGCCATTTTCAATAAGTTCAACTACACTGATGTTCGGGCGCTGCAGGTTGATTTTTCGGATATTCTGGTGATGGAATTTCATGGCTTGGATCTCAAGCTGGAAACCGAGCTGGTGCGGCACCGCGATCAACTGCAACATGTGCCAACGAAGCTGTTTCAAAATGACGGGCAGCTTGAAGGCGTCTTTCAAAATGCGCTGGCGGGGAATCGGTTGATTTCGGTTGTGCCAAAAGGGCCGGAAGACCAGTTCTTTGTTGGCCGGGTTAAAGCAGTCAATGACCGGGTCGTGGTGCTGAGTCTGAAGGACATGGCCGGGCAGTTTGGTGGCTATATTCTCATGACGCTGCCGAGTATTCAAAATGTAGCGACTGCTTCGGATTACCTGCAGACGATCAGCTTTTATGAGCAGTGGGATCAAACGCATCATTTCAGTCAGCAACCGGTCCTAAATGCCGACCGGGAGTTTGATCCGAACGATAATCTGGTTAAGGCGATTATTTCCGAAGCCGCTGGTTTTGAACGGGTTGTCCGAATCAAGGTTGCGGATAGCGACGAGCATTTCCTCGGCTATCCGGAACATGTCGATGAAACCGATTTTGATTTGAAACTCGTGGGTCAAGACAGCGGAGAAACGGTGCGCATTCGCTATGGCCAGATTCGGGAGATTGCGTTTGGCCACATCTTCGCGTACTTGCAGGAAGCTCAGTTGAAGAATGCTGATCGCTAATGGTTGATTTTTGAAAAGTTACCGCTTGTGGTTGGTAAAATCTAAAAAAGCATGATTCTCACGATGATGAAAGTGAAAATCATGCTTTTTATTTTGGCACTGGAGGAGCCGGGATTACTTGCTGGTAACTGTAAAGACCTCATCCCCCGCCGCGACAGCCTGATCCGTGAAGGCTGTCAGGGAAGCAACGTGATCCATGTTGGTGATGATGGTCATCACGGTTGTTCCCTTGCCGGCTGCCTGAATTGCTGCTAAGTCCATGGTGGCAATTGGCTGGCCGGCCTTGACGGTATCCTGGTCGTTGACATCAATTGAGAATGGCGCGCCGTTAAGTTCAACGGTGTCTAAGCCCATGTGTACCAGAATTTCCAGCCCGGTGGCCGTGGTCATTGTCCAGGCATGTTTGGACGGCATGACACTGACGATCGTGCCATCCACCGGGGCGACAATTGTCCCACTGGTCGGCTCGACTGCAAAACCGTCGCCCACCATTTTTTGGGAGAAAACGTCATCGGCAACTTCGGATAGATCCTTCAGCTGCCCTGTAGCTGGGGCGACAAAGTTGATCGCTCCGGTTTGAACGGTTGCTGTTTCGGCTTCCTGGTCAGCAGTTGGTTGTTCTGGGCTAGGAGCCTCTTCTTGCGAGGCCGTTTCGTCAATGACCGTGCCATCAGATGCCGTTGCGACCATGGCACTTTTTGGAACGCCAAAGAAGTAGGTGGCCACAAATCCGCCAGCGTAAGAAGCGAGTAAACCAAAGACATACGCCATCCATTGGTGGTTGGCAATCAGCGGGATGAGCGCCGCACCGGAAGGACCGATGGTGATGGCGCCGACGTGGCCAAAAGCACCGACAACTGCGCCGCCAATGCCACCACCGATACAAGCGGTGATGAACGGCCGGCCAAGTGGTAAGCTCACGCCATAAATCAGCGGCTCGCCGACACCAAGAATGCCGACCGGGAGTGCGCCTTTGATGAGGCGGGTTAGTTGCTTGTTCTTGCGGCACTTGATCCACAAGGCCAAAGCGGCACCGACCTGGCCACCGCCAGCCATCGCAAGGATCGGCAGCAACGCCGTGAAGCCGGTATTTTTGATCATTTCCAGATGAATGGGTGTGAGAATCTGATGCAATCCCAACATAACCATTGGCAGGAATGCCAGTCCTAAAACAAAGCCAGAGAAGGCACCGCCGACTTGGAGAATCCAGTTGATGGAGCCGACGAGTGAATTAGACACCCACCCGGCAAGTGGCATGATGAAGAAGATCGTTAGTACACCGATGGATAGTAAGCTCAACATTGGTGTGAAAATAATGTCGATAGAGTCGGGAATCACGCGGTGCAGTTGGTTTTCAACGAGCGCAAGCAGCCAAACAGCGAAGATGACGCCGATGATCCCGCCTTGTCCGGCCAATAACGGTTGATGGGTGAAAATATTGGTAATCGTCACTGGCGCCACCACACCTGGCAGGTAAATCAGTCCGCCGATAATCCCACCAAGACCAGGAGTTGCGCGAAATTCGGTCGCCGCATTGATGCCGACATAGATGTTCAGGAAGGTGAACAGACCGCCGTTGATAACTTTTAGAACGGTAATGAATTGGGTCCAGTCTTTTGGCAGCTGGCCGGCAGCTAGCATGTTTGCTAAAATGCCGGCAATCCCGGAAATTAAGCCAGCGCCGACAAACGCCGGGATTAATGGGATGAAAATGGCCGAAATGTGTTTCAAAGCGGTACGCCACCAGGTTTGTTTCAATGACGCTTTGTGGGCAGCGTGAACCTCGGCTGCCTTGGCCTCGACAGCGGATTTGTTGTCTAGATGAGCATTTCCGGTAGCAGTGCTGTCCGGGAACGGATCACCTAAGCCGACACCGACTTTATTGACCATCGCTTGGGCGACTTTGTTGACGGTTCCGGGACCAACGATGACTTGCAGTGTTTCTTCTTCAACGACGCCGAGCACACCGGGGACCTTTTTCAGGCCAGGCACGTTGACTTTGGCGTTGTCTTTGATGGTCATCCGCACACGGGTCATACAGTGGATCAGTTTCGCGACGTTTTGTGGGCCGCCGACTTGTGCGTAGATGCCGTCCCCCATGATTTGATATTTATCTTGCCCCATTTTATACTTCCTCCTCCTGACTTAGTGCAACGGCTTTGCTGATGAAGCCGTTTGCACGATTGAGTAACGTTTGCGCGATGGTGCTAGGTTGGTCGGTCAAAATCATAACAATTGCTAATTTAACGTGCCGATTGGCTGCCTCAAAGGCCTTCGCTGCAGTTGCTGCATCACAACCGGTCGCTTGTTGAATGATGCGCTGGCTGCGGACAACCAACTTTTCGTTCGTTGGCTGGACATCGACCATGAGATTCTTGTAAACTTTGCCAATCCCGACCATGGCACCGGTTGAGAGCATGTTTAAAACGAGTTTTTGCGCCGTGCCGGCCTTGAGTCGGGTCGAACCGGTGAGTACTTCCGGACCGGCGGGGACTTCAATGGCGATTTCGGCATGCCGACTGATCTCGGCGCCGGCATTGCAAGCCAGACTAATCGTTGCGGCGCCGACAGATTGGGCGTAGTCGAGTCCGCCGATCACGTACGGCGTCCGCCCGCTTGCCGCGATGCCGACAACGACATCGTTGGCGGTCAACTTGCGGTCTTCCAGATCCGTTTTGCCAAGCGCCGGTGAGTCTTCGGCTCCTTCAACAGCAACGGTCATGGCTTTCATCCCGCCGGCAATCAGCCCTTGCACCATTTCCGGCGATACGCCAAAGGTTGGTACACATTCGGCAGCATCCAAAACGCCTAGTCGGCCACTGGTACCGGCGCCGATGTAAAATAAGCGGCCATTTTGTTTGAAGGCGGTGGTGATCGTTTGAATCGCCGCCTCAATAGCTGGCAACGCCTGATGAACGCTTGGGGCAACGGTTTGGTCTTCGGCGTTCATGACAGTTGCGAATTCATGGACGCTCATGGTGTCCAGGTGCATGGTGCGTTGATTACGGGTTTCGGTGGTCATCTGGTCTAAATTGATTGATAAAGTCATCGTTTTTCCTCTTTCATTTTTCGTTTTGGCCATTACTGCTTGAAGCGGAGCGCTTGGTGCGGACCGATATGATCAAGCAAAGGCAACGCTGCCGGTGCGACGTGACCGATCACATTGACTTTCGGATCGGCGGGTAAGTCACAGCGGGTTATTTGGAGTTCGCCAGCGTATCTGCCATAGCGGGTGTTATCAAGGGTAATGCTGCCGCGGGGGCGTTCACCGGTGTGATGCGGCTCCGGGGCGGCGAAAATATGCTCGAGACGGGCTTCTGCCAGCCGCACGACTTGCTGGGCGACATCCGGGCGATTATGCCAGGTTAAATGATATAAGCGCTCATCAGCAGTTTCGGTTTGAATCAAAAGCACCTGGTCGCTTGTGTAAGCCTGAAAAGCGGCGATGCTGCGCGGGCTGAGTTGCGGGTCGCCGATGTAAACATGGTCGGTTGCCAATCGCTTGAGGTCCAGATAAGCGGCCAGCGGTAGTAAGCCGCGATGAGACTCAAGTGTCGGTAAGCCAGCAAAAAGGGGACCCCGTTGCTGTGCGTCGCCTGGAATAAAGGCCATGGTTTTAAAACCGAGTGTGTGCAGCCAATGATTCTTTTGTTGGAACCAACATGGATCCAAGCCGGTTTCCGGTCGCGGATAGAAATTGTGCCACGCCTCGATGTGCCTGAGGTTGGCTTTGGCATTGGCCAACTGATCAATGGTTTTGGCCGAAAGGGTGCTGGCATTGAGTGCAACCCCCATCGTGTGCGACAGCGCTGCGACCGTGGTCATGTCAATGCCGTCGTCAATGCGCACGCCGTCTAGTTGTAAGGCTTCAATGCCGGAGCAGTCCCGCGGCGCAATCCCCAGTCGCTTCAAACTAGCCAGGGAAATGTCGGCCACAACTGCCAAACCTAATTGGTGGCAGCTCGTTATCAAGTGGTTTAAACGTTGTCGTAAAGTTTTTGGATCATCTTCCGGTAACTGCAAAGATGTGAATACCCCGGTGAAGCCTGCTTGCTGCATCTGTTTAAGATAAGCTGTTTGTTGTTCATCAGCCGGTTCACTGAGATAGCATGAGAACCCGATCATCCTTATTCCTCCATAAGTTGTGTCATCACCTGATACTGGTGATGAAGTGACAACCAACAACGAAAGGTGAAAGCCCTTTCGGAATTAAAGATAACCGATTTATCTGAGAATTTCAACACATTTCTATTTTTTTTGAAATAAAATTTCAAAGATGACTAAAAAATAACGCATCGACGGCCGATGCGTTCAGGGTGAAACTCGTTTGTTGTTATTTGAAACCGTGACGCATGAATTCTTTGTATGTTGTTACCAGCGCCTTTGAGTCATCGGTTTGTTTTTTTGAAGTGTCGTAATAGCGGCTGACGTAGGCGTAATATAAAATATCAATTAACATAAACTGTGCGTGTAACGACTGCGTTGCCGCAAATCGATTAGGTGCCTCCATCGGCTGGGACGTTTGAATCACGATATCGGCATAATGCGCGAGTGAGTTGTTGCCGAGTTTGGTCGTGGCAATCACCGGCAGACCGGCCTTTTTAGCCAGTTTAGCGCCCAAGACTGCTTCCGGTGATTCACCGGAGTTGGAAATAAACCAGGTGAGGGTACGCTTGGGATCGGCAGTGGCGGCGACCGGTAGAAAAAGATTCAGATCATCGCTGAAATGGCAGGCGTAACCGAGGCGCCCCCATTTTTGCGCAATATTTTGCGCGGAAAGATACGAGGCGCCAACGCCGAATAGCAACATCTGCCGACTATGGTGAATCAGATCGGTGATCGTTTGCACCGTGGCTTCGTCAACTTGATCAACCGTTTCGCTTAAAGAGCGCTCGGCATTGGTGCGCAATTTGGTTTTAATGGTGGTCAGGCTTTCATCCTTTTGAATTTCCTGATAATCCAGCTCATTAGCCTCACCATTCAAATCAGCGGCCAGCTGCATTTTTAATTCATTATAGCCGGCAAACTGCAGTCGCTGGGCGGCCCGACTGACTGTGGCAGGACTGGCACCGGCAGCTTTGGCAAGTTCATAAACACTCATCGTCAGGACATCCTGCGCGTGGGTTAACACGTAGTCCACGATTTTCTTTTCGGCTTCTGAAAGTTCACCGCGCGTACTTTGGTAATTACCTTCAACACTCATAATTGCTCCTCCTTCTAAGCACGGCGCGACACAGTCTAAAAGGAAAATATTGATCCATACTGATTGATAGACAGTACTAGACTCGGTCCGTGCACGACGAAAAAACGTACAGGTTCGTACAGATTTTGCTATCCTCAAGTCATCATGCCATGAATGACCAAGATTGCCAATGTTTTGATCAGAAATCCAGGATGCCAGATTTTTGCCGGGTGTCAAGTCTGACAAAATTTTATTTTCGGATTCAGCTGAATAAATGCTGCCATTTGATATAATTGTTCGTATTTTTAAAGATAAGAAAGGAAATAAAAGGATAAAGTTCGTATTTTACTTGTCTTCCCTCACCGATCCTGTTAGACTACGAAATGGCGGGCGAATCCCGCACTAATCCGTGAGGAGCGATCGATAAATGGGAACTGTAGTTATTGTCGGCACACAGTGGGGCGACGAAGGTAAGGGGAAGATTACCGATTTCCTGAGCCAAGGCGCCAAGGTGGTAAGCCGTTACCAAGGTGGCGACAACGCTGGCCACACGATTCATGCTAACGGCCAGGTTTACAAACTGCGCTTGATTCCGTCTGGGGTTCTTTATCCGCATCAACTATCTGTGATCGGTAACGGTGTTGTCGTCAACCCTAAGAGTCTGGTCGGCGAACTGGCCCGTCTTGCTGGGCAAGGGGTGACAGGGGAGAACTTACGGATTTCGGATCGCGCCCATGTTATTTTGCCTTACCATATCAAACTTGATAAATTACAAGAGGCTGCCAAGGGTGCCGACAAAATTGGCACCACCAATCGCGGCATCGGACCGGCCTATATGGATAAAGCAGCCCGTGTCGGGATTCGGATGGCGGATCTGCTTGATAAAGAGATTTTTGAAGAACGATTGAAGGCTAACCTGAAGGCCAAAAACGAAGAATTCGTCAAAGTTTATGACAGCACACCAATGGCATTTGATGATATTTTTGAAGAATATTACAACTACGGCCAGCAACTAAAACAATATGTTTGCGACACGTCAATTGTCTTGAACGATGCGATTGATAAAGGCGAACATGTTCTTTTTGAAGGTGCACAGGGCATCATGCTGGATATTGACCAAGGGACGTATCCGTTTGTGACGTCATCGAACCCTGCTGGCGGCGTGACGGTGGGGGCCGGTGTCGGTGCCTCCAAGATCGATCGGGTGGTCGGCGTTGCCAAGGCGTACACATCACGGGTCGGCGATGGGCCGTTCCCAACTGAATTACTTGATGACACTGGCGACTTTATTCGCAATGCCGGTCATGAGTTCGGTACGGTTACCGGGCGGCCGCGGCGGATTGGCTGGTTTGACGCTGTTGTGGTGCGCCACTCACGCCGGGTTGCGGGCATTACTGATTTGTGCCTGAATTCGATTGATGTGCTGACGGGTTTGGACACGGTCAAAATTTGTGTGGCTTACGAACGCGATGGTGAACGGATCGAGAACTATCCGGCATCGCTGAAGTTCCTTAGCGAATGCAAGCCGGTTTATGAAGAGTTGCCTGGCTGGAAGGAAGACATCACCCACGCCAAAACGCTGGCTGATCTGCCGGAAAATGCGCGGCATTACGTTGAGCGGATTACCGAATTGCTTGGCGTTGATCTGTTGACCTTCTCCGTTGGTCCGGATCGTGATCAGACAAATGTGATTGCGAATGTTTGGGATAAGGTTGAGTAAGCGAAGTATTTCGGAATGTTGGTAGGCTCAGAGTTGCTTGCCGTGCCAAACTCCGCAATCTCCGGCCAGGTCGGGGCTGGCGACCGCGAAGCTAGAGGGGTGGGCACGACTTAGAGCCTCTGCAAAAGCGGCAGAGTCTCTAAGCTCGGCCTTGTTGTAGGCGGGGCAAAAGGCGCCCCACCAACAACAATGTCACCCCTGAGCCCCATCTGGCCTCCGATTGCTCCGCCTTGGCACTAAATCTTGAAATGCTAATAAAATTAGCTATGACAAAATAAAGGACGAATGAACGTCATCTGCATGTGCGATGAAAGTTCATTCGTCCTTTTTATAATCTTCCGTGTGGTCCTTCAAATCACCTGAAGATTCTGATTGACATCAATGCCAGAAGCCGGTATATTCAAAGTAACATATGAACAAATGCTCATATGAACATAAAATATAAAGGTGGTTATGATTCGATATGACGAAAGCGATTGGCTTGTATTTATTTGGTGTTATTGCTTTTATCGGCGGTTTATGGATCAGTCAGCCGCTGCCGCGGGCGACACTGCTTATTTTGGCGGCTGTGGTTGCCGGTTATCACGTCATTGCGGAAGGCGTGGTTGAAACGATTCAGGCGTCAAAAGTGCAGCACCACTTTTCGCCGAACATCCATATTCTCATGGCTTTGGCTGCGATCGGGGCGATTGCGATTGGCAGTTTTGAGGAAGCGGCAATGTTGATTCTGATTTTTGCCGGTGCCCATTTTCTTGAGGAATATGTGGAGAATAAAAGTCGCAAAGAGATTACCGCACTTTTGGCAATGGCACCACTTGAGGCCCGACGCTATGGACATGATGGCGAGTTTGAAGTTGTGCCAGTTGCTGAACTTGAAATTGGCGATCGCCTGCAGATCCTTAACGGGGCGCAGGTGCCGACAGACGGCGTGATTGTTGCCGGAACGGCGAGTCTCGATGAATCGGCGATCAGCGGCGAAAGTATTCCGCGCGAGAAACAGGTCGGCGATGAGGTGTTTGGTGGGACGATTAACGGCCAATCAACGTTTGACATGCGCGTGACGAAGAAAAGCGACGAAACGGTCTTCGCCAAAATTATCCAGATGGTTCAGGCGGCGCAACAATCGCCGACCAAAATGGCGAGTGTTATTCAGCGGTTCGAACCGATTTACGTCAAAGCAGTCTTGGTGGCGCTGCCGATTGTTTTCTTAGTAGGGCCGTTCTTGCTGCATTGGTCGTGGATGACTAGTGTTTATCGAACCATCGTTTTCTTGGTGGCGGTGTCGCCATGTGCTTTGGCAGCCAGTGCCGTCCCGGCAACGCTATCAGGTATTTCAAACTTGGCTCGTCATGGGGTGCTTTTCAAAGGTGGCAGTTATCTGGCGAATTTAACCCAGCTTAAAGCAATTGCGTTTGATAAAACCGGGACATTGACAGAAGGCCGGCCAGTGGTGACTAACAGTGAATTTGCGTCGCATGTGGATCAGACAGCGTTGACGGCGATTATCATCGCGATGGAGAAACAAAGCAACCACCCGCTGGCGACGGCGATTGTAGCGCATTTTCCGGCAAGTAGTTTGGTGCTTGAATCCGTGCACAATGAAGTCGGCAAAGGGCTGACTGCCGAGTATCAAGGGCACACTTACACGATCGGCAAGCCGCAGCGGTTCACGCATGTCGATCCGATTTTTCGGCAGCGTGCCAAGGTGCTAGGACAGCAAGGAAAAACCGTGGTATTGGTGGCCATTGATCAGCAAGTCGTTGGCTTGATTGCCTTAATGGACCAAGCTAAAAGCAGCGCTAAAGCCGCGATTGCTTACTTGAAGCACCATGACATTCAGCCGGTGATGATCACCGGAGATGGCAAGCAAACCGGCGAAGCAGTGGCAGCTGATTTGGGCATCGAACAAGTTGTGACCGATGTGATGCCGGAGCAAAAAGTTTCCATCGTCAAACAGTTGCAGGAAAAAATGCGACCGGTCGCGATGGTCGGCGATGGCGTGAATGATGCCCCGGCGTTGGCTAATGCCGAAGTGGGCATCGCCATGGGGTCCGGTACAGACGTGGCCATTGACGTGGCCGATGTGGTGCTGGTTAAGAATGATCTGTCCCGCTTGGCTTTTGCCCACCGCTTATCCGCTAAAATGAACCGGATTGTGATTGAAAATCTGCTATTCTCAATGGCCGTCGTGGTGATGTTGGTCATTTTGAACGTGTTGCAACTCACTAACATTGCCTGGGGCGTTGTTTTCCATGAAGGCAGTACCTTGGTTGTGATTTTAAACGGGTTGCGCTTATTGTTACCGCAGAAACCTTAAGGCAAAAACCGCCTTCGATGCAAAAGTCTGCTAAAATGGCCTTATGTATCGTAAGGAGCCATGAAGATGACAACCAATGATGTTCATACAACTGCCGCCAGCGACAGTGATATTCCCGACGATGAGGGCTTACGTGATATCCTCGAAGTCTTTAAAACCATGAGCGACCCTACCCGGATGCGGATTATTTTGGCCATTGCCAAAGGACCCATCACCGTCAACGAGCTTGCGGCCATGTTAGACCTTGGCCAATCCACCGTGTCGCACCAGTTGCGAATTTTGAAACAGACGCGCCTCGTTGTGGGCGATCGCTCGGGCAAGCAGATTTATTACCACTTGGTCGATGATCATGTTTTGGAGATTTATGAGTTAACTAAGGCGCATATAGAAGAGAAGCAGCATGGGCAATAGGATTGTCATGCGGGAAAATCGTCGTATATTATTGCTGAAAAGGAATGACCAAGCAGACTTGATTGTGACGAGCTTGCTTGGGCTTTTTTATACTCGGAACTCGTTGAGAGAAATTAAAAGTTCTTTACACTTTATTTATTTAATGATAATGTCATTAAATTAACGTGAGCGTCTACTGCAAGTGTGCAGGCCAAAATTCTTGTGAGAAACCCGGATAAGGTCTGTATATTTGTAGAATTTAAGAAGCGCTTAACAGGAGTGTGGGATGAATCGTCAACCGTCGCAGAGCATACAAAAATACTACCTGTACACCCTGTTCACACAGCTGAGATTTACGAGAATTGTCAACGTCATCTTTCTGGTTCATTTTTTGAAATTCAGTTTGGTGCAGTTTGCTGCGTTGCAATCGCTGTTTTTATTCTCTCAATTTGCATTCGAAATCCCGAGCGGTGTTTTAAGTGACCTTTTCAAGAAGAAATCGGTTATTGCGATTGGGTTGTTTTTGCTGATTCTCTCGCCATTAATCATGACCAGCGTGAATCTGACGAATCATTCTCTGGGATTTACCGTTATTGTGTTTGCGTTTATTTTGGAAGGTGTAGGTAATGCGCTTCTTAGCGGTGCAGATGATGCTTTGTTTTTTGAAGCAATCCGGCGCGATGGGTTGGAGAAAGCATATGCAAAAATTCGTGGCAGAATTCAGCTGATTAGTGCCATCGTGACCGGTATAGCAACGTTTATTGGCGGGTATTTATATTCGTTAAATGAGATGTCGCCCTATTTTTTTCAGGCATTTATGCTGCTGGGAGCCGGTGGGGTTATTGTATCGATGAAAGAAGAAAAGTCTACCGTTGAATCAGTTCGGGTTTCTTCACAGTATGAAAAGGTCAAGGACATCCTTCTGGTCTTTGATGAGGTGAGAAGGTCGGCGAACGTTCTTTTTCTTGTTGTTTTCACAACACTCGTCGTTGCGATGGTCAACGCCATTTTTTCTTTGCTGCCGTCTTATGTTTCAGACCTCGGGTTCACTTCTTCTGCAAATGGGACGATTTTTATGATTTTCAGCTTTGTCGGCGGATTTGTCGCAACCCAGGCTTTCCGACTCACAAAAGTAAGCTATCAGACGCTATCGCTGATCATCATTGGTTTACTTAGCGTGGGGATGATCCTTCAAGTTCAATCTAATGCCTACATTTTCTTAATTGGTGCCTGTTTATTGTATGTCACAGTCGACATTTTGGATCCGATTGTTATGGAGATGCTGAATTTATGGGTTAAGGATTCAGCACGGGCTACTTTGATATCAGGGCTTTCATTTGCCGTTAGCTTGGTCACCATGATCGTCAATCCTCTTATTGGCATTGTCATCCAACAATGGGGTACGGTTTTAATGTTGACGGTATTTTCGTTCTTCACGGTAGTCATGATCGCAATTTCTTATATTTTGATTTTTAGGACAAGTAAGGGAAAACGAGATTAAAAGAAGTGACACTGATGAGTGTATTCAGTGTAGCAACTGTGTCATGATGGTTGTTTAAATGGTTTAGGCTTGGGTGTTGCGTAACTGGCCCCAGACAAATGACTTCAAACGAAGGTCGTTTGTCTGGGGCTATTTTGTTACCCAAAAGTATCTTGATGGTTGACTTTAACGGCCCTAAGTTTACAGAGCCTCGATATATAGCGATGATGTGCGCCCTTACAGTGAGAATAGAAGTCAGAAAAGAGGAGGCCAAATGGTAATCAATGCGGGGGCTGTGATCAGCACTTATCGGAAACAGACGGGCATTACCCAGCAGGTTTTGGCAGATTTTATTGGTAGTTTGAAGGCGTTAGTTTCAACGTGGGACCCAGAAGTTCCCCGAGCAGAAGGACATTAGAAACAACTCATGAAATACCTTTTTGCATATAAAAGAACATATTATGATGCTGCAAGATATCGCACAAAGACGGACTCGTATAGATCTACAAACGCAAAAAAACAAAATTAAAACTTACGAGAAATAAAATCCTGCGTTAAAATATAGTTATTAAAGGTGTGGGAGGAATGAGATGAAAAAGACTAAATCGGCGTGTATTCAACACAGATCTTGCATTTCCTTTTGAAAGAGGATTATGACCATGAATATGCCATCAAGGAAATTATATGGAGAAGTAAAGAAACACAAGGAGTATCTAGAGGGAAATCATATAAACCATAAAATCCTCTCGTTAAAACGAGGGGATGGCGGCTCAGTTATTCATTATATGGGGAATACAATACACTGATAGTCGGGAAACATTCTGATTGATCTTTTAATTGACAATAGAAGAAAACCTTTGGTAGAATTAAGGAGTCAAACAGCGGACAGCGTAGAATTTTGATGCTTCTACGTTGTTTTTTTGTTTGTCGGATTTTCTACCAAAGCGTCTCGAATATCGGGAATCTTGTATTGTCTGAGCCGTTTTTCTATTGCACTTTTTGATTTTAGGAGGAACTATAAAGATGGATTTTTACATGAAATTACCACGTAACAAAAAAGAATTTGCACTATTTATGGGGATTGTCTCTATTGTCTCTGTAAATATTATCGCGCCGCTTATTACCTGTTTTGAGTCAGGATTTCACCTTTATGTGTGGCGAGACGTACTGACGATACTTCCGTTTATCTGGCTGAGTGTGATTGCTATTGTGCTTATTACTTATATACCGGCAGAAAAAATGACAGCTCTGATTGCGGCGAAAGACGACAGTTTCCGCTCTCATATTGTCGTGAATATTTTATGTACAGTATTGATGATGTCTGTTTTTCTGACTGTAATCGGAACATGGATTGGGACACGCGCTATCACCTTAGAACCGATACAGATGTTTTTCTATAAGTGGCCCAGAAACTTTGCTATTTCATTATTCGTTGAAATGTGTATCGCACAGCCGATTGCCAGATTTGCACTTTTACAACTGCATACAAGACTTGATGAAAAAAGACAGTTGGGATAATTAAAAAAATGTATAGAATGTTTGAATTCTGACTTTATTTATGCGCAAGCTGAGAAAGAAAATTGATCCGAAGCCTTTGAGCTTGTGATCCTGAATCCAGCCGGTGTGGGCTAACTTTCAGTTGACGGCGTTGAACGGTTTTGCCAAGCAGCATCAAATCAGGACCATCGCGGGCTTTAAAACGAGATGCGACCGGTTTGCAGGACGATGAATGATCGTCTTGCGGAACGGCCGCCTTTTTTGATGACACGATAAAGCCGCAGCTATGCGAGTTTGTTATGTTCTGAGACGGATGAGCCGTTATTTTAAAAATCAATCGTTAACAATCAAATGATGCAAAACCACTATATCATGTATAGTATCGTGTCATTACCTACCAAATTTAGTAGTTTAGTGCTTTCTTTTGAAGAAAAATCCTGTATACTATATATATTGATGCAAGTGGAACAAGTCAGTGTACTGGGGGATTAGCCATGATTGAATTTTATACACAAATCAAGAAACGAGACGGGCGCATCGTTGATTTTGATGCGAGCAAGATTAGCACTGCGATTACAAAGGCGGCGGAGAGTGTGGCAGAGCTGTCACCCAGTGATGTGCTGACGATTGATCACTTGACGGATACGGTGACGGCTAAAATTCGCGATCGCTATCATGATGACGTTGAAATCGCCGAGGTTCAAACGGTGGTTGAACAGACGCTGATTGCAGCCGAGAAGTATGACTGGGCCGAGGCGTATACGCAATATCGGCTGAAGCGGGATTTAGCGCGTAAGCAGAAGCAAGATGTCAATTACAATGTGGCGAAGCTTGTCAATCGCGACAAGAGCGTGGTGAACGAGAATGCCAATAAGGATAGCCGCGTGTTCTCGACCCAGCGCGATCTCACTGCCGGTGCTGTGGCTAAGGCAGTCGGGCTGAAAATGTTGCCGCCAGCTGTGGCCAATGCCCATCTGCGTGGCGACATTCATTGGCATGACCTCGATTACACCCCGTTTATGGCAGAAACCAACTGCTGCTTAATTGATTTTGACTACATGTTGAATCATGGCTTTTGCATCGGTAACGCTGAAGTGGAGCCGGCCCACTCGATTCAGGTGGCTGTGACTCAGATGACCCAGATTATCGCGAATGTGGCTTCCAGCCAATATGGCGGCTGCTCCAGTGATCGCACGGATCAGGTGCTGGCCCCGTTTGCCGAGAAAAATTATCAGAAACATCTAAAGGAATTCGGCGATGTGATTGATGATCCGGCCCAATTGAAAGCGTTGGCTGTGAAGCAGACCAAGAAGGATATTTATGATGCCTTGCAAACGTTGGAATATCAGGTCAACACCCTTTATTCGACGCAAGGACAGACGCCTTTTGTCACCGTTGGCTTTGGATTGGGCACCAGCTGGATCGAACGGGAAATTCAAAAGGATATTCTGAAAATTCGGATTCTTGGTCTGGGTAAAGAGCGCCGTACTGCGATTTTTCCGAAGCTGGTCTTCACGTTGAAGCGCGGATTGAATCTCAACCCGGAAGATCCTAACTATGACATCAAGCAGCTGGCTATTGAATGTGCCACCAAGCGGATGTACCCGGATGTCGTGTCATACGATACCATCAAGCGGCTGACCGGCTCATTCAAAGCGCCCATGGGTTGCCGCAGCTTTTTGCAAGGCTGGACCGATCCTAAGACCGGCAAGGAAGTCAACGCCGGCCGGATGAACCTTGGGGTGATCACGGTTAATCTGCCAAGGATTGCCATGGAGTCCAAAGGCGACAAGGACAAGTTCTGGAAGATTTTTGAAGAACGGATGCGCATCTGCAAGGAAGGTCTGTTGTATAAGATTGAGCGCACCAAACAAGCGACGCCGGAAAGTGCCCCGATTCTTTACAAGTACGGCGCATTTGGCAAGCGTTTGGCTGACACAGACAGCGTCGATGACCTATTCAAAAACGGCCGCGCCACGGTATCGCTTGGTTACATCGGCTTATACGAAGTCGGCACGGTTTTCTATGGTTCAGCATGGGAAAAGAATCCCGAAGCCAAGGCGTTTTCCGTTTCGATCGTCAAGGCGTTGGATGATCACTGCAAAGCCTGGGAAAAGCAGTATGGGTATCATTTTTCGGTTTACGGTACGCCGAGTGAGTCCCTGACTGATACCTTCTGCCGCGACGATACCAAGAAATTCGGGATCGTCAAAGACATTACGGACAAGGAATATTACACCAACAGCTTCCATTATGATGTCCGTAAATCACCGACTCCGTTTGAGAAACTCGATTTTGAAAAGGATTATCCGCAGTACAGTGCCGGTGGCTTCATCCACTACTGTGAGTACCCAAATCTGAAGCAGAACCCAAAAGCGCTTGAGGCAGTTTGGGACTATGCCTATGATAAGATCGGTTATCTCGGCACGAACACGCCAATTGATCAATGCTTCAAGTGCGGCTTCAAGGGTGAATTCACGGCAACAGCGAAAGGTTACGAATGCCCGGAATGCGGCAACCACGACCCGGCAACCTGCGATGTGGTCAAGCGCCTCTGCGGCTACCTCGGCAATCCAAACAAGCGGCCGATGGTTCACGGTCGTCAGGAAGAAATTATCCACCGAAAGAAACATATCTCGTTTAGCTTGAATCAGGTGGCTAATCGGCGGGAAAAGTAAGATGAAATAAGTACTAGCATATTAAAACGGCGATCGCGAGAAGCTTCCTGCGATCGTCGTTTTATGTTGGCTGAAATGAAGCCTGCGACTTTTTATTTTATTTGACTGCGTGTAAAATGCAAAGCAATTAATTGTTATATTGAAGCGCTATTTTGAGGAAGACAAACGAGTCGGGAGGTGCAGCATGGTTGCCAATGCATTTACCACCAGTCAGTGGCAGTCAGCCGAGCAATGGAACAATGGCTGGCTATTTTTCGCTATCGTTGTCATTTTACTCATTGTGAATCATCTTGTGATCATTGGCGTTTATGTTCCGAATCGACTGAAATGGAAATGGGCAGTTATTGTACCGTTTATTTTCATCTGTCTTGGGTTGGCCAGGTACAGCTGGGTTCGGACGACCAGCGCCGCGAATGTGCAATTCAATCAGTGGGCCAAGCAGATCACGCCCCAAATACGAGTCAAAAAAGCCTCTTTTTTCCGACTTGTGCCAGTTCCTGATAGCGCCATTGAAGCGTACCAAGGACTAAATGAGTATCCGGCTTTTAAAACATTGCCCATGTATGCACACCGGCAAGTCACCGCCCCTGTGACTTATTTGGGGCGGAATGCCAACAGCGTTTATTTTAAATGGCAGGGTATGATTTATCGCTACACAGGGACAACGCGCACGGGTGATCACGCTGCTTTAATCGGTTATCGTTTTTGGTTAAAAGACCGGAACTACACGCGACTGGGCTTTGTCAATCCATCTAAAACGTTCACCGCTGCTTTGATGATTCCTAAGGGGCAGGCCAAGCGCATCTATCATCCGGTCAAGCAGATTGTGGTCACGCTTGAGAGTATGGATGGCGATTGGACGACTGAGAAGGTATATCGGGGATCCTGATTTACTTGGCAGGCTGATGTTGCGGCCAAATTGGCTTTGTCAGGATCAGCATGAACAGGCTCCCGACAATAACCAAAATGATGTCAAGGCTAATACCGCGATACCAGACAATGGTCAATCCCGTGATTAAAAGTGTGAGACCAAGTAAGCGGAAGCCAAGTGCAGTGAGCCGGCGGGATAAAACTGACCAGTCGGCGAAGATGTCGACTGTTTTTGGGGCGATAAAATGTCCCCAAACTAAAGTGGTGCCAGTAAGTAACCACCAGATGGCTTGCGTCAGCCAGTGTGGGTAGAATCCAAAAAGCGTCGTTGTTGCCATGCCAATCAGAATGGCAACAACTGTGGTTAAGACAGCCATCACAGTTTGCCAATGATTGACCGTACTATCTTTGATCAATTTCTTCTTCAACTGTGGATTATCCAGAATAAGATGATCAAGGGAGACGTCAAATATCCGGGCAATGCGGGTGACCATTTCTAAGTCAGGTAAATTGCGCTCGTTTTCCCAGTTAGAAACGGTGTGGCGTGAGACATTAAGATCATGGGCAAGTTCGGCTTGAGTCATATGATGGGCAGTGCGGATTTGTTGAAGCTGCTTTGAAAAATTCAAATTGTTCACCTCGCTTGGTCTGATTGTGGCAGACGCCATCGGAAATCACAAGGAAGATAAGCATCCGCACGAGCTCGTCATTCGAGACAAGTAATTATTGCCCGGGAAATGCTGGTTTAAACAATATAAAAAGGCTCACAAGATTATGGGTGCCACAATCTTGTGAGCCGATTGGCGTATGACAAGGCGCCGCTTAAAGACTCGCGCCCCAGAGGTTACTGCCAAGTTGTTTGAAAGAAAAGACTTTATCCCACAGTGCCTTTTCTGTTTCGCTAAATGCAAAGTTGTCAGATACTTTGATGCTAGGTGCCATGTTGAAAAATGTTTGAAGTGTACCGGTAAAAGCAACACCGTCACTGTTCGTCAAATTTTTCAATGTTTGCCGCACATACCGCGCAGTATCAGAGTTGGGATGAGATTCTGCCAATGCGGTATTGAGACGTTCCATTGCTTGAACTACTTCATCCTTTGATACCATGATTGCCACCATCTACTTTTCTAATGACCATGACGTTATTTTCGAAATTCTTTTCTTTTAAGGACACCGTTATTGTAAAAGCGCTTTTAATCGACTGTCAACAATTTGCGATTTCACAGAATCAGATAACAGACAAGGATTGCCTG
The DNA here is from genome assembly GCF_000260435.1 of Lacticaseibacillus zeae DSM 20178 = KCTC 3804. Lineage (GTDB taxonomy): Bacteria > Bacillota > Bacilli > Lactobacillales > Lactobacillaceae > Lacticaseibacillus > Lacticaseibacillus zeae. The sequence continues at coordinate 17,973 of NZ_BACQ01000031.1, read as the reverse complement.
AAGGCCGCGGTGCCTTAAATAAAAATGTTGCTGAAAAGCCTAGGCGTCAAACTCTTAATCGCGGATTTGATGCCTACGAATGGCATTGTACTCACTTCCATACGCCTCTGTAGCATTCCTAAACTCAATATCGTTTTGAAGGTTGAGAAAATACTTGTCCGATACCCCGAAGAAACGGCCCAAGCGAATTGAGGCATCGACCGTAATCTGCCGGCGATCATGTAGGATATCTTGAATGCGTGAGGTCGGGATGCCAAGGGACTTGGCTAGCGAGTGAGTAGACAGATCGAATGGGAGCATGAACTCTTGCTTTAAAATCTTGCTAATTTTTGGGGTTGGGATTTTTTTCATAAGAATTCGCTCTCTTTCCTTTATAAGGCTATCATGTAAGACCGGAACTCTGTCAACAAACGCTTTCATTATATTAGTGGAAGGATTCTGCTCAGAAAAGAAATAAGGACTATAATTCAACTTAACCATCATGGTTTTACTTAGTATTGACTTTGGTTTCTTCGGTGAGCTTATTCAGTTATTTTCGGCCTTGTAGCTGCTTCTTGTTTATTAGGGTTTATTGCGTTCATCTGGATTTCTTCAGATTTCACCTCGTTATGAGACGCTCCTGCGCCTGGTTAGCTATTCCGACTAGTATGATGTCGGGAGATCTAGTTGATGTCTAATGCCGTCGTGATCACATAGAAAAGCCATCTTGCTATGCAGATGGCAAGGTGGCTTTAAACTCATACTGTTATACCTGTTATACCATACCTGGACATAACTCAAATCCATAAGCGATCGTTCATGTACTGTTGAGAGAACCGATCTAAATCTTTATCACTGATCCTCTGTCTGTTTTTTGCAACATATCGCGTTCGCATAGAGTTGCGAACATCGTAGTGAAGCTCAACTTCTTCGTCTTCATCCAATGCGACGATAGTGAACTTGCGCCCACTTTCATCATATTCGTACACGCGACTGTCATCGGAGAATGAGAAGTACTTGTCGGTGGTCTCATCAACTGGTTCAATGATTACTATAGGAGTGCCTTGATCGTAGCATGATGTCCTATATTTCCCATCACTTACCATTGGAGCAATCTTTCCTCGATGGAATTTAAAAACAAAGCCATCATAAACTGGTTGAAAACCCTCTTCTGTCAATTCAATTTGAAAAGTGCTTTCTTCACGTAAACGGAAGATTTGGCCAAAGTTATCACGAATTTCAACACGGCCTTCATTAGTCTGAAGCAGTTCTTCGCGATTAATGATGGTTCCTGCCAATAATCCATTACCGTTGAGTGTTGCTGGTTTGCCATTGCCCTTAGGCTTGCTAACAAACGTGACCATAAAAGTCTGATTTCCGAGATCTGATATACGTGAAGTGTCCTGTAGACGTTTTGGTGCACTATTAAAGGGAGATGAAGTTTCTGGCATATGAAATTCCTCCTGACAAAAGTTGGCAGTAATTGGTATGCTAGGTATGGCATAGACGAATAATACCATGTTATAATTTAAATATAAACTAAAAAATAACAATAAGATGGTGGTTTTATGGTTAAATCAGCAACCAACTTTCTAAACCTATATCGGAAAAGCTTAAGTGAGTTTTTCAAGGCGTCGCCCTTATATGCGACCATTCTTTTTGTTCTGGTGCCGATACAGTCTGTCTTACCAGCGGCTACCATCGCGGGATCGCAATTATTGTTAACATCCTTAAGCAATAACGATTCCCCTATTACTCCTGCCGCTGTTTGGAGCGTTTCTGTTATTGCACTTGGGATCGCCGGTCCTATTGTTACTTTGACGCAAGGGTTGCTGACTGACCGACTTGTAGCGCATATTAATTTAACCTTGATGGAGCATTCCAAAAATCTAAAGGGAATCGCAACGTTCGAGACTGCCAATTATTATGACGAATTAGAGTTTATTCGCTCACAATCCGGATGGCGGCCAGTTAACTTAATTGTGTTTGGCCTTGATCTTTTGCGCGACACATTATCGATTGTGTCTTATATTGTTTTATTAGCACAATTCAACTTTATCGTTATCCTGCTAGTTTTATTACCGATCATCCCACAAGCAATTTTCACGTATAAAATTCAACAGGATGCATTTGAAACAATGGTGGATAGGAGCCCGCAGTCGCGAAAAATGCAGTATTATGCGAAAACGTTACTTGCAAATACAGACGCTAAAGAAGTGAGAATTTTCAATGCATTTGATTTTTTTATAAAAAAATATCAGCATACGTTTACGCAAATTCACGGCCGGCTTAGTCGAGTGCGATTAAAGCAGATGCGTATTTCAGGAGCCTACGCCATTGTAAACGGTGTTGCGTTAGTCGTTTCTCTATACCTAGTGATCGTTGGCATACAAAGAGGTAGCTATCCAGTTGCATCACTGCTCACGTTTGCTGTGACGGTCGTTTCATTATCTCAAAGTCTAGGAAGTCTAGTGGAAAGTTCTAGCTTGCTGTACGATACGCTTTTGTTTATGCAGAAATACTACAAGTTTCTGAGTAGAAAAGATACGCTTGATATACCTGGTAAAACGATCAGTTTGCCGAAGGTGCCATTTGCAGTTGCATTTAACCATGTTTCTTTTGCCTATCCAGAAACTGACAAAAAAGTTCTGCAAGACATTACTTTCGAGATTGATCCCGGTTCCACTGTGGCTGTTGTCGGCGAGAACGGGTCTGGCAAGTCAACACTCGTTAAACTGTTACTACGCTTATATGAAGTTTCTTCTGGTGAAATTATGATAAACGGGACACCTATTAATCAGTTGAACGTTGATGCATTTAGACATCAGATCAGAGTTGTCTTCCAAGACTATTCTAAATTCAATTTATCCTTGCTAGAAAGTGTGGGTATTGCTGACCTTCAAGACTTTACTCCAGAAAATGTTAAACTGGCACTTCAAAAAGCAAGTGCCTGGGATAACTTTTCGGAACAGAAAATCAGCTTACAGTCTCATTTGGGAAAGCAATATGAAGATGGTATTGAAATTTCAGGTGGGCAATGGCAAAAGATTGCCATTGCTCGAGCATTTTTAAATGATGACCAAGCAAGCTTAGCCATTTTAGATGAACCGACGGCAGCCATTGATCCACGTAGCGAGTTTGAAATTTATCAGCACTTTGCAGAACTCAGTAAAAACAAAACAGTTATCTTCGTTACGCATCGACTTTCTTCGGTGACAATGGCCGACAAAGTACTATTCCTCAAATCAGGTGAAATTATGGGTTTTGCATCACATCAAGAGCTAATGCGAACAAATTCTGAGTATGCAGAAATGTATCGGATGCAAGCAGAAGGATATGTAAAAGGTCTGGATAAGTCTGAAAACCGCTAAACGAAACGGAGGCGAATAGTTCGAGCAAGAGGCCTTCACTTGTTTTGACGCCGATTTTTGGTATTTCACTGTATCTTTATAATCTACAGCGGCGACGACCCTTGTTTTTGTAACCAAAGCCATGCTATACTCCAACACGGTGCCAAACCACGGTGAGTTCGTAACGATCGGCGCGTCAGCGTTCAGAAGGTCGAAGCGACTCGCCATTTTTTTGAGCGTGAGCCAGCCCGGTTAGAAACAGGAGTGTAAGCGGCCTTGGGCGTGATGGCCGGTCTTTGGCCATTGCGCCCAAGGTCCTTACACGCAGGTTTCTGGGCTGGCGAGCGCGTTATAGATAATATGAAGTGACCCCCTAGATTGTCGACTCGGGGATTTAGACTGATAATGGTGTTGTGTTAAAACGAACCATACAATCATTACCCCATGACAATAGGAGGTCACTCACATGGAAAGTATAGTTTACGTCGGGATGGATGTCCATAAAGCCACTTACAGTCTATGCGCGTTAGACAAAGCAACGGGTGCGCTCTTAGCTGAGACCCAGTGCGCTTCAGAGCCAAAATTAGTCGAAAAATTTATTAACGGATTAGCTGAAGAACTGGATCCAGACACAAAATTCGTGACCGGGTATGAGGCTGGTATTTTAGGATATTCACTCTATCATTCACTCAAAAACTTAGGCATTGACTGTATCATTCTGGCACCGACAACGATGTATAGTTCCGCTAAGAACAAAATGGTCAAAAATGATTCAATGGACGCGCGAATGATCGCCAAGAATCTTGCAGCTAATACGTATTGTGCCGTTTATGTCCCTGATGAAGCGGATAACGAGGTAAAAGAATTCATTAGACTACGTAAAATGATGAAAAAGGACCTCATTAGAGTGAAACAGCAAATCGGCATGTTCCTTCTCCGTCAAGGATTGAAGTGCTCAGCATCCAAGTGGACGCTGGCCTATATGGATTGGTTAAAGAAAGTCCCATTGTCTCCGGTATTACGGTCAGTGCTCGACGAAATGACGCTGCAGAAATCTGAATTAGAGGAAAAGATTGCCCGCTACGACCAGACCATCGAGACGTTTGCGAACAGTGAACGTTACACCAAGCCCATTCACGCGTTGACAAGTATGAAGGGATTTAAAACCACAACAGCCATGACCATCCACATCGAGATTGCGGACTTCAAACGTTTCAAAACAGCTAAAGCGTTTATGTCTTACGTTGGGCTAAATCCGTCAGAACATTCAAGCGGCGATCATACCATCAAAGGGGGGGATTTCGAAGCAAGGTAACAGTATCGTCCGCACAACCATCATTGAAGCCACACAGGGATTGGTCAAGGGCAGCATTGGGTACAAATCAAGAGCCCTAAAAGCACGCCAAGCAGGACAAGAATCAGCCGTTATTAGCTATGCCGATAAGGCAGGCGCTCATCTTCATCGCAAATTCACGCGGATGCTTACTCAAGGAAAATCATATAACGTGGCAATCGCCGCAGTCGCCCGAGAACTCGCTGGATTTATCTGGGGTATGGAAACTGGCAATATCAACTACTGATCACCAAAGCGCAATTGAGCCCGAAGATTCAAACAACAAAGATGACAGCAAGAAGTATCAAGGACTAAAGCGTCACGATATTGTCGCTGGTAGCAACAAGCGTCAGAACTCAACGGTCTGGCTATTTACGAGCGTTCTATTTTGGTACAGGCTCGCCCTGGGTATGGCCATATTTAGAGACAAAGAGTTTGTGATCCACGACTATAGATTAGATTCTAAAGCCTTCGACGGGACCATTAACCTGGGGTAGCCAATCCCCGTATAACAGAGTGGTTAAATGTCGAGAGACAACGGAATTCTGGAGCTTGTTAGTGCCATCGACAATATCGAAAATCTTATAAAGATGGGGTTGACAGGGGTCACTTCATAACAGAACGCGAAAGTTAACAGTTCAATTGCCCCTAATAGGATAATCTCCATTGAATCGCTACACTTTGGCCATTTAGGCTTCAAGGTCCTTATGTGCAGGTTTCTGGACTGGTGAGCGCGTTATAGATAGCAAAAGACAACCCCCACAATTGCCCTAAATAAATGTGACACATCTTCATCAACCACCCCAAAACAAAAACCGCAGCCAAACTACCGGCTGCGGCCAAACAAACGATTCAACTGAGCAAGACGTCGCTGATACCCCAAGTTTCAGGACGCCGGCTCAGTGTCTAACTTTTTGGACTTAGCATGTGCCGTTAATGCCTCCCAATTAACCAGCGGCAGTTGGGCAACGGCACCCAGGATTAAGATCAGTGACCAGGTGAGGATCAGACTCATGGTGACATCACCGGTGAAGTGGGCAAGAATCCGGACACGGGTGTAGGCCATGATGGCGCCGTACGCAAAGGTGAGCCAGAAAACCAGGCGTTGGCGCTTAGGCTTGTCGCGGTCAACGAACCAAGTCAGCGTGAGAATCGTTGCGGCGGTTTGCGTATGGCCGGATGGGAAACTCATGTGACCGTTCGCCCCGTTTGGATGGAACCAACTGGTGAAGTGTGCCGGATTGCCATTTAATTCGTATGGACGGAAGCGGCCCCAGAAGGTTTTCATCGCGTTTACAATCTGATCGGACATGATGCAGACTAAGGTGGCCACAAGTGCGACCTTCAATAAGTAACGCAGCTGTTCGTCGCTTTTGTGCGAGAGCCAGTATTGACTGCCGGCAAAAACCGCAATGTAAAGCACAATGAACAAAATGAGACTGGTGGCACCAGGCAAGGCAAGCTTGCTGCCATCGGAATTGGCCATTCCCATTGGCTTGCCGGCGTTGATGTCGTTGAGCGATGTGATCACCATCGTCATCGCATACTTCAGGTAGCCGGCCCATAATTCCCAACCGGCGTAAATGACACTACCAATAATCATCAGCGTGCGAATGTACCACGCAAGCTGCGAGGAGCGCAGCGCATAGTGACAAACAATATTGCAGCTGATCATAATAATCAGCGGTGCCGTCCATAGACCGACGTCTTGAAAGAGCGTGGCGAACGGATCGTTCATATCACCAATGGTTTGTGAAATCTGCCAGTCAAAACCGGCCGCTGCAGCTAACAATAAAAGTAAAATACCAGCAACAATCAGAAAAATATGTTGGCGGATCGGAGCGTTTAACTTTTGCGTTTGGTCCATTTTTCTGCCTGCTATATAAAACGTGGAAGAATGTCTCTTTGACACCAATAAAGGTTTTATATATTTCCTTTCTTGATTGACAATCCTACATTTCATTTAGTCCCGTCAACAACGGTATTCCCGTACTGAAATAATTCAGCATGACAGTGACCGCCTCCTGAACTTTAAGGGTATAGCCTACCCCGTAACCTTTGATTTTGCATAAGCGACTAGATTCTCAACGGCGTTTTCGTCTCGCCGCAACTTCACGCCACACTGATAACAATGATAATCATCATGACCAGTTCGGTGTTTCAAGTTGCCGCTTAGCGTGACTCGTTCATCAGCGGTTTTCACATAACCACAGCAGGAACAACGCTGGGTGCTGGGATAAAACCGATCTGCCAGCACCAACGTATTGCCATACCAGTCGGCCTTGTACTGCATGATCACCTTGAACTTGCCAAACAATGATCGATGCAGATTCTTGGCGAGACGTTTATTCATGCGCATATGGTGATTATCCAAATCCTCAATCCCAATTAGGTCATAATCAGTGACGAGCATAGTCGTAAACTTTTGCAGTAAATCCGTTTGAATCCGTTCAACTCGTTGGTATTGGCGCTTCAACTTGGTTCTCGTTGTGCGATAAGCCTTGGAGTTAAAATGCTTGGGATTTACTTTCCGTTTGCGGGCTAATTGGCGCTGATAATGAGCAATGCGGGCGTAAATTCTTGGTAATCGCTCAGGTAAGGTGGGTTGGGAGGCATAGCCAGTCGACGTTTGATAGTCAAACTTGCCGATGTTGGCATCAACCCCAGTGACCGTTAGAACCGGCCGCTTTTCAACAGCGGACGATACCTCAATTGAAAAGGAGGCATAGTAACCATCAGCGTCTTGAACGACACAAACTTGTTTCAGTTCGCCCTGCCAACGCGGTTGCTCGGCTAGTTTGATGTCATACCAGGCACCAGCACCATGAGGTTTATCTAAACGTAACTTGCCATTCACAAGTTGCGCCCGATCCGTTTTGAAAGTTTTGCGGGATCGTTTCTTAGATTTCCAGTTGGGTTTATCGTGATCTGGCATCTTCGGATTGAAGTAGTTTTTCCACGCTTTACCTAGATCTTTCACGGCGAGCTGTAAAACTCGGGCTGACTGTTCGTACTGCCAATCGGCTTTGTTCCAGACCAGTTCGTCGCGGACTTTGCGTTCATTAGGCCGCAGCGTTTTATCGGCCATCACCAGAGATGCATCGTACATGCCATTCCAAGCTTCGAGGGCCTGATTCCAGCAAAACCGGCGATAATTAAACAACCGCTCCAGTTCACGCCGCATGGTTGCATTGGGATAGAGCTTGATCTTATGCGTTTTGATCAAAAGTTGTCACCTACTCTCAATTAGCTACTTAAACGCCACTTGAGAGGAAGCTCAGAGTAAGCGTTCAAATTAATGCTAGCTGCGAAACTTTGGTAAGAACCATCATACAGTACCGATTCAGGCTCTTGTCAATACATTTCGCTAGTTAACTTAGTTTGAACACATGGACAGCTTCCACTTAATTATTCTGTCCATGTTGTACCGCTTGATTTCATGTTGTTCGTCATATTTGAGTGCTGTTAACCTCCTCCCTGTACTTTGAAAATAGCACAGAGTTTGCAGAAAATGGGCGGATTTACGCGACGTGTACGTAACATTTAAATCACCGATACGAAATTTACAGATGCTTAAGCAAAGAAAGGTTCGTTAATCGTTAATTGCCGCTGGTCAAAGTCGACGGTTGCCTGTAAGCCGTACGGTAAAACGGTGCGTGGATAGGCGTGACCAAAATTGAGGTTGTATAGAATCGGCGTTTGATAAGAAGCCGTCACGTCCAAAAGTACTTGTTGGTACTCGGTAAAATAAGTTTCATTTTGCGGCTTGCCAACCAAAATGGCGCGTACTTGCTGCAGGACACCATGATCATCGAGATGGCGCAGGAATTGGCGATACGTTGCCGGGGCGATTTTTTCCTCAGAGGTTTCAATGAAGAGAATTTTTTCGGCCCATGATTGCGGGAAAAGGTGATACTTTTCCGCAACTTGCGGCTCATCGGAATAGCGGACAGGATATAGCAAGTCGTGAAGGCTGTCGAGACACCCACCGAGCAAGGTACCGGTGACGCGGCCATGACCGCGTAAGGTTAAGTAGCCGTGCTGCTCCGGATGGGCTTTGCGCGGCACGCCTAGCTGGTCCGCGGAAAAATCGGTTCGCTCTTCGTACCATGTTGGACTGGATGTGATCTCGGTGGTCGCTGGGTTTTCAAAGAAATGGTGAAAACTGGCTGCCGTGTAAGGCAATAACTGCTTATCCAGCTCGGCCAGATCATTCAGGAAATTCGGTCCGTAAAAAGTGGTCATCCCCATCTGGTAGAACATGAGATGATCGATGGTTGTGTCAGAAAATCCCGTGAAAATTTTCGGATGATTTTTGACGACTTCAATAAATTCCGGGTCATCAAGCAGATAGGGCACGATGCGGTAGGTGTCATCGCCGCCGATCGCACAAATAATGCCTTTGATGTCAGGATCAGTCATGGCCGTTTTTAAATCAGCGGCCCGAGCTTCAGGATGTGCTTTTAAATACGCTTGCCCGCGTAAAGCATTGGGCATAAAACGCGGGACCAACCCCATTGCTTCGAGGCGTTTGGTCCCTAGTTCCCGTTGATGCGCGGCAAAGGCTTCCCCTAGTGTCCCTGCGCTTAGACTGACAATGGCAACTTGATCAAGTTGCTGCAACTTCGGTGGTTTGATCATTAAACCAGCCCCTTTCGGCTAACAGTTGCCTCTATTATTCATGATGAGTCAGGCACATGCAAGCAGGATTGCTTTTCGCGATTCGTTAAAGTTGTGTTTCCACCCGGCATGCTGGTAAGATCGAAGGGTAGCTAGTGAATGCGTGAACGAGGGGATAAATCATGTATACCATTCAAACTGCCGCAACGGTTGGGGCAAGGGGCACGGTGATCACGATTGCACCGCCGATTGAACGGATTCGACCAGGCGATCCGATTCGGCTTAATGGCAAAAGGATTGGCAGAGTGCGCGCGATTGAAAAAGCCAATCATCCGCACCATGTTAACGACAAGCCGTGTACCGGATTAGTGATCACGATTCCGGTTAAACCCGGTGACACCATTGAGTTTCCGCAATCACCACGCAAGTCATAACGCCGGCGGATTGGCGGGCGGTGCGACTATTTGATGAATGTGAATAAGCATCCACATTCATTTAAAGTAATCGCAACGCAAAAAACGGTCTTAACCCACAAGGACTCGTCATGCGAGTTTTTGTGGTTAAGACCGATTTTTTAATGTAGGTGAACTAGTCGGCTGACGCGGCCGTCATAATGCCAGCCTCAGTCATCCCGTCTGCGTATAGTTTCAGCTTGCCATTAATAATGTCCATGACAAGATCGCCATATTCAACACCGTCTGCTTCGGCTTCTTGTGGCAAAAGCGATAGCGGCGTCATGCCAGGCAGGTTGTTGGCTTCGATGACCCATACGCCTTTATCGTTAGCAAAGAAATCGATGCGGCCATAGTTTTGTAAGCCTAAAACATCCATGGTTTGCAGCGATACATCCTTCATCGCCTGATGGACGTCTTCATCTAAATCCTTTGGCGGGGTGATGAAGTCGGTGTAACCGGCTTGGAACTTGTGCTTGAAGTCATACCAGCCAGAATGGACTTTAATCTCGATGGCCGAGAAGGCGCGCCCGTTGACAACGCCTAACGAGAATTCGCGACCAGGCGTGAATTCTTCAACAATCGCACTATTATCGAAGCGGAAAACGTCGGCGATGCCACTTTCCAATTCTTCCTGATTGTGGGCGATGTGCGTGCCAACACTGGAACCACCAGACGTTGGCTTAACGACAACCGGAAAATCAAACGGCACCTTATGTTCGCCAGGTTGATTCCGTTTGAATTCCTTAAACGCAGCGGTCTGGATCCCGTGGTACAACATGATCTCCTTACTGAAGACCTTGTTCATGGTCATCCCTGAAGCCAGCGGACCGGAGCCGGTATATTTGACATTGTTCAGATCCAGCGTTGCCTGAACCTTTCCGTTCTCACCGTCCCCGCCGTGCAAGGCCAAAAAGACAATATCTGCGGCTTTGCAGATCGCCAAAACATTCGGGCCAAACAGCTGTGTGCTGCCATCGGTCCGTAACTTGTTGATGTCAGCGTCAGTCAGGATGGCATCCGAAATCTTCAGATCCTTACTGGTGTTGGCGTCGTCAAACACCTGGTCGACCGTCTTTCCTTCGAGGTCGTAGCCAAGAAACAGGTCAATAAAGGTGGCCTGCTGCCCTTTTTGTCGCAAGGCGTTTGTGATCCGGTAGCCGCTTGAAATCGACACATTGCGTTCCGTGCTCCGGCCGCCTGCTAAAACGACAATTTTCATTGATAGTACCTCCACGTATTATCCGAGTTTGATAGAAACTACAGTTTAGCACAATCCGGTCTAACCGGCGAGAACGGCGCTTGGATTTGCGGTAAAATTAACCGAAATAAAAGGGATTACCAAAATTGAAATCGACTTAAATTTGAGCAAAAGACTGCAACGGGGTTAACGAACGCAGTCTGAGGAGGTCACATGCAATATTCATGGTTAACAATGCCCGATCATCGTTACTTACTGGTAGCTGATCAGGGAAAACTGGTTTTTGTCGGGTCGCCTGATGCCGATTTGCAAGAAGCAGAGCACTATGTAGACGGGCCGTTTGAGTTTAACGAGGAGGCGATGAAGCCATTTCAAACCGCTTTGACTGATTACCTCACAGGGAAAACACGGACAGTGACAGTTCCAGTAACTTTTCGCGGCACCACTTTACAGGAAGCTGTCTGGCAGTACCTGCTAACGATTCCTTATGGCCAGACCAGAACCTATGCGCAAGTCGCAGCAGCAGTCGGGCACGACCGCGCATTTCAGGCAGTCGGACATGCGGTTGGCCAGAACCCGCTGATGATGGTAATTCCTTGTCATCGGATTTTGCGCAAAGACGGCGGGTTAGGCGGTTTTCGCGGCGGTTTAGCACTAAAACGCAAGCTGCTGGCGCTCGAACAAGGGGAACGTCCACTCTTTTGACCGTAGCGGGAATTTCCATAATTTTTTAAAGGGCGATGCGAAAGGTTCTATTTTTATCTCAGGATCTTGTATACTGGGTTAGACAAACTAAAAACAAGGGGATAGTGAGACATGAAGATTATCGCTTACGGTGCGCGGGTGGACGAGATCCAATATTTCAAGCAGTGGGCCAAGGAAACCGGCAACACGCTTGAGTATCATACCGAGTTCTTGGATGAGAACACCGTTGAATGGGCTAAAGGATTTGACGGGATCAACTCGCTGCAAACGACGCCTTATGCAGCCGGCGTTTTTGAAAAAATGCATGAATACGGCATCAAGTTCTTGGCGATCCGTAACGTTGGCACCGATAACGTTGATATGGCGGCCATGAAGCAATATGGCATCCGGCTAAGTAATGTTCCGGCGTATTCACCAGCGGCCATTGCCGAGTTTGCGTTAACCGATACGTTGTACCTGTTGCGTAACATGGGCAAGGTCCAGGCACAGCTGCAGGCAGGCGATTATGAAAAGGCCGGCACCTTTATCGGTAAGGAACTTGGCCAGCAAACGGTCGGCGTGATGGGCACCGGACACATTGGTCGGGTTGCGATCAAACTCTTTAAAGGCTTTGGCGCCAAAGTCATTGCCTACGACCCGTACCCGATGAAAGGCGAACATCCGGACTTCGAGTATGTCAGTCTGGAAGAGCTTTTCAAACAAAGCGATATCATCGACCTTCACGTTCCCGGTATCGAGCAAAATACCCACATCATCGATGAAGCGGCGTTTGACTTGATGAAACCCGGCGCTATCGTGATCAACACGGCGCGGCCAAACCTGATTGACACGCAGGCCATGCTCAGTAACCTTAAATCCGGCAAGCTAGCCGGTGTTGGCATTGATACTTATGAATATGAAACCGAAGATCTGTTGAACCTAGCCAAGCACGGCAGCTTCGAGGATCCGTTGTGGGATGAACTGCTCGGCATGCCAAACGTTGTCCTCAGCCCACATATCGCATACTACACGGAAACCGCGGTGCACAACATGGTTTACTTCTCACTGCAGAATCTGGTTGACTTTTTGACCAAAGGTGAGACGAATACGGAAGTAACGGCGCCGGCGAAGTAAGGATCAGGAGGTTAGACTAGCCTAGCGAAAAGAGTGATTAAGATTAGATTTAAGATGACGACAAAACGGATTATTTGGATTTGCGCGTTTGGTGGTTATCTTTTTGGTGAACTTACCGGTCGCCTAGCCAAAATGGTAAGCAATGGCGTGCTGTCATGGAGTATTAACATTGGCTCTATTGTCGTTGGGTCATTGGTCGCATACGCATTCGGGTACCACTTTGACAAAAAGGAAAAATCTAATTCATAAACATGACAAAACGCGCTGCCTCCTGTGGATTAGGAAGCGGCGCGTTTTAATATGTCAGCTTTAAATAGAATTAGTGATGACTCTGTGTCACTATCTTTTCGAATGTGTTGGCAACATTCAAATCAAACAAACGGCCGGAACTGTGCCAGCACAAAGCCCGTAACGGTCACAAGTGCGAATGCAACAAGCGCGCTCCACAGGATGGCTTTACTTAGGTGCTGTTGCTTTTTACCTGCAAAGGCAACTTCGATTAACCCGATTAAACCAATAGCCAACAAAATCTTAACGACTGTCAGCAAGGGGTTGCGAGCGAATGCGAAGCGCATCAACACCACACCAGTCACGATCGAAACTAGGTAACAAACGCGCGCGATCATCGTCCACATGACAAACTGCCGCGTGTGACTGAAAATAGCGATTCCGGCTGCGACTGCCAGTACTGCCCACGAAATAAGATGTAGCCAAAGCCACATAAAGAAAACCTCCCTTAAATCAGCAAAAGTATTAGTTACACTATACCACTTTTTCTGAAAAAACGGACGATATTTGGGTGTCGTCAGTAAAACACGAACATTAACGGCAACTTTTTGAAAAATAAACGTATTTTCTATTGCAAGTTGATGTGTTCTTCGGTAAACTTTTCATATTCAAAGTTTAGGGGAGCGTGTCATGGAAAACTTTTTTCATTTGAAGCAAAATAAAACCACGCCGATGACCGAGGTCATGGCGGGGTTGACCACATTTTTTGCAATGTCATATATTTTATTCGTTAATCCTCAAGTGCTGTCACAAACCGGGATGCCGGCGCAGGCAGTTTTCCTCGCGACGATCATCGCGAGTGCGGTTGGTACGTTGGTTATGGGGCTGTTCGCCAATGTGCCTTATGCTTTGGCACCGGGCATGGGCCTGAACGCTTTCTTCACGTACACGGTTGTCTTCGCTCTTGGGTTTAGTTGGCAGGAAGCCTTGGCGCTGGTTTTCATCTGTGGTGTGATTAACATTTTGATCACTGTCACGAAAATTCGGAAATTGATCATTGTGGCGATTCCGGAAACCATTCAACATGCGATTGGTGGCGGGATCGGGGTCTTCGTTGCGTATATCGGGATCAAAAATGCCGGTTTCCTGCAGTTCACCTCCGAAGCATCAAGCATTAACACGATTAATGGTCAGCCGCTGAAGGCCGGTGCATTGACGCTCAAACATGGGGTTGAATCAGTTGTTTCCAACGGTGGGATTGTGCCGGCACTGGTTAACTTCACTCAGGCTGGTGCTGTGCTGGCTTTGATCGGGTTGGTCATCATGGTCATCTTGAATGTCAAAAAGGTACCTGGCGCGATTTTAATCGGGATTCTGTTGACGACGATTATCGGGATTCCAATGGGTGTCACCGATTTGCATCTCAGTGCTGCAAATTCCTTTGGTAGCACCTTCGCATCACTTCAAACAACCTTTGGCGCGGCTTTCTCGGCTAAGGGGATGGGTTCGCTGTTCACGAATCCGGATAAAATCGTGTTGTCCATCATGACGATTTTTGCTTTTAGTTTCTCGGATATTTTTGACACGCTGGGAACCTTCATCGGAACCGGCCGGCGTACCGGTATTTTCTCCGACGCCGATGAGCAAGCTTTGGAAGAAGGATCGGGCTTTTCATCGAAAATGGATCGGGCACTGTTCGCCGATTCAATTGCGACGGGTGTTGGGTCGATCTTCGGCACCAGTAACGTGACCACTTATGTTGAAAGTGCCGCTGGTATTGGTGCCGGCGGGCGAACCGGTTTGACTTCGGTTGTTGTCGCAGGGATGTTCCTGATTAGTTCGATTTTTGCACCATTTATCGCCATTGTGCCGACACAGGCGTTGGCACCGGCTTTGATTCTGGTCGGGATTATGATGATGAGTACCTTTAAGGAAATCGAATGGGAAGACCTGTCCCAAGCCATTCCGGCGTTCATGGCGTCAATCGTCATGGGCTTTGTCTATAACATTTCATACGGCATTGCGGCTGGTTTCATCTTCTACTGCCTGATCAAGCTGATCACCGGCAAAGCCAAGGAAATCCATCCGGTTCTGGCGGTTGTCACCGTCGGCTTCATCTTGAACTTTGTCATTCTTGCAGCGTTATAAAAGCACGCAAAAACCACTGTCAGGCGGCAGTGGTTTTTGCGTGAACGCGTTCTAAGGCATGTGCTATTTTGGACGCTCGGCGAAATGCCGAATCTATGCTATGCTCATCTCGAGGTGATTAACAATGGCGCTAAAAGCAATTTTCCATTTAGATACGACCGAGCGCTGGTCCCATCTGGCTTCGAATCTGACTAATTTTCTGACGGCTGAGCCGGATGCTGATTTGGAAGTTCTGGTGAACGGCGACGGCATTACCGTTTATTTCGATCAGGAAGTTGTCGATTTCATCGCTGCCCATCCGCAGGTGAAGTTTTTTGCCTGCCACAATTCGCTGGCGCAACGCCACTTGGATGAAAAGCAGTTGCCGGCGACTGTGGCGATTGTTCCAGTTGGTGTGATTAAGCTGGCGCAGGCGGAAACAGCCGGTTATGCGTACATTAAGCCATAAAAGTAGCCTAAAGTTTCTCCGTTGATTGTGGTTCCGTGTTGAAGGGGACCAGATTGCGTTCGATGGCGGCGCGCTGATCTTCCAGAAATGGCGGTAATTCAAGGTGAACGCCGGCTTGTTCGTAAGTTTCATCAAGTAGAAAGCCCTGGCCATCGGTAGCAATTTCAAAGAGCAGCTCGGGAATCGGGCGGAAATATTCAGACGCAAAGTAGAACCGATCGACGAAGCCGGAAGCATCCAAGCCGGCTCCGCCGATTTTTTTGATCCAGTATTGCAGGCTATCGCGATCATCTGTCCGAAACGCAAGGTGGTGAACACCGCCAAAGCCTTGGTAAGCAGCGGGGATCAAACGTTGGTAGTCAATGATCACTTGCGCACCATGGCCGCCGTGATTTAGCTCAAGTAAGGTATATTGGCCGTCTTTGGCGACTTTTTCGAAGCCGAGCAGGTCGGTCATAATGCTGATAAGCTCCTCATGATGATCGGTGGTGATGTACTCGGGACCGAGGCCGCCGATCGCAAACTCCGGCGGCACGGGTGAATGCCGCCACGGCGTACCTGCAGGGATGCCATGGTTGTGTTCATCGCTAATCAGTTGATATTGTTGGCCATCGAAATCGTGAAAAGGCAGTATTTTGGCACCGAACAATTCAGTGATCGCGTCATGACGCACGCGTTGCTCGTCAAATCGGTTGATCCAATAATTGAGGGCGTCATCGGAGGGCACGCGAAAGCTGGTGCGGGCAATTTCGTTGTTGCCATGCTGGGCTTTTTGGATGCCGGGGAAGTCGAAAAACGTGATATCCGTCCCCGGGGTGCCCATGTCATCCGTGAAATACAAGTGATAGGTGCGGACATCGTCTTGATTGACGGTTTTCTTAATGAGATGGAGACCTAGAATACTACTCATAAAGTGAAAAATCCGTGGTGCGCTTGACGTAATAGCGGTTAGATGATGTAAACCGGTTAATTGATTTGGCATGCTTGGCACTCCCATTTACTTATATTTAGTAAGTGAAAGGTACCATGCTGCCCAACAAATTGCAAGGGCTTGCGTTTTCCTTAAGTTGATTAAGCTCTTTTCAAAATGTTGTACTCGGTCGCGATCTGGCCCTAACGACATGATATGCTCACCTCATTAACGTAAATCCAGGTAAAGGAGCCCGAGGCGAACATGTTTAACTTTTTAGATAATCCAGATGAATATAAACGGTTGATGAAAATGGAAATATTGATCACGGTCGTTGCCGTGGCTGCCAGTGTCGTGCTCTTCAACTTTGGCGTGCTGACTGGGGCCTTGTTTGCGACCATCGCTGCTGCATTCTTCTTGATGGACGCAATCGTCGAAGGGCTGCGACTGTTAGGAGCATCACGCGGATTCAGCTGCTTCATCGGCACAGCCGTTGCGATTCCGGCATTGGCAGGCTACTTGATGGTGATGATCGCCCGCTTCCCAATTGGCATAGCGTAACGGGCGTGAAGGTATCAACGGCATAACAGCTGACCAAGCACAAAACGACTCAAAAAGCGATCTCCGCCATGGGGATCGCTTTTTGAGTGTCTCTGGATTGATCTGAACCTTGCTGCACAGCTTTAAAAGTGGAAGTCGTCTTTATCCGCCACCGCTTCAGCCGTGAGTTCATAACGAACCAGCGGCACCTTACTGCCATCGGGGAGGGTTCGTTCATGCCGATAATCGCCCACCTGCGTGAAGAAGTTGGCGGTTAATAACTTCGCAGCGCGGTCATTACTTGCTGGCAGAATGACATAAACCCGCTTAAGGCCAAGTTCGAAAAAGGCAAACCCAATCATGCGTTTAAGCACTTCGCTCATAATGCCTTGCCCTTGATAAGCAGCTAAAGTTTCAAAACGAATCTGGGCAACAGTCTTCTTCTCGCTAAAGTTCCAGATGCAGAAACTGCCGAGAAAATCATTCGTGCTCCGATCTTTAATGCCGTAAAGCAAGGCATTATTACTCATCACCAGCCGCATCGAGCGGTTAACATAGCGCGCGGTGTCGGTAATTTTCTGGTCAAATTGACGCCCAGACTCCGCGGCAATCTGCTGATCAGCTCGCAACTGAAAAACATCTTTAATCTTAAAGGTCGTCAGCCAGTCCATCGTGTAATGAACCGACATAATCGGATGGTACTTTTCAAAACTCTGCATAGTCTTCCTCCATGATCATGGTGATGACGTAAGCTTAACATAAAAGTTGGTGAGCGTGAGCCAGCCCGGTTAGAAACCGGAGTGTAAGTGGCCTCGGGCGTGATGGCCGGTCTTTGGCCATTGCGACCGAGGTCCTTACACGCAGGTTTCTGGGCTGGCGAACGCGTTATAGGAGTGAGCGTGAGCCGGCGCGTTTAGGAGTCGGAGTGTAAGTGGCCTTGGGCGTG
>NZ_BACQ01000032.1 GCF_000260435.1 Lacticaseibacillus zeae DSM 20178 = KCTC 3804 | reverse complement strand
ATTTAAAAAGGCCGTGATGCTTGCAGTCAATCACGGCCTGGTGACGGAACATCGAACTTTGACTTACTCATTTTTACATGAAGATGCTTACTTTGCAACTGTACTGTATCAAGACTTCTCCCTAACGTTAAACTGCCATCAGCCAACACGCCTCACCCCACCTGCGCCAGCGCCTGATCAAGATCCTCAATAAGATCGCGTACACTTTCCACACCAATCGCCAACCGAATAAGTTGCGGCGAAAGCCCACTTGCCTTGCGCGCGGCAACCGGCAACTCGGCGTGGGTCATTGTCCAAGGCAGCTCTGCCAAACTGGCAACCGATCCTAGCGAAACCGCCAACGTAAATAATTTCAGATCGTTCACAAATCGATCGGCATCAACGTTATCTGCCAATTCAAACGACAAGACGCCTCCTGCTCCGTTGAGTTCTTCCTGCGCTATCTGAAATTCGGATCCCGCTTCAAGCCAGGATAATGAGCACTTGAAATCAGCGGCGATGCTTCCAAGTGTTCGGCGATTGCCAGCGCATTTTGCTGTTCCCGAGCCATGCGCAAACTAAGGGTTTCGATCCCGCGCCGAACCAAGTTAGCCGCTTCAGGCGCCAACGTTGGCCCCAACGCGTTCTGCAAATAACCGACTTGTTGACTCAACGCCGGCGTTTTGGTCACCACCAAGCCTGCTAAAACGTCGCTATGTCCACCTAAATATTTTGTCGCACTGTGAATCACGATATGCGCACCCAAGTTAAGCGGCTGCTGAAGATAAGGCGTCAAAAAGGTATTATCCACAATTGTCAAGAGGCCGTGCTCCTTAGCCAACGCGCTGACTTTTTTAACGCTCGTCACCTTTAGCAGCGGATTCGACAGCGTTTCAAAATAAATCGCGCGGGTATTCGGCTGAATGGCCGCTTTAATCGCATCCAGATCACGCGTATCCACCGTTGTAAACGACAAGCCATGCTTGGTAAAATAATCGTTCAACAGTCGATACGTCCCGCCGTAAACCGAATCACCAATGATAATATGATCGTCGCGGTCAAAAATCGAAAAGACGGTTGAAATCGCCGCTAACCCGCTCGAAAACACAAATCCGGCATCGCCATCTTCCAAATAAGCAATTTCCTTTTCCAAATATTCACGGGTCGGATTGCCGCTTCGGGTATAATCCCAGCGCACCTTAGCGTCTGCCTGCGGATAAGCAAAAGTAGTACTTGAAGTAATTCGCAGCCGTATAGGCAAGCATAACGGGTAAGAAGTAAAACGGGGCGTCGCCAAAAATAGTGAGGATCTTATATGTTTGACTACTGGTACTTAACATATGAAGCAGCGGAAGGAGAATGACAATGACCTTCATCATGCCCCCGCCAATCAAGGCAGGAATTAAGGGCGACATGCACGAAGAGATAAAGTTAGCGAAAGTATCAAACAGATTCGTGTGGCCTTTAGCCTCGTCTTCGGCCGAATCTGCCACGTTAAGATACGGTAAATTGAATGTTTAGACGGCCTTTGCGGTGTATTCGTGATCATGTTTTCTCCTCCCAAGCAAATGACGGACATTAAGTTCACACAAGTGCCTGACGAATCAAACCCAAAAAACATTTAAAGCGCTTTCATAAAGTATTTTAACCCCATTAGTTCTGAAGGACAATATTCCATAAAAGAAAGTGTACAATTGGAATGTTTGGAATGTCAGGGAGCCGTATTGTGTCACAAAAGAGACCCTGAAATTCTGAATAGTTCAGAATTTCAGGGTCTCTTAGCTTGAGGTTGGAATTATACACCAGCCTCTTCCTACGATTAGTCAAGGGTTTGGGGTTTGGAACTTGGGGTTTGGAACTTGGGGTTTGGAATTTATGGTTTGGAACTTGGAGATTAGCCTTGAGGAGTTAGGCATCCTCGTCCAGCAAGAATGGACCAGGCTTTTAGGGTAACTCAAATAAGCTTCCGTTACGCGCCCTTTAAAACATATGTGAAATGAACTACTATACAGATGCGGGAGCTTTTGACTCCGCGTTAATTATGGGACTTCGAGTCCGTGTATCATAATGATACTTGGTGCTTGTCATCACCATGGCATAGAAGCACGTTAGGGTCTTGTTCATGCAGGCCACAACGGCAACCTTATCTCGTTTGGGGTGGGGTTGTTTTTTTAGTTTATAGTAGTAATCCACAATGTGATTTGGCGCGGAGTGTTTGGCTCTGATCATATTCCTGACAATCAGGTAGGTCAGTGCTCGTGCATGCGGATTTCCGCGCTTGTTAATATGATCTTGTCGCGTATACTGACCGGACTGGTAACGATTGAGATCAATGCCTACATAAGCATTGAGTTGATTAGCGTTATCAAAGCGGCGAATATCACCAAGTTCACCAATTAACCGGGAAGCGGATTGAAGCGCAACTCCCGGCGCAGAAGCATAAAGGGCTGATTCTGGAATGGCTTCTGCCGCTGTTATCATATCTTTATTCAAAGTTTCCTGTTGCTTGATGAGTTCAATAAGTTGCCGGCAGTAATATCTGACTTCCTGCACCTGGACGCTATCCTTATCCGCCGCAGGGTGGCTGTTATTAGCGAGTCTAAGCAGTTTCTCTGCGTACTTGAGTCCTTTCATTTTAGAAAGGCGTTTATCGGTCTCACTCATCAGCTTGTTCTTCAGACGAGTACGTGAAATACCACGAACAAAGTCTGGATGCGGATAAAGCAAAATGACATTCAATGCAAGTTTTGAAACTCGTGAACTAAACAACTGCTCTTCTTCTGGAAAAGTTTACTGGAGGGCGGTATTGAGCTTCATTCGTTTCACCTTGATATCTGCAACAATTTGGTCGTAAAAACGATCTAACTGTCGTTGCTGTTCATATTGAGGTGTCCACGGCGTCGTCAAACGATAGGTGTGCTGCATCACTGACTGGGCAATTCTGTGGGCATCCTTCTGATCGGTTTTAACGCGCCGTAAACTTTCAGAGTTTAAGTGCAACTCAAGCGGATTAAGTCGGCAGTACCGCAACTGATGATCTCGACAAAACCGTGCCAACGGTTCTGAGTAGACGCCAGTGGCTTCAAAGTAAATGATGGGATCATGAGCCTGGTCAATCAACTTTAACAATCTGGAAAAGCCGCTCTGATCGTGGGTACATTCAAACTCTTGAAGACATTGATTACCACGATACCAGACACCGGCGCTGTGACCTTTGGAAACATCCAATGCAAATACATCGGACACATTATGACTTCCTGTCTTAACCTATGAAGCTAGCCCGCCCCTTCATCTCGTAACTCATTTCCTAAACACGGTCTCGCAGACCCTCAATCTTAAACCAGATTAGCGCGATGAAGATGACGGAGATCCTTTTTATTTTACGGACTCGAAGTCCCTGAGGCTATGGTCGATCTTAGCTTCATCTTCAGTGTAATGGTGAAAAAGAAAAATCCGGTAAGAGTAGTTGGATTGACAACCTCTTACCGGAACTAATCTTAGATTGTTTTAGAATATTACCTATTTCCCAAGGAGGAGGAGACTTACTTCAACGGTTCCCATTTCCATTCTTCGACTTCCGGCAGATCTGTCCCGGCTTCACGAATGTAATCGTGGTGCTTCTGCAGAAGATCATCCATTTCCTGCATTAGATGAGCTCCTTTTTCGGTGAAGTCTGGCACATCCAAGACAGCTTCCTTAACTAAGTGGAAGCGATCCAGGTCGTTCCGTACCCGCATATCAAATGGGGTCGTGATGTCGCCTTCTTCACGATAGCCGTGAACGTGTAGATTGTGGTTATGGCGATCGAAGAAGATGTCTTTGATCAGGTCATCATAGCCGTGATAGGCGAAGATGACTGGTTTGTCTTTGGTGAAGTACATATCGAATTCGTCATCGGACAAACCACGCGGATCGTCTTTCTTCAGCTTAAGCAGATCAACGACATTGATGAAGCGAATCTTGAGATCCGGCAAGGCCTTGTGCAGGATGGAGATGGCGGCCAGACTTTCCAGTGTTGGTTCCGAACCGGCTGCCGCAATGACCAGATCCGGCTCAGCGCCTTGGTCGGTGCTAGCCCAATCGATGATGCCGAGGCCTTTTTCAACCAGATCCTTGGCTTCGGTGTCCGTAAACCACTGCGGACGTGGGTGCTTGCTGGAAACGATCAGGTTAATCAGTTGCTTGGAATCAACGACCTTGTCGAAGACCCGTACCAACGTATTGGCATCGGCAGGCAAATAAGCACGGATGTACTTGGTCTTCTTTTCCGCCAAGTGGTTGATGACGCCAGGATCCTGATGGGAGTAGCCGTTGTGATCCTGCTGGAACGCCGTGGAAGAAGCGATGACGTTCAAAGATGGCACATCAGCACGCCAGTCAGCTTCTTCATGGGCATTGCGTAACCACTTGAAGTGCTGGGTGAGCATGGAATCAACCACGCGCAGGAAGGATTCGTAGCTGGCAAAGAAGCCATAACGGCCGGTCAGGGTATAAGCCTCTAACATACCTTCGTCCATGTGTTCGGAAAGCATCGAGTCAATGATTCGGCCATGTGACGCCAACAGGGCATCATATGGCGGGTCGGTCGGTTCCATCCATTGCCGTTTCGTTGCTTCAAAGACCTTATTCAACCGATTGGACAAGGTTTCATCCGGTCCAAAGCCGCGGAAGTTCTTGTTCTTATCATTGAGTTTAATCAGGTCACGGATATAGGCACCAAGCACCATCATGTCTTGACCTTCGATGGCACCATGATCCTTGTTATCCAAGGCGTAATCAGATGGGTTTGGCTTCTCCAGATGCTTGGCCAGCTGACCACCATTCGTCACGGGATTCATCGCCATACGTTTGTCACCCTTAGGAATGATCGCCTTAATGTCAGCTTTAAGGGTGCCATCGTCATTAAACAATTCTTCTGGATGGTAGGACTTCAACCAGTCAACGAGTTGATCGGCATGTTGCATATCGCCTTGGTCCACCGGAATTGGAATCTGATGGGCACGGAAGGAGCCTTCAATGGGTTCGCCGTCCCATTCTTTCGGACCGGTCCAGCCTTTAGGAGCGCGGAAGACTAACATTGGCCATGCCGGACGACTTTCATCATCGTTGTCCTTAGCGTTCTTCCGAATCGCCTGGATCTCTTCGATGATCTTGTCCATTTCGGCTGCCATAAGCACATGCATCTTGGCTGGATCCTTGCCTTCGACAAAATGCGGATTCCAACCCAAGCCTTTGAAGTAATCTTCCAGCTCTTCATGGGATTCACGTGACAAAACAGTTGGGTTGGCAATCTTGAAACCATTCAGGTTCAAGATTGGCAAAACTGTGCCATCTGTTACTGGATTGATAAACTTGTTGACTTGCCAAGAAGTTGCCAATGGGCCGGTTTCCGACTCGCCATCACCAACGACAACCGCCGCAATCAAACCTGGGTTGTCCAGCACCGCGCCGGTACCATGAAGGATAGAGTAACCCAGCTCGCCGCCTTCGTGAATGGAGCCCGGTGTCTTGGGATCGGCATGTGACGCAACGCCGCCAGGGAATGAAAACTGTTTGAACAGCCGTTGTAAGCCCTGCGCGTTCTGTTCAATCTTTGGATACAGTTCAGAATAACTGCCATCCAAATAGGAGTTAGAGACCATCACCTGGCCGCCATGACCCGGACCTTCAATGTAAAACATGTTCAGATTGTACTTGTTAATGACCCGATTCAAATGGGCGTAAATAAAGTTTTGACCCGAAATCGTTCCCCAGTGACCAATCGGATGCACTTTAACATCTGATGCCTTCAATGGCCGCTTCAACAGCGGGTTGTCTTTCAAGTAAAGCTGACCGACCGACAGGTAGTTAGCCGCCCGCCAATACTTGTCGACTTCAGCCAGATATTCTTTCGACGAATAATCGGTTGTTTTTTCAATTGTTTGGTCCATAATTGGCAATCTCCTTTGCATTTCTTTGCATTAGTTTCCAAAACTATAGTACCACAAATGAGAATAATTGAAACCCTTTTCACAAAAACAATTTACATTTTTTCACTCGATACGAGTCAGTGTTCAAAGTCTCTACTTCAAAGACAAAGGCCAGAAAATTCTGATTTCAGAATTTCTTGGCCTTTTCAATCACATATTAAAGAAAGACTTCAACATGTGAAAATCATCAGTGTCTAGCAATCAGTTTTGAAAATCAGGATCATCTGGATTTGAGGCAATCATGACTTTAAGTTCTTGTCCTGCCATCATTGCTTCAAGTGCATCACGCCAATGATCAAGATCAAATACCTTAGTAATCATCTTGTCTTGGTCAATAGCACCTTTGCTCTCTAAATGAAGCGCAATTGGCCAGTCATATGGGTTTTGCGAACGAGAACCGATGTAATTGATTTCGTGTTGAATGATCGTACGCTCATCAAGAGCATTTAGCGGCTTTGCAAAGAGTCCAACCTGTTGGAATGTCCCACCTTTACGGATTAACGGCAAGGCGCTGTTAACTGCGGAGATGGCACCAGAGCAATCATAAACTTTTGTTACGCCAACACCGTCTGTCGCATCCATGATTACTTTAGCTAAATCCTCTTTTTGAGTATCAACGACAATGTCTGCGCCGAGTTCTTTGGCAATTTGCAATCTCTCTGTATCCTTAGTGATCCCTGACACAATAGTGAATGCGCCAATTTCCTTGGCAATTTGCAAAGAAAGCAAACCCATTGGTCCAGGGCCCATAATCAACAATTTGTCATGCAGAGTAAACGGCGTCTTTTGATACATAGCATGAACGCAGCAAGCTAATGGTTCTGAAAGTGCAGCCATTTTATAACTAACATTGTCAGGCAAGGTGTGAACACTTTCTTCGCGAGTTAAAACATAATTAGCCATGCTTCCATTTGCCTTTGTGCCAATTCCAACGCGTTCTTCGCAAAGATTGTATTCACCCGCTTTACAGTAAACGCAATGGCCGCAAGTTGAAAATGTCGTTTCACTAGTTACACGGTCGCCAGGACGTACCTTGGTAACTTGGTCACCAACGGCAACAACTTTACCGGAAAATTCGTGCCCCAAAGTTAAAGGTGTGACTGCATTAGCATATTCGCCTTTAAAAGTATGAACGTCGGTACCACAAATTCCTGTATATGCGACTTTCATTAAAACATGATTGCCCGTAACTTCCGGAATCGGTACATTCTTCAAACTCATGTGATCGTATCCAGGTTCTGATTTGACGACTGCTTTCATTGTCTTAGTTTTCACTGCATCCATTATAAAATGCCTCCAATTTCACCAAAATATAAACAAAATCAATTTATGCCATTCGGAAAAAACATCACTTTATTAAAGGATTCCGAACGAGTCGTAATCATGTTAAAAGCCTTTTGCATATCTTCTAACTCAAATCGGTGAGTTATGAGATCTTTGATTTTTATTCGACCTCTATTCACCAATTGAATTGAATTAGTCCATTCCCTACCAGGGAACGGAGCAGAATACGAGTTCCAAAAACCTGTTACAGTTAATTCATGTCGGAAGATGTTTTCAAAAGCCTTTTGATGTAACAAAACATCTGAGTAGGCAATTCCAACAAACCCAACCTTGCCGCGTCTTTTTGTAACAAGCAATGTTTGCTCTTCCGTAATCTTTGACCCAGCGCACTCCATTGATATATCAACGCCAAGACCGTCAGTATATTCCATAATCTTTTCTTCTAAAGATTCTTTTGCAGAATTAATGACGTGGGTGCAACCTTCATCTAGGCCCTTTTCTAACTTTTGATCATCGATATCAATTCCAATCACATTAGTTGCCCCTGAAGAAATTAATAAGCGGACCACTAAATCGCCAACCGTACCCAATCCAAAGACAGCAACGGTATCGCCCAATTCTGGCTTAATTCCCATTACGGCGTGAGCCGCTACAGCCATTGGTTCAATTAACGCTCCCTCTTCAAAACTCATCTTTCCGATATCAAGAACGTTTCTGGCAGGAACACTAACATATTGTTCAAAACCACCGAACTTTTGTTGCCCCAGCATTGAGTAATTTTCACACATCTGGAAAAGGCCAATCTGACAATAGTGACACTTGAAACATGGTATAAAAGGCGCTACAGCTACATGTTGACCTACTGAAACATTTGAAACATTCTCCCCTAATTGCGTAACAATACCTGAGAACTCGTGGCCCATAACGGCCGGATAGCCATACTTCCATCCGCTAATCATCTTATGGCTATCGGATCCACATGTACCAGCAGCCATGACTTTAACAACAACTTCGTCCTTTTTTGGACTAGGGATATCAATTTCTTTTACCGAGAATTTATTTAGATCTTCCAACATTGATGCTTTCAATGAAATTTACCTCTTTCATTAAATGAATCCTTTTACCAGCTCTGAGAATTTAAGGAGAATCCAGTTTAAGAAATTACCGCCCATATCGAGGGAAGAAACTTGTGCTGAACCAGCAGGGAATTTCACAACTCCGCGTAGCATCTCCGTATGCACAGGACTAAAGTCAGTAGCCATAAACAATGCCAATGTGATGACAACGGCTCCTGCTAAGACTGAATGGATAATATTGCCACGCCTCCTAGCAACGATAAGGGATACATAAAATGGAATTGTTGCTAAATCTCCAAAAGGCAGCACCCTATTTCCAGGCAGAATCACTGCTATAAACAAAGTAATAGGAACCAACAACAAGCCTGTCGCTAATGTGGCTGGTGCTCCTGTTGATAAGGCCGCATCCATACCAAGATAAATCTCACGATCCTTACCATAACGCTTTTGAAGAACCTCTCGTGCAGACTCAGAAATTGGCATTAAGCCTTCCATCAGCAACTTGACCATTCTCGGCATCAGCATCATAACAGCTCCCATGTTGATACCAAGTTTTAAAATACCAGCAATATCGTATCCGCCAAGCGCACCAATAGCGGCGCCAATAATAATCCCCATTACCATTGGTTCACCAAAGATACCAAAACGCTTTTGAATTGTTTCAGAATCAGCATGCAGGTTCTTAATTCCAGGAATCCTTGCAATAGCTGCTGAAATTGGAATTCCCAAAAGGCCAAACGCGTCACTTGAACCTGTTGGAAAACTAATTCCTTCTAATCCGTAAAATTCTTGTACATCCTTTGCTGTCCAGTCAGCGATGACTAAGCAGAAGATCATATAGATAATCGCTGATAAGATGCTGAACCACCAACTCTGCGTAACAATAAAGGCAACAGATCCAGCAGCGACCATGTGCCAGTAATTCCAAATATCAATGTCTAAGGTTTTTGTAACTTTCAACATGATTAAAATGATATTGGTTACCAATAGCACTGGAATTAATATTGAGGAAATCGGCTGCCCCCAAGCCCCTGCAGCAGCTGAAGGCCATCCAACATCAATGATCGTCAGATGGAACCCAAATCTTTTGACCATTGCTTTGGCAGCAGGTCCAATGTTGGAAGTTAACAAACCAATGACAAGATTGATACCAACCATCCCAATGCCGATCGTCAAAGCTGAACGTATTGCCTTTGCAGGTTTCACGCTGAAAATAAGCGCAATAATAAATATCATAATTGGGAGCATGACGCTCGGACCCATGTTTAGGATGTATTGAACAACTCCGCTAACCGTTTTCATAAGGAACCTCCAAAATGTTAAGTCGTTTGTCTTGTATTAAAGTGGTCATTTCTTTGATTGAATATCTTTTGCGGTGTCAACAATTTGCTGTTCCAACTTGTCCATGCCAATTCCCGTTAAAAATCCCATAGCCTTGATTGTCGGAATTTTATACGTTGTTGGTAAAACAGTTGTAGAGATCAACATGTCAGCTCCATCCTGCTTTGAGGAGGCTTCGGCGATCTTTATCTGATCTAAGTTAGCATCAATGTTATTTTTCTTGAACAATTCTTCTACTTTGCTCATAACAACAGTTGATGTTGCAATTCCAGCACCGCAAGCAACTAATACGTTTAACTTTTTCATGACAAGCACCTCTTATTTGAGTAATTCTTTGATTTCGTCCACCGATGTTGCGTTCTGGATCTGATTTAACACTGACGTATCTTGTATAACGCCCATTAAAGCCTGTAGCATCTCAAGTTGTGCATGTGGTTGATTTAAAGCTAGTACAAAGATAATCTTTGCTGACACATCTTGATTAGGGTCGTCCATTCTCTTAAAGGGAATGCCCTCCTGATTCGTGATAACAGCAACGAATTCACTTTTGATCGTATCCGCATCAGTGTGCGGAATAGCCACCCCCCTATCTTTGAGTTCTAAGCCTGTAGGAAATGTTGCTTCTCGTTCCTTAATTTTTGGCAGAAAAGACTCAGTTACCATTTGCGAATTTTT
>NZ_BACQ01000033.1 GCF_000260435.1 Lacticaseibacillus zeae DSM 20178 = KCTC 3804 | reverse complement strand
TTTTTATGACTGGTTTGGCTAAAGTCTAATCCGCTGAGGTCATTCAAATCAATATCATCATCATCCGTGGATTCATCCTGCTTTTTAGCCGGTGTCTTTTTGGCTTCATTCGAGGCTTTGGCATCGCTGAAATCCAATCCACTCAAGTCATTAAGATCAACATCGTCAGCATCCGTGTCGGTGTCGTCCGATGATTCAGGTGCAGTGGCGGTCGAAGTAACAGGTGCTAACTTACCATAGCGTTGGCTTGGCAATTTGATTTTATTTTGGTCACGATACAACCAGATGAAACCAAGGGTCCAAAGAATGGCCAGCGCAATTGCCCACCATTGACCGCGAAAAGCCTGCGCAAAGAAGAGACGAAAATCGGGGCCTTCAAATGTTGACCACGAAAGCTGTTGGCCGGCGTGAACCTTAACTGTACCGGTTGATTTGGCTAAATTGGTAATAACTGGCGCAAAATAGGTCGCGCCATATAGAAAAATCGGCGTCGTAATGATCCTAGGGTAATCATCCGCAATAAGTTGGCGCCAGTCAGCAACAATGCCGCATTAACAAAGGATAGATTGATGATGCCGGCAAATGGCAAGACGGTATTATGCGGTAAAATCATCGCAAAAACTAACATGATCGGAACCAAAATAATAACTGTTACCCAAATCTCGTTACGGCCGGCAAGAATTGGCCAATCAAGTCCGATATAAACTTCCCGTCCTTTGAAATGCTTCTGCATAAAGCCGCTCATCGCATCGGCAATCGGCTGTAAGGCCGTCATGAACAGTTTTGAAATCATCGGGAATAATGTCATCGCAGTCGCAGCTTTGACGGCCAAGTTGAGTGAACCGGAAACGGAATATCCCGCTCCAAACCCAAGCAGAACACCAATCAAAGCCCCCATCACGGTATTATCGCCCCAAACCCCGATCCGCTTTTGCAGGGCATCGGCGTCAAACGGCTTGTTCATAATGGGAATAAAATCAAGCAACTTATTGAGTGGCTGTAAGACAACCGCAAACAACGTGACAAAATGCGGCACCGTCACGCCAGGCATTCCGGTTAAGTCCTCAATATGGCGATGCCACATATCGCCGGCTTTCAACTCAAACACGATCTGAAAGCCTGCAACCAGGAAGCCATAGAACGCATTATGCGTAAAATACAGTACCACGACATACGTAAAAATCTTGTTCCAAACGTTCCACATATCAACGTTTAACGTTTTCGTCCAATTAAATGTCAGCATCACAAAATTAATGGCCAGCAACAATGGAAAAAATAAAAACGCGGATTTGTATGACCAAGTAATCGCTGCTACGCCGGTCCAACCAGCATCAATCGCATTCAGGCTTAAATGAAAAAGCTTGGACATTGACTTGGCGGCCGGTGAAATAGCATCCATCATGTAGTTAACAACTAAGGTCATGCCGGAAAAAGCGACCCCTAATGTCAACGCAGCCACAATTGACTTCTTAAATTTCAAACCGGCAACTAAACCGAGAAGTAACATAATCAAAGGGACAAAGACCGGTCCCCCAAGATTCAAGACATAATTAACGACATCTTTTAAAATCGCCACGACTATCCTTCCCCCTCACTGATACAGTCGCAATCGCCAAAATCGTTAAATCACGGTTGCGTCATCACTTATTGGCAGACTGCATATTCTTCAACGCCTGAATAATCTGCTTATAGGATTTTTCGGGGTTCATATTCATGAAGATTGGCATCCCATTGACGACCGCAATGTGATTCTCCTTGGCCAGTTCTTCTAACTGTTGATTAGGCTTGGCAATCCACACATAGACATCATAGTTATGCAAAACTTCCGGTAACTGTTTAAAGTCGGTTGCATCGACCGATACCCCTTTTACTTGATGTGAGTCAAAGAAATCCTTGATTCGACTTGCGGTAACTTCACTTGATGCAACGCCTGATCCACATGCAACAACAATTTTTGCCATAATAACTAATCTCCTTTTTAATCTAAATTATTTATCAACGGCTTGTGCTTTAAACGTGTCGACAAAGAACTGATACATGACGGCAGGATCGGTAATCGACTTAAACTTTTCAACAAATGCCTTATCTTGCAAAAGATCCATGAAAAGCTGCAACAGCCCCACCTGTTGACTCGGATCGGTAATGCCTAAAAAGAACATGGCTGTTGCGTCTTCCGGCTCGTTATAGCCCATTTGCAACACGCGAACGGGTTGCGCATTTTTCACGATTGCAAGAAACGGTTTATTTACATTCACCGGATCAGCATGAGGTAGCATGGCTGAGAGTTCAGGTAGAACGACCCCCGTCGGAAACTTGTCTTCACGGAGATTCAAAGCTTTTTCATAGGAATCTTTGACATAACCGGCTTTTTTAAGTTTCCGGGCAACTTCCCTGAATAAGGTTTTCCGGTCTGGTGCGTCTTCATTTAAGAAAATCAAGTCCTTGTGAATCATTTCGCTATAGTCCATCAGTGATTTTCCTCCTCTTGAATATCCATCAATTTCTGACCCACTTTGAACCTCTATATCTTTTGACACTATTAATGCTAAAACGTTTACACCAATCTGTATATGGTATTATGGTGGTATCAGCTATGTTGGCAATAATTCAAAAATTATCAAGTAACTTTTCCATAATCGTTCAACAAAATTCAATAAAAGGAAATGTTTATGATGTCACAAAGTCCGGCTAAATTTGAACGTTTGAATGACATTATGCGAATTCTACAGGCCCAACCCCAAATCAGTATTGCAAATCTTAGTAAGCAGGTTTTTACAAGTAAATCCACTTTACGCCGCGACTTAATCGAACTGGAAAACAACAACGTCATTCGGCGTCGATACGGGATGATTCAGTTATTACAAGGCAACAACATTGCTTTTACCTATGAAAAAAGGCGTAACGAAAACGCCCAACTCAAGCGACTGATTAGCCAGCAAATTGCGACCAGAATCCCCAGTAACGCCGCATTCTTTATCGACGGCAGTTCCACCTTTTTTAGTCTTCCAGAGCTACTGCATTCGCAAGTCGGTCTACATGTGATTACAAACAACGTTAATATGGGGCTGCAGTTTAACGCCCTAAATAATGTCGAAACCCTCATTGTCGGTGGCAAAATGGCACCGCGAACCGCTTCAACACTTGGCTCAACCGCCGTTCAGCAAATCAGCAGTTTTCGGCCTGATTTTGCCCTTCTATCAACCGGTGCCATTGACGCTACCGGCATTTATGTCGCCAATCCCGAACAGGCAGCCGTCAAAGAAGCCATGATTAAAGCTGCGGACTGTGTCATTTTGGGAATCGATTCAACCAAATTCAATCACCGTGAATTCATTCGCATCACGACCATGAACCAGATTGACGCCATTTTTACCGATAAGCAGCCGTCGACTGAGTACTGTCACCTATTCGAACGCTACCACATCAAGCTCGTCTATCCACATGAGCCAAAATCGTCAACGTAAAGGCAATCAGTGAATCTTCGTGTCGAGCCGCTGATCAATATAAAGATGGCCACAACAAAACTGACCCGCCGTTTGCTTGTTCAAAGCAAACGGCGGGTCAGTCTTTTTGGATCATGTACTAGGAGGTAGCGCTACAGAGCGGCTAACAAAATCAAACTTTCAAGGTAACCTTGCTAATCAACGTGTCACCATGCAGAAATTCCGGATTTGGCGTCAGATCGAAACGACTGGCCAACTGTTCCAAATTCTCATCGGTGATTTCGTTGAGAGTGCGACCACCTTGCGCTTGGATAGCAGTGTAAATTGTTGCCGCTTTTTCAACGGTTTCAATTAAGCCATACGCTTCATCGATGGAGTCGCCTGCACCAAAGATCCCGTGTTGTGGCCACAATACAAGCCGGAACTTCGCCATCTTGTCCGCAGTCGCCTGGCCGATTTCATTGGTTCCCGGGGTCATGTATGGCAAGACGCCAATGCCTTCTGGGAAAACAACGATGGATTCAGCTTGCATCTTCCACAAAATGCGGGAGAACAGCTTTTCTTCTAACGGCAGCGTAAACGACATAGCAACAAGATTGGTTGGGTGGCAGTGCATCACGATGCGCTGATTAGGATCAACCTTGAGCCGCTGGATATGGGTCATCAAATGCGCCGGAAATTCACTGGTCGGTTGACCGCCATCATTAAAGCCCCACAGTAAATCAACGCTGTGACCGTCTTTAGCGATTTGGACCAGCCCGGTATCACGTGCCGGAAAATCCTTCACATTCTTAAAGTAACGGCCCGTGCCGGTGACCAGAAAATACTGGCCAGCCAGTTTGCTTGCGTCAAACTTGATGGGAATGTTGCGCTTAACTTCATGCACATCGCCATAAGGTGCGATTTCGGCTTCAGTTAACCGATAGCTAACGTTACCGCCGTTACGCTCGTCCCAGCCGTGTTGGTAGAGATTCCACGTTACTTTACGCATCTGCGTTACATAAGGTGATTCCGTAAAGCTTTGCGTATATTCTGGATTCAGAAACTGCTTCTTGTTATCCATTAGACGTATTCCTTTCAGAACTTGACAGATTAGTGTACCAAGTTGGTGTCGCGCTTGAACTGAACATCCTTTTCATACTGATGGATGTTGTTCATCCAGTCGAAGCCAACCGGGGTGTTGTGATCCTGGCAGAACTTATCCCAAACAGCACCGAATGGGAAGGACTTCAATTCTTCGGTTTCAATCAAACGAGTGGTGAAGTCCGCATTGAGTTCGTCCTTCTTCAACTGATCGATTGGTGCCAACATTGCCTGCAGCAAGCTCTTTTGCGTAGCACGAGCGCCGACAACCCAAGCAGCAACCCGGTTGATCGTTGCATCAAAGAAGTCAAGACCGATGTGGGTACGATCAAGATAACCGTCACGAACCAAGGAACGGGTAATCCGAATCAAAGCGTCGTCCATGATAACAACGTGGTCAGAGTCCCAACGAACCGGACGAGAAACGTGCATGAACAAACCTTTGCCAAATGGGAAGAATGCGCTGAACTTGTCAGACACATCTTCTGTTGGGTGGAAGTGTCCGGCGTCGATAGTCCAGAGTTTATTCCGGCTGATCGCATAGTTTTGATAGAATTCGTGTGAGCCGGTGGTGTAGGATTCAATCCCGGTACCAAACAGCTTACCTTCGAAGGATTCAATCGTATTCTTTTCCGGAAGCGGATCTTTGATGATTTCATCCAAAGCCTTCAACAAGCGCAGACGAGGGGTCTTCTTGTCAATTGGGTTATCTTTGAAGCCATCTGGGAACCAGAAGTTGTTAACAACCTGGCTACCTAATTTTTCACCGATGTAGTTTGAAATTTCCCGGCTGATCTTGCCGTGACGGATCCAGAAATCACGAACCTTAGGATCCGGTGATGAAACCGTCATGTTGTCTTTAACCATTGGGTGTGAGAAGAAGGTACCGTTAAAGTCGAGGCCAATACCTTCTTGCTTTGCCCAGTCAATCCAATAATCGAAGTCTTCCGGCTCCAAAGTGTCCAAGTCACGCTTTTTGTCGGTTACGGCATAGATGGCGTGCAACTGAACGCGGTGTTTGCCAGGAATCAAGCTCAATGCTTCATGCATGTCGCTAGCTAATTCATCTGGTGTCCGTGCAATACCCGGATAGTTACCGGAAACGCCAATACCACCAGTCAGTTCCTGATTAGGGAACAAGAAACCGTGAATATCATCGCCTTGCCAGCAATGAACTGACAGAGGTACCTTTGCCAATTCCTTCATGGCAGCGTCGGTATCGACACCGATCTCTGCATAACGCTGTTTCGCAACTTCATATGCCTTATCGACTTCTTCTGGTTTAACCATGTGCAAAACGCTCCTTTATTTAAAATAGTTTAAACTGCGTGATACCAAATTGAACAAACGATTCTAATCGAGATGGAAGACTTCATGTAAGTCAACAGCAACTGGGCTGTTGTCTGGATTGGTCTTCATCAATGGCTCCATGTATGCCCACCACTTCTTGCAAATGTCGGTGTTGGCAATTTCGTTATACTTGTCGACATCCGGCACCTCAAGATAAGCGAACAACTCACCATTATCCTTGTTGAGATAAATAGAATAGTTGGTTGCGCCATACTCTTTCAGTGCAGCCTTCATTTCCGGCCACAACTCGTGATGACGCTTTTCGTACTCATCATATTTATCCGGATAGACATACATGATCTGACCGATACGTGCCATGCTTAAACAGCCTCCTTAGACTTTTGATTAATGGTTTTCATGAAGGCTTTGTACTTGGTGAACACACCTGGATAGGCGTTAACATCAGGCTCAAACGTCTTCAAGTCAAACGACTCTTTGATTAGCTTACGGCCAGCCACAACATCTTTGACGGCACCGGTCGTAATCATTTGAACTAGCAGATTGCCAATCGCGGTAGCTTCACTAGGCCCGGCAACGACCTTCATGTTAGCCAAGTCCGCCGTCAGTTGGTTCATGAGGGTGACATTCGAACCACCACCGACGATGTTTAAAGTGTCAATTGGATTGGCAATGATCGTGCTCAGTTTCTCGATCTCATTGGCATAATACAGCGCGAGGTTTTCGTATACGGCACGGGTCAACTCACCTGGGGTCTCCAACTTCGCCTGACCGGTTTCCGCGACATAATTTTGTAGTTCCTTGATCATGTTCTTCGGATTTTCAAACCGTTTATCATTGATGTCAATGAAGACCCGGAACGGCTCAACTTTATCCGCCATGTCAGCTAGTTCATTGAAACTATATTTATCGTTGTACTCCCGCTTGATGCACTGAACAATCCAGAGTCCCATGATGTTCTTCAGGAACCGGTAAGTGCCATATGCACCCCACTCGTTGGTGTAGTTTTCTTTGAAGGCATCCTGACCGTTTTCCGGAGTGTTCAGTTCGGCGCCAAGCAATGACCATGTACCGGAACTCAGGAAGGCCCAGTGATTGCCGAAGCCTGGCGTTCCGATAACGGCACTGGCAGTGTCATGGGTGGCAACCGTGATGACATCCGTTTCCGGAATATCATACTTGAGATGCCACTTATGGCTGATCTTCCCAAGCGGTGTGCCTGATTCAACTAACTCAGGGAATTGATCTTGTGCGACATTGACTTCTTTCAGCAAATCCTTATCGAACAATCCCTGCCGCAAGCTCAGCATCTGGGTGGTTGAAGCATTCGTGACTTCAGTGACCGCATTACCGGTTAAAACATAACCAATGTAGTCGGGAATCATCAGAATCTTGTCAGCCTTAGCCAAGTCATCGCGTTCTTCGGTGTACAGCTGATACAGGGTGTTGAAGTTTTGAAACTGAATACCGGTCTTTTCATAGATGTAAGACTTTGGTAAATCAGTTGTCAGCTGGCTGATTGCCTGATTTGTCCGAGCGTCACGGTAACTAACCGGATCATGCATCTTCTTGCCATCGGCGCCAACTAGTACATAGTCAACTGCCCAGGTATCAATCCCTAGGTCAACCAGGGTATAGCCCATCTTTTTGACTTTTTCCAAACCAGCGAAGATTTCATTAATGATGTGATCGATTTGCCACCGGTCATGACCGTCTTCATTTTTGAAGCCGTTCTTAAACCGATGAACTTCCGTTAGTTTCAGCTGACCATCAACAACAGCGCCAAGCATCAGTCGCCCGCTTGAAGCACCAATGTCAACTGCTACGTATGCTTTCATACATTGCACCTCTTTTTAAAATTAGTGATAAGTCTATTTATCAGGGTTCATCATTTGTTGTGCGACTGACCCGTCAGCACCTTTCCCGGCACCGTCGCGATCAGCTTTGGCTTTTTCATCATCGGTCAAGAACTTGTCACCATATTGTTCGCGGGTGATTTCTTCCAGACTCTTGCCCCGCGTCTTGGGTGTCCAAATTGTCCCGATGACCAGTGATACCAACAACAAACCAATCATGAAGGTTCCGGCAACGGTGAAGCCCAAGCTGCTAAGAATAGCTGGGAAAATAATGGACCAGACACCGGCACTTGCCCGAACGATGAAGAACATGACACCTTGTGAACCGGCACGGAACTGCGTTGGGAAGAGCTCGGTCGCCCATAATGCGTACCAAGCCTGAGCACCAATTCCGGCGCTAATGCCCCAAAGTGCAACGAAGGCCCATAGGCTCCATGACTGTGCCATGCCGGCATAAGTCAGGATAATCCATGAAGCGGCAGCCATTGCCGCACCAACGAAGAAGAAGATTCGGTGATTAGCGCGATCGCCATACTTAGCAAAGCCAAAGTACGTTGCCAATGCGGTCAGGATCCACAGAACAGCCTGCAACATGTTAGCTTCCTGGTTGGATAGGCCACCTGCTGTTTCATAAACATATGGCATGAAGAAGCCCATCGCCCCGGCAACCAAGTTCCAGAACATGTAGACACCGACCAAGAAGAACAGCCACTTGATTGACGTATGATTAGAAAACAGCGTCCGATATGGATGTGACTTTTTCCCTGACGCTTTTTCAAATGCCTTCCGATCTGTCCATGCTTGAGATTCGCCCAAGCCACGCTGCAATAACCATGCAATAAACGCAATCACAGTCAGCAAGCCGAACAATATCCGGTTACCTAAGAGACCGATTGGTGCAAGAATGGTCCCGAGAATGAAAATAACTGCAGGTCCTAACGACCAAGCAAACTGCGAAACGCCGATATTCTTAGCCCGATTATTGTCTTGCGATGTTTCGGAAATATAAGTCCAGCTTGCCGGAACACCAGCACCAACTGCTAAACCGGTAATCAGAAATCCTGTGAGTAACATCGGGAAGCTCACAGCGAACATGACTAAGATCGTCCCTAACATGTAAACCAACATGTCATAGGTGTAAATTAACTTACGACCAAACTTATCAGACAGCGGACCGCCAATCAGCGCCCCTAATGCCGCCCCGAATGCGTTCGCAGAGAGCGCACCGAGTAACCCGACTTGGAAGCTGTTGAGCCCAAAATGCTGCGTCCACAACGTCAAGCCACTGGCGCCGGCAACAATACTGCCTGAATCCAGGAAATTCGTGATCGAAACACGAATCGTGGATTTCAATGAGCCTTTTTCTGAAGCCATTGTGTTACCTCCTGAACATTTATAATTTTGTCATCGCTTACAGTTCACATTTAACCGCTTACATGGTATGGTCACAATGGCAGATAAATATCAGGAGTGGAACATAATTACAGGAGGCCATCATGGAACTAACTGTCTTAAAGCAACTTGAAAGTCTAACTGACATCGAAAAACAGCAAAAAGAGCACCAGATCTTCAGCGACGATATCCCGCCAACTGCAATTGACCTGCAGGACACAAAAGAGTTTAATGTCCCGGTTTTAAACAATTACTTCTTCCGGAATCACGCGATTTACGTCAGCAAGCACAATCGCTTTGCGCCGTACCCACTGCACACCCACCAATTTTTTGAAATGAATTATATGTTACAAGGCAACGCCAACGAAACGGTCAATGGTGATCGCGTGCACCTGTCACAAGGCGATGTCCTCCTATTGGACATCGGCAGCGAACACTCGATTGATGCGCTAGGCGAAAAAGATATTCTCATTAACGTGCTTTTCCGTGACCGCAACATCTCACTCGACTTTCTCAACCAGATCCAAAGTCAGCAAAGTGTCCTGTACGACTTCATGATTAACCACTTACGGGAAAAGAAAACTGAGAAACGCTACATGATTTTCCGCAGCGGCATGCACGATATTCGCACATCGCTGGAGCGCATCATCGAAGAATATTTCCGCCCGCGAGCATTCTCCGACACCATTATTCAAGCGGAATTAACGGTGTTGATTGCTGAACTGATCCGCGGCGATGAGCCAACCATCGAAGATCCATCACCGGCGCAAAAGCTTGCCGTTAAGCTTCTTAACGACATTCATGAGCATTACCGCGACTTGTCGCTAGAAGACCTTGCCAATAAATATGCCTATAACAAGAACTACTTGGGTAACCTGTTTTCCAAAGAAGTCGGCAAAACTTTTTCCGAAGCCTTAACAGAAGAACGGCTTATCAATGCCCGCCGCCTCATTCAAAACACCAAGAAGCCGATTAGCGAAATCTGCCTTGAAGTCGGCATCAGTAACAAGAGCTTCTTCTATCACAAGTATCACGATCTTTTCGGCAATACGCCTAAGGATGATCGCAAGCATACCAATGGTTACATCTCGCCCAGCCGCACCAACCCGCCATTAACCATTCTGTAGATATGTTCCGACATGTTTCACATTTCGATCGGATAAGCCCTTCGGTAAAACGCTTTCAACGTGAAACGAAAAAAGTCAAATATTTTCCGGGACATATCCTCATATATTTAAGCGCCGCTCTTGATAAAAATATGAATTGTGAAAGAATGAACGTGTAATCAATTTATAAGCGAATGAAGGAGCGATTTTTATGAAAATTACAGCAGCTGTTGTTGACAAAAAAGGTGCCGATTTTGAAATTCGCGACGATGTTGAACTAGCGCCGATGGGTCCCGACGACCTGCAGGTGCACATGGTTGCCACTGGTATTTGCCACTCTGACGAAGCGTTGCGGATTGGTGACGCTGTTATTGGCTATCCAATCGTCCTTGGCCATGAAGGTTCCGGTATTGTCGAAAAGGTCGGCCCGGAAGTCACCCAGTTCAAGCCAGGCGATCACGTTGTCTTGAGTTTCTATGCTTGCGGCAACTGCAAGAACTGTTTACGTGGCATCCCAACACAGTGCTTGAATTATGCTCACAACAACCTGTCTGGTACCCGTCCGGACGGCTCGGCGCACTTCACGGAAAATGGTAAACCGGTGGCTGACATGTTCGACCAAAGCTCCTTCACCACCACCACCGTTGTTCGTGAGCGGAACGCCGTTAAGGTTGATAAAGATCTCGACTTACGCAAACTGGGACCGTTGGGCTGCGGCTATGTCACTGGTTCCGGTACCGTTTTGAACACCTTGAAGCCAAAGCCGGGTGATACCATTGCGGTTACCGGTACTGGCGCGGTTGGCCTGGCTGCGATGATGGCCGGCAAGATTTCCGGTTGCACCAAGGTTATTGCGATCGATATTGTTGATTCGCGGTTGCAGCTGGCTAAAGAGCTGGGTGCGACGGATGTTGTTAACAGTAAAGAAGAAGATCCGGTTGAAGCCGTTAAGAAGTTGACTGGCGGCCTCGGGGTTGACTGGGCTGTTGATACGACTGGTGTTAAGGCGGTTATGGAAGATACGATCCAGATGCTGGCTCAAGGCGGTACCACAGCAACGATTGCGGTTACCCCTCATCACATTGATGTGGATACCTGGAATGATCTGTGCGTCAATGACAAGAAGATTGTCGGCGTTAACATGGGCGATTCGATTCCGCAAATTGATGTGCCGCGGTTGATTGAATTTTACAAGCAAGGCATGTTTGATTTTGACAAGACCGAGAAGTTCTATTCATTCGATCAGATTAACGAAGCTAACGCGGATTCCCGTTCTGGTAAGACGATCAAGCCGGTGCTGGTGATTGATAAGGATTATGTGCCTGGGAAATAACAGTTTAGGCTGATCGTTCTGTCACCGTGCCAAACTCCGCAATCTCCGGCCAGATGTGGGCTGGCGACCGCGAAGCTAGAGGGGTGGGCACGACTTTGAGCCTCAGCAAAGCCCGCTGAGGCTCAAAGCTCGGCCTTGTACTACGCCGGGAAGATCGCCCGGCTAGTACAATTTCACAGCTGAGCCCCATCTGGCCTCCGATTGCTACGCTTTGGCGCTTGGGCTTGTTACTAAGTTTCTTAACTTTCTTCAAAAACACTTGATGTTTGTATTTTTACCCCTCATCCAATCAAAAAGCCTGTCATATTCGCAAATTTTGTTTGCGAGATGACAGGCTTTTTTCTAGTTTTTACAGTGCCTTGCTTAGTCTGGTTCGTCCCAGAATTTTAGTGGAATGATGTTGCCGGCGTTCATCGTATTTTTGGGGTCGAAGCTCTTAAGGAGTGTTTTGAGGACCCAGTAGGAGCTGCCGTATTCTTCTTTGATGAATGGGGCGCGGGCTTTGCCGACGCCGTGGTGGTGGGACATGGTGCCGCCGCGTTTGAGGGTTTCTTCCACGATGATTTTGTTGATCGGATCGTGGTAGCGGGCCATTTCGCCGGCGGGGTCATCTTCTGCATCGATGAAGGCATAGACAAAGTACAGGTTCGTGCCGTTGACATAGCTGTGCGAAGAGTGACCGCCGATGCCGTATAGGTTCGGAATTTCTTTTTTCACTCGCGCTGTCACGGCTTCAAAAATATTGGCAATTTCATGCCAGTTAGCAGCCACTTCGGTCGTGAAGCCGACGAATGGTGTTTTCTCGAGTTGATTGACTTCAGCGTCGGCTTCTTTTTGCGTCCACGTTAGATGTTTGAACCAATCAATGATTTCATCTAGCGGCTCGTATGGCTGCGTCTGGTCGGATGCTTCGACCATTGCCTTGATAGCGCCAGCCGTGGCGTCGCTGAGTGGTTGTGGACCTTCTGTTCGGAAAATCAGCACCGGTTTTTCGGCGTGTTTTGGATAAAACTGGCTCCAATCCTGAGCATCGTAAAGGCGAACGACCGATGGCCGATAGCCGGTTGCGACAATGTCACGCAACAGATGAAAACCTTCACGCATGGTGTCGACGGTATAGGCCAGATAATGATACGTGTCCGGTAAATACGGGAACAGTTTGACGGTGACTTCAGTGATGAACGCAAGGCTGCCTTCGTTGCCGATAAACACATGGCGAATATCGGGACCGACTGAGCGCCGCGGCACATTTTTAATCCGCACGATGCGGCCATCTGGCATGACGGCTTCCAAACCGACCACCATGTCTTCGATTCCGCCATACAAGGTCGATAGTTGCCCAATGCTGCGGGTGGCCACCAAACCGCCAAAATCGGCTAACGGCTGCGACTGCGGCAAGTGGCCGGTGGTGTAGCCTTTTTCATTCAGCCAATCCTCGGCCTGCTTTAAGGGTACTCCGGCCTGAACAGTTAGTTGCATATCTTCCGGGTCGAACTTCAAAATTTGGTTTAAGCGCGATCCATCCACAATGATGTGCGGTTCGCGGGCACTTTCCAATCCGCGCTCAATCTCTGACCCGCCTGTACGCGGAATCACGTTCACGCCCGTGTCATTGGCATATTTCAATACAGCCGCCACCTGTTCAACATTTTCCGGATAAACAATCGCGACCGGAATCGGTGCCTGGTAAATTTTCCGGGCCCGGGGATATTTCCGATAAAAGTCAAGGCTGGCATAGTTTAGCTGGTCTGGATCCACATTGACCTGATCACGGCTGGTTAACTGGATCAGTTGTTGCACAATTGCATCTTTTGTAACGGTATCCATTAGATTCACCTCGTTTACTTTCAATCCCAACTGGCAATCAACGGTTCGCCGACTTTGCCGCGCTCGGCAACGCCGTTAATGGTTTGAAGGTCTTTAAACACGGGATCGGTTAATTGATGCAGGTTCTTGTACTTTTCATATACTTTGGCATATTGCGCCACTGCATCTGCTTGCGGCGCAAAGCTATCGGCCGGCTTCACCATCGCCGCAATGGCATCGTCATACGTGCGATATTCGCCAATGCCAACCGCCGCGTTGATCGCGGCTCCCAACCCGGCCGCGTCGGTAATCACATTGCGCTGCGCTGGCAAGTTGAAAATGTCGGCAATCAGCTGCATGAAAATGTCATTCTGCGCACCACCGCCTGTGACCACCAGCCGATCAACTTTGCGATCCAATTCCTTCAGCATCGCTGTTGAGTAATCCAGCAGGTTAAAGGCAAGTCCTTCAAGAATCGAACGGAACATGTGCCCGCGGTTATGCCGCTCATCCAGGCCGATAAACGCGCCTTTTCTAAACGGGCGATCCGCAGCCGGTTGCCAGTCCAAAATCGTCAGCAAACCATCACTGCCAGGCGGAACCGTGGCCGCTTCTCGGGTCAGCACATCCAAAGTGGATTCATGGGTAGCATCCCCAATCCCCTGAAATTGTTTGGCGAACCAGCTGACCGTCCACATCCCGCGATAAACGCCATTGCTCTCATACAAATATTCATCAGGGACATCCGCAAAATTGGTCCAGTAGTAACGGGTTGTCCCGAACGGATGATTCTCATTGCCCTGCAACATGGAAGTGGTATAGGTGCCTAGCGACAGCAGGAGATCCGGACCGGTTTTCAGCCCTGCGCCCAGTGCTTCCACCGCCTTGTCATTGGCAGTAGCGATCACCGGCAAGCCCTTCGGCAAACCGGTTGCCGCGGCCGTTTCTTCCGTCACATTGCCTAAAATGCCGCCGGGCTTAACCAGTTTGAACAAAGAAGTCCGCGGTAGATTAAGGAAATCAAACATCATGTCCTCATCGGTCCAGTCCCACTTATCCATATCAATTGGCCACGTGCCAATATAACTAGCCGCCGTGTCAATGCGATTCCCGGTCAGTCGGTAAGCCAGATAGCCGGTGCTTGCGGTCACATACACCGCATCGTCAGTCGTTTTTTCATAGATCTGGTGCGCCCGGTCGTCCATCCAGCTAATGGCCGGTTGGGCTAAGTCGCCATTTGCCTTTAAAACCAACCGATTAAAGCGAATGCTGCCTAATCCAATCGCCAGAATTTCATTCACGTCACCGTCAAACTTCGCCATCAACGCTCTGCTGGCGGCTTGCAGTGACGTCCACAAATCATCATCAGGATGCTCAACCACCCCGCCAGCTGCGGTATGCAACGGTTTTAGCGGCTGATGCTCCTGCCACAATGCGTTCCCCTGCAAATCAAAAATCGTCAATTTGTTACTCTGCGTCCCTTGATCAATGGCCAGTATATAGCGATCCATTCAACTCGCCCCTTTCGGATATAGCCGAAACATA
This sequence comes from Lacticaseibacillus zeae DSM 20178 = KCTC 3804, assembly GCF_000260435.1. Lineage (GTDB taxonomy): Bacteria > Bacillota > Bacilli > Lactobacillales > Lactobacillaceae > Lacticaseibacillus > Lacticaseibacillus zeae. Next base: position 57,407 of record NZ_BACQ01000033.1, on the reverse strand, counting down.
CGCGGTCGACAGCAAACACCTCGTAAAAATTACCAAATCCGCCAGTCTGTTTCGGCCTTTTAGTCGTAAAAAGAGCGCGCCTCCCTATTTTCAAGGATTGCGCGCTCTTTTTGCTCTGCGCTAATTTTGCCATAAGGTGGTATTTGTGGTGGAAATGCCAGTTGCCCCAGCAGCCAAGTCGGCCATAATCGCTTCTTTTGTGCTGATCAAACCACTACTGATGAGCGGCACGTCGGTTTCATGGGTAATCCAGGAAACCGCCTGAGGCATAATGCCCGGCATCACGTCAATCATATCGGCATGCCCGACATCATACTGCCGCTGCATCGTATACAGCGTCCGCGAATCGATCAAAAAGAAACGGTGAACGGTCAACATTTTCTTCTGCCGGGCCACGGCCAGCAAGTGTCCCTTGGAGCTCAAAATGCCATCTGCATCGGTTGTTTTGGCAATGAATTCAACGGCACTGGGGCGGCTCGCCAGCCCTTCAACCAGATCCACGTCGACAAACACGATCTTCTTGGCTGCTTTTAGCTGCGCCACGATATCCCCAATGTTAGGAATTGACCCATACAAGGTAAAGACAACTTTGACATCTGCGGTCAAGGCAGCATTTAAGCCTTTATCATCCTGAATCCCGGCAATCACCGGATTCGCCGCGACAACATCTTGCAGTTGCATGATGCGCTCCCTTCAAAAGAATGAGCGTGAGTCGGCGCGGTTAGGGACCTGCGTCGACGAACGCGTTAATGCGGGTATCGCAAGTCCCGCTTCAACCCACCAAATGGTATGCCCCACGTTACTAAGCTTTTCCTCTCACTAACGGCGGTTACTCTGCTAATGCGTGGGTCTGATAATCCTTTGAATACTGATCCACCGCGCGCATGGCCGCAACAATTGCTTCCGGTGACGTATCAAACCGCAATTGGTCAATGCCAGTCCAAGCTGCCGCAGCATCATTAGCCACCAGCATCAACTCATCGTCGGTCGCATCTTCCCAACCAAGATCTTCTAACGTGGTTGGCAGCCCAACCTGCAAGAAGAAGTGCAGATAATGATTAATCACAGCAGTCTCGGCATTTTCCATCAACAGTTGCGTCAGTAGTGAATACGCCACTTTCTCCCCGTGCATCAAATGCTTACCCTTCTTCAACGCCGGGAATGAGTTTTGCAAAGCATGTGCCAAGCTAGTGCCGCCGCTTTCAAAGCCTAGGCCGCTCATTAAAATGTTGGCTTCAATGACCGCTTCCAGCGCCGGTGTAACCACCTTGGCTTTGTTGGCTTCAAAGGCTTGGGCGCCAAACTCAAAAATCGTATCCGTTGACGCCTGGGCAATTTTCATCGCCGTGATCGTGCCGATGCCTTGCGCATTGGTAAAGCCGTGGATGTCGCCAACTGCTTTGGCTTCAACATAAGTCGACAGCGCATCACCAAAGCCGGACGCCAAGAACCGCGGAGGCGCCTGACTGATGACAGCTGGATCAACCAAAACCAAATCCGGACTCTTGGTGTGGAACTGGTAGGCATTAAACGTACCATCTTCGTTGTACAGCACCGACAGCCGGGAAATCGGCGCATCCGTCGACGCCAGCGTCGGGATGATCACGGTGTAAATGTTCAAATGCTGGCCAATCTCTTTGGCAGTATCGAGCGTTTTGCCACCGCCAATGCCGATCACAAAATCCGGCGTATCCTTGATTTCATCAATTGCCTTTTGGATCTCTTCCGGTGAAGCCTCACCGCCAAACATCAACTTGGTCACGGTATAGTCATTGTCCTTCAGATAATCAATGAACCGATCGCCAACCAAGCCATACACATTCTCATCACCGACAATCACCGCTTTGGAACCGTACCGGCTTAAATACGGATCCGCGTTAAACAAAATGTTCTTAGCCTGAATATAATTCGATGGACTGATAAAAATCTTCGGCAAATCGATTTGCATTACTCGCGCCTCCTGAATCAGCCAAACGTCTCGTTGAGTTCATCAATCAATTTGTTCATGCTTGCTTCGTCACTGTGCACTTGCGGAATAGCAATCAGTTGCTCCAGCGACAGATTCTTGACCATTACAACGCCTGGGTTGGTTGATGCGCCGGCAACATATTTATCGACAACCTTCATGTACCGCTTGTCAGCCAACAGTTCCGACAACTTGGTATCCTTACTGAACTTAGCCATGGTTATGCTCCTCCTCTTTCTTAAACCTTTGGCATTAACGCGCTCACAGTCGCAGAAATCTCCGTGTAAGGACCTCGAGCCTAAATGGCCAAAGCCCAGCCATTTAGGCTCGAGGCCACTTACACTCCGATTTCTAAGCGCTCCTGTTCGCGCTCATTAAAAAAGAGAGATAACCTAAACTGGTATACACGAAATACCAGCGGTTATCTCTTTTCTTCTCTCTAACCAACTGAAGCTTATAACAGCGCTTTCATTTTGTCAATTTAAGTGACTCGATTTTCCCGTTTATTTAGTCGCTGCGGTTGACATTTATAATTTTCGTTTGTTAGTATCGATTCAATATTTTAATTTTGTTTATTACCGGAGGCAATGATTTATGCTAGCTAATGCAAAACTCAAAGTTCACCAATTGCTTGCCAAGATGACCAGTTTTGGCACCTCACGCAAAACTGGTATAGGTGCTTAGCCATGTTGCAATACATATATCGACTACTGGTGATTTCAGGACTGGCTTTCGTCGCTTACTTTGCTTATGATGCGCACGTCTTTACACCAGGAAAAAAGATTAATCTGAAGCGGGATTTGGTGCTGGGCCTGATTTTTTTGGTTTTGCTGTTTGTGACAGCTTATGTTAGCAAGTTTGTTAATAAGTAATGGCAGTGCGATCTTTATAAACGATCCATCCCTTCCTGATAGTCGTCAAAGTTGCTATAGTGATGCACACGTCCTGCCGCTAGATCAGCTTCTGCTTGTTTGGTTGCTTTATCAAGCGGACTCAGAGCTGATGGCGTGAATGGCAAACCCTTATCAGTGATGACTTGCTTCAAAAAAACATTGATGGCTGTTGACATGTCCATCCCCATTTCGCTAAGCACCATCCTGGCATCGGCTTTAGTTTTGCGATCTACTCGGATCGTTAACGTTGTCTTATTTTTCATGGTCATTAAACTCACCTCAATTTAGATTGATATCAAATTGTACTAACAAACCGCTTACATTGTCTATATAATTCTAATCTTTGTTTGAACCTTCGAGCAAAAATCCCATCGTGTTTACATTGGGAAATGTCCATGATACAATACGTTTACCAGTTAGAAAGGAGTCTTTGTCAATGGCGACTACAAAAAAGGAAACTCGATTAAACATTCGCATTGATCCCGAATTAAAAGAAGCCGCGCAAGATGTTGCAAGCGATATGGGAATTGATTTGTCTGCTGCTGTCAACATGTTCATTGTCAAAATGGTCAAAGATCACGCATTACCATTTACACCAACCAGTTTACCAGTCGAAACTCTGCAAGCACTTAAGGAAGCAAAGCACTCCGACAAACTAAAGAAGTATCGCACCCCCGATGACATGTGGGAGGACTTAGATGTATAGCTTAACGCCTACGCCAACCTTTAAGCGCGACGTTAAACGGCTAGCTAAGAAACATTGGCCGTTAGATGATCTCAAAACTGCCATTAATCTTCTTGTTACGGGAACAAACGCAGAAACATTGCGTTCAAGATACGCAGATCACGCATTATCTTCAAGTAGTGATTGGAGAGGATATAGAGAGTTACATGTAAACGGGCCCAAGGGCGACTGGCTGCTCATCTATAAAGTCGAACAGCAAAATCTTTTGCTAACCCTAGTCAGGACTGGATCGCACAAGGACCTTTTGGGGAGGTAACGGTAATCAAACTTTCTGACAAACTTTGACACCAACATGCAAGGCGAAGACAAAAAATGTCTTCGCCTTTTCTCGTCTATCTAGCTTCCTTAGATATTTTTAACCTTTTCAAACCGAAGCCGAATTGACAAGGTTCATCGGCTTTTTTCAGCTATTCATGAATAATTTCCTTATTGACATCATAATATGACACGGTATATTTAATTGTGTACAATGTTAATGGCGTAAACGTTGTGCATGATGTGGCGGGGAAATTTTCGCTTTCTTTTGAACGCAACTGTCATCTTGGCAATGAAAAATCGCATGCGCGTCATGTCGTGCAAAACATTTTTCACATTTGCCTTGGTCTTTCAAGAAAGAGGGTATTTCATGTTTAAGCACACTCGAAAGTTGCAATACAACGCGAAACCAGATCGTCCGGATCCATTGATGGCGCGCCGGCTGCAGGAATCACTTGGCGGCCAGTGGGGCGAAGTGACAGGGATGATGTCGTACCTGTCGCAAGGTTGGTCGTCCACCGGCAGTGAAAAGTATAAAGATCTGCTGCTGGATACCGGTACCGAAGAAATCGCCCACGTCGAAATGATTTCGACAATGATCGCGCGGCTGCTGGAAGGCGCCCCGATTTATGCGGAAGCCGATGCGTACAAGTCTGATCCCGCATTGGCTGCGGTCATGGGTGGCATGGATCCTGAGCACGCCATTGTGCATGGGATGACCGCTAGTTTGAACAACCCCAATGGTGCTGCGTGGAATGCGGGTTACGCCACTTCTAGCGGTAACTTGGTAGCGGATATGCGTTTCAACGTTGTCCGTGAATCCGAAGCCCGCCTGCAAGTTAGCCGACTGTATTACATGACCCGCGATGAAGGGATCCGCGACATGCTCAAGTTCCTTTTGGCACGCGAAACCCAACATCAGCTGCAATTTATGAAGGCACAGGAAGAGCTGGAGGACAAGTACGGTGTCGTCGTACCAGGTGACATGAAAGACATCGAACACACCAAATTCTCCCATGTGCTGATGAACTTCTCAGACGGTGACGGCTCGCGGGCCTTTGAAGGTCAAGTCGCCAAAGACGGCGAAAAGTTCACCTACCAGGAAGATCCTGAAGCCATGGGCGGTGTGCCGACATTCAAACCGGCCGATCCGCATCTTCATAACGATCAAGGATAATCAGATCAAGCGCTCCTTAAACACTAAGATCGGTGGCTGAAACAAAAACCTGCTAGTATGCAAACTGCGCAGACTTGTGATTAAGACGGTGCCGACTGTTTTATCTGCTTGTTTCAGCCCGGTCAAGTCACGCCCCGCCACATGCCCCCTCAATTAGCAAAGTAACGTTCCGGCAAGGACTGGTTTTAACCAGTTGCTTGCCGGATTTTTTTTGAAAAGATTTCGATTATGCACCGCAACTACCTAGAGTAAACCGGTTTTACACCATTTTTACCTGCGTTGGTGGATGAAACCCTTATACTGAGATTGAAGACATATTAACGCGTTCAACGGCGCAGAAGTCTGCGTGTAAGGACCTCAGGCGCAATGGCCAAGAACGGGCCATCACGCCTGAGGCCACTTACACTCCGACTTCTAACCGCGCCGTTTCACGCTCACGCTCAGGAGGTACTCTTACATGCATAAAAGTTGGTGGCAGGAAGCAGTGGTTTATCAGGTGTATCCGCGTAGTTTTCAGGATAGCAATGGCGATGGCGTCGGCGATTTACCGGGAATCATTCAACATCTGGACTACATCAAGCAACTCGGTGCCGATGTCATCTGGCTCAACCCAATTTACAAATCACCCAATGCCGATAATGGTTATGACATTGCGGATTACCAGCAAATCATGCCTGAGTTTGGGACGATGGCTGACTTTAAGCGGTTGTTGAAAGAAGCCCATGCGCGCGACTTGAAAATTATGATGGACTTGGTTGTCAACCACACGTCCGACGAACACCCCTGGTTTCAAGCGGCCAAACAAAGCCGCACGGATCCCCACCACGACTGGTACATCTGGCGTGATCCGGTTGATGGGCATGCCCCAACCAATTGGCGCGCGGATTTTGGCGGATCAGCATGGACTTATGTACCGGAAGTTGGCCAGTATTATCTCCATCTCTTCGCCGTCAAACAACCGGACCTCAACTGGCAAAATCCGGCTGTACGTGACGCCGTGTTCAATATGATGACGTGGTGGTGCCAACAAGGCATTGATGGTTTTCGGATGGACGTCATTAATCTGATCTCCAAACCTGACAAATTTGAAGACGATCCGCACCTCTTTGAACAGCCCAACGGCAATTCATTGGGCTTGATTGCCAACGGTCCGCACGTGCACGATTATTTGCGGGCGATGAATCAAAAGGTGCTGAGCAAGTATGACCTCATGACAGTTGGCGAAGCGCCCGGTGTCACACCTTCACTAGCGCTCAAGTACACCGGATTTGACCGCCATGAACTGGAGATGGTCTTCCAATTCAAACATGTCGGCCTCGATAATGATCCACAATTCGGTAAGTGGTCGCTGCATCGGCCAAAGTTGACTGACCTCAAGCGCGTCTTGTCTGATTGGCAAACCGCCTTGCATGGGAAAGCCTGGAATAGCCTCTACTGGGACAATCACGATCAAGCCCGCGCCGTTTCCCGCTTCGGCGATGACCGCCCGGCTTTTCGGGTTCGGTCCGCCAAAATGCTCGCCGCCACATTGCGTTTTCTCGAAGGCACCCCTTACATTTATCAAGGTGAAGAGCTCGGCATGACCAATGTTGCTTTTCCATCCATTCACGATTATCGCGATCTTGACACATTGAATGCCTGGCACGAGTTGGTTGACCAGCAACATGCTTTGACGCCGGACGATATGCTGAAAAGAATCCACCGCCGTTCGCGGGATAATGCTCGTACACCGATGCAATGGACGGCGGAAAATCAGGCCGGGTTCACCCGCGGCACCCGGTGGCTGGCGGTCAATTCGAATCACACCACAATCAATGCCGCTGCGGCCTTAGCCGATCCAGACTCGGTCTTCTTCTTTTATCAAAAACTCAACCGCCTGCGCAAACAGTATCCGAGTTTGATCGTTTATGGCGACTACACCTTACTCGATCCGGATGACGCCGAGGTCTATATGTATCAGCGTCACGCCGCTGATCAGGAATTGTTGGTTGTCAGCAACTTCACTGACCAGACACTCACGCGGAACATCACCGACCGCCAGCCGCAAGCTTCCCAGGTGCTGATTAGCAATTATGCCGATGACGCCGGTGACACGCTGCGACCTTATGAAGTTAAGGCATATCTGGGCAAAAGGTGATCTTAAAGGCGAAAGCACAGGCGCGACAAGCTGTCTCACATAACGTCACGCTTTCACCCAACATGAATAACATAAACAACATAACAACGTCACAATTTCGTCACAACTGCTCGGTAGTATTAACAACATAGAAATGAGCCACCCACTCATTCCTACAAACCCCAACCCAACTTTTTCATTTTTACTCCTCCAAAGTAGAAATCGCCGATCGGTTTCCCAGCCGGTCGGCCAATACATAACAAAACCCGCTGTTTGCTGAGACAGCGGGTTTTTTGTGCGAACGCGTTATGGAGAGCGGAAGTAAAGCCCTCAATAGCACAATTTCCAGGAAGTGAGGCCTTGGCCATTTACGTTTGAGGTTCTTACACGTAGATTTCAGCGACTACGAACACGCAAGCGGCAAAAGTGTAGTCACATGGACAAGACTGTTGTAGCAAGATTGTCTTTCATGCTACAATAAACCACGAAGAGGAGCACTGGTTAGGCCCAGCACTCCTCCTCTGGCAGAGTTAGTTGTTTCAGACAGCTGGCATTAAAGTAAAAACAGTCAAAGGACCGTCAGACTTCGGACCAGAAATCTATTGACGGTCTTTTTGATTGCCTAAAATTGCTTTCACAACATCAATGATGAATGCAGCCAGTGCTAGTGTAAACATAGCAAAGGTCAGCATCAGCATTAATGCGTCAGCAACGGACAATAGGGCACCTCCTTCCGTATAGATTTTGATCATCGCACATAGGCGACCACCTCACAATACGTTGGATTTGCCAAACCGCCATATTAACTTCTCTGTTGCAACCATCATATCATATGAATCGCAAAAACGCCTACAGCCGCAATGGTTACAGGCGTTTTTTATTCACCGCAATTTTGCGGTTTTACTTTTCTCTAACATGCTTAAAATACAGGCCGCCGATCACGACGCTCATGAGGATCACGCCACCAATGATCGGTAGGCTCTTAAAGATCAAGTCGCCAGCTTGTGGTAACGACTGGTCTTCGCGATCTTGCTTCGACTTTTTATCATCGTCCGTTTTCTGCACAGAAGGCACTTCTTGAGACGCTGACGAAGTTTCTGCAGCTTGGTGACCGTCAAGCTGATCAAAGGCCGCTTGCAATGCTTTTTCTGCCTGATCAACAGCCGACTGGTTGGCCTGCGAATCGGCTAAAATCCACTGAGCTTCCTGTAACGCCTGATCGAACGCCTGCTTTTTGGCCACGCTTGCCAACGAATAGCGATCGGTCTTCTTAGTATCAAGTGCCCGATCAATTAGCGTTTTTAAATCATCTTTTTGCACCACCGGAACTGCCTCTGCTGCTTCAAAGGCGCCGATCGTCGGATGTTGAAAATTGATCAGCTTGCCGGCAAAGTCTTGACTGATCGGGAACTTCTCCTTCACTGCTGCTGGCGTCAGTTCATCGACATTGACCCCGGCGTTGGCAGCCGGCGACTTGGCTTGTGGAACAAAAGCTGCCAACCCAGTGCGATCAAACGTGCCATCCGCCTGCTGAATCAGTCCACTTGGCTTAGCCCCAGCATCTACCAACTGCGGATCAGCAAAAATATTGCCACTCACATCAACGGTTCCGGCATGGCTCTCATCCATCAGCGCCTGTGGGTAAAACAAGTTGTGATCCAAGCGCCCTTCGGTAAAGACCGGGCGTTTCGTGCCATTTTGGTTCACCACAAAGCGCGGCACATTGCCACTCGGTGCGTAAACCAGATTATTAACAAACCGAATTCCCGTCTGGCCGTTGTTGGAAATCATCAGGTTCTTCACGGCTTTGCCGACAATGAACGTGTTGTTGTTGAACAGCGGGAAACCATCGATGCCATCAGCCTTACCTGAAACCACGAAAATCAGATGATTCAACGCAGGCGATGGTACGTCCTTCACATCGTTCACACTGAGGTTATAGCGGAAAACATTGTCCGTTTGGTGGTCGCCCATAAATAGCGTGAACCCGCCAGAATTGTCGTGGGAGTAATTGTACTGATAGACCCCTTTGGATGCAAACCCGTCAAAATCAAACGCCGCACCATCGAGGTAATGGTTGGGAATGTCAAACACTTCATTATACTGGGCTAAATTGTATTCCCCGCCCATGAACCACAATCCGGCAAAGTTTTTGCTGGCACCGGCTGCGTTTTTGGAGTTCGGCATACTGTTGGCGGCCTGCACCGTATTATACTCGGCGGTGCCATTTTCACTGGAACTAATGACGATCCCGTCACCGGCACTGTTACGAATGTAATTATGTCTAAAAATGGTTTTGGCGCTGGCCTGAAAAGAGTATTGATCCCAACCGCCGGGCAAAACCGAGGCGTTGGCATCGTTACGCAGGCCCTCATTAGCAACGTCCGTGATTACATTATGCGTTGCGGTCGCATCGGTATTGCCGACAATAACAATACCCCCGGAATTTTTACCGGCCGCCACCAATTTCCCCGTCTGATCGGGAATCAGGTCACTTTGATAAGCGCCATCGACGTTGTGCACGTTGTTATTGGTAATTGTGATCCCCGTGCGGTGCGATGCTTTAAAAATCGCCAGCTTTTGCTGAACCGCCGCGGCATCGTTCCCACTTGGATATGCGGTCTGAATGTCTGACGCGACCAAAATGCCAATCCGCATCCCTTGCCGATTCCCATCACCTGCAGTATTCGTCACCTCCAAGTCAGAAATCGTCCAGTGATTCGCATTCCACAGTTCAACGGTTCCGGTCATTAAATTGAGATTGCTCAACTTACGCTCGTGATAGGGATTTTTGTTGGCTGTTGTCCCTAAGCCATTGATAATCGCCTTTTTGCCTGTGCCGCCTTGATTGTAACTGCCAATGGTAATCGGCGCTGTGCTAGTGCCGTCACCGTTCTTGGCGCCATCCAGGATCAGCTGGCCATTCCAAACACTATTGGCATCAAAAAGAATGCGGTCGCCCGGTTGAAACTTCGTCGCCGCGACCTTCTCCAGCGATTGCCACGGCTGATCGGCAGATAGCCCGTCATGACTGTCACTGCCGTTGTTGGCCACATAAAATGTTCGCGGCCCGGCAGCTAACGAACGTTGCGGCGCCTGCCCGTTGATCATCACCGCCAACCCCAGCAACGCCAGCAAAAATACCCAAACTTTTCCTTGTGTCACCCGCCATCGTTTCATGATGTCCCTCCATTTCAGGCAAAGGTTTCCTTAGCAAGCTGCGCCGGATCACCTTGCACCTCGGCTTGTTTAGCTCGCTTTTCTAACGTCTTCGCCAGTTGCGCTTGCAAAATCTTAGCCGTTACATCTTCTTTCACATCAGAAAAAGGAATAAATCCACCCTTTGCTGATGCTGTGACCCGCACCAAACTCATTTTTTGATCCGACAACCACGCCGCAAAAATCTGCCCGACATGACCGGTCTGATCGTTGGTTGCCCGTAAATAGGCACCATAGTATTGGTCAGCATCATGCAACGAGTCATTTTGCCCAAGCTGGCCGTGAAAACCTGTGGCAACAAATGCTTTTTGCACACTAGCCAGATCGGTTTGCTGCCCATTAAATCGCTGAATCAAATCCGTGAACTCACTAAGGTTGCTGATCTTCCCGCGTTCAAAAGTCAGCGTCTCATAATGAATCAGATCAGGCCGCGCCCAGTACTTACTTTTATTCTGCCGATAAAAAGTGACCTGCTGTTGACTCGTCACCGACTTGCGATGCGCCTTGACGTATTGCGCCTGCAATTTGAGTATCAACTCGCGATGCTGTTTCTGCGCCGCGGCCATCCCCGTCAAATCGGCACCGGTGCCTTGCGTCTTCTTCAAGGCATCAAACTCCGCCAGCGGTTTCGTCAGCAGCTTGGCCTTCACCAACGCCTGATCCTCAATCACAAACTGCTTCATTTTATTCATCGCTTGCACTTGAGCAGCTTGCTGCGGCGTCTGGCGTCCGTACTTGGTTTGCCAAAATTGTGCGTTGTACTTAGCGTGATATTTTGTCACATAACGATTGACCGTCAGCGCTTTTTCATTCTGCAAAAAGAGGCGGTAAACTTTTGCCGACATCGATGTGCCTGCAACGGATAGCGCGTCGGCTGGTTTAAGCACATCGCAGCCACCGATTAAGCTGGCAAGGATGCTGAGTAGAAAAAGCGGCACCCACTTCCATCGCTTCGCTTTCATCTTTTTCATCGCTAAAACACCTGAAAATGTTGTGCTACCTGCTGCCCCTGCCGTTCGAAAATGTTCAAACCACCATAGGCTTCGGTCCCGTCGAACCAGTAAAGCTTGCGGCCGACGATCGTGTTTTCCGGCTGCAACGTTACTAAAAAGTTACGCTCGTTGTCCAAATCTACCCGGAACCCAGTCGCCAACCGTTCCGGCACCACGGCATCGCGATCACCGGACTGCTGTGCCGCGATCGGCGTGATGGTCACCGGCTGTTGTCGCGGCGACAAAACCGCTGCCTGCACCGTGAAGTCGGTAAACATCGTTTCACTTTCCAGTCGCGTCAAATGTTCGAGCGTGTTGTACCGTGGTGAAAATAATTGCTGACTGGCCCAAACCTGATCATCACTCATCGCAAAATTCGCTACGTCGCCTAATTGATACCCAGTGTCGTGCTGCGTCACGCTTAACCGTGGCGAAACTTGCCAAAAACGCTTGAGGGAATGCTGGCCGGGATGATGAATCATATCAACAATCAGCCACAGCCGTTCCTGACTTAAGCTAATCAACAGGCGTGTGATCACCGCTGGCACTGCCTGCGATTGATCAAGAAATGTTAACTTAACCACCTGACCACCGGCAAAATCCACTAGCGAATGATTCAATGGCGTCGCAACATACCGATACTTCCACGAATCGTTCGGCAAACTAAACGGGCGATGATCAAGCATCACCGTATTATGCGCGGCCACCGACTTGAGCTGCCGCCGCTCAGTGCCATCAACGTAGGTGTAACGGCCCGGATCAACTAAGACATCCTGACCGCCGATCGTCAAATCCACATGTCCCAGCGCGGCATGCCCATGGCCGCTGCCTAAATCACCATTAAAGGCATGCCAATAATCCGCATGTTGGCCCCAATCGGAGCGCCAGAAGTAATTACCACTAGTAGGTGCGGCGAATTCTTTCGGCAGCGGTGTTTCAGTTTTGGCCGGCAACTGCCACCGCTGATGGGCGAGTTCCAAAAGTCCGAAATCAACAATCGGCGCTAACCGTTGTTGCAGCGGCGACGATTGCTGCAAAATAGCCGCTGACGCATTGTACAGACTATCGATCCGAACCGCGTCAGTATCGCCTTGTTGTAACAGCAACAGATCCGGCTTCACATACCGCGTAATCATCCGCTGCATGGCACTGGCTTTTGTCAGCACAACCGGCGCCACCGCCAACCCGGCCTGCTGTTGTGCGGCAATCACAGCCAGCGTGCTTCGCCAAACTTCAAGTAGATACAGGGGCGACTGCTCCCACTGCATCCCTTGCGCATCAACCTGCAAATCCAGTTCGGTCTCAAACTTTTGCTGTGCCCACTGGACAATCGCTGGCGGCAAAACTTTGGGAAAGCGCGTTGCGTAAACCAAGATACCCGTGGTGATTAACACGCCCCAGTTACTGATATCAAACTTTTCCGTATAGTTCTGCTGCAAGTACGCCGCCTGAACATTGACCGCCTCTTCAATACGGGCTTGCTCTTCCCGGCTTAACTGATGATCTTCCAGCAAGTTCGCAACAACGGCCGTCCAATTCAGCAAGCGAATGCCAGTGTCAATCGTCCGCCATGTCGCCGGCACTGTCAGATTTTCATCAATCCAACTAAACAGTAAAGCTTTCATTTTAGCTTGATAGTCACCGCGACCGGTTTCGTAATAAGCTTCCAAAAGATCCAGCAAATACTCTTGGCGTTTCAACATATAAAGCCATTCTGGATCCCCATTTGGCGTCTGCTGCCACGTGATCGGATTCATGGTGTAACTCACTTGCGTCGGCTCCATCGCATAGGGGCTATCAAATAAAAATTGGTTCTTTAATAATCGGTCAGCATTTTTACGGGCATCATCCGTGAGATGCTGTTGCTGACTCAACTGCTGAATGTACGTGGTCCAATTCGTTTCTGTCACCTGTCGCCGCCTCCTTCACAACCCCAGCAATCCCCATCCGTTTAACCGTAATCACGGTATTCGCCGCAATTTCAACTTGAACGTCTTCCTGATTCAAATGTTTGATTTTGCCGACAATCCCATCAATCAAAACAATCTGATCGCCGGGTTTCAGGTTCGCGTGCATCTGATCAACCATCTTGGCCTGTTTGCGCATCGCCGACCGCTTAGCCAACGGAATTGCGACCAAGTACAGTGCACACACGATGACTAACAGAACAATCAATGCAATTTGCCATATTGTCATCAGATGCCATCTCCTTCATCATCGTGCTTAATATCCGGCACCGGTACTTCATCAGAGTTGGTCTTCATTCTGTCTGGTAAAATTTCAATCAAGTCTTTTGACAAGGTAACAGTATGCCGGAGTGTTTCATCAACGCTGGCATCGTCAAAGCCGCCCATGTTTTTGGCATACAGATCCAAAATCAAGTTCAATGGTGCGCTGGAAATAATGTACTGATGCGGACGATTTTGTTCCAGCATTAACCGCGCAACGATTTGATGTGGCGCACCACCGGTCATGTCAGCAAAGACCAAAGCGTGATCATTTTCATCGAGAAAGTTTTTTAATCGCTGCTCGAATTGCTCGTGGGTCGTGGTTTCGTCCAGGTTAAACGCGGTCATGCCGTCTGTGGTTCCGATCAATAACTTCAAGGCGGACAATACCCCTTCTGGATAGCGGCCGTGCCCAACAACTGCCATTGCATAATTCATGTGTTCAAATCCTCCATTTTTTGCCATGCTCATTTCTAAAACAGCCGTCGCCAAAAGTTTGCGACGGCCGAATTCATCATCTGTTTACTTTAAGATCCCCAGCACTGATAACAGTACCCCGGCGACAAAAAGCAAAATAACAATCTTGTAAATGGTCCATTTTTTCTTGGTGATCAGCCAATAAACAAAATACGTGAGCGCAATCGGCAGCATGTACGGCATGATTTTATCCAGAATCGTCTGAATCGCGACGACTTGGGTTTTGCCTTTAATGACCTGCGTGTACTGCCATGCCAGGTTGACTTTCACAAAGGAAACCGACAGCCCGGCGATCACAGTCAAGCCCAGCATACTGGCAACATCGGCAATCGCTGCCATCCGGTCCGACAACGTATCGATGATGCTCGTGCCGACTTTCCAGCCTAAGTACCCCATCAGCATCCGGACGCCGAATGTGATCCCGAACAAGCAGAGAATGAATGGAATCGGTGCCCAAGTCATCCCTTGAAGTGCCAAGGAGGCAAAAATCGAACTGAACAACGGTGCCAACCCGAATTGCGAAAGGGCATCGCCAATTCCGGCTAAAGGTCCCATCAACGCAAACTTGATCGCTCGGACATCGTCTTCATCCTGGCCACTGTCATACATCGCCAGCATGATGCTGGTTACAAACGGATAAGGTTGCGGATTCGTATTATAAAATTCCAAGTTAGACGTTGTGACCCGTTTAAATTCCGCGTCATCGTCTTTATAAATTTTCCGCAGCTGCGGCATGATGCTGTTAGCCATCCCGGTTCCCTGCATGGTGCCGTAGTTTTGGGCATTTTGCAGAACATACGAACGGAGAATGGAGTTTAGATAATCTTTTTTGGTTAAAACCGGTTTGCGACTAGATGCCATCTTCAATACCCCCTTCATCCTGGTTACTGCCGTCATCATTGCCGTTGGTGCCGTGATCCTTCTTATCGGCACGGCGACCATTGTAGTAATTGTTGAACGCCAGTACGGCACCGGCAAAAGCTAACCCGATGACCGGCATCTTCAGATAGGCAACGCAGACGTAACCCAGAATCAGTGCCGGGATGTATTCCTTCTTGACCATCGTGCTCATGATCAACGCGAACCCGACTGCTGGCAGCAATCCGCCGGCAACGGTCAAGCCATTGATCAGCCATTGCGGAATCGCCTGAACGAACACTTTCAACGCCGAAGTGCTCAAAGTTGCGGCAAAACCGAAGCAAAAGGCAAACAAGATGAACCCTAGCAAGGTTGTATTCGCCAGGAAATGGAACCGCCGATACTTACCTTCTTCGATCGCTTTTCGTGACCACGCCAGGTTATTGGCGTTCACGGAGAAAATGAAGGTAATAACGAATGGAATCAAAATCGCAAACGGATAAGATAGCGACAATGCTGCAGCTGGCTTCAACCCTGAAATCGAAATCGCCATGATCGTGCCAACCACACCTGGCCCCAACGGATTTGGTGGTGTCGAACCACCAGGACCAACACCAAAGCCCATGAAGGCCAGTTCAGCCGTTGCCCCAAAGACAACTGCCGTTTGTAAATCGCCCAAAATCAAACCGATACCAAATGAAATAAATAATGCCCGGTTGGTATAAATGCCCCATTGTTGACCGGCAAAACAAAATGCCGCCCAGAGACCCACCAAGAGCGCTTGAACTATAGAATAGGTCATGCTTTTCTCCCCTTTGAGCGTGAACCGGCGTGCTTACACGCAAACTTCTGCGCCGGCGAACGCGTTATCGTTAGTGTCAGTTAGTGCTTAGCAACATAATCATTCAGATCAAAATCCGACCCGACATCGTTACCCAGTGGCGTCGTGCGCGTGTTCAGATCCACGTGATACTTCTCATGCAACGTCTTCAAAGCGTGCAGGTCGTCAGCATCCACCGCAATAAAGTTCGTCAGCCGCGTTTTGCCTTCCTTCATGTGAATATTGCCCACATTCAGTTCCTTGATTGGCACGCCGCCTTCCGCCAACGTCAACGCATCCTGCGCCGTTTTCACAATGATGAAAATCGTCTGTCGCGGTGAAGCCTTGAAAATTTTATCGATCGTCTCTTGCAGTGAAAAGAAACGAATCCCCACCGACTCCGGCATTAACGAGGACATCAGCTGTTGTTGAATATGGCTTTTCGCAACCTCATCGTTGGCAACAATCACCAAGTTGACGCCAAGGTTGGAAATCCACAATCGTCCTTGTCCATGAATCAACCGCTCATCCAGACGTACTGCCTTAATATTTGGTTCCGTCATTTTAAAAGCCCCCTACCAATATAATTGCCAATCTTTATAAAACCTGATCAACGCTTCCATGTAGAAATAGTCGCCCCATAGATTACCTTCATCCACGCCATGACCGGAATGCCATGAATAAACGCCGTGAAGCAGCAATGGTTCCGCGGTCTGCCCATCCACCGGCGTCGCATAGTTGTCAATCAACGATTTCAGCTGGGCATGCATGGCCGCGCGATAAACCGGCTTATCCGGATCCGCCTCCGGTAAATATTTCAGCATCTCATGCAACCCGCACACCGCGATCGCCGCTGAAGAAGAATCACGACTCTGATCACTGCCTTCTTGGAAGATCAGATCCCAGTACGGCACATCATCTTGCGGCAACCGATTCAGGAAAAAGTTGGTCACGGCTTTGAAACTGTCAAAAGCGGCCGCATCATGCGTGTCATAGTAATGCAAGGCCGTCCCGTAGATCGCCCATGCCTGCCCGCGCGCCCAGTCGGAATCGTCGGCGTACCCTTGCTTTGTCGCCCCGCGCAATGGTTTGCCGGTATCGTCGAAGAAGTAAGTGTGAAAAGTGGAGCCATCCGGACGAAACACCGTCTTCAATGCCGTTCGATAATGCTGATCAGCAACTTGCCGATACTTAGCATCCCCAGTCACAGACGTTGCCCAATACAGCAACGGAATATTCAGCAACGCATCAATAATGAGCCGATTTTCATCTTTAGCGTCTTTTGCACCCCAGGCCTGGATAAAACGGCCTTTTTCATGGAAACGGGTTAACAATTGATCCGCCGCTTTGATCCCGATTTCTTTTGCCAGCTGGCTGTTCGTTAGTCGATACGCGCTAACCACTGACGGCGAATACAGAAAGCCTAAATCGTGATGATCAACGGAAATCTTGCGGTCAATCCGATCGGCAAAACTGGCGACATTCTTTTCGGCCAGTGCGCGATACTTTTGATCGCCCGTGTACTCATAAGCCAGCCACAGCATCCCGGTCCAAAAGCCATTGGTCCATTCCGTGTTTTTCATCGGTGCATAGCGATTGTTCACCGTTGACGGCTCGGGAAAATTCTCGCCGAACACCTTGATGTTTAAATCAAGATGCGCAACGGCATTATCCAACGCTGTGGTCACCATGCGCTTGTCGACAATCCCGGCGTTGAAAAATCGCTGGGCACTCGTTAAATTTTCAATTTTCAATATTTGCCTCCTTGGTGCTTTCTCGTTAATTTCCCCACATCTGCAGTCGCGCAAAGAAACATATACTTTTTGGAAATCTGGTTTCTGTTATGTAACAGGACGGCAAATCCTGAAAGCCAGCAAAAGTTATCTCATTCATTCGCGCTGCGTCATATAGGGAAAATTAGCCTTTTTTCATAAAACCGTTAAAAAGAAAGGGCATTGTTGAACCATTCATTTATTTCTTTATAATAAATGTTCTTTCTTTTTATTTCCAAAAAGACTATAACATGCAAGCGCTTTAATGTAAATCATTTACGAACAATTTTCCCCAAATTAACAGCTTCAAAAACCGATAAGAGCTTGCAAACGCTATTTTTATAAGGATTTACAAGCGACAAATATAAACATTCATAATCACATTTAAGCCCGTGATCGATGTTCGCCCTTTAGACAGCTGATGAGGCCAGCAAAAAACGCCAACGAAAAACCCTCAAAGTTAGGTTGCAACTTTGAAGGTTTTTCGTTGACGCTATTTGGATTATTCAACTTGTTAGCTTTTTACTTTAGCTAACGATTAGCCGCGGTGCGCATCCAGAATTTCCGGACCATGCGTTGTGCCGACTACCACGGTTTTAACGAGATCGAGGAATAAACCATGTTCGACAACCCCAACCTGCTTGTTAAGCCATTCCGCCAACAAATGCGGATGCTCGATCCGGCCAAGATGCAGGTCGATAATGTAGTTCTTTGAATCCGTCAGCGCCTTGGTGCCATCGTCATTAAGGCGATACGCCGGCTTCAGGCCTTCATCTTTTAGCCGTTGCAACAACTTGCCGCTGCCGAACGGAATGACTTCAAGCGGCAACGGAAATTTACCCAGCGTATCCACCAACTTGGTCTCGTCCACAATCCAGATATTCCGCGCAGAATTAATCGCCACGATCTTCTCAATCAAATGTGCGCGCCCGCCGCCTTTAATACCTTGGAAATGTTTATCCACTTCATCGGCGCCGTCAATCGTTAAATCGATTTGGGCAACTTCATCCAGATCCTTCATCGGAATGCCAAGCGACTCAGCTTGCTTGCGCGTCCGCACGCTGGTCGCAACACCGGTCAGATTCAGGTGCTCTTCTTTGACCCGCTGCGCAATCGCTTCAACCAGGTAATACACTGTTGAACCGGTGCCCAAGCCAATCGTCATGCCATCTTCAACAAACTCAGCTGCTTTTTGAGCGGCTTCCTGCTTCAACTTGTTCTGATCCATGGCCAACCATCCTTTTCGCTTAATAACTCCATTATATCTGATTCCCCTGAAGATGAGCGGGTGGTCGCAAGACTTGTCGGCAAATTGACAAGTTATTTTCTGATTATCAAGGGGCCTTTTTCCTATAACGGTCTATTAATTTCCAAAAATGAAACAAAATTTTTTAAAAAGTCCCTTGGTTTTGTTAACTTATCATGTAAGCGCCAGCATATCAGTGATCGCTGGTTACACTTTTACACAATTTCACCTGAGCTAAGCCGAACCAAAACTGGACAAACCATTTTTACCATTGTATATTTCTATATAATAAACTTCGCAAAAATTCGTTTGGAGGCATTCCATTGGAACAAGTAAAGCCAAAACAACAAAAGCCTTATGGCACGGTGCTTATCAAAGCCAAAGACATCTTAGACTATCTCATGAAAGCCGACGATCCGCCGTCATTGGCAGACATGAGTGCGGCGTTAAGTTCGTCAAAGCCCACGATTTTGAAAATTCTCAACACGCTTGACATGATCGGCTTCGTGCGCCGTGATGAAAGCACCAAACGCTATTATCTCGGCACCGAACTGATCCCGTATGCACAAAAAGCGCTTGACAGCTTTGATATTGCCAAAGTCGCGCGCCCGTTTCTTGAGAATCTGCGCGACGAAACCAACGAGACCATTAATCTCGGCATTGTGCGCAATGACAAAATTGTCTTGGTTGAAAAACTCGAGAGCCCTAACAGCATCAAGCTGGAATCCATCATCGGTGGCACGATGAACATGTACTCGTCCGCGATGGGCAAGGCGCTGCTGGCCAACTATTCGCGCAAGCATTTAGACGATTACCTTGAGACACATAAACTTAAGCCGCTAACGCCCAATACAATCACCAGTTTGCCGAAACTTCGTCAAAATCTGAAAACCATTCAGGAAATGGGCGTGTCCATCGACAACGAGGAGAATCAGCCGGAAGTCCTTTGCCTCGGCGCCTCAATCATGAAAGCCGGCCGCATTTACGGTGCTTTCAGTATCAGCTCGCCTAAATACCGGGTTAACAAAGAACGCCAATCCAATTTCATTCGGTTGTTGCTGAATACGCAGCATGCAATTGAACAAACGCTGTAAATTTCAGCTAAGAACTTTAAAGGTGCAAAAATGGCAGCCGCCTTGCTTATCATTATAAGCAAAGCGACTGCCATTTTTCGTATCGAATATTGTGGATCGTCACTATTTTGCGAACGCCTCTTTACCCCAAGCCTCCAACTCAGTAAGCGCCGGGAAAGTCGAACTATCCTGATCCTTCACCAAGTGTGTAAGTTTCAGCCACGTCACTTTACGCGGCGTGATGTCAAATTGCTGAGGCGCTGCCGTCTTCTTAAGTTCAAGCTTTTCGCTGCTGCCATCGGAAAATTCGCCGGTAACTTCCTGCCAATAACTATCATGCGGATAATCAGCTCGCAAAATCAGCACCAGGCGCTTCACCAAAACTTCCCGGCCAAAGTCCAACGTTAATTCAGCGTCAGGGCGCTCCGCAATTCCCCATGATTGAAACGGATAACTGCCATGCTTTTCGTTAGCAATCACCCCATCAATGACATTCTTGGCATAAAACACGAGTTCATCCCGCGTCTCCGCATTGGCCGATGCATGGGGATAGGCACCGCTTGCTTCATGCTGGTCATAGGTGTTCAGCGCCAAATTGCGTGAAACAGTTAGCTCATCTTCATTAGCCACTCGCACCCAAGCATAGTGGTTTGTTCCTAAAAATGCCCCATCCGGATATGGCCATTCCTTCTGCAAGTTAAACGGAATCCGAAAATCCCACGTGGCCTGCTTCAAATACACCAGCGATGGTGCCACACTCGCATCCAGTTGCACCCACACATAAGCGGGTGCGTCACTGACCTGAACCTGATAGTAATCGCCCAACGCATACTGCTTGTGATAAGCCAAATAGGTTCTAGCCTCACTCGTTGCAGTTTTAAGTGTTTGATCTTCATGTCTTAATTGCAAGGTAACTTCAGTCATCATGCGCCTCCTCAAAGTCATTAACTGCTAACTCGGTAGCCGAACGTTAATTCCAGCAAACCGTGTCCTTTTGTCAACCCAAAATTTCCGATTAAGAAAGACCGTTTTCAACAAAAGGCAACTGTATCGTATGGCAAGTGAATATTCACTGTCAAACGTTGGCTGAAATTTCATAATAGCGCTTGCATTTTTGACTAGTCATGCTATATTGGACTTGTGCAAAATAATAAACATTGTTTCTTTAAAAGAAATGGAGGCTTTTTCATTGTCATTCAATATGGTCACGCGTTACGCGCATAGCCCTGAAGACATTAAACATTACGATACCGATAAGCTGCGTGAGGAATTCTTGATGCCAGAGATCTTTGCGCCTGGCGATATTCTACTCACCTATACTTACAACGATCGGATGATTTTTGGCGGGGTAACCCCAACTGATCAACCACTGGAAATTGCGCTATCAAAAGAATTAGGCGTTGATTTCTTCTTACAACGCCGCGAATTAGGGCTCATCAACATTGGCGGCGAAGGTAGTATCACGATTGACGGAACCGAAGAGCCGATGACGACTCACGATGGTTACTATGTGGGCATGGGTACCAAGCATGTCATTTTCAAATCAAATGATCCGGCTAATCCAGCTAAGTTTTATGTCGTTTCAACCCCAGCACACAAAACCTATCCGAATAAAAAGTTGCCGTTTGCTGACGCGTTAGCAAAACCGATGGGCGATCAGGCGCATATGAATAAGCGCACGATTTACAAATACATTGACGCTTCGCAAATGGACACCTGCCAGTTGCAGATGGGCTACACCGTTCTCGAACCCGGCTCTTCCTGGAATACGATGCCGGCACATACCCACGCACGGCGGATGGAAACTTATATGTACTTTGAATTCGCCGAACCTGATACCCGCGTCTTCCACTTCCTGGGCGAGCCTGATGAAACCCGGCACATCGCACTGTTTAACGAACAAGCGGTGGTCAACCCAAGCTGGTCTATTCATTGCGGCGTCGGCACCACCAACTATGCCTTCATCTGGGCAATGTGCGGTGAAAACCAAACCTACGATGATATGGATCAGGTACCAATGTCTGAATTACGTTAACGTTTAAACTCATTAAAGGAGCGTTTAAAAATGGCAGAAATTCATCAAACCGAAGAAGAAATCAAACGACACGAAGCCGAACTCGATCATTTTAAAATGAAGCAATTCGACCTGACCGGCAAAGTTGCCATTGTCACCGGTGGCAATACCGGCCTTGGCCAGGGTTACGCCGTTGCGATGGCCGAAGCCGGCGCCGATATTTTCATCCCGACTTTTGGCACCGCTGAATGGGACAACACCCGTCGCTTAATTGAAAAACGCGGCCACAAGGTAGAATTCATGCAGGTCAATCTAACCGAACCGGGCATTGCCGATAAAGTCGTTGCCGAAGCCGTCGCCAAAATGGGCCACATCGACATCTTGGTCAACAACGCCGGGATGATTCGCCGTAATCCCCTTCTCGAATCCAAGGATAAAGACTGGGATCAAGTCATCGCAATCAACCTCAGCGCCGTTTATCACATGTCCTTGGCCGTTTCAAAAGTCTTCGCCAAGCAAAAATCCGGCAAAATCATCAACATCGGCTCCATGCTTTCCTTCCAAGGCGGCAAATACATTCCGTCCTACACAGCAAGTAAACACGGTGTTGCCGGCTTAACCAAAGCCTTTGCCTCCGAAATGGGCGCCTACAACGTTCAGGTCAACGCCATTGCACCAGGTTACATCAAGACCGAAAACACCGCCCCAATCCGTGCCGACAAAGCCCGCGATCAAGAAATCCTCGACCGCATCCCCGCTGGACACTGGGCTGAGCCTTATGAATTAATGGGGGTTTCCGTCTTCTTGGCTAGTGATGCTGCTAATTATATCAACGGTGCGATCATTCCGGTTGATGGTGGTTATCTGACCCGTTAACTTTCAGCCTTTCAAAGTAAACACACAACTTAATTGTTCCTTATTACAAATAGCAACAGGCACCGGAGATAACCGTCATCTCCGGTGCCTGTTTGTGTTTTGACGCTCCCATCAAGCGTCCGCTGTTCAGCTTCGATAAGGCGCTAAAACAGGTAACTCAAGCGTCGTATCAAGCTGTCCATCTGGTAATTCATCTAAACATTTTAACCCGAATGGCTGATAGTGCTCGGCTATCTCAAGCAACTGCCGGAAGTTAACCTGACCCGTACCCGGAACAACCGTTTTAAGCAGACGGGGTGCATCAGGTGTCCATGCGTAATCTTTTAAATGAACGGCAACAATTCTCGAATTAAACCGTTCAAATGCTTCTTTCAAAATTGTCTCAACATTATCTTTTTCCGGTAAAATCAGGTTGACCGGGTCAATGATCAGCGTTAATGCCGGATCGTGGTTGAAATGCGTCAACAGTTGCTCCGTTCGTTCCAACGAATACAGTGGATGATTGACGCCTGGCTCTAAAGCGATCAAGGTGCCGAATTCGTGGGCAACCGGCAATAGTTGGGAAACCGTATCGAGTAACGTTTCAAACGGCCCTGGTTCAAAATTCGCTTCGGTAAACGCAAATGCGGGATCCACTGAGCCGGTTTCGGTCGCAACAATGTTGGTACCAAAACTCGGCGCCAACTGTAAGTAATGTTGGAATCGATTAATAACCTTGGCTCTGTTATTGATGTCAGGATCAATCAGGTTCACATAACAACTTAAGGTGCCAATCTCAATATCGTCGGCAGCAAATAGCCGGCGGACGTAATTTGCCAGCCCTGTGCTGACTTTATCGCCTCCGTGAGTCGTTGCCGCTAAACTAATGGCCGGCGCAAACGCCAACGTGTGAATGTGACGCATTTTAATATTTCGGGTTAGCAATTCAAGATCATCTGTTCCCGGAATGTCGTGAGCACGAACTGCAAAATCTTTTCGCATGATAAACTCCTTCCTAACGCAAAGAAATCGGAGCTTATCCTCCGATTTCTAAATATCAATGTAAACTGATTTGGTCTAATCCTTTTGCCAGTAAGCTGAAATCCCAGCCTTTATCCTGATCAAAATGATTACTTTCCAAAGTGTTAAACTGGTCTGCCAAATAATATGCGATCAAAAAGCGTCTAAGGACAGCCTTGGAAGCCTTAAGATCGGTTTTTTCATCCGGTTGATAATTTGCAACAACCGCGTAGGCAAATTTTTCTCGATCAATTTGTAGTTTATCTTTTGCCATCGTCATCAGTTCCTCTTTCCTTGAGCTCATTAAGCTTCTTGGTCTTGAGCGTTCAATTCTTCAGCGCGCCGGGCGGCTAATTTTGCATCGACAGCATCAATCTTTTTCTTGTTAAGCGGGTAGAAGAAAATCAATGTCAACATGCCAAGTAACATGCAGGCAGCCGGAATCAGGTTACCGATCGCGTATATCCGATTGATAACCACAGCACTTTGAGTAGCCCCACCGGTTGTTGAAGAAATATACCCGATCGCTGTTAACATGAACCCACCAAGGCCACCACCGACAGCTTGCGCACACTTTCGCGCAAATGAATTAACGCCATAAACAGTGCCATCTTCCCGAAAACCGGTTAAGTATTGATGATAGTCAATAACATCAGTAATAAATGCCCAAACCATCAAGTTGAACATTCCGGAACCAAGCGTTGCCAAGAACAAAAGAATGAGGTAGATCCAAGGATTTGTGAGATGCAAGAAATACATCAGCAAATACATGAACGTTCCAAACGCTAAGCAAGCAATACTTGCCTCTTTCTTACCGAAACTCTTGATAAGCTTCGTTGCAAACGGTGCTAGTACAACCACTGTGCCATAAGTGAAGAGCAAAGCAATCGAAAGTGCCGTGCTGTTCTGGAAATAATCGGTAAAGAGATAGGTTGCCAACGTGCCAGACAAGTTCTGGTTGATGACTAGGAAGAAATCGGCGAAGACCAACGCCATCAAAGCTTTATTTGTAAACAAGCCTTTGATGAGTTTAGAAGCAGAAACACGCTCGGTTTTCTTGACCTGAACCCTTTCCGTGGTCATCCGATAAATCACATTGTAGCAAGCAAACGCAATGACGGCACACATGATTGAAACCATAAAGAAGCGATTCGCTGAAACCACTTTTTGACCATTTGCGGCCGTTTGATAAACCAATAATGGAATGATGAACCCAGTTGCTGCGCCACCAATCGCTGCACCCACTGAACGAGAAGTAGATAATGATGCTCGATGATCAGGATTTTCCGAAATTGCACTGGCCATTGAACCATAAGGAATGTTGATGCAAGAATTCAAAATTCCATAAACCAAGTAAGTAACAAAAATATACACAACCCGCCAGATCATTGGCCAGTTTGAAACAAATGGGAGGAAAAGAATGACAGTAATCGCACAGAATGGATACTTAACCCACTTGATCCACGGACGGAACCGACCGTTTTTGGTTAACGGCGTGATATCGGAAATGCGCCCGACCGTGACGTCAGCAAACGCGTCAATAAACCGTGCCGAAAGAAACAACCCACCAACAATTGCACCGGAAATGCCCAAAGCATTGGTATAATAAATGGTCAAGAAACTATTAACCAAACCAAGAATGAAACAATTCCCCAAATCACCAAATGCGTAACCGATCTTATCGCGCCAATCAAAGCTGTGCGCATGCGTTTTGACCATTTCAAGTCCAGATGCGGCATCAGCTGGTGTGTTTACCGAAGATGCTTTCATCATAAAACACTCCTTTAACGTAGCTCTGGCCCGTCAACACCAATCGTGGCGAACATGTCGGGACATAGCCTAATTTTTAATACTTAGTAGAATTCCTTCAGATATTCAGTCAGCGCTAACTCCGCCATTGACTGTCCGTACGGCATAACCGAAGTTTTGACATGCTTATAGAAATCTTTCGTCTCGCCCATGGGAGTTCCGCCAGATGTCATGGCAAGAGCGCCATTTTCGTCAATGTTGGCAAAGAGCGCATCAATGCCTTTCAGCGCCACTTCTCGATAGCTGTTATCGACCAGGTGATTATGAACCGCTTTCAAAATGCCGTAAGTAAAACCGGCTGTTGCTGAGCCTTCAAGATAGCTAGTCGGATCATCAATCAGCGTGTGCCAAAGCCCACTCTTGTCTTGATAAGTCTTCAACGCGTCAATTTGATATTGCAGATTCATCCGGACAAACTCGCGAAAAGCGTCTCCTTCAGGCAGATCTAGCAATTCCAAAATTTCCGGAAAGGCAATCGTAATCCATGAATTGCCTCGTCCCCAGAAGGCACCGGCAAAGTTGTCACGCCGCTTGAACGACCAGCCGTGATACCACAGCCCTGTCCGCTTATCCTGCAAAAACTGAATGTGCAACAAAACCTGCTTCTTGGCTTCTTGGATGTACGCTGATTTATGCAACACCTTGCCAAGCTTTGTGAGTGTCAAAACACTCATCATTAAGGTATCCGCCCACATTTCATCAGGATTGAGGTCACCATACGTAACATGTTGAAACCCGCCTTTTTCCGTCCGCGGCAGCCGATAATACAGCCAGTCGCCCCAAGCTTCCAAATGTGGCAGATAAGCTCGGTCGCCGGTTTCTTCGTATAAATATGCCAACGTTAACATTTGGACCATGGTATTGATATTCTTTTCAACAGGCGGCTCTTGAAAATGGCTGTCAAACCAATCTTTAATGACTTTGAGCACCTCGGGCTTGCGACTCAGCTGGTAATATTTCATCATGCCGTACAATCCAACGCCTGATGTCCACTCCCAGAAGTTAAAGCTCTTATTGTCAATCAGGGAACCATCCGCGACTTTAACGAAAAACTCACCCGTTGGGTCGCTAAGGTGGATCTCGTTGTCAATTAGTAAATCGATTTTCTCCTCCAGCTGATTTTTGGTATATGTACTCATCTGTTTTGAAACCTCCTATACTTACTACGCCTACTGCACCTTGACGCGTCTTATTTGCCACCTTTTTCACATGTGAGAGCAAAAGAAGCCGTTCCCACATTTGAATAGAGACACAAATTATTTCTTAAACGGAAATAACGTTTTTTATTTATCTAACATCTTGATACTAGTGCAAGCGCATTCATGTTGTCAAGGGGCAAATTCACGACTAATATGGGCCTTTATCTTTTTCGCTTACAGGCTGTAGTTTTCGTTGGTAATTACAGTAACCATATTTCTCATTAAGAAATCAGCAAATTATATTTTATTTGTAAGCCGTTTTTGTCTCCTTTCAGATATCATTTTTGACAATATGAACCCCGCACATTAGCAGATCCGTCCATTTTGTAGCGCATCATTTTAAAATAAAAAGGCTCGGGATATTCCTTCGCTTTGAAATGAATTTGTTCAAGCTTATCCGCGATCAATACTGCATTACAGTCTTGCGAATATAAACCAACGTTGATCGGAAATCCTAAAATTTAACGATTTTCTCGTTTGATTTTCCCCATCGGCATCTCGACTTTTAGATTCGTTTTGCTGCCCACAATAGTTGAACTTGCGATGCTCGCAGCTAAACAAGAAAACGGCACCCTTCATTTTTCATGAAGTGGCACCGTCTGTATTTCCGCTTACAAAAACTGCCTTGCATAAGCGTATTAAATTTTTCAACCTGTCATGCTGAAAGTTACCGCTATTAAGATAATATTAGCTTGCTCAAGCCCTTCGCTGCTTACGCCACAGCATCATACCGGCAATCAACGCGAGAATAACCGTGCCGACAAAGCCTATGCTCATGTTGGTTACTTCCCCTGTCTCCGGCATTTCATCGCCATTCTTCGGTTGATGTTGGCCTTTTTGAGA
The DNA here is from genome assembly GCF_000260435.1 of Lacticaseibacillus zeae DSM 20178 = KCTC 3804. Taxonomy (GTDB): domain Bacteria; phylum Bacillota; class Bacilli; order Lactobacillales; family Lactobacillaceae; genus Lacticaseibacillus; species Lacticaseibacillus zeae. The sequence continues at coordinate 29,830 of NZ_BACQ01000033.1, read as the reverse complement.
GGCATGCGATTTTGCTGATGTTGCCTGCCCTCCAGGCTCTCGCTCAATATCAGGTGCTTTTTCAATTTTCACTAACTTGGCCTGCGCATCCCTCAGCTGTTGGGTGGCTGTATCTACTTCAGCTTGCGTCGACTCATACTGACTCAGCACCTGTTTGGCAGCAGCAATAGCAATTTGTAGGTTTTGCCATGTATCGTTGGTATAGTCTTTCTCATGCAATTTAGCGGCATCTGCCAAAGCTGCTGCAAGCGCGTGCTTATCAGCAACCTTGACCAATGCGTTCATAGTATCGACTAGTTTTGCCTTTGCCGCATCCACGACTTTTTGGGAAACATTGTCTGATGACTGAACCTCTTTGGCCGCTGTTAATGCCGATGCGAACGCTGCAAAGCTGGTTTTCGTGTAATCGGCCGCTTTCATCTGTTCAGCCTGTTTAATCACGTTGTCCAGATCGGTTTTATCGGCAGGTACATCCAGCGTGAATGTCACGGTACGACTCGCACCGGCCAAGTCCGATGTTTCAAAAACGAGCCGATGTCCATTCGTGGAAAAGTTAGCTGCGTCATCTCCGTCAATTTGTACAGGATAATCGAAATCAAGGTGAATGGGTTGATTGGTTTGTTGAGGATCCGCAATCGTGAGTTGATAACGATTTGATCCAAGATTCTTAATGACAACTGCGGCCGGTTGCTCAACAGAAACCAAGCCATCCAGTTGTGAAGCTTTGGTCCAGATGTTAGCCATCAGTTGATTTTCCGTTTTAATGGCTTGAACATCACCGGTGTTGGCCAGCACTTGATAGGTTGGGTCTTTGGCTAGGGCTGCGCTTTTAGCATCACTCGCGCCAGGTACTGTGACATATTCGTAATGGCCGTTATTAACAGCCGAGCCGTGCATGGCCGCCAATGTGACATAATGATGTCGATAAACGGTGTCAGATGGGAAATAGCCGTTGATGTCCTTATACGTTCCGGTGCGTGTTGCCTGGCTGACGTTAACCGGACTATTACCGGGCGCCACGATATACCCGACATTATTGCCAGGATCGGCTGTATTCAAATTGGCCCACTGTCCCACCGTTTTTTGGCTCGTATAGGCATGCCCGTCTACTGTTATCTTGGTGGTTGCCGGATCAATTTGGCGCTGATCAAGAATTGTTTCAATATCGGCTGAGGTGGTGCCGGTAATATTGGCACCGAGATTCACCACTTGATCATTCAGCAAGAACCAGGATTTCTTGGCCTTGAGATTTTGGCCTTCATTTACTTTGTTCAAGGACATGCCGATGCTGGCGGTATGTCCATCCGTCGCGCCGCCAACCCAGGATTCCGGACTCCGCGAAGATGACTTGGCACCGTCTGCAAGCTTGATGGTGTCAACCGTGGTTCCCGGCAATCGATAAGGATCGACCGTTGTCCAGTAACCTTCACCAAATTGATTCAGATCGCGATTGTAAAGATAAACCATCCCGTCTGCTGTGTGCCAAGCGTGCCCGTTTTCAGTATTGCCAAATTCAAAATTGGCAATCCGCTTGGAGTACATCGCGATGCCAACTGAGTGGGTTGGCGTTTTCTGCATCACGCGATCCATGGATCCATAAACGTTCAGCGAACTGACATCATCGGCCTGCGCAGAGGCGTGACTCAGTGCTGTCTGCAATCCGCTAAGCGCGGCGTAATCACGCGGATTGTGATAAAAATTATACTGTTTACCAACTTGTCCTACCCACGTTGCGACTGCCTGATAAATTTTCTGTTTTAGTGTGGCTGGTGCCGCATCGGCAATTAATGTTAGATTAGCCAGCGTCTCCTTGCCGGTCTCTAACTCAGTTGTTTCCGAATTGGTCCCAGGTGCTCGCGAAATACTCCGGCCGGACACCATCGACGGCATCCGCCCATTAACCATCAGCTGCAAAAAGCCTTTGTCAATCAAATTAAAAACGTTAGCAAATTGAACTTCACTAATGGCCCAAGGCGTACCGACAAGAGTTGACGAGATACGGGCAATACCTTTAATCATTTCATTCCCATAACTGCCATTGTATGGAAAAAAAGTATGCTGAATAAAGGAACCGTCTGCATAAATACCGTCTTTGGCCGTCACTAACCCCATCGCTTTGGGCAGATTCTTTTGAACCAATGCAACGCGCGTATCATCTTCCAAAAGCAAGCCACTAGCTAACACTGAGATTGAAATATCGGTAAGATTCGCACCGGTGGCGGTATATTTTGGCCACTGAATATTGGGATCTTTGGCATAGCCTAGTAACGGTTGCACAAATTTGACTAATTTTTGTTGATCTTGTTGATGCAGATCGTCATATAACAAGATCAACGTATCATCCAGTTGTTGAGCCGCGCCAATCTGCCAATCCCACCAATTGCCGGTTGAATACACGCCATTGTACTTCTTAACCGTGATCATAAAGTCGATACCATCAAGAATGGCTTGGTAAACCTCAGGCTTTTGGTACTGGGCACTCAATGGATTATAGTACCCCAATGTCAGCAATTTGAGGTTAGTAAACATTGTTGTGTAATCTGCCGACGTTGTATCGGCAGCCTTTTTGGGCCACAACCGCGTTCGGCTGGTGCTGCGATCCATCGTGTCCCATAACGTTTGGCTTTGCTTAGCCAAATCGGTCAAATAGGCAGTAACATTAGGATTGTTCAAATCCGGATGTGCCGCCATCAATCGATCCCGCCAGCGTGTTCGCATCAAAGCATATTCTGGTCGCGCAGTTTGCTCATCACTCGCGGCAACTGTTGTCTGCTTTGGCAATTCAGTTGCCACATTCGGATCCAGTTTTTTTGTGCCCTGGCCATTGTTATCACTCACATTCACCGCAGACTGCTGATCAAGCGTGTCACTGGCGCTTGCTTGGATAGGTTGTATCCCAATCAAACCCAGCGTAAGTGCCATCACGCTTATGCTCAATATGTATCTTCTCATAGCCCTCTCCCCACCTGTTTGTCCTTCAAAAGCATCTTATTTCACGACAATCTCGAGGTAAGGATCACCTGTTGAACTCACCGGGAACGTCATGAAATAACCTCTGTGAGGTTAACATGCAGCGGTTGAAAGCGCAAACAATATAGGTGCTTGCGTTGATTTAAAACGCCTTTGATATTGCATCGGCTGGTGAAAATATAAATCAAATTTTTTATTTGCTTGATTAATTTACAAGTTGCTTGATGGATAGTTCACTTCTCACGGTTATCATCACCTTGAACAGATTTGGAATTTTTCCACACAACATATTGAAAACGAAAAAAGAGCCGCGCATTTCGCACAACTCCGCTTGCGGTCGGCCCTGTCAAGTTGACAGATGAAATAATATAAAATTTTGGTAGCTTTTAGATGGCCTTATTCCAGTATTCTTCTGGGGTAAGGCCGTCTCTTTGTCCCGAACGGTTGTCATGATTGAAATAGTGGATCCCGTCTTCAACGAGCTGGACGAACTCCTTATAAGTTTTTGCCATTGGGTGACGATCCATCCACCGCAGTTTAAACTCATTCCACCAGCGCTCTATCGGTGCGTTGTCATAGGGCGTTCCCGGTCGCGACATACTTCGTGTCACTTCAAACTGGCTAAGGTAGCGGTTGAATGCCTTAGATGTATAGGCGGAGCCACGATCAGTATGAATGAGCGGATGGACGTTTCCGGCGCGAGTGAAAGTGCGCTGGAAGACCTGAATCTCGGCGGCGGTTGTTTCGGTTGTACTCAGGTTGTAAGCCAACAGATTGCGGCCATAGAGGTCAAGAACGCCACTGAGGCGCATCTTGTACTCGCCGTTGATACCGTATTTCAACTCGGTTGAGTCGGCTAGCCAGACTTGATTAGGACGTTCCACGTAGAAACATTGATTGAGCACATTGTCTTGCAGGTACTGTTCAGATTGCTTGACGCGACTATGCCGTTTTTGGCGAATCTGACACCGAATGCCAAGCTCGCGCATGACGCGACGAACTTGTTTGATCGTGACCGGAAAGTCAATTAGCTCATCCTGTTGTAAGTTGATCAGGAGATTCCCGGCGCCAATGCCTTGGTGATGAAAGTCAAACCAATATTGAGTCCGCTCCTTGAGCTGCCGATCGTGGACTCCCCACAATGTTTCCTCCCGCCTTAAGCCTTTGTAATAAGCTTGACGGCTGACGCCAATAACGTCCAATAACTTTGTGACAGCGCCGTGGTGGCCTTGACTAACTGCTTCGATGGCACGGTAAGCTTGTCGGTGTTGTTTGATCACTCCTTGTGCTGGATTTCCAGTAATTTTTTTACAAAGGCCTCCACTAGCTCTTTGTCCTTGAGCTCAGCTTCTAGCTGACGAATGCGCAGTTTGGCCTTGTCTAATTCGGTTAGATTACGCTTGTCTTTGTGGTGACCACGGTTATCTACCAGCGCCTCATAACCGCCTTCGCGAGCCTTGATCACCCAAGACCGTGTTTGTTGATAAGACACATCAAAATGGGCTGCCGCTTCAGTATAGGAGTGCTTGCTCTTAGTGACATATTCAACGACTTTAATGCGTTCTTCGAAGGTGGTTGTACGACTCATGGTGGGGACCTGCTTTCTAGACGGTGAAGCCGTCAAAGATTGATGATCCCTATTATACATGGCTATCCAACGTTGCAGTTGTGCTGATGAGCGCAGACCAAACTGCATCGTAACTGCGGCTAATGACCCTTCACCACTAAGATAAGCAAGCACTGCTTCAAGCTTTAGCTCTTTGGTATAATGTTGATTCTTTCGAGCTTCCTCTAATCCCTTAATCCCATCACGATCATAGCGTGCCTGCCAACGTTGTAATGTACGATCACCAAGACCGTGTTGACGAGAGAAACTACTGATACTTATATTCGAATGTCTGAACTCCTCCAATATGTGTAACTTTTCTTGAGCTGTGTACTTAGATCTGGGCATAGAAAATCCCTCCATGATCATCAGATGAATTATGATATTTCATCTGACAACCATAAAGGTATTATCGCATCCCGACAAAATACGGTTCGGTCCTTTTTAACTTCGTCCACAACTCTCTCGATGACCGCATTGGTGCGTTGATTGGCCTGACGCAAGGCGTCCAGCCTTGCATTGGGTTCAGACGCCGCTGCAGTGGCTGTTAATGCCTTAAGAATCATCTGTGCCTTATATTCACGAATCGGGTGACTTTCTTCCAGTTGGTGCTTGATCAATAAGTCCTTCATCTTTAACACCCTCGCTTTGTTATCCACTTTTACGCCAGAGACAACCATCAGAGTTGAACACTTTCAAAGCGTTCAGCCATGAGCAACTCAAATAGTAACCATTACTCTCTACAATAGGCAGAATACGCTGATTCTTCCCCTTATGTCAATGTTGTTGGTTTATGTGTCTGACAACCTTACTCCCTAATTTTATCAGATTTTTTCGTCTGACAGCACTTTTAAATTGCTAATCAATTCACATTCCCGTAATCTTGATGTTGTAGCAGTCTCCAAGCCCACACAGGAGGATTTGTATGCAAACCTATACCCCTGAAATTCTGCGTAAAGATTTGTTCGACTTATTGCGCAAAGTAGTAACAGAAGACAAAAAAATAGAGATACCGCTCAATCAACTTTCCGACTCCAAAAAAGTGTCGTTTTGATCAGCAAAGACCGTTATAGAGAATTAGAAGAGCTGGACTTCTTATACCGAACGGGCGCGCTGGCCGTTGTCATGAACCGAATGACGAACGTAAAACCGGATGACTTCAGTGAAGAGAATGCTTACTAACAACTAATATCTGAAGTACGACTTCTTTTTTCTACCGCTTGTACAAACGTCATTTGCATTGTAATTGACAAGGGTGCTTGGGCGTGATAAGTTTCTTATAGGATGAAACTTGAAGCGTATCATTTAATGGCCATCGCGGACTAGTCAACCGCATGTTAATAGATCGTTCGAACGGTGGCGGCTTCCCTGAAGGAAGCCGCTTTTTTATTGTAAAAAAACAGAGTTCTAGTGTAGTCAGCACTAAAACTCTGCACGGTTTACCGCTTTCTACGCTTACGCAAACGCTTTGCAGCGCGCTTATAAGCGTTCTTAGCTGTCGCGATAATTGCGGCAGCAGCAATGGTAATGACTGCTTTGGTGATGACCTCAGCAATCCAGGATGAAACTGAGTCACGTATCAATATGGCTCACCGGCAACGGACGCAGTAGCGGAGCCGCTACCGCTTTTAAGTCTACCAGATAGCGCACTAAATATGGGGTGAATCTTATAGAAACGATCGTTTTTTATTTATCCAATTTGTATAAACCAGGATTTGTTGCTGACTAATTTTAAAATTAAAATTGGTATCTGAATTCCTGACAAGAAATAAAATGCCTTTTGGTACTGAAGATTCTTCGAGTTGTTAGGTCAATGTTGTATCCCTTGTTTACGCCCACTGAATGCGCTAATTATTGCGCTGTTGCAAAAAGACGACAAACAGGCTATGATTTTTTTGGTCGAACTCACTCATTATAATCACCTAAAGAAGTCAGCCATGCGGGGCGGCTTCTTTTTCTTTCTGCCTACCCGCCACAACCATACTTAAGCTATGGTTGCCAATAAGCGTTGCAAGTGATACCTTTTCTATAGGATGAAAATGAAACGTGCCATTTGACGATCACCGCAGATTAACCACCTGCATTAAGTAAGATCGTTCGAACGGTTGGCGGCTTCCCTAAAAGGAAGCCGCTCTTTTTGACACATACCGCTTCAGCAAACCATTTGTCAAAGAGGTCGCTGACAGGTTAAAATCAGCTTGTTGAAGGTGGACAAGTCATCACCAAGGAAGCTAGCCATTTGCGGGGCGGCTTCTTTTTTATGCAGAAAATCGATGTGCTTTGGCGTCGGATATTGGTAAGATAAGCATGCACCCCATGACCAAAACTGTTTTTGTATCAATCAGTTACCCTGAAAGGAGCGCAAACCATGCCAGCCTGGACCGACTTCGAAAAGAAATGAACGCAATACTTCCTCCACAGGAATCACTCATCCTCGATACACTCGCCAAGTTGCACAGCGAACGCATCCGTCGTGGCATTTCTCAACGCGAACTTGCACAAAAGATCGGCATGACGCAATCGCGATTAGCCAAGATTGAATTACTTGACTCTGTCCCCTCGTTTACGACCCTTAATCTTTATGCAGCAGGGCTTGGCCTTAAGTTGAAAATTTCGATCATTTCATAATTATCGGGATTAGTCTTTACCCGATTGGTAAATGTCGCATCGCTTAAAACTACTCAGCCAATGTGGTATCGATACCATGTTATTCATTCACATTTGGGCTGATAGTGTCTAAAAATAAGTAAAGAAACTGCCGACTAACATCATTTTGTTCAGTAAGCTTTTAACTTACGCGCCGATCAAAGGATCTAACCGTCTCATCAAGCCACTCAAGCAATCCTGGTTTAGTCCCAAGAATCAGCCGAACTTCATCAAACTACGCCATACCATAACAAAGACAGCTCACCAAATGGCAAGCTGTCTCAAATACTAACTTTATTCCTAAATTCCCGTTAACATAGACCCTAAACCCAGACTTTTTAGGGGTACTGCGGTTTATCACTTTTGTTGCGCCGGTCATTGCTCATTGCGGAGCTGACTGGAAACGAGTCGTTACTCGTTTTGATGCATACGTTTGTAAGCAAAGCGGAGAATCCCAGCGAGTCCGAGCATTAGTGTTCCCACGAAGGCCAGAACACCATTTTGCTGTTCACCAGTCCCTGGCATCTTGTTGGTTGCCGAGGAGGTCCCATTGCTTTGATTTTCTGAATTACTTGCCGTCGAACTAGTGGTGTCTGAACTACCAGTGGTTGGCGTAGGATTTTCCGTATCCTTGGTTGTGTCATCCGACTTGGTGTCTGAATCCTGTCCGTGGTCTTTGACGGTCGAACTGTCTTTTTCTGTGCCTGTTCCGGTCGAGCCACCGTTTCCGGTGTTTGATCCGGCTGAACCACCATTACCAGTATTTGATCCAGTCGAGCTGCCGCTTCCGGTGTCCGATCCAGTCGAACCGCCGTTTCCGGTGTCTGATCCTGTTGAACCACCGTTACCAGTATTTGATCCAGTCGAGCTACCGTTTCCGCTATTTGAGCCTGTTGAGCCACCATTTCCGGTATTCGATCCGGTTGAGCCACCATTCCCGGGGTTCGATCCAGTCGAACCACCGTTACCAGTATTCGATCCGGTTGAGCCACCGTTTCCGGTATTTGAACCGGTCGAGCTGCCGCTTCCGGTGTTCGATCCAGTCGAACCACCGTTTCCGGTATTTGAACCGATCGAGCCACCGTTACCTTGTTCAGCCGCTTTGACAGCCGCAGCAACGGCCGTCTTCAACGCTTGCAGCCGCTGAACTTGTGCCATCTTACTGCTTGGATCACTGGCCGCCTTACCGGTATTCAAGGCAGTTGCAACATCACTAGCCCAGCTGTTACCGGTTGCGGGGTTTTTGGCACTTGCAACAGTTGCAGGTGTCGCATTGGTGATATCGTTTGCAAGCTGGGAAAGTGCGGCGTTGAGGATCTGATTGATATCTGCTTTGATTTCGTCAGCCGTCGCCGTTCCGGCTTTTGCTACTTGGGTCAGGCTATCAACGTCAGCAGTGAAGGTCTTGCCAGTCGCGGTATCGGTCAGGCCGCCAAGATCAGTTCCAAACAGGTCCTTGACTGATTGCAGTTGGTTCAGCAGAGCTGCCTGCTGATCTGCTGGCAGTTTGGTTGCCAGTTGATTGATGGCGGTTTGCAGCGCGGTCGTTGCTGCGGTCAACGAATCAATCGAGGCATCACTTTGACTCAATGCCTTTTGGGCTGCCTGAATGGCTGTAGTCAAGGCTTGCTTGGAAGCATCGGTAAATGTTTCACTTACCTGCTTGCTTTGCGCTTGTGTGATCAAGTTCTGCAAGGCCGTCTTGGCTGCTTGAACTTGAGCGGGATCAACTGTCTGAATGTTCTTCAAGTCATAAGTGACAACTGAAGATTCGTTCCCATAAGGATCAGTTGATTTGAATAGGAAGGTGCCATTAGCAGTCACGTTCACGCCAGCGGCTGGCACATCCTGATAAGTTTTCCCATTATCTTGACTGTATTTGACTGTTTCACCAGTCCCTGCGGCTTTTGCCGTCAAGGTCACCGATTTAGCTGGCGCAGTCGTACTTGGGGTGACCGTCGGGGAGGCCAAAGTCTTCTTGGGCTCATAGTAAACCGTGATCTTCTTGGTTGTCACATTGTTACCCGAATCGGTCGCGGCAACCGTCAAAACATTCTTACCTTCAAGCAGCTGAACGCTCTGGTTAATGTCAAGTTTGCCAGGCTGACCGCTGTTCAGATCAACGTCATCATAGGATGTGTAGACGTTGCTACCATCGATCGACAAAGAAAGGGAATTAACGTTGTCAGTTGCAGTCCCAGTAATCTTGAAGGCGGGATCATTCGTATAGATTGGTTTGTCAGTCGACTGGTCAAGTGACAATGTCGGCGGAACCGCATCAAGAATAAAGGTCAAGGATTCTTGGAACGTCTTGTTCTGGGTAGAGTCGCCAACGACAACACCAAATGGCTTCTGACCGGCTTTTCCAAGATTTAATGTAAAGCTAAAGGTCTGATCGCTCTTGATGGGTACTTGTTTGCCGTCCACTTGCAACGTGGTTGTCGGATGCTTAACTTTCCCGGTGATTGTCGCAATGCCCGTCTTAGCATCATAATACTTGGACGTACCGACAGTGACCTGGTTCGACCCAAAACTGACATTATTATCGAAGGTCACGGCATTTTTCAAAACATCTGGGTCATTTGTTGACGTGATGTTTTTTTGCTCTGACGTTTGATTGCCGTCCGCATCTACTGCAGTTACTTCAATTGAGTTAGCGCCATAACTAACTGGTACTTCGGCCGTGAACTTATGATTTTTGTCAAGAGTTGCGGTGACGGAGCCGCTGTCAGTGCTGATCGCAACTTTAGTCGTATCTGCACTGACGGTACCGCTAACCGGGATCTTTGTTTCTGAAGTTTGATCTAATCCCTTATTGATGACCAGATTGGTAAATGTTGGTGCGACAAGCCGAACGGCAACGTCTGCATGCTCGATCAGATGGGTATGGGCTTTATCGCTATATAAATCAACTTTGGTCGTGTAGTCCCCTGCACTCACCGTCATCTTGGCTGAAAAGCTGTTCTTAGTGGCATCATAACTAGTCGTCAAGTCATGCTGCTTGCCCTTGGCATCCGTGTAGGTTCCATAGATCGGCTCCGGATACGTGCCACTGAAAGAATACGTTCCTTCTTTATCATTCGTCGCGGAGTAACCGTCAGCTTGAGACGTAATTTTATCTGTCAGCCCACCATCATTAAGAACTAAACCATAGGAAGTTGAACCAGGCTTCTGGACATTTGCCGTCAATTCGCCAGCATTAGAGGCATTATCATACAAACTAAACTCAACGGCGTTATCACCTGCAGCGATCGTTTTGGCTTGTTCGTCGGTCAAAGCCGTTTCAACTTTGGTGTAGCCATCGGCAGTTTTCCCAGTCGTTGTGAACGTGGTCGGGATGTTCGTCACCTGGTTGACCGAAGTCTGAGCGTTGCCACTTACATCTAAGCCACTAAAATCATCCTTTGCTTCAGCGGTCAGATAATACTGAGTCTTGCCATTTTTGGTTTTTTGCGTCAAATCAAGGTTACGCAATTCTGGCGCCTTTGAATCAACCTTAAATTTCACGTCATACGTTTGTGGTTTGTTGCCACCTTCAGGGGTACCGGTCAAGCGGTAAGTATAGGTGCCATCTGCAACCGTTTCGATCTTGCCATTCTGCTGATTATAATACGTTCCGTCCCAGGACGGTGCATGGTAATATACCCAGCTGCCAGAATTTGAATCATAATAGGTCTTGGTCTGATTGGTTGAGGTGCTGAGGGTTGTCACTAGCTTGCCTTGACTATCCAACACCTGGACCTTGACTTGACTGATATTCCGCAACAGATAGTACTGCATAGCAATTTTGTTGTACACAGCATCCTCTGTAGTAGATAAAGCCACCGCGTCTGGATCAATTTTGTAGTTTCCTTTTGCATCCTTAACCAATCCACCACGGAACTGGTAACCGAACATCCGGTCACTCAAGATTGGCATGGTAGCATAATTAGGCACCTGTGCGGATGACAGCTTGCCGGTCGGATCAAAGGCGGGGCCATTCAGTGGATCCACGATCGACTCGTTGTCCCAGTCTCCATAAAAGCCCATGTAAGGCAGGTTCAACCGTGATCCATCACTGCCTTTGAAATTAAGGAAGCCTTCCACAAACTGTTGCTGGTCAAAATTCTTCGGAATCGTCAAATTGAACGCTACGGATACGGATTTACCGGCTGGCACAACGATCGTACTTGCCGGTTTGATGCTGGCACCATCGATTTTTTTGTCGTACAGCGTGCCGTCTGTTTGATCAGTGGCTGATGTGTAAACGGCATTGGTGTCTTCATTATTGTCCATTTGATAGGTCAGTTGATGTTTGGTCCGGTTTGTGAATGTCAGTTTGAAGGTTTTACTGTTGCTAGTAAAGTCCTTAAGTTCAACTGCCGGATACCCATTTTCCGACACGACTGTCGACGGATTCTTCTCCAAGGCATCAATCGCGGCTTTCACGTCAACCAGCCCGGCACCTTGCCGCCGTGGGGACACAATCACATTCTTATGGTTAACGTCATTGATCGGTGCAGCTGTGTTCATCTCGATCGTCTTCAGGAAGTCAGTCAGTGTGCTACCCTTCAACTGCTGATATTGCGTATAAAATGAGTTCTTCTTATTGGAAATCGCCTGCTTCAATAGTGCCTGTGAACCCGCGATAAACGGTGAAGCCATGGATGTCCCAGACAGATTGGTATAAGAATTATTGTTCTGCGTTGACCAAATATTGCCACCAGGTGCCGTGATATCCGGCTTAAATGAAAGATCGGAAACTGGACCATACGACGTGAAGCTCGACATCCGATCATTGGTGTATTCCTGGTTAGGTAACAGGGCCAAAGCAATTTTGACATTCAGGCTATCGTCAGGATGTGCAGTCACCCAATCAACCAGTTTTTGACCTACCACATTTGATAAGCCAAATGTTGGGAAAGTTGCGGTCAATGAAATTTTGGTCAATGGCGTGGCTGTCCCGTCATTGTTGACAATGATCAATCCAGCCGCTCCAGCTGCCTCGGCATACTTTTGCTTGTCAGTGAAGGGCAGAACACCACGTTTGACGATGGCAATCTTACCTTTCACATCGGTGTTTGCGTAGTCTGCTTCGGCGCCAGTACTAAGGCCACCTTTACTATCTTTGACAACCGCAAACTTTTTCCCATTAAAACTGCCAGTAAAGTCATTGCTGGACAGTTGAATCGATTCTGGCCCGAGTTTAAGTTTACTGCCATCGGTGATGGTGACAGCCTGACCGATGACATCGGTGTTTTCGGCTGATGCCACGGTCGTCGCACCGCGCGAAGTGCCTGGTGTGCCAACAGTTTCATTATCATCTAGGCCAAAATAATCTTTGTTAACGCCATCCGTGCTTGATCCTGAGGCCCCGTTATTCCCGGCTGAAATAACGGCCGCCGTCCCGGAATCATTCGCGTTTTTAACTGCGGCGATTTCCGGATCCTGCAGCGTTTGGTTCCCGGAAACTGAGCCAAGCGACATATTCAGCACGTCCGCACCTAATTTAGCGGAATCCTCGATTGCTGATACCAGTGTCGATGACCCAGTTGTGGCCGATGTATCTGAATTAGTGAAGACTTTCATGGCCAATAATTGAGATTCTGGGGCAACGCCAACAACAGATGTGGTAGGGTCATCCCCTGTCCCATTGGCACCAACAATCCCCGCAACATGCATGCCATGCTGCTCATCAACGGTATCGTCGGTGATCGTATTGTTGTTATCGGCATAATTAAAGCCATAGGGTACTTTGTCCGTAAAGTATTTGCCATGCTTAGCCGTTTTAGTGAACTTCGCAACGTCAGACTGCGATAACTTAGCTGTCTTGGCATTGCTGAGACGCATATCTTTATGGTTCGGATCAATCCCGGTATCAATGACGGAAACAACGGTCCCTTCGCCTTTGTACTTGTAATTGGACCAAACCGCCTGAACGTTTGCCATCGAGTTCGCTTTCGCATCGGTTGGATAGTAAACCTTCGCCAAGGTAACCGTTTTAACCCCAGCGATTTGTTCCAGCTTAGGAATATCGCTGACCCGGACCTTGGTGGTAAAACCGTTCACAACATAGCCATAGCTTTCGCCGATAGCCTGCTGGGTCACCTGCTGAACCGCGGCCTTAACACTGGCTTGCGCTGCAATGACTTTATTAGATTGCTGTTGAATTTCTGCTGTGCTAGAGTAATCCGTTTTGAGGGTGCCATTTTCCGATGCCGGCGCGGCGCTCATCTGCACGATGACGTCAACGTAAGCATCCTGTTGCTGAACGCGATTCAGACGATTATAGTTGATCCCTTTGCCGCAAGTTGTGTGGCGATCGCCTGATTTGTTGCCGCGGCAGTTGTCTCAGTTGCCGTTTGTTTGGCGACAGTGGCTGTTTTTTTGGTGCTAGTTGCCTTTGCCTGTTGCGAAATAGCCGCCTTTGCCTGAACTTCACCAACTGGCAAAATAGCCAGAGCACCCAAAGTCACCGTACTCATTAAGACGATCGAAATGCCTTTCTTTTTCGATTGCATGCAATATCCTCCAATTCCCATAAATGACCAAAGCTGCCTAAATTGATATATTAATATAGTCAAGATTATATACTAAAATTTATGATCTTCAACGAGTTTTTTAACCTTTTATTAATTTTCTTGACAAATGCACATACACGTCGGCTTTGCTACGCCATTTTCAGACGGTGCTTCCTTTTCAGAATTTCTATATGTGAATATGAGAAATTGCGTTGAATTTTATTAACAGCAACGTTAAACTAGACGCACGTTCTTTCGGCAATTTACTTAAAGAGGAGACCTGGTCGATGAAAAATAAAATGCGCGTGCCTGTACTGGCTGCAGGCATGGCTCTTGTATTGCTATTAAGCGGTTGTCAAACTAAGCAAACAGATAGTCAGACGGTTGCGACATATGCTGGTGGTAAGGTCACGCAACAGACTTTCTACAAAGAATTGAAGCAGTCACCGACAACCAAAACCGTTCTCGCCAACATGCTCATTTATCGCGCGCTTGATCACTCCTATGGCAAGTCTGTCAGCGACAAAACGGTCAATACCGCTTACGACAGCTACAAGCAACAATATGGAAACAACTTCAGTGAGTTCTTGAGCCAAAATGGATTCAGCCGCAGTAGCTTCAAACAGAGTCTACGCACCAATTACTTAAGTGAAGTTGCCTTAAAGAAACTAAAAAAAGTCTCCACCGCGAACCTCAAAGATGCGTGTAAGACCTATCAGCCTAAAGTTACAGTTCAACATATTCTGACAAGTGACGAAACAACCGCTCAGCAAGTCATCAGTGATCTGGCGGCTGGTAAGGACTTTACCACGCTTGCTAAGACTTATTCGATCGATACGGCGACCAAGGACAAAGGCGGAAAAGTCAGTTTTGAATCCACCAGTAAAAGTCTGGATTCGACCTTTAAAACTGCGGCCTACAAGCTAAAGAATGGCGACTATACCAAAACGCCAGTCAAAGTCACCAATGGTTATGAGGTCATCAAAATGGTTAATCACCCAGCCAAAGGTACCTTTGCCAGCAATAAGAAGGCATTAACTGCCAGCGTATACGCCAAGTGGTTACGCAACAGCTCTGTCATGCAACGGGTGATCAGCCAAGTCTTGAAAAATGAAAATGTCTCGATCAAGGACAAAGACTTGGCGACTGCATTAGACAGTTATAAAACTGCCGCAACGACCAAATAAGTTATGTTGGCTTACTTGGTTCTGTCGGTTTGCGCTTGATTTGACTGGATCGAACACCTAGTGATCTGAAAAAACCAGCTTTTGACAAATGCAGGCAGGAAATAAATATACCAATTATAAAGAGCCTACAGATCAGCAAATGAGAAATGCTTGCTGATCTGTAGGCTCTTAACTTTTGTACCTTCCAAATACCCTTCGTTGCAAAAAACTTCTTACTCTGCTGCTACCAACTCACTCGCATCCACCAACCGCTTGGTAACCCGCCATAACTCCGCCACATCTTCCGGACGCGTCAAACCAGTGGCCTTGTCGATAATCGAACTGTAAACATGCGGAATGATCTGCTTAACACCAGCATCCAGCGCAATTTGAAGAATAGCTTCAAAATTGTTCAAATCAATGCCGCCAGTTGGTTCGAGGTTAAACCCTTCTGCCGCGCAGGCTTGGGCAACGGCACGGAATTCGGCTTCGTGTTTCAAACCGCCCATGGGGAAGAACTTGAAGCTGGTGCCGCCCATGTCCTGTAACAAGGCGATAGCGGTTTCGACTGGCACTTCCGCGGCTGCTTTTTGGCTACTTTTTGGACCAGTGGCGATGTTGACCACGCCGACTTTGCCGGTTGGCGAAACCAACCCGTTAATCACAGTGTCGGCTTGTCCCAAAAGTGCCCGGCTGGTGCCGACGCCGGTGAAGACTTGATTGACGTGCTGTGGCTGCAAGACTTTGGAAACACGGCTGACCATCGCACTTTGGTTCGGGTCGCCGGCACAGAAGCCGACTGACAGGCCGTTGTTAGTGACTTCCTGGTATTTTTTCATGTCGTCAATTGCGGCTTCGTCGGTGTCGTAGTTTTTGGTTAAAACGTCCACGACCACGTGGCCTGCTGCGGCTTCGTAGATCTCTTTGGCGTTTTCAACGGAGCCAGCCAAAACGTTCAAGGCAACACGATTTTTGTAATAGTTTGGGATTAAATTCATGGGAGCGATCCTTTCTAGGCAAGAATTTCTTTGAGGCGACTAACAATCAGGTCCATCTCGGCTTGATCGACGGCACGAATGTCGAACTCGATGATGCCCTCATTGGCGCGATATTCGCGGGTGTAAATTGCCGGGTTGCCGGCTTTGAGTTCGGCGGTCACTTGCTTGGCGTCTTTGGGACTGGAAGCTTCGACAGTCACGGCGGCGCGGAAAATTGGCCGCCCGGCTCCGTCTTGCACTTCCTTAACGTTCAGATGTGGCACATCATTGAGCGCCGCCACGAACGGGTGCAGCCGAGCTTTCATCGCTTCGCCGGATTCCGGGCCGTTGTCAAGATACTGAACGAGCGCGGTGGTGAAGCCGAGAATATTTTCCTTGCCGATTTTCATCGCGCGACCGATGCCCAGACCCTGCAACTTGGTCCAGCTGATGTACGTTCCTTGCCGAAGACGAGACCGGAAGCGGGGCCTTCAATCGCTTTGGCACCGGAGAACAGCACCACATCAACGCCCATGTCGACGTACTTCTTCAGATCTTCTTCCGCCGCGGCGTCGAGAATTAATGGCAGCTCATGCTTGTGCGCCACTTCCAGCGCCTCTTGAATCGTCAACATGCTCTTCTGCACGGCATGATGACTCTTCACGTAGAAAATAGCTGCGGTGTTCTCATTGATCATCATCTCAACGTGTTCCGGCGTGCACATGTTGGCATAGCCGGCTTCAACCACCTGACCACCGCCGAGTTCGATCATGACTTCTTCCGGCGTGCCGTAGTCGACATTGTGACCCTTTGGCAGAATGATCTCGCGCTTGGTGTAGCGCGGTGGAAACGGATGGTAAGCGTGGTATTTGCTACCTTGGCCGATGATCCCGGCCACCGCTTCCGCAATCCCCGCAGACGCCGAGTTCACCACCAGTGCGCCTTCTGTCCCCAACTTTTTAGCGATAAAATCACCGGTCTTGTCGGTCAGATCCTTCATTTCAAAAAAGTGGGTGTCGCCAAATTGCTGCGCCTGAATCGCGGCCTCCGGAACTTTGGAAACGCCCAGAATGGTCATTTTGCCACTGGCGTTAATCACGTGTTTTAAATCATAAGTGCTGTAATAGTCTGTCATGCTCGCTGTGCCTCCAAGTCGTATACCGTCCCGCCAACAATGGTGCAGATCGGGGTGATCAATTGATGGCCGGTTTCCGTATTGCCATTAGAATCCGTTAATACTTTATCACCCGTTGCGACATTGTAAATGGTAATGTCAGCGTCTTTGCCCGGTCGCAGGCGTCCTTTGTTCAGCAGGTGGAAAGTATCAGCCGGCGCAAACGTGACCATCCGAATCACTTCCGGCAAGGTGTAGCCAACTTGAAGCATTTTTTCCATGGTGGTTACCATGTCATAAACCGGCCCATTTTCCCGATTACGGTGATAAATATCGGTGCTCAGCGACTTTGGATCCAGCCCATGGTCGCGGGCAATTTTCATGGTTTTAAAATTAAACGAATCGGTTCCGTGGCCGACATCGAAGACCATGCCGCGATCATAAGCATCGTAGACAAAGTCCTTGATCTCACCGTTTTCGTCAATCATCCCGTTCGGTTTGCCATTGTATGCGTGGGTTAAGACGTCACCAGCGCCCATCGCCTGCAAAATGTCCTGAAGTTCTGGCGGATTCCCACCGACATGAACCATAATCGGCAGATGACCGAGCACTGCCGCGTAGGACCGCGCCGCCAGTAACGGTTTGATGTCATTGTCAATCACCACCGAATGGCTTTCCCGCGCCTTGGTCCCGACGATAAAATCAGGCAAATCAACCACTACGTCAAACAAGGCTTCTTTGTTGACCTTCTCCATATCGCCTAATTCGTCTTGCGCCAAAATGCCGGTGCGCCCGATATTAATCAAAGCGTAAACGTTGGTCTTTTTGTCGCGGGTGATGTTGTAAAAATCACGAATATTGTCCGCACCAGTTGACCCGGCGTCGATAACCGTTGTCACGCCGGATTTATAACCATCGGCATCGGGATCGTCATAATATAAGGTCAGTTTTTCATAACAACGCACATGATCGTCAATCCAGCCTGCACTGACATACGAATGACCATGCAAGTCGATTTCTTTTTGACCGCTGGCCCCTTCGAGCTTCGGCGCGATCGCCGCGATGCAATTGCCGTTAATGCCGACTTCAATCGGCTGTTCGCGTTCTGTTTTGCCGTTCTTGATCAAAACATCAAACACAAGTTAAGACCTGCCTTTCTAAAACGTGATCGCCGGCGCAGAAATCTGCGTGTAAGGACCTCGGTCGCAATGGCCTAAACCCGGGCCATCACGCCCAAGGCCGCTTACACTCCGATTCCTAAGCGCGCCGGTTCACACTCTTTTAAAGTTTCACCGGGAAGAAGAACCCCATAATCATAGCGCCAATAATCGCACCGCCCGGAATTGGCTTTTTCCATGCGTAGAAAAGTGCTGCTCCGATTGTGCTGCCGATCCCGATCGGAATGCTGGCGGTGACGGCACTCAGAATGATCAGCGGGCCGAGGAAACGGCCGGTTTGGTTTCCGGCACCCATCATGACATCCGCGCCAAATGTGGCATTACTTTGATTAATGGTAAATTTCCGCACCAGGAAAATGATACCCCCAATGATAATGCCCAACACAGCGCCGGTTAGAAGCGCCAGTCCAAAGTTGGCGACCAACGGTTTGGCCCCAACGGAAAGTAGGATGGCCGGAATTCCGATGCCGACACCGGTCAGAATCGAGCCGCCGAGATCCAGAATCCCGACCAGCGAGCCTTCCAAGATCCGAGCGAACAGGAAGCTGGCGCCAAACGCCGCGGCGGCACCGTAAGAACCGCCTGTCATCCCTGCCTTCAACATCGCCACGATCGCGACTTCATTGAAGGCACCGACACCGTAATTGAAATACATGGACGTCCCGGCAAAGACCCCTGCCGACATCAATGCGACAATCACAACGAAGCCCCAGTCTGCGTGCCAAAAGTCATGTTCGTTGGCAACTGCTTTCAATTCTTCATCCGCAGTTGCGGTGGTTTGTTTATCCGCCATACGTCAACACCTCTACTTTCCGCCTATCATTTGATGGACATTCGACAACCAGCCTGGTGCATTCAGGTTAAAGGACTTCAACAAGTTAAGATCAAAACCACGGAAGAAGCCAGACAGGACAAACAGCAGAATCGCTGCGGCCAAAATGGACTTCGTAATCCGCGTCCAGCCAAGTTCGTCGACCCCTTTTCCGATTAAAATGCCCAGCACCACGCCTGGCACCGCATTGCCCATGATCATTGCAAACAGTCCGCCAAAGACCGTGCCGAATAATCCGGAGCGGCGTCCGGCATCAATTGCAGCCAGCCAGAAAAGAATCGGCATGATCAGATTAATCAGCTGATTGGCAGCCGGTACCAGCACCTTAACCGCCGTTACCTGCAACGATTCCGGAATCGAGCTGGAAGTGACATTCAGGAACACCACGACCACTGCGCCGACAATCGCACCGGCAATCCCCATTTTCTTCGGGTTATGCATGGTCTGTTCGACATTGCGATTCTTCATCAACAAGCCTGCTGCTGCCCAGTTCGGAATCACACGGTGGGTGATATCCTGGGTAAACGCGCCGGCACCAACCGTTGATGCCCAAGCATTGAAGAAGAACCCAAGGCCGAAGCTAAAATGCGAAGCCGGATCGCCTTCTGCCGCATTCATTTCCCCCAAGGTACGGAATGCGCCCAAGGCTTGGGTTTTCGGCGCCGTAAACATCCGCGCTGCCCCAACGCCTGCCGCAAAACCTACCAGTCCACCAATAATGATCGACTGGAATAAGATTGTTAATATTGGCAATTCATTTCACACCCTTCAACATATTTTTCAAGTTTGGCAACGAAAGTGCATCCGGTGACGGCGTCGTGACATCTTCAAACGTCAAAGCATCAAGATCAATTGCACTCACGGCAACCGTCACGGCCAGCGTGACCGCATAAGTCGTTCGCGTCCGCTTGAAAAAGAAGAACAGGAACTTCTCGGTATAACTGGATTTAACTAACTTAAGCGGCTCAACTTTTTCCGGAATAATCCGTAAAATGGCTTCATCGCCGTTGCCAACCAGTTGCTTTTGGATGCTGCTAAAAGCGGCGGCAAACGCCTGTTGTTTGGTTTCGCCTCTGCCGGAAACGGTGACCACCTGACGTTTGGTTTCATTCACGACCGTCATCTTACTCACTCCTTAAGCTTCCGGATATTTCTTGTTCCATGCCTCGACCAAGGCCTTCCCCAATGCTTCCTGATCCATAAACCCGAAGCCAAGAACCTTGGTGCCTTCTTCAATCGCGGTCACGCCTTCTTGAATCGAGCGCATGCCGTGACGTTCCGGCCAGCCATATTGCGTATGCGCGGTGATGGCACCGGCACCGCCAGAACCGCAGAAACTAATGCCCATATCCGCTTTTTCTTTGTCCATGACCTGACCCAAACGCATATCGGCGCCCATGCCCGGTACAACAACAGCGGTACCGCCAGCGGCTTCAACACCTTTAGCAACGTTTTGACCCTTACCCATTCGATCTGCAATAACGACTTTAACCATTGTAAATTCCTCCTAATAAGCTAACTTGCTGTCTTCAAATTTTGTTCTGTGCTGCTTCAAAATGAATCGATAAAATATACTTCTCGGCGACGGCCAAATGCCCGATGTGCCGAACAACCTGATCCGCCAAGTCAAGCGACTTTTGGGAAACATCGGCAAACATTTGCGGACCGACCGCTGGGAGTTGTTCACCAGACTGAGAACGGTTCAGCATTTCAATTAAGTGATTCGTGAGAACCTGTAGCTGAACATCGGTAAATCGAATCTCCGTGGCTGCCGCTAGTCCAATGACATAACGAACCAGCGCTTCCGCCGCCTGAGCATCACTGCTTTGTTGGATCATCGTTTGAACTTCTTCCGGTAATTCATCGTTGGCTTCCAGTGGTGTCATCCCCCTTCTATGATGTTGCGTGACTTAGGCTCAAATATTCCAGAATCGCATGCACCTCAGCCCGATTAATGTCCAGCCCATGATCCGAAAAGACGTGCTCGACGGTCCCGACCAACTTCGGATCATCATGATTCGGCTTTCCCTGATACTGTTTGTTAAACATGATGCGTTGTACCGCCAGAAAAACGTGCATCATGAACGCATCCCCGTAATACGGATCAATTTTGGTCGGCAACTGCAGCTTGAGTTCTGAATAGATGCTGAACATGGTAAAAATCGTCTGCTGCGTCTGCTGTTCCAAATTTGGCTTTGGTTTGATCGGTACGACAGGATGCTGCGATTTGATTTGCGCCAGCGGTACCTGTAATTTTTTGGCGACTGCTTGGCGAATCGCGGCAATGTCGGTGGCATTAGGCAATGGCTGCACTTCGATCACCTGAACATCCACATTTTTGAGTGGGAAAACGCTGATGACCAGTTCCGGTTGTTCGCGTGCAATCAAGGCCCGCGCATCGTCAATGGAAGCAAAGCCGACCAGTTCAATATTCGGAATGGCCGAAGCGATCCGCTGCTGAATCAAATTGGTAATCCCGATACCCGTCGCACAGACATAAGCAACCCGAACCGTCCGCATTTGACTGTCGCGATTCAGCGAGACCATGAAATGCAGGGCGATAAAGGAAACAAACGCCTCGCTCAACACCGCTTTATCATTGGCCAATTCCTTATTGACGGTTTTTTCAATGGCCGCAAACAAGTCCGGATATTCTTGCTTAATGTCTTGCGTGAACGGACTGTATTCCAGAAGCTGACTGTGCTTGCCTAAAGACTGGCTCAGGTGCAGGTACAAATTCTCCTGCAACTGACTATCATGACTGAAATCATGATCGACCAACGCGCCAACCGCCAAAATGATACGGTGCGTCATCGCCACCAGGTTGTGATCCTGGGCAGCCGGCTGATCGTGATCGCGCTGGCCAAGGTAATACGCAATATCATCTGTCAGTGCCGGCAGATTATAAAAGGCTAGTGTGTTCATAATCAACTTGCCAGTGAAGTCTTGCTCAGCTTGGGACTGGGCAACGCGGTGATAACTATTCACCAGTTGATTAAAGCCCTGGCGAATCACGCCGATCGTCAACCGAATGATCGTCGCGATCAGCTCACTCGGATCGGGCATGTGTGCTTCCGCTTTCCGCAGACGAATGGCTTCTTTCAAAATCGTGTTAAATGCGTGACCAAATGTTGCCTCACCGGTTAAAATCACCGCCCGTTTCGGTTCAGTTTGCGTGCTCAGGCTATCAACCAGTTCCGCCATGAGCGTCTTCCGATTCAGCTGCTGGGTGATCAACTGTTCCAACAAGCGGCGAATGTCCAATTCGGTGCCATTGAGCTTGTAGCCATAGTAGTTTTTGCTGGTCAGCTTCACGTTGAACTGCTCCAGATAAACCGCCAGCTTCTTAAGATCATTGTTGACCGTTGTCTGGCTGACATTCACCCGCGCTTGAAACTGTTGCTGGGTCGTATAATCACCGGTTTGCGCAAGAATCAAAACCATGCGGATGATGCGTTCGTTTGGTGCCAGATAATGATCGGCAATTTGTTCATCGATTTTCTCACGCAAAGCCGCTCTGGCAGCATCGCCGGCTTCAATCCAAATCCCTTTGCGTGGCGCACTCTTTAACGCCGAGCCCTTCGCCGCCAGCCAATCACGAATATCGGCCAAATCATACTTCACGGTTCGGACGCTGACCCCTGCCGATTCAGCTAATTGCTTAGCGGTCACCGCCCCTTCGGCATTCAACAACTGCAAAACAAGTTGTCGCTGCCGGTTACTTAATGGCATCTGTTCACCCCCTTTGCTGTTAATGTCTATCATTACTGTAAAGCGCTTTCTCAAACGAAACAACAGGAACTGTTTGCACGATTAATCGTGCAAGAATATGTGATCGGGTCAACAAGAAAGTCATTGGTCTGTTCCAATATCAGGACTCGTTGTTTGACACCGTTTCACCGATTAATCATTAAATTGCTTATATTCCGGAATCACTCCGGGTCATGACAGTCCTTGTGAATGATTCTTATTTTCAAGCCTTTAAGATTCACCCATATCTGTGTTTCACAATCGGGAAGTTCAATTCGTGCAAAATGAATCTTACATTCTTTTAAAATAACATCGCCAATTCTTCATCCACTTGTCTCTGTGTACTTGATAGACACTACCAGCTCTTGTCGTTTGCCCGTTTAACTGAAGCATTTTTCTAATAAGCCATGCTCACGTAAGATGCCAAGATTCAGTTTTGTCACTGTCACAGACATCTTGTTTTAATCGGTCGAACATGATGGGCACCCTTTTTGTCATCAATCTATTTTGGCCTAGTCAGTTCTGAAAACGTTTTTAGAACTTGAAACTCTGATATAATTAGCATTAACCACGTAAAGTTGGAAAGGGAGTTAATTATGCTTAAAGCCATCGCACTTGATATGGATAACACGTTACTTAATAGTAAGAAGGAACTCAGCGTCACGAATCGGGATGTGCTTCGGTACCTGAATCGCAAAGGTATCCGCATTATTCTTTGTTCAGGCCGGCCGTTTGCCACGTTGGAGCCCTTCTTGGAAGAATTGCATGTCACCAAAAATGACGATGTCTGCGTCTGCTTCAATGGCGGCTTGGTTCGACTGGTTCGCGAGCATACCGTGATTAAGGAAACGGCTTTGACCAAGGAGCAAGTCGAACCGGTTTATGATCTGGTTAAAGAAAATGGCTTCAAGCTGGACATTGTTGGCGAAGATAAAGTTTATTCGCTGACCGAGTTTGGTAAATCAAGTTACCAAACGCTAATTCCTAAGCTGATGCCTTTTACAGACACGGCCTTTGATAAGGTTCCGGCTAAGTTGCCGATTTTCAAGGTTGTGATCGCGGGTGAGCCTGACATGGTCGATGCCGCCGCGACTGCTGCAAAATCACTGAAGAATCTCAACGTCGCCCGTTCACGCCGGACATTGTTGGAAATCATGCCGGAAAACGTCAACAAGATGAATGGCTTAAAAGCAGCGCTCAACTTCTACCGCATTCCGCGTGAGCAACTTGCTGCCTTTGGCGATGAGGAAAACGACAAGGACATGATCGAATACGCCGGCATCGGTGTCGCCATGGGCAATGCCATCCCATCCATCAAGAAGATTGCGGACATTACCGTGCCGTCCAACGATGACGATGGGGTCGCAAGTTACCTAGTCGATTACTTCCAGATCAGTCCAACCGCCATTCGGTTATAAGAATTGATTGGGTTAACAGCTCAAGCATTTAGTCGTTTCACGTATCTTGTTTCTTCTTCATGATTTAGGAACGCTTAAAAATATTTTTTCTGAATGTTTCAACTCTAAAAGGCCCGATATTCTTGCGTTCAAACCACGCAAGAATATCAGGCCTTTTAAGCATTTAACAAAACCTCAGATGTTCTCCTACTGCTTGCTGTCAATATAAGCAGAATAATCTTCCATAAAATAAAAACGTCAAGTAAATCTATGGCTTCATTGCCAAAAACCTGGCTAGTGTCTTGACAGAAGCCATCTCAGGTAATAAGCTTTTGCTATTAAGAATAAATGAGAATAAATTGTTTTTAAAATGTGAAAAAATTGGGTATTTTGGAAATTTCTTTTAAGTCTCATTTTTCTTAATACAAAATCTAAGGGGGACGGGCGTTCATGAATAAAAATTCGACGACCGAAATGAAGCGACATTATAAGATGTATAAGGCGGGCTCCAAATGGATGACTGCTGCGATCATTACGTTTGGTACGAGTTTGATTGTCTTGGGCGGCACCGCCACCCAGTCCGTTGCCGCCGATACGACGACAGAAAAGACGAGTCAAACGGCCCAGTCAACCAGTACGCAGGCTCAACCTGCCGCACAAACGACGACCAGTCAGGCGACAGCCAATGATGCTACTAGCAACGCGACTCAGACTGCTGCGGTCAAAAGTAGCGCGACTCAGACACAGGCAGCACCTGCCCAAAATACACAGAGCAGTGCTAGTCAGCCGCAAGCTGCGACCCAGCAAGCCTCATCTGCGACAGCGAAAACAACCGCACCAGCGTCTGCCGCAACCACGCAAATGAACACAAGCAGCACGACCAGCCAAGCAACAACAAGTACGGCAGCAACAGCCACTAGCCAGGCAAGCACTGCGGCGACCGCAGCCAGCACGGCTACTACAACTAATCAAACGCAAGCCAGCTCCGCCGCGACCGCCGATCCCAGGCCAGCTAACCAAGATACCTTGACCAAAGGCAACGTCAAAGGGCTATGGGATGAAGGCTACCAAGGCCAAGGCATGGTCGTGGCCGTCATTGACTCCGGGGTGCAACCGCATGCCGATTTGCGTCTCAGTGATGACAGCACCGCTACGCTGACCAAAGAAAAAGCCGAAGCTGCCATCGCCAAACTAGGCTATGGCACCTACGTCAACAGCAAGATCCCATTTGCCTACGATTATGTTAACAACGACAGCGTTAATACCGGTATCACCGAGTCAGGCTCCACCCACGGCGAGCACGTTGCCGGGATCATTGCCGCCAACGGCACCACCGCAGACGGTGCAACCGGCAAGGAAAAGGCGTCTACCTATGTCAAAGGCGTCGCGCGTGAAGCCCAGATTCTCGCCATGCAGGTCATCGATGACTTCCCGGATGAAAATGCGAACGATATCTCCCGGGCAATTCGCGATGCCGTCGCACTCGGCGCCAATGCCATTCAAATGTCATTGGGCATCGGTGTTACCGAGCAGGATTTAACCGATGAAGAGCAAGCGGCAGTTCAGTATGCCACGGAGCATGGCGTTTTCGTCTCGATTTCAGCGGGTAACAACGCCATCGCCGGCAGTATCATCGGTTCTAAAACGCCAAATGATATCTCCACCGCCTATGCGCCTAAAAACGATTCGACGATTGGCGATCCCGGTGCCGCTGCATCAGCCATGACAGTTGCCGCAGAAACCAGCGCAACTGGCGCGGATTCCCAGATGGACGGCTTTTCTTCTTGGGGTCCGATGGCTGATTACACCTTAAAACCAGACATTTCTGCGCCTGGCGATAACGTCACGTCCACCGCGATTGACCCCGCCACTAACACGCAAACATATGCCGTCGAGTCCGGCACGTCCATGGCCGGCCCGTTCAACGCTGGTGCGGCTTTGCTCGTTATGCAGAAAATCAAAGCAACCCAGCCTGACTTAACCGGGGCTGATCTCGTCAAAGCCGTTAAGTTAGCGCTCATGAACGCGGCTGAACCGATGAAAGATATCAATTATCCAGACACCTACATTTCCCCGCGGCGTCAAGGAGCTGGCCAAATCGATGTCGCCAAAGCCGGCGATTTGACGGTCAGCGCTGAAGGCAACAACGACGCTGGTTCCGTTTCACTCGGTAAAATCAGCAAAACCACGACATTCACCGTGACCCTGACGAACCACGGCAAAACCGCACAAAACTACACGGTTGATACCAATGGCGGCCCACTCACCCAGGTTCGCGATGCAAGTAACGGCAACACCGTCCATGATGAAACGCTTGTCGGGGCAACCGTCAACACCGATACGGCCAACATCACACTTGCTGCTGGTGAGACCAAGCAAGTCACCTTCAAACTCTCACTCGATGATTCCGTTGCCGCCAACCAACTAGTTGAAGGCTATCTCACTTTTAAAGCAACCGATGCCGCGCAAACGATCAGCCTCCCTTATCTCGGCTACTATGGTGATCTCACCAGTGAACAAGTCATCGACGCACCGGCCAACAGCGGCGAATCTATTTTCAATGGCGGCTATCTGGTGGATACTAACAACAATCCGCTTGGTGTCACCGACGCCGCCTCGCTGAGCAATTTAGTTAACACTGACACGACTGGCAAGTATACATGGACGCTGGTACCCACTTACGTCGACAACAAGAAGGTCTCATTTTCACCAAATGGCGACGGCGCCAGCGACACAGTCTTCCCATACGTCTTCTCTAAGCAAAACCTGAAGTCGGTCACCATCCAGATCCTCGACGCTCAAGGCCATGTTGTTCGGATCCTGGACAAGGAAAACAACACCTCCAAGTCCTACTTGCAAAATGGCAACAGTTTCAATTCCGATCTGGGTTTAAGCACCGACATGCGCCTCGATCCAAACGCCTTCACTTGGGACGGCAAGATTTACGATCAGGCAACCGGCAAATACGTCACCGCACCGGACGGCAAATACACGTACCGGCTGGTGACCGAGCAATACAACACGGGAACCCAGCAGAATCAAGACTACGATTGGCCAGTCACCGTTGATACTGTTGCGCCAACGCTAACCGGCCTAAGCTATCAAGACGGCCGCGTCACCGTTCATTACGATGATCAAGGCGCCGGCTTCACCAAGTTCAGCGATTTGGCACTGAAAATCGGCAACAAAGCATACGGCGTCAATTTAAACAACAACGGCCAAAATAACGACGGCACGTTAAGCTTTGAATTAACCGCAGCTCAAAAAGCCACACTAGAAAATAGTGACGGCAGCCTGACCCTGACGTTAACTGATGTCGCCGGTAATAAAACCAGCGCCAGCCTGCAAGCAACCGCCGGCACGCATCAAACCGATACAACCACGCCAACCTCTGATGTTGCGCCGCAATTCACCTGGAAGGTCGGCGATGGCCCTCACAACTTCTGGCGTTCTGAAGGCTTCGTTCAAGCGGTTTCCGACCAAACCAGCTTTACCGCTTACGCTCAGGTACCGGCTGGCGTGGACTGGATCGTCTATGCCACTGATGCACAAACCGGCAAAATCTTCCCAGGCACGGTCGACACCAAAACCGGGACTGTCACCTTCAACTTGACCGAATCCGCGCTATATGGAGACTTTATCGGCACCGTCCTTTCACCGACCGCAGACTTCGGAACTTATGAAGAACCTGGCCGTTCAGACGGTGATGAAATGATTGTCTTTTTGGATGCTAACGGCACTGCCGGCTACGGTCACTTCAGCCAGAAGAACGTGCACGTTGTCGTTCCGTTGCAAGACAATGCCAAGGCTGCGGCCAACGCGACCAAGACCAGTGGTGTGCCAGTGCTAGGTGGCCGCGCCTTTTCCCAAATCACGACGCATGCCCAGCCAACTGCAGGTCTAAAGTTCGACAAATTCAACGACAATTCCTTCACCTTGGTTGGCGCTGACCAAGTCGCCGATATCTACAACGCGCAAACCGGCCAGCTAACCATCACCGGCCACGTCGACAACCCGGCTGGTAAAACGTTGACCGTCACGGATGCCACCGAACCGGCAAAAGCCGTCACAATCGGCGCAGATGGCAAGTTCAGCTTCACCGTGCCATTCAAAGCCGCCGAACAGCAATCGGTTGGCTATCGGCTGACCGACCCAGCCACCGATGGCTCGAAATCAACGAAAACCGCTTATGGCGAGCTGCAAATCTACCTCGACACCATCTTCCCGACACTCGATCTGCCGCAAGCCGACACATTGAAAGTCGATGACCAAGGCAACTACGATATCACGACAACCAGTGACACGTTCACGGTCTCCGGCACGGTCAACGACAACATCAACGGCTACCGGCTCTACACCAACGGCGATAACGTTGTCCACCAAAAGAATCTGGCTGGCTTCAACAACCATCTTGATCCGCAATCGACAACCTCTAACCCATACGGTGCCGCTGATTTCAACCAGACTTACACCCTCAAAGACGGCGATAACTACTTCACAGTGACAGCCGTCGATATGGTCGGCAATAAAGTTACCAAGGTCTTCCATGTCGTTAAGGTTAAAACGCCGACGCCAACGCCTGGTGATAATGGCAACACCTCGGGTAACGGCAACTCGAACCAGCAAGGTACCGGTGGCAACGCCGGTAACCAAGGCGGTAATGGTGGCAATCAAGGCAACAACGGTGGTCCTCAAGGTGGTAACGGCCACGGCCAAAACCCAACCACTGGCAATGGCACGCCGACCACGCCAACAACCGGCACCGGCTCCAATGGCGGTAACGGTAATAACGGCCAGCAGAGTCCAAAACTGGTGACGCTCGACAACAAGCTTAAGAACCAAACCAAGACGCCTGCTGCCAAGAATGGCACGACAGCCAATGCCACCCAACAAGCTGCAACCGGCAAAACCATGCCACAAGCCGGTGAAGCTCAGAGCCCGCTAGCTGTACTCGGCCTCGCTATCGTCAGCATCTTTAGTTTCATGGGCTTTGCATCCCGGAAAAAACGCGTCTAGACTAATGCTAGAAGCACAGAGTATGCTGCCTATCGAAGGAGATGAGCCCGATGCAGCCAGTGACCATTACGAATCTCGATCGGCTCTTAACCGCCTTGATTCAGGCGCGTCAACGCGGCGAACTGCATGAAACCGTTCTTGAACGCTTGCCTAGCGAACCAGGCGCCGACCACATCTTCGGTACCCGCACAGACAAAGGTGAATTCAAGCCGCTTATCCGCTTTCGGTTTGATCAGCAATTGCCTGATAACTATGCGGATGTTCTCAGGAAGCATGGGTACCAACTTGTGGTTGTGCATGAGAAGCACCGCTCATAAGCTTGGGTGATGGCAGATTCTCATTTCAACGTTCCCTGGTATAACGACTATGTATAAAAAGAAACAGGTATTGTACCGGCATTTCACAGCTGGTACGACACCTGTTTTTTTATGCTTCAGTTCAACGTTTTTATTTGTCGCTCCGCCCCACTGTGCCGTTTAACTGATCAGCGGTAATCGAGCAGTTGTCGTCAACCCACATGCCGGGTTAGTTGGATCTCGATGATCGTGCAAAAAAATAGCCGCTTCCCTGGCAGGGGATGCGGCTATTATGCCATCATGGCGATTTTTTTGATCAATCTTACGATATCAGAGCAGATACTCTTTGCACAAGCTTTTTTCAAGCGAAGTTTAAATGTAT
>NZ_BACQ01000034.1 GCF_000260435.1 Lacticaseibacillus zeae DSM 20178 = KCTC 3804 | reverse complement strand
TAACCAATGGCGTCAGCCAACTCTACTCCGGTTCTAACCAAGTCTCTGGTGGCTTAAACACCTTAAACGGTCAAATCCCAACGCTAACCAATGGCGTCAGCCAACTCTACTCCGGTTCTAACCAGGTCTCTGGTGGCTTAGGTACCTTAAACGGTCAAATCCCAACGCTCACAAACGGGGTCAGTCAACTCTATTCCGGCTCCAGTCAAGTCTCTGGTGGTTTAAGTACCCTGAACGGTCAAGTGCCGACCCTCACTAACGGAGTCAGCCAGCTGGCCAATGGTGCCGGTCAAGTTGCCAATGGCGTTGGTCAATTGAATGCCAATGTTCCAACGCTTGTATCCGGCGTCAACCAACTCGCGGATGGCACTAGCCAAATCACCGCCCAGAGTGGCACCCTTAAATCCGGTTCCACTCAGCTTAAAAACGGCGACAAAAAGTTTGCCAAAACGCTCTCTAGCAGCGCCAAGAAGGTTAACGGCATCACCGTCACCAGTGATACCAAGAAAATGTTTGCCGCACCAACCAAGATGTCGCAAAAGCATTATTCATATGTTCCTAATTATGGACATGCCCTTGCACCATATGTCTTGAGTCTTGCCCTCTACGTCGGTGCTTTGGTCTTCAACTTCGCCTATCCAATCCGTAAAGTTTCTAAAGCTGATGGCACTGCGACCCAGTGGTTCTTCAGCAAAATCACCATTGGCGCAGTTGTTGCCGTTGCAACCGCCATTGTTGAAGCAACATTGATCATGGCAGTCGGTCTGAACATCGATCACGTCGGACAGTTTTATCTCACCGCGATTCTGTTCTCACTAACCTCGATGTATCTCATTATGTTCCTTTCAATGGCATTTGATAATCCTGGCCGATTTGTTGCGATGGTCGGGTTAATGTTACAACTGGGCGGTTCTGGAGGGACCTTCCCAATGGAGA
>NZ_BACQ01000035.1 GCF_000260435.1 Lacticaseibacillus zeae DSM 20178 = KCTC 3804 | reverse complement strand
TTTTGTAGATTGCATGCTTCAATCGGTAGGCGTATATTCGTACTTTGGAATATAGATTAGCTTTAAGGAGGCTTGCATGACAACCAAACATCGGATTTTAAACCGGGAAATTGTTTTAGATGCTGCTAGAACGATGGTCGCCCAAGATGGTATTCGGGACTTGACTTTTCAGACGCTGGCCAAGGAACTGAATATCCGTTCTCAGTCGCTATATAACTACTTTCCGAATCTACCGGCAGTCATTGAAGCGTTGGGGACCGAATTTATGCATAACCTTTACCAAGAGTTGATTGAGAACGTCAGCGGTATCTCAGGCAAAGAGGCGATCCGTGCTTTTGCAGAAGTCGCTCATCGCTATTTTGAACGTCAACAGTCGTTAGATGAAATTATTTATTTTGTCCATCAATTTCCAGAAAGCAGTCCATTTGTGCAAGGCACCGGCGACGTCATTAACTTGCTGAAGCGTCTGATTGCGCACACGGAGCTGAAGCAAATGGCAAAAGAAAGTTTTGTCCAGGATTTCATTAGCAGTGTGCTTGGCTTTACCGTTTTGGAAGTCATGGGATTTTTACCCGACAACAAAGCCAGCCGCGGCACATCTTTTGAATCTCTGCTGGACATGTATCTAAACGAAATAAAGGGGTAACGTGCTTATGATCAAAGATGAATTTAAGTTCATCGGCAAAAATAAATTGATCTTAGTTTCGGTGCTTGTCATCATCTTAATTCCTTTTCTTTACAGCATTTTCTTCTTAAAGTCTGTTTGGGACCCTTATGGTGATACACAGAATCTACCCGTAGCCGTGGTGAACTTAGATCAGCCGGTTACTTACCAAGGTAAAAAACTTAACGTTGGTGAGCAGACGGTCAATAAACTTAAGAATAATAAACAACTTGGCTGGCATTTTGTTTCTAAAGCCCAAGCTGATAAGGGAATGAAGGCCAACAAGTATTACACGGTCATTACCCTACCTAAAGATTTTTCGAAAAATGCCGCCACCATTCTGGACGAGCATCCCCGAAAAATGGATCTTAAATATCAAACCAATGATTCGCTAAATTACATCGGTCAAGTCATCTCAGGAATCGGTCTGAATGCCTTAAACAGCGAGATTCGGGCAAATGTGACCAATGCTTACGCCAGTGCGGTTTTTGATCAAATCAAAACCATTGGCAAAGGCATGAAAACCGCCGCTAGTGCTGCCACGCAAATCGACGAAGGCCAAGTCAAGCTTGACGATGGGATTGATCAGTACACCGTTGCCGTTTCACAGGTCAATGACGGGGTTCAGACCATGAAGGTTAAAGTCTCGCCGATGTCTTCACAGATTCCCCAACTCGCAAGCGGCGCTAATCAAGTCGCAAGCGGCTTGCAAACCCTCAATGGCAGCACAAGCCAATTAGCTAGTGGTGTGGGCCAATTAGCCAACGGGTCAAACCAGGTCACCAATGGCTTGGGAACCTTACAATCCAAAACCGGAACCCTTAGCTCCGGCGTCGGTCAGTTAGCATCCGGATCCAATCAAGTGACGAGTGGATTGGGAACCTTGCAGTCGAAAACAGGAACCCTTAGCTCTGGTGTCGGTCAACTAGCAACTGGCTCTAATCAGGTAACGAGTGGGCTGGGAACCTTACAATCCAAAACCGGAACCCTTAGCTCTGGTGTCGGTCAGTTAGCAACCGGCTCTAATCAGGTAACGAGTGGACTGGGAACCCTGCAAACCGAATCAGGCCAACTGGCTAACGGGACC
>NZ_BACQ01000036.1 GCF_000260435.1 Lacticaseibacillus zeae DSM 20178 = KCTC 3804 | reverse complement strand
GCACTGCAAATCGCGTGTGGAAAGTATGCCCGTTTTTTGTGTCATCATGGATAATTAGTGGCTATGGCTAATATTGTAGTGGCAAAGCGGAGCAATCGTAGGCCAGATGGGGCTCAGCCGTGAAATTGTTGTT
This sequence comes from Lacticaseibacillus zeae DSM 20178 = KCTC 3804, assembly GCF_000260435.1. GTDB lineage: Bacteria > Bacillota > Bacilli > Lactobacillales > Lactobacillaceae > Lacticaseibacillus > Lacticaseibacillus zeae. The sequence continues at coordinate 117,828 of NZ_BACQ01000036.1, read as the reverse complement.
GGTGGGGCGCTCTTTGCCCCACCTACAACAAGGCCGAGCTTCGAAACCGCGGGCTTTGCGGGTTCGAAGTCGTGCCCTCCGCTCTAGCTTCGCGTCGCCACCCCAGCTGGCCGGAGATTGCGGAGTTTGGCACGGCCCTGAACTCAATGAGTAAGTTTCTGTATTGTACAGAGTTCAGTAAAGTAAAGCTACTCTATCAAAACTTTGTCTCATTTTCTTTTTGAACAAGTGAATTCCAGCCGAATAAGCCGTTTTTTCACCCGCCGTCACCAGTATTCATCCACAACGCACCGGCGCCAACTGCAGCCAGCAGGCCGATGCCGATGATGCCGACTAACGCAAATTTGAAAATGGCGAAGCCGCCGAGTGCAAAGAGTGCCAAGCTGATAAACGGATGGCGCAAAATTGCACCCAATAATTTGATCACTAAAAATAAGATGATGATCACCGCTACAATAGCGCCGATTGTGATGGCGCCTGTCAACGTGTGACTGCTTTGTCCGGTTTGATCACTTACTAAGATACTAGGCAACATGAGGCCACCTCATTTCTAACTTACCAAGTTGCAATTATTAAAACTGATTCCGAATCCACTGGGCGATGCCGTTAAAGAAACTAACGATGCCATCCCAGATTTTCTGCAGAAAATTCCGGTTTTCTTCAGTGTTCAGGCTTTTATTGAGCTTATCAAACAGCCCTTTTGCCGAATCTTGAATCGAATTTGCCAGCTTACTTGCCTGCGCCTTAAAATCGGTATTTTTCAAGGAACCGGCTTTTTGCACATTCACCAGCAAGTTAATAATCAATTGACGTTGGTTATTGTTGATGATGGTCGTTAAGTTGTTCTGCTTGAGCTGACTGTCCACGATATTGCCGATTTGGTTCTGAGATAAGGTTTGCTGACCATTGTTACTTTGCGTCGCCATTTGCTGCTTGGCGCCGGCAACGGCATTATTGAGCTGCTTGTCCGAATAGCCGTCTTTGTCTTTGTTGGCTTGGGTAATCGAACTGAGCGTGTTAACTTCCTGCTGGGCAGCATTGATTTGTTGGTTGTTGAGGTTGTCGCCGTTTTGGGCAAACGCCGCATAGACGCCGGCTAACGCACCGGAACCGTCGATTTTGACGGCACTGGTGATATACAGATTGGCGTTGCTGACGCCAGCTGTTAACGCAGCATTGCGATATTGGTCAGCCGTAATGGTCGTAATGTTATTCGTACCGTTATACGGCACAATGGTGACATTAATCCCACCGTTATTGGTTTTCTGCACCAACGCACTGGACCAGACGCCGGAGTTCTCGGTAAACGAGCTGCCCGAAGGATTGAGATACTTCACTAAAGTCGCGCCATTGACCGTCAGTTGACTGGCGTTGGAAACACCCGCGGCATTTTGCAGCGTGCTCAGCGTGCCGCTTTTTTGATCACTCGTCAACGAGGCGCCGAGCGTGGCCACCGGTTGTGACCAAGTATCCGCCCGCACCACACGCGGCGCTGTTGTTAGTAATGCCAAAGCGGCTGCCGCCAACCCCAGCCATTTGATCAATTTTTTCATAGCTCAAAACCATCCTTTAGATTGGTACTTTCATTATCGCTGTTTGGACGCGTTCCGTCAGCAAATCAGCATGCTTTTTAAGCAATGATTAATTAATGCTCTCGCTGGGCCACGGCTCGGCTGTTGAGGTGATCGTAAAGTGCCCCTTCACGTAACCCAAACTGGGAAAAGGTCAGCCGATCGGAATCAAGATACCGGATCATGGAAATAACCGGCACTAAGCCGCCCACAATAATGTCCGCCCGATACTTCGCTAATCCGGGAATGGCTTCCCGGGTCGCTAGGTCAGAACTCAGAATCTCTTTAAAAATATTGTTCGCTTGCTGGGTAGGCATCCGATACCCGTGAATTGCTTCGAAATCTGCAAGCTTTTCTTTGCGGCGCTCGATTTTGGCCAGTGTCCGATTGCTTCCGCCCAGCGCCACAATCGGCAAATTCTGGGCCCGCCGCAGCCACCACACGCTGTTGAAGGTCTGGTGAATGAATGTGCTCAAAGAAAAATATTCTGCAGCTGAAATAACATCCGGGCTCAAAAAGCGTTCAGACAAATTGACCGACCCGAATGGAATCGATACCAGATGCTGAAGCTTACGATTCTGCACCAAAACCAGTTCAGTCGATGCGCCGCCGGTATCCATGATTAAGGCATTTTGAATCGGCAGCGTATTGACCACCCCTAAAAAGTCATACTCGGCTTCGCGGGTGCCGGGAATCACGCTAATCGTCAAGCCGGCCTCGTTTTTGACCCGCTTAAGGAAGGCCTTTTGGTTCTTGGCTTGACGAACTGCTGCTGTGGCAACGGCTTTTAAGGAAATATCGTCATACTTATCAAGCTCGGCTTTGAACCCTTGTAACGCCTTCAATGTTCGATCCATGGCTGCTGGCTGAAGGGTTCGCGACGTTCCCATATCTTCAGACAAGCGCACCATTTCCTTGAGTCGCTTGACCGGCTTCACGACTTCCTGATCAATTGACCAGATTGTCATGCGGGCAGAGTTACTACCAAGGTCAATTACTGCGAAGTGATGCGTCATGCATCATCATCCTCCTTTGGTGCCGTCATGGGAATAAACGTGTGGGTCGCGTGCAAATCCTCTGGTGCCTGATCGATTTCTTCACGGCGCAACGCTTCACCCATGGCGACTGCGTGTTTAATGAAATAAGCCTGTGCATTGAGCTTGGTCACGCCGCGCAATTGCACGCGGGTCCAGGTACTATCTGGCTGGAGAACGCGGGTTTTAACATTATCATCCCACATAATCCCGAAGATTTTGATGATGCGTTCGCGAATATCGTCTTGCAGAATCGGGAAAAGCAGCTCCACGCGGCGACTTAGATTGCGATTCATCAAATCTGCCGAGGAGAGATAGACGTTTTCCTGACCATCAGCATAAAAGTAATAAATTCGGCTGTGTTCCAGCAACTGGCCAACAATCGAATGAACCGTGATGTTATCCGAAACGCCGGGTATCCCGACCTTCAAGTTGCAAATCCCGCGAACCAGCAGATGAATCTCGACGCCAGCATGTGAGGCTTCATACAGCTTCTCGATCATGGCAGTGTCGGATAGCGAATTCATTTTCATCTGAATTAAGGCTTTGCGACCGGCCTTGGCAGCGGTAATTTCCTCATCGATCCGATCCATCAAATAGTCGCGAATGCCCAGTGGCGCGATCACCAGCTTGTGGAAATACGGTGGCTCCGAAAAGCCGGACAGCATGTTGAAAATGTTCGAAGCATCTTCACCGATTTCGTTGTTGCAGGTGAACAATCCCATATCGGTGTAAAGTCGGGCGGTGACATCATTATAATTCCCGGTCGCCATGTGCATGTAACGTTTGATGCCTTCTTCTTCACGCCGCACAACCAAGGCCAATTTACAGTGGGTCTTGAGGCCAACCAAACCATAAATGACGTGGCAGCCGGCGTGTTCGAGTTCTTGCGCCCAGTGCACGTTATTTTCTTCATCAAACCTGGCCTTCAATTCGACCAAGACGGTGACTTGCTTACCATTTTCGGCAGCTTGCTTGAGGTAACGAATAATCGGCGATTTGCTCGACACGCGATACAAGGTCATTTTCACCGCTAAGACTTGCGGATCCTGGGCAGCTTCGCGGATAAAATCAATGACTGGCTGGAAGCTGTCATAAGGATGCTGCATGAACACATCGCGTTCCTTGATGACGTCAAAAATTGATTCGCGCTCAAATGCCGGATCCATATACGGCGTGAATGGCTTGAACAAAAGCTCTTTATGGCCGTGAACCTGCTTCACAAGCTTGCTGAGAAAATTCAGATCGATCGGCCCATGAATTTCGTAAATGTCTTCGTCTTTGACATTCATTGCCTTGGTCAGCCGCTTCCGCAAATGCTTGCCCATGCCTGCCTCAATTTCCAGGCGCATTACCTTGCCGCGCTGACGCTTTTTAAGTTGTGACTGAATCTCTTTCATCAAGTCGGAAGCATCTTCTTCAGCCACATCCATATCCATATCGCGGGTCACGCGGAACGTCGCGGTTTCCTTGATATCGGCGCCGACGAACAACTCACCGACGAACATTCGGATAACTTCCTCTAGCAGAATAAACACGTTGTCGCCGCCGGGCAGCCGCAAAACGCGCGGGAACACATCCGGCACCTGAACCATGGCAAACGAACGTGACTTATCATCTTCGCTATCTTCTGGCCGAACCAGGCGAATCGCCAAGTTCAGGCTGTTGTTACCCAAGAACGGGAACGGCCGAGTCGGATCGACTCCCATCGGCGTTAGAACCGGATAAAGTTCATAGTGAAAATAATCCGACACAAAATCCCGCTGCTTCTGATTCAAATCACTAGGATGCAGTAACTGAATATCTACTGCCGCTAATTTTGGGGTCAACGATCGCACCAACGTATTGTATTGCTTTTCAACCATCGCGTGCGCCGTTTTGGAAATCGCATCGAGTTGTTCCTGCGGCTTCATGCCGGCTGCGTCAGGTTTATCATAATTGACTGTCACCATTTTCTTTAATGAAGCAACCCGAATGTTGAAGAACTCGTCCAGATTACTTTGGGTGATGCCCAGAAAGCGGACGCGTTCCAGAAGCGGATTATTTTTATCCCGAGCTTCTTCTAACACTCGATCGTTAAACGCAAGCCAACTTAGCTCGCGGTTATTAAAATAGCGTGGTTTGGAAAAATCGAGCTTTTTCATAGCGTGTTTCGTCCTTTCAACTCAAGCCCTACTCCGAAAACTTCTGAGAAAAATTTGCCTTTTCGTGCCAATGTCCAGCGTTCCAACTCAATGTCATCGTTTACTTTAGCCGACAACAAGACTTTGTTTGGCTTCACTGAGACGCGCAGTTGTTGAATTTTCTGCTGGCGGGAGGCATCGAGGCTGTCGGCCACGCGTAAAATGGCGGATAGCTTGGCGACAACTAAGCGGTTTTCGGTTGACATCATCGGAAAATTCTTTAAGTCTGACTGTGGCGTCACCGAGCTGTGGAAGCGGGTAATCGTTGCCACCATCGTCACTTCTAACTCGTTTAAGCCCATAATTTCCGAAGCCATAATAATATAGTTCGAGTGGGCATAATGCTTGTGGGTTTCAATGTAACTGCCAATATCGCTCACGGTCGCCGCTACTTCCAGCAACAGGCGTTCGCGTTTGCCCATCCCATGCAGTTTCTTGAGCCGATCAAAAAGCTGCAACGCAAACGTGCGCGTTGCCTCCATGTGTTTATCATCGACCTGATAGCGTTTGGCTAAATTATTTGCGCTGATCACAATTTCTTCGTCAGGATCGAAGCCGAGTTTTTTAAACCCGCCAGCATGCGCCGCGTGAACTTCGAGCCCATCAATCGCTTTGAGATCCGAAATCCAGATTGATTGGCTATTCAGTGTTTCGATCAGACGATACACAAGCAAAACCGTTGGCAACACCAATGATGTTTGATTTGAGGTCAGATCATAAGTATCGGCTAGGTACTGGTCGGACGCTTTCGTCACTTCATCGTAAAGCATGTCAAAGCCTGGACGATCAGTTTCGACCTGCCGTTTGCCTTCTGGAATCAAATTTTGAAAAATCGACAAACTGCTGCCCATCAAAATCATGTTGGTATACTCAACCCCTTGCGGCAGCAACCGCATGAAATCAAGTAGCCGACTGTCGATATAATCACGCATGACTTCGACATAATTCGTCACTGAGCGTTGAACATCGCTCATAATCTCGTACACTCGTAACGGCCCTAGAGACAAGTTACGGGAAAAACCAAACGTCCCCTGGCAAAAGGCCGTCAGCTCCACCGAGCCGGAACTGATATCAATCAACACCGTTCCTTTTTGGGTGATCGAGGCAAACTGGGGAAATTTAACCATAATGGCCTGCGTACGGAAAAAAGCCTCTTCCGACAATGAAGTCGTCCGAATCAGCCAGCCGGTGCGCGTGTAAAGTTGGTCCCGGACGAATTCGGCATTATCCGCTTCAGCCCAGCTGGTACTGGCATAAACATTAACCGTCGTCACGCCATAGTCCTTGAAAATCTGATTAATAGCATCAAACGCCTGCACAATGGTATCAACGGTTTCAGGGAGAATTTCGTGTTCGGCATAAAAATCATCCCCGATGGCAACTGGATATTTACCACGTTCAATTGTTTTAAGTGTCCTTAAATTCGTGATGCTAAAAACGATGGATTGTGCACCGATCATCGCGAATCCCTGTATATTATTTGCCATGTCCGTTCCGTCCATTCTTTTTAAATTCACCAAAACCGAACCGTTCATCCTAATGCCATCATAGCACGGCATATTTTGGTTGCATGAGTTTTTAGTCAAGCCTTATTTATCTGCTCAGCCACTCCAATTTAAGTTTACCAAATATTTAGCCGATACTTCGCCGAATTTGGCGTAGATTCACAACTTCTTCCAATTATTTCGCTATCATATGGAAGCTAGGCCAATGCGACCCAGCATGACCACGGTTTATATAAAAATATGCGATTGCCGCCATCTTTTTGCGCAATCGCCAATATTTTTGTGATAATCTTAGACCATCATGAAACGACGCTGAAGGAAGTCTCACTTTTGACGCTGATCAACCTTCGCCACTCGGGAAAAGGCAATATCGGCCGTACTTTTTCCTTATAAAAAGGGACTGACTGCATCGTCCACATTTAACTTTACATAAAGGGAGTCTCTCATGAAGAATCACCTTGATGACATCACCAAACTTATGGCGCTTGGACCTACCGCTGATAGTTATGCCGTTCAACGTCGCCAAACTGCTCATCGCATTGCCATTGCCGACGCGTGGCAAGTTCAAGCCGGTGAAAATATTCTGGAAATCGGTTGCGGCCAAGGCGACTTGAGTGCGGTTTTGGCTGATCGTGTTGGTTCCAGCGGCCACGTTACCGGTGTCGATATTGCCTCCCGCGATTATGGGGCCCCGTTGACATTGGGACAGGCTTGGGATCACTTGTTGAATGGTCCGCTCGCCAGTCGGTTAACGGTGCATTTTAATACGGATCTTACGAACAGTCTCGGCACGCTGGCGGATCAGCATTTTGACCGGATCGTTATGGCTCATAGCCTTTGGTATTTTGAATCGGACAATGCTTTGGCGCTGCTGTTAAACAATTTGCGTGCGATTGGTGATTTTGTGGATGTTGCTGAATGGTCGCTTCAGCCCACGGTGCTCAATCAAATCGGTCACTTGCAGGCGGCGATGATTCAGGGATTGCTGTATGCGATCGCGCCCAGTGATGTCGCCAATATTCGCACGTTGATCACGCCGGACACCCTGACCCAAATAGCTCACGATCATACTTGGACGTACACCCCCGGGCAACTCATTGAGGATCCGGATTTGGATGATGCCCGCTGGGAAATTGCAACTACCAATGCCTTGCTGACAGAGCTGAAGTTGAGTACCAATTTGCGTGATCGCGTCAAGCCGCAGCTGGAGGCGATGCACCACAATGGGACCGCTACTCTGCCAACTTTTACCGGCCGCATCACGTTTTAACTGCCAAGAAAGTCGATGATGAACGATGATCGAATTTAAACCGGCAACTGCCACCGACTTGCCGAAAATAGTCGCCGTTTATAACGAAACCATTCCGACGCATCGTGCAACCGCGGATTTACAGCCACAAACCGTCGCCCAAAAATCCGCGTGGTTCGCCGCGCACAATGCCCATTTTCCGGCGTGGGTGATTCAAAACCACCATCAAACCGTCGGCTGGCTGACGCTCTCGGCCTATAGCGATCGTGCGGCGTATGACCAGACAGCTGAAATCAGCTTGTACCTTGACCAAGCCGCCCGCGGCCATCACGTCGGCACCGCCGCGTTGGCTTTCGTTGATCACGAAGCCCCTGCCCACGGCCTGACCACCGTTATTGCCCGCATCTTCGGCCACAACCAAGCAAGCCGCCACTTATTTCAAAAATTTGGCTACGACCACTGGGGCCACTTACCGGCGATCGCAACCTTGCCAGAAGGCCACGCGGATCTGGAAGTTTATGGTAAGCATTTTGGGATATAGGCCAGTAAATAGAAACAGACAAATGAGTTTCCGCCGCAGTATTTGCGAAACTCATTTGTCTGTTTTTTTGTAACCTTGAATAGCGGCAACTCACTCTTGCTCACCGGCAAGGGTATCTTCCTGTTGCCTAATACGCCGCATGGTGCGGACGTATGAGCTGACCAGCACTAACACGCTGCCGAACCAGGCCAGCGGATTGGCGGCGGACGCACCGGCAAAACCGAATGGGACGACTAGGAAAATTGCCGCAAACGCCCGCATGCCGAGTTCAAAGAATCCGGCAACGGTCGGTACCAGTGTCTGGCCTAATCCTTGCAGCAAATTGCGAATCGTGAACAGGATCGCCAACAACCAATACATGCTGGCATTGTAATGGAAATACGTCTGGGCCAAAGCCGTGACGGCTGGTTGATTTGGGCCTAGAAACAAGTTAACAAGCGGCTTGCTGAAGACAATAATCAAGGCACCTAGAACCAGTGACAAACCGACATTGACAATCAGCGTTTGATAAACGCCACGGCGGATGCGGCCATAGGCTTTTGCCCCCAGATTCTGGGCTGCAAACGTGGCCATGGCCACTCCGAAAGAAGCAGAAGGCAACGTCGCCAGCTGGTCAATCCGCCCGGCTGCCGTGTATGCCGCAACCGCGTTGGTTCCAAGCGTATTGAGCATGACCTGTAAGATCACCGCCCCGATAGCAATAATGGACATTTGAAAGCCCATTGGCAGGCCCACTTTTAGATGGCGCAAAATATCCTGCCAATCGATTCGCAAGTCCCGACGTCGGATCACCAGCAACGGGATCCGCATGCGGATATATACCCAGCACAGCAATGCCGCAATGACTTGAGCGCTGACAGTTGCGTAGCCGGCACCCGCGACCCCTGAATGAAAACCAAGGATGAACCAGAAATCCAACGCAATATTGATGATGGTCGCAATAATCAGGAAGATCAGCGGTGTGCGCGAATCACCTAATGCCCGTAACATATTACTCAGCAAATTAAACAGCATTGACGCAATAATGCCAAAGTAAATGACGCGCACGAAGGCAATCGAATCATCCATGATATCCGGCGGTGTCTGCATCACCGCAAGTAACGGCCGGGTCATAGTGACCGCGCCAACGGTCAGAATCAAGGAAATACCAAGCGTAATCCAGACACTCGTCCCAAAACTCCGCCGCACCCGCCGATAATCATGGGCGCCATAGGCTTGCGCCGTTAAGATCGACAATCCTGCCGTTGTTCCTTGGGCAAAGCCGATAATTAAAAAAACAATACTAGATGTTGCACCGACAGCTGCCAAAGCATCTTTGCCAATCGTCCGGCCAACAATCAGCGCATCCATAAAACTGTAGAGTTGTTGAAAAAGATTCCCGATTAACAGTGGGATCGTAAACAACACGATGAGTTTTAATGGTTTGCCAATTGTTAAATTGCGCATATCTAACCTCCAAAATTTGTAATGTTTGTGTGATTGCGGGTGGGGAAGGCAAAGCTTCTTTCTTACTCCTAAACGCGCCAGCTCACGCTCAACTTTCCATAACGCGCTCACCGGCGCAGAAGCCTGCACATAAGGACCTCGAGCCTAAATGGCCAAAGACCAGCCATTTAGGCTCGAGGCCGCTTATGCTCCGGCTTCTAACCGCGCCGGTTCGCGCTCAACAATTCCACCACCATAGCACAAAAAACCAGGCAGCTGAATAACTGTCTGGTAAATGAAACATATTTGCAATCAAACGTCGGCGCCACCGCCACCGGAGCTGCCGCCGCCCCAGCTTGAGCCGCCTCCGGATCCGCCGCCAAAGCCACCGCCGAAACCGCCTCCGCCGCCTCTTCGGCCTGCGGAAAGCAAGGCATCAATGATCAGCCATAGCCAGAAACCGCTATCGCCATCACGGCGGCGACCACCGCGGCCACCACCGCCACGGCCACCGAAGATGACTGCAACGACGACAACCGCCAGGAAAATTAAAATAATTTTTCCTAATAAGCTGCCACCTTGGCTGTGGCCTGTGCTGCGATACTGATTCATGGTTTCATCAGGCACCGTGTTCTGGTCCTTAGGAAACTTATATTTCTTATCAATCACGGTCGCAACGGCATTAAACACCTTGCGCAACGCTCGGTTTAAATCCGCCTTGTTGTGTGACTTAATCGATTTCAGATTGCTGTCTAGAATCTGTCCGGCCAAGGCATCCGGCAAATCGCCTTCAAGACCATAACCCACTTCGATTCGCAGATTTTGCTTACCATTATTGTCGGCATACAGAATCAGGACGCCATTATCGGTGCCTTTTTTACCAATGCCCCACTTTTGAAATAAGTCCGGGGCATAATCTGACAGCGGATCGCCATGGGTGGATTTCAAAGCAGCGACTGCAATTTGCGGCTGCTGCTTGGTTTCCTGATAGTAGCGATTCTTTTGGTCGACCAACTGCTTAGTCGCATTGTCAAGATACTGATCCTGATCCAGGTAGTAATGGTCAGTCGGTCGTGCCGGCAGATCCTCAGCCGCCGCCACCGGATGGGCTGCACCGGCAAACAGCAGCAAGCCCGTCAGCGCGGCGAATAACCACGCTAAATGCCTGCGCATGGCGCCACCTACTTCCCGGAGCTGGAGCTATTACTTGAAAAATCAACGCTTGGTACTGTCTGGGCTGACGGGGTGGCTTTAAAGGTATCCTTCTTGCCCAAGCCCATCATGCTGGCAAAAATGTTTTTCGGGAACGTCACAACGCTTTGATTGTAATCACGCACTTGGTCAATATAGCGCTTGCGTTCAACCGCAATCCGATTTTCGCTACCTTCAAGCTGCGTCATCAATGTGTTCACCTGATTGCTGCTTTGCAAACTCGGATAGTTTTCCTTGATGACGTTAATCAAGGTACCCACACTCTTATTCAACTGATCATCGGCTTTAGCCTTGCCAGTCGTTGTGTTCGCGTTCGCATAAGACTTGCGGGCTTCGGCAATTTCACCAAAAACCTTTTGTTCCTGACCCATCTGGCCTTTAACGGCATTGACCAAGTTAGGTACCAAATCAGCCCGGCGCTGCATGACGTTTTCAACTTGGCTCCATTGCGCTTCGACTGCCTGATTCTGCTTCGCTAATGAGTTATAGGTGCCAATGCCAAAAATCAGGCAGATCGCCACAATCACGCCGAGCACAATGCTTGTAACTGCAACTGGACTTAGTCGTTTCGTTTTCATCATCAATTCTCCTCTGGGACGCACCTCGGCAGCAAAAATCGTTGCTAGGCCAATTCGCGTCCGTAATCAAGTTTTTCACTTCTTTTTTATTTTACCATGCCGGTACCAATCAGCATCCGGCTAAAGACGGATCTGATTATTTGAAGTAGTTGAACCCGATGGCATCGCGAACTTCCTGCAGGGTTTGATTGGCGACCACATTGGCCTTGGCCGAACCCTGTTTGAGCATTTCCGCAACCGCCCCCATATCTTCCGCGTAATGGGCCCGCCGTGTGCGAATCGGTTCAAGCACAGCCTCCATAACATCGATCAGGTAGCGTTTGATTTTGACATCCCCTAAGCCGCCGTGTTGATACTGCTCCTTCAGCTTAGCCACCTGGGCTTTATCCGGGTCAAAAATATCCAGATAAGTAAACACGACATTCCCTTCAACCTTACCCGGATCTTCCACATGAATGTGGTTAGGGTCGGTATACATCGACATGATCTTCTTCTTAACGGTATCGGCATCATCCGCCAAATAAATGCCGTTGTTGAGGCTCTTACTCATTTTGGCATTGCCGTCAATGCCGGGAAGGCGCCCCAAACCTTTTGGCGGGAAATAGCCTTCTGGTTCGACTAACACATCTTTGTGATAAGTGCGGTTAAACATACGCACAATTTCACGGGTTTGTTCCAGCATCGGTTCCTGGTCATCCCCGACTGGCACGGTTGTCGCCTTGAACGCCGTGATATCGGCTGCCTGACTGACCGGATAAATGAAGAAGCCGGCCGGAACACTGTCACCAAACGCCTTTTGCTTAATTTCTGCTTTCACCGTCGGATTGCGTTCCAAGCGATTGACGGTCACCAAGTCAAGATAGTAAGCGGTCAACTCAAACAGTGCCGGAATCTGGCTCTGGACCAGAATCGTTGTTTTGTCAGGATCAATCCCGACCGCCAGATAATCCAACGCCACTTCCAGCAGTGAATTCCGGATCTTCTCTGGATCATTCGCGTTGTCGGTCAATGCCTGTGTATCCGCAATCATCACAAAAGTCTCGTAATCGCCTGAATTCTGCAATTCAACCCGATTCTTCAATGAGCCAATGTAATGACCAATATGCAACCGTCCTGTTGGCCGATCACCGGTTAAAATTATTTTTTTTGCCATGCTTATTTCCCTCCTAATTAAAAAAGCGCCCTATGTCATTGCAACATAGGACGCCTGTGCGCGGTACCACCTAATTTGTCCGACTTGCGGACCACTCTTGGCTTAAGGCGCACCCACCGAACATAACCCAAACGACCCAACTTCACCTATCCCGGCCACCGGCTTCACAGCACCACCGGCTCTCTTGCGACCACTTGGATAGACTACTCATCGCTTGGGTGAATATGAGTTTAGGTTAGCTAACTAACGAAGTGATGTCAACCTTCAGCGCGCAATCCAACTTGCTAACCTTCACTCAGTTTAAAACAAATACTGCAAATCACTCTGCGCACTCGGATACGCATAGATTTGATTAAGCTCAGCTGGCTTTTTACCTGCATCAATGGCCGCGGCAAAAGTATTGATCAGATCTTCGGCTAGGCTGGCAAGGACGACCGCACCGGCGAGCTGGCCGGTTGTTTTATCGACAATTGTCCACACTTGAGCGTCCGGATCCTGTAGGCGGTGATAGGTGTACCATTCGGTGGTATCGTTATGGACCACCTTGTAGCGATCAGGCGCAGCTTCTGCGTCTTCCAGTGCCACGCCGACTTTGGCAAGTTCGGTCGGTCCAAAGACAATCGTGGGAATCGCCGGATAATGAATCGGCTCCTGATCGCCCAGAATCTGACTGGCCACATAGCGCCCTTCAAATCCGGCAACCGGTGTTAGTTTCGGTTGCGGCTTCAAGTTCACGTCACCCAGCGCATAGATATTAGGAACGACCGTGCGCAAATGATCATCCACCGGAATCCCGCGGGTGTCCGCCTTAATCCCGGCATTAGCGAGACCGAGGTCGGCGACATTGGCAATGCGACCCATAGCCGTAATCGCCATATCGACATTTATGTCAAAATCATCTGCATGCAGATGCGTCATCGTACCGAGCGGACTGATTTTCGTGAGTTCAACATTAGGGTGAAAATGAATGCCAGACTTGATCAACAACTGCTTCAGTGCTTCGGTGGCGACTTTTGGGAAAGCCCGCAACAAGCGATCAGAGTGCCCAATAATATGCACTTCCGCACCGGCAGCAGCCGCAATATTGGCGAGCTCAACGCTGACATAACCGGCACCGATAAACGCAATACTGGTCGGCAGCTCATCTAAATCCAGAAAGTCACGACTCGTTTTCAACAAATTGGCGCCGGGGATATCCGGAAAGCGCGGTGTATGACCCGTCGCGATGACAATATGTTCACCTGTGACATTTTGCGAACCGACTTTAACCGCGTGTTCGCCGAGCAACTGTGCCCGGCCGTATAACGTTTTAATACCAGTGCGGGTTAAACCGTTCAAGGTCCCCGCCGGAATGCCGCTGGTGTAACCACGTTTAAATGCCATCAAGGACGGCCAATCGATTTTAGCCGTTCCGCTAATGCCAAAACCATTCATTCGCAAGGCGGCGTTTTTCACTTCGACACCGCGATACAGCATTTTTTTCGGATCACAGCCGTAGTTGGGACAGGTGCCGCCCCACAGATCGCCTTCAATGACCAATACCTTCTGTTGCGCCGCGAGACCATAAGCAGCAGCTAAGCCACCGGGGCCGCCACCGATCACAATCGTGTCATAATCATATGCCATCACGATCACTCCGTTTCTGTATTTTGATCAACAAATGCGCTTGCCAGATAAGCAACCACACTATGAGTATTAACCACAAACGTGCCATGGTCACTATTCACCTGCAACGTTTCATGTGCGTCTAACAGCGGCAATGCTTCCGCCAGCGTCAGGTTGCCGCCCACTGCATGCCGCGCTGACTCGGCAACCGCAAACGGGGCCAGCTGGCTTAAGGTCACCTGCAACCCTTGATTGGCCTGTGCGCCCTTGAAAAGATCGGCCACAAAATCATTCGCCGGCTGAGTCGCAATCGCTTCCGGTGTGTCGACCTGCAAAAGCTTCCCACTGTGCATCACGCCGATCCGATCGCCTAGCTTCATTGCCTCCGCCATGTCATGCGTGACAAAAATCACGGTTGTTTTCATAGCACGATGCAGTTGCAGCAACATATCCTGCAGTTGGGTTCGCGAAATCGGATCAAGGGCGGAAAAAGGCTCATCCATCAGCACGACTTTAGGCCGTGATGCCAACGCGCGTAAAATGCCGATCCGCTGCTGCTGGCCGCCAGAAAGTTCGCTGGGCATGCGATCACGGTATTCAGCCGGCGGCAAATCAACCATTGTCAACAGCTTATCAGTTGCCTGACGGATTTTTTGCCGCGACCAGCCTTTCATTTCCGGAATCACGGCAATGTTTTGGGCAACGGTCATGATTGGAAACAACGCGATTTGTTGCAAAACGTAGCCGAGATTCCACCGCAAATCACGAACTCGGTAACTGGTGAGCGGCTTACCGGCAAATTTAATTGTGCCACTAGTCGGTTCAACCAAGCGATTAATCATTTTCAGCGTCGTGGTTTTGCCGCTGCCGGAGGTTCCGACCAAAACAAACAATTCGCCTTGCTCCACATTCAGGCTCAAATCATCAACCACTGGCTTGCCATCATAGGCTTTGGTCACATTTTCCAAGCTAATCAGTGCCATCAGCGCGCCTCCTTTAGCAGACCATGCCGGACAAGGTAACGATGCGCCACCGTTGCGGCTTTTTCGCGGCGGACACTGACCGCATAGTTCATATCCTGCATCTGCTTTTCGGTGATGTGGTTCGCCAACTTATTTAACGCCGTGACCAAATGCGGATGGTGTTTGGCAAAACTGTTGCGCATGAGTGGCGCGCCGCGATAAATCGGGAACAAGCCTTTGTCATCCTTCAAAGCGACAAGGTGATACTGCCGCAGTTGCGCGTCTGTCGTATAGCCGTCAGTCAGGTTAATCTGTCCCCGATCCAATGCTTGATACCGCAGCGACGGATCCATTGAGTCGACCTTGAACTGCAAGCCATATTTCTGCTTGATGCCTTTATACCCATCCTGACGATCAATGAATTCCAAATCGAAACCGGCGCGAATCGACGGGGCAATTTTGGCCAAATCACTAATTGTCTTCAACTGGTAGCGCTTGGCGAAACTGGCTTTGACAACCAGCGCGTAAGTATTGTTGTACGCCATGGGTTTCAAATAACGCAGTCCTTGCTTCGCCAGTAGTTGCTGGGCCAGCGGATAGTTGTTTTTGCCTGCCGCCACTTGTTTCTGTTGGGCGGCAGTCGGTTTCGTCAAGCTTTCCAGCACGGTTCCGGAAAACTCAGGGTATATGTTGATCTTATCGGTTCGCAGCGCATTGTACAAGAAGCTCGTCTGGCCAAAATTCGGTTTCAGCGTCACCTTCACATCAGGGTCGGCTTTTTGGATTAATTCCTTATACATGCTAATTAAAATGTCCGGCTCACTGCCTAATTTGCCGGCAATCGTGATCGTTTCTTTAGGTGCGGTCGCCCAGTTGTAAACCTGGGTGCCAGCAAAGCCCAGTAATACAATACCAACCACGCTGACACTCAGCTTCCAATTGACTTTTTGCAGTAAATTCAACAGCCACGAAAAGACAATCGCCAACAACGCAGCCGCCAGCGCACCCATCAAGGTCAATGAAGCATCGTTGCGATCAATGCCTAGCAGGATAAACGTCCCCAGTCCGCCGGCGCCAATCAACGCTGCCAAAGTGGCGGTCCCGATAATCAAAACCATCGCGGTGCGCACACCGGATAAAATGACCGGCAACGCAATCGGCAATTCGACTTTGAACAATTTGCGCAGTCGGCTCATGCCAAATGCATCGGCGGCTTCTTCATACGACGGATCGATATCCTGCAGTCCGATATAAGTATTTTGAAAAATCGGCAGCAGTGCGTAAACAACCAACGCAATGATCGCCGGCACCGTGCCGATACCGACGAATGGAATCAACAACCCTAACAAGGCTAATGAAGGAATTGTTTGCAAAACGCCGGTTACCTGAAGTAAAACTGCCGCTACTTTGGGATGCGTCTGTACCCAAACAGCAAGCGGAATGGCAATGATGACTGCCAAAACAAGCGCAATCAGCGATATTTCGATATGTTGTCCTAAGGCATTGAGCAATTCAACGTGGCGCTCGGAAACCGTCCGCCATAAATCAGCCATGTCAAACCTCCATTTACTTTAATTATTCATAAGTGTACCACTTTGATTTCCGATGCAACAACAAGCGTTATGTCGCATTGCTTTACTTTTCAGGCCGCTGGGCTTAAGATTGTTGACACTATTTTAAACACGAGAGGAGCGCCGCTATTATGGAGAATGCAACTAAAGCAGAAGAACAAGCACGCGTCACGGCGGTTATCGAGAAGCTGAAGGCAAGGTTAGCGGCTATTCATGAGCAAATCGAAGCGGCGCACCGCGAAACCAGCCGCATTGAACGGGCTTACGGTGAAAACACGAAAGTCAACGTCACCGAAGTCGATGACCAAATGGAAACCAACGCCGCTGTTCAGCAGCAAAAAGTCATGGTCGCGCGGGCCGTTGAAAACGAAACGATCCTCAAACACGAAGGTGATCGCCTGACGCTACTGGCGGACAATCCTTATTTTGGCCGTATTGACATCGATGAAGATGGTGAGCCAGATACCCTTTATATCGGGACAGCGACGTTCATTGATGAGAACGGTGATTTTCTAGTGTATGACTGGCGCGCGCCGATTAGTTCCATCTACTACAATGGCACCCTCGGTGATGTCACCTATGAAACGCCTGCTGGAGAACAACACGCGGTTTTGAAAAACAAGCGCCAATTTCAAATTGAACATGGCCATATCAAAACCATGTTTGATACCAACGAAACTGTGGGCGATGAAATTCTGCAGTCGGTTCTTGGCGATCAATCCGACGAATACATGAAAAACATCGTCGCAACGATTCAGCGAGAACAAAATGACATTATCCGTGACACTTCCAGTGATTTGCTGGTGGTGCAAGGGGTCGCCGGTTCCGGTAAAACTAGCGCCGTGCTGCAACGTGTTGCTTACCTGCTGTACCACAGCCGCAGCGATCTAGACGCCGATCAGATGGTGCTCTTTTCGCCAAATAGACTTTTCGCCAATTACATTTCCCAAGTGTTGCCAAGTCTTGGTGAAAAGAACATGCGGCAGGCCACGTTATTTGAATTTTTAGCCAACCGCTTCACTGGCCTCCACGTAGAAACCCTGTTCGAACGCTATGAACACGACGCGGCGGGCTTGCCAAAAGCTGCCGAAACCATTCGCCGATTCAAAGAAGCCCCAAGTTACTTGGAAGCCATCTATGACTTTGCCAAAAACCCGGACCGCACGCCGCATTTTATTGATGTCGAGTTTAACGGTGAAACCTTCTTTCCCGCCGCTAATATTGCCAAGATTTACCAGTCGCAACCAGCGCTGATGCAGCCAGTCGACAAGTTTACGGCCACTAAAAACGCCTTGATCAAACGCTTGAATGCTCGCATTCATATGGAAGCCAAACAGGACTGGGCGCAATTGCAGGTTTCAGATTTATCGCAAAGTGAATTAGAAACCTTAACCGCCGATCATGAATTTGCTACCGGTGAAGACGAGCAGCAATTCGTCTCAGAGGCCATTGTCTCCAAGGCGTTTGCCCCGATTTACGACGCGCTTTACAATGATCACTTCTATGATGTGTTCCAAGATTACCAGCACTTCATGGCCCAGGTTGATGCACCGGTCAGTGAATCGATTTGGCAGACCATGATCACCGCCTTTTCCGATGGGATTGAATCGCATCACTTGCGTCTTGAGGATGCCGCGCCACTGCTATATCTACGCGACCTGAGCACGGGCAGCGGGCAAAACAGCCTGATTCAGTACGTCTTTGTCGATGAAATGCAGGATTTCAGCATGGCGCAATTGTTGTACCTGAAGCACGCGTTCCCTAAAGCCAAGTTAACCTTGCTCGGGGATGCCAAGCAGGACGTCTTTACCAGCAACTATCAGCCTAGTGACTTCATTCATGAAATCAAAGACGTCTTTGCGGGGTACAAAATTCGGCTCATTACGTTAAACAAGAGCTATCGTTCGACGCAGCCAATTACGAATTTTGCCAAAGCCCTGTTGCCTGAACACGACCATATCCAAGCCTTCAATCGCGCTGGCGACAAGCCGGAAGTTTTAACGGTTCCGCGCGCGGATGCGGCCGCGGCCCTGTCCAAGCTGGTCACACGGCTGTTGACGGCCGATGGCACGGTGGCGATTTTAACCAAAGACGCCCAGACTGCGGATCAGCTTTACGCGACGCTCAAGCTCGACACCCCGGTCACGTTATTGTCTGCGAACGATCACAGTCTCAAAAGCGGTTGTGTCATTCTGCCGGTTTACCTGGCCAAGGGACTTGAATTCGATGCGGTCGTGGGTTGGGATGTCTCTGCGTCAACCTATCAAAATGAAGCCGATCGCGATATTCTCTATACCCTGTGTTCCCGCGCATTGCACCATTTGAATCTGGTCGCACTGGACGAGCCTAGTCCGCTGATCACGGCGTTGCCGACTGATCTCTATCGGCACGCTGGCGATGCTTCGGAGGCAAGGGTTTAGTTGCTTCGACTGCAATTAGTCCCATGTCGCGCCAAACTCCGCAATCTCCGGCGGGGGCAAGGGCTGGCGACCGCGAAGCTAGAGTGGTGGGCACGACTTAGAGCCTCTGCAAAACCAGCAGAGTCTCTAAGCTCGGCCTTGTACTACGCCGGGAAGATCGCCCGGCTAGTACAATCTCACCACTGAGCCCGCCCCCGCCTCCGATTGCTCCGCTTTGGCACTAATATTTTGTCCCATCAATTCTGTAATATACTCACAAAAATCGGCACTAACGATGACTGATCCTGATCGTTAGCGCCGATTTGATTTTGCAACTAATATTATGTTAGCTTATCAATGAAAGCCTTTTAATCAACGTTCTAAATAAAAGACACCGGAGGCAACGTCTTGTTCAATCTGCTTCGAACCTTCATGGCGGTTTATGAAACCCGCAGCTTTTCCTTGGCCGCCGAGCAGCTGTTTTCCAGTCAGCCGACTGTTTCGCATCACATTCACCAACTGGAACATGAGCTGAATGTTTCCCTTTTTGAGCGGAACAAACGCAGTGCCACTATTCCAACAGCAGCGGCTGATATTCTCTATGAGTTTAGCACCAACATGCTTGCTGACTGGGATAAAACCAAACAGGCGATGCAAAACACCGCTGCAGCTGCATCGGTCGAATTGAATATCGGCATTTCGCAAAGTATTGCCGTTGTCCTATTCCCGAGTTTGGCACGCGGATTGAAGGCAGCCTTTCCTTTTCTGGAATTCAATGTTGCCGTTTTGAATTCGCTCCAGGTGGTGAAGCAGATGGAGGCGCGGCGGCTTGATCTAGGATTCATCGAACAACCGTTAACGCTAAAAGGTGCTGTTAGAACCACGCTTTGCGCCGATCAACTGGTGGTGGCAGGCTGGCCTACCGGTACCTGGCTCACGCGCGAGGAAGGCTCCGGCATGCGCTACTACACAACTGCCTATCTACAAGAAGCCGGCATCACACCCGATCATCTCATGACCGTTAACAACAACAGCATGCTCCGAGCGCTGGTGCAAAACAAGGTCGGTCAGGCGTTGCTTTCAGATCGAATCGTCCCCCAAGAAGTGCCACAGCAAACCATCGGCGCAAAGTTTCGTCGGCATTTTTACCTGTTGCAAAATCCCGATGTTCACTGGCCGCACAAGCAAGCCATGGTGGACACGATCCAGCATTTAGCCAACAAAGCCGACTAAATCATCAACATCATCATCAGCTAATTAATCAGCCGTATCACTCGGCGCTTGCTGGGTCTGCCAACTGGCGCGAACATTCAGATGCAAAAAGCGCAGGTAATGACCCGTGACGAATATCAACATCAACGTGGCAACCAACCATTCGCTCCACTGCACCACGCTTAACAGGTTATGGGCAACACCGGTTTTGGCAAAAATGCCGATAAAGCGCGTTAACGCCGTTGCGGAGATGACCAGCGGAAACGTAAACGCCGCAAAGCTTGGATAAAACGACAACCGCGTGTACTGGCGAATGCTGAAGAGCGTACCAAAATATAAGCCTTGGGCGAAGATCAACATGCCAAGTGCAAACCAGAAATTAGGCCGATTGAAGCTGGCGAGATAACCGGTTAAGCACAGCGAGGCCGGTGCTGCCATAATGGTTAACAGTGGCTGGGTAGCCTCTGGTAATGGTACCACCCGCACGCGATGCACGACCACGGGAAACAACGCGGCATACAAGACAAATGCGATCCAGAAAAGCGGCTGCCCCAAAGCAGGCACAAACTGGGCACTGGTCACTGGAATAACGCCTAATCCGACAAACGTGACGAACCAACTCGGGTAAATCATGTGCCAGGCTTTTTGCTGCGTGAGCAAGTGCCGGGACAGGAAGAATGCCATCAGACCAAAGTGAATGAGTACCGCCATCACCCACACAACAGTCGCCACTTGTCCCGGCATCCCCCAAGCCGTGAAGTAGGTGCACAAAATCATCAGCGTCATCGAAAATGTCGGCGACACCGACGCGATGATCGGATCCTGTAAACTTTTGGCAGCATGAAGTGGCGTCAGGCAAAGTTTCAGTAAAATCACCGCAAACAGCAAAAGCGCCACAATGCCGGTGACATCCCCCGCCAGTTGCCATCCGGCTAATTTATATAAGTTCCCTAACGATGCCAGACCCAGTGTCAAGCCGGCCATTGGTAACGGTACTTTTTTCAAAAATGTTGTCATGTCAGCCTCCTTCGCATGCCATTGAGTCTAACAAGAATGATTGGCAATAGCTAAATGAATGTATTGCATCGATAATATTCAGAAATTGAATGAGACTTAAAAAACATTGACAGTCAGCCGCAAAGCCGACCGTCAACGTTTTTCAGTCCGCACACGATTTAAACTAACAGGATCGTGGCATTGTTAAGCATGTGCAACCCAATCGAATAGCGCATGTCGCGGGTTCGCAGATAGGTCCAGGCCAAGACGCCACCAAGCGCGGCGTAAATGAAGAGGTTGTAGTCAATCCGTGACCCGACAACGTGGGCAAAGCCGAACGTAAAAGCACTGACTAAAATGCTGACCCACTGCCACTTGCGCTGTCGTAATGAGCCGAAACTGTTCATCAACAAGCCGCGAAAAAGGTACTCTTCAACAATCGGACCTCCGACCACGGCCAGTAACTTAATGCCCCAAGGATAAGTTTTCACCAGATGAAGTAAATTGCTCCGATTCGCTGCTTGCGGGGTATGTAACAAATGCATCAGTAACGAATTGGTTAACTGAATGACGAAAAGCAAGCCGATTCCCTGCCAAATAACGGCTGCCGGATGCTTCACCGTCAAGGGACCTTGCTGCCGATACAACCGGCGATAGACCAGCATTAACAGCCCGATCAATACCCCAAACGAAATGACAAACGCGCCAATCGCGCCATAAGCACCCCAAGCCACTTCCCCACGAACCAGTGCCAACTCAGCAAACGAGTATAAGATAAACCCAATGCCGACACCTAATACCTGTAAAAAAGAATGGAATATTTTCAAAGTTAACGTCCTTTCAAGGGAGAGTCGTTACTGTTTCATCATACCAATAATTTCTCGAGCACCAAAATCTTGGGCTTTCGTTGCTCACGCAGATCGTTATAAGGCTCGCTCGCGTTCCACCCGTTTAAATGCAGAAAAAAAGCCCAACAGATCAACTGACCTGTCAGGCAACGTCATTTGCAGCCGTCTATCGGGCTTGAACCGACGACCTCATCCTTACCATGGATGCGCTCTACCGACTGAGCTAAGACGGCAAATGTTTCGGTTGTTTAAAAACAACTGCCTAATTAATGTACACTAAATCTTCAGCACTCGCAAGCCTTTTTTGGAAAAAGTCGTCTGGATGTCGACTAAGAACGGGCTGATTGCACTAATGGATCCTGAAAGAAATATCAATGAGAATGGAAAGTCTGATACTAGTACCTAAAAGCAGGAAAGCGCTTTTGTTGCAGTCGGGAATCAGGTAATCTCCATATTGAAAATAAACAAACGGAGGTCCACCGATATGGAGAGAAAAATTGTTGCTGTGACGGCTTGCGCAGCGGGAATCGCCCATACTTATATGGCTGCGGAGTCGCTTGAACAAGCAGCTAGGAAAATGGGATATGAGATCAAGGTCGAGACGAATGGAGCGATTGGTGCCGAAAACGTCTTGACCACTAAGGATATTGAACAGGCCGATGTGGTCATTGTCGCATCGGATATCAAGATTGACCCAATCCGATTTACCGGCAAGTGGCTTCTGGTCACAAAGTCGAAACAGGCAATCGAGGATTCGGAAGGATTAATCAATCAGGCGTTTTCAGAGGCAAAGGTTTTTGGAAAGAAAGGTGCGAAAATTGGCCGGATCCAAGTAGGTAGCGATAAAGAGAAAGTCAATTTTTTTACCCACATTATGAGCGGCATTTCTTACATGGTACCCATGGTTATCGCCGCGGGGTTGATTTTGACAATTGCCAATTTATACGCCTTTCAAAAAGATGACTTAGGTCGAATCGTCAAGTGGGGTTTTGATAATAAAACTCAGATGGGCTTCCTAATGGAGAAGCTGTTCTACGTGGGTCAAGTTGGCTTTAAGTTGATGATCCCGTTGTTTGCGGGCTTTGTTGCGAACTCGATTGCAGACAAACCCGCGATTGCGCCGGCCATGATCGGAGCTTATCTCGTTAATGACCCCGAGTTTCTTAACACCAAAGCAGGTGGCGGTTTTATCGGTGCGATCATTGTCGCCTTTATCGTTGGTTACATGGTTAAGGGCTTGAAGAAAATCAAATGGCCAAAATTGCTTGTTCCAATTGTGCCAATCATGATCATTCCATTCATTGCAACGGCAGTGATTACATTGATTGTCCTTTACATCATTGGTAGTCCGATCGCCATTGGCATGGATGAGATGTATAAAGGCTTGACGAACCTGAATAACAACTATGCAGGCGCTCCGATTTTGATTGGTGCCATTTGCGGCGCAATGATCGGTTTTGATCTGGGTGGTCCGATCAATAAAACGGCCTTGGTTTTTGGTACCGCAATTTTTACAGACACATTAACCAAATACGGTATTGATGGTGCAAACTTTGTGCCCGGAACAGCGACTCAGGCCGCCATTTCCGTTGCGCCATTGGGAGTTTGGTTAGCAACCATCCTCTTCAAAAATAAATTCTCTAAAGATGAGAAAGTGGCTGCCAGTGCCGCTTTTGGCATGGGAATTGTCGGCGTTACGGAAGGTGCCATTCCATTCGTTGCGGCGGACCCGGTCAGAATGATTTTCTCTAACGTGGTCGGATCAGCTGTTGCTGGCGGTTTAGTAGCGGCAACCGGGTGCAAGTTTTACGGGGGAATCGGTTCGCCCTTAGGAACATTTATTGGTTATATTGAACAACCACTACCTTTTATTACATGGATTTTATGTGTCAGTGCGGGCATCTTGACCGCAGCGCTATTGATCGGTTTTACTCGCAAACAAACCGGACAAGTGATCGTTGTTGATCAGAACAAGCAAGACTAATCGGATGAGCTCATTAAACGAAAAGGCAGGTAGAGATTATGAATCGAGAAGTATTTAATCGCAGCCATATTTTATTTGACGAATCGGCAGCGACGCAAGAACAGGCTTTCAAAAGCCTTGCAAAGTTTGCCTATGCTTCAGGCTTTGTATCCGATGAGGCTGCCTATTTTGAATGCTTGAAAGCACGGGAGCAGGAAGCAACAACCGGGTTTAAGGACCATATCGCGATCCCCCATTGCAAAAGCAGCGTCAATAAGAAGCCCGGCTTATTTCTGATAAAGTTTAAGCAAGCAATTCCCTGGCAGGCATTGGATCAGAAACCAGTTAAAGTCGCGCTTGGTTTGACCATTCCGGAAGATGGGGCCACCGAACACTTGAAATTGTTGAGTTTGATTGCCAGAAAAATGATCGACCAAAACTTTAGAACAGGACTTTTACAACAAGACGATCCGGAACAGTTGACGGCGATCATTGATCAAATCGAATTTAGGGGTTAATTCAAAAAGTGAAAAGAAAAGTTCATGTCATCCATCATACACATTGGGATTTTGAATGGTATTTCACCACCAACGAATCCTTTGTTCAACTGGCTTATCATCTGGATGAAGTCATGCGGGCACTGGAGAATCGGCAAATTGATTACTATCTGCTAGATGGGCAGATGAGCATCTTGGACGATTATTTAACCAGTTTTCCAACCCAAAAAGCGCGTTTAATGGCATTAGTCAAAAGCGGAAAACTCGCGATTGGCCCTTGGTATACACAAACCGATGAATTGATCGTTCGCGGTGAATCAATTGTCAGAAACCTGAATCTAGGTATGACTTTAGCGGAATCGTTGGGAGGTTATATGAATATCGGCTATTTGCCTGATTCTTTTGGGCAAAGTAAGGATATGCCGAAAATTTATAACGGCGTTGGTATTCAGCAAGCAGTTTTCTGGCGTGGGGTGCCCAGCGATGTCACGACAAAACGTGAATTTCACTGGCAAGCGGAAGATGGCTCGTCTGTTTTAGCGGCAAATATCAAAGACGGTTATTTTGTTGGAGTTGGCTTAATTTACTCAGACGATGCACCTGCACTCATAGACACGATTGCTAATGGTGCCACTGGAGATGATCTGGTTTTGCCCGTGGGCGGTGATCAACGATATGTTGACTTTAATCTACGTGAACGAATTAGTTTATACCAGCAAGCACTTCCGGATACAGAACTGGAAGAAAGTCATTATGCAGCTTTTTTCGAGGCGATTAAAGACAATAAATTGCCAACGGTCTCAGGTGAATTTACCGCTAGCACGGTTTCTAAAATCCATCGCTCGATTTACTCTTCCCGTTATGATCATAAGTATTTGAATGACAAAGTGGAGCGTCGCATGATTTACCAAGCGGAACCCTTAATGGTGATGGCAGAAAAATGCGGGATCCCTTATAAAAAAGGCTTGCTAGATCGAATCTGGAAACTGTTGAATAAAAACCATGCCCACGATTCTGCTGGCGGATGCAATAGCGACAAAACGAATCAAATCATTACAGAACGCTTTAACGAGGCGGATCAGCTCTCCTATTCGTTAGTTGATTACCTGACTAGGAAGATTTCCGAATCGCGCTTGCAGGTAGTCGATGGTGAACTGGTAATTTTCAACACATTACCATGGAAAACCAAAAAAGTAATAAAATGCGCTATTTCGACACCGTTTGCGGCGATTTCGATTGAAAAAGACGGCGTCACAATTCCTTTTGAGCCCAGCCATACGCGAAAGGAATCCAATGATTCGATTCGCCGAGAAACAAAGACTGATAGTCCCGCCAGTGTTTATTTTGTCCATGAAGGCTTAGTCGAGGTGGAACTACCACCGCTGAGTTTCGCGACGTATCAGGTCGTTGAGCGACACCAAGCGTCATCAGTAGCATCGCCAACCGAAGCTGTCTGTGCTTCAATTGCGAACGACGACTATCAAGTGACACTTGAAGCCGGCGAGTTGACTTTGATGGATCGCAAGGAAAAAACAAGCTATAAGCACTTTCTGGCATTTGAAGACAGCGGAGATGAAGGCGACACCTACGATTATTCGCCGCCGTACGCAGATCATCGGTATCGTTTGAATTTATCCGATGCAACTTGTAAGACAACCAAGAATCAGTTAGTGGAAAAGTTCATTTTTACCGGTACATGGCAGGTTGCGAAAGATCCTCAGGAACGTGAAGCCCAAAAAAGAACCCAAAAGTTGCCATATCAATTAACGATTGAGCTACTGAAAGGAAGCCATCAAATCCAATTTCATTTGGAAGTCGATAATCGTGCCTGTGACCATCGCCTGAGGGTGCTAATCAAGACGCCAAATCAGAATGCGGTTTCTTATGCAGACACCCCTTTCGGTACGATCGAGCGTCCGGTGGAGGATCCCCATATCAATGATTGGCAAGCGCAAGGATGGCGGGAAGAGCCAACCGCGATCTTTCCGATGCTGACGTATGTTAACAGTCATGGTCCGGGCTCTAGCTGGACAGTATTCAGTAAAGGGATGAAAGAGTATCAATTGATCGGCAATAAGTTTCAAACGATTGCATTGACGTTATTTCGTTCGGTGGGTTATCTCGGACGCCCGGATTTGCTGAGACGCCCGGGCGTCGCCTCAGGGAATGAATTCAAAGCCATCCCCACGCCAGATAGCCAGTTACAGAAAAGAATGCATTTCAAATTTGCACTTCAGTTAGACCATGACTTTAAGCCGGCGCAGTTAGCCAAAGATTACCTCGATTATGCGATTAGCAACCCCTATTATCAGATCCAAGAAATGAATCGCTTTACGACTACACTTAAATACTTTGTGTCGAATCCTTTACCCCACAAAGTGACCGTCCCAGAAAGCGTTACCCTTGACAGTGATACTCTTGTTTTCAGTGCATTAGTCAAAAGCACGGATGAACCGGGTTTTGATATTCGAGTCTATAATCCGGACTGCCACCAAGAAGTTAATGGCGGAAATATTAAGGGTGTCTGTGGACTGCGTTATACCTTTGTTGATTTAAGAGGTCATCCTGTCTCCGTAACAAGGGAAAATGATACGATTCCTTTAGGAACCTTTAAACCGGGTGAAATAAAGACGATTCATATCGTTGATTGAGGGGAAAACGAATGCAAGAAGATATCTTTATTTTAATAGAGTCCTGTCGGTTGAATTTTACCTCTGTTGAGCAGGTGATAGCAGACTACCATTTAAGTAAGCAGCCGACGATGACTATTGATAAGTTATCTGAGCATCTAGCCGTATCAAAATCTTCGATCACAAGATTTTGCAAGAAAATCGGCCTGGCAAATTACAAAGAACTGGTTTTTCTATACAAGCTTTCTTTAAACAATGACAGCACTAATTTGTCGGTATCATCAAAGATAACGGCAGCTTACCATTCACTTGCAACCCGCAGTGATAGCAATTACTCGCAAGCGGTCATTGATGCTTTCTGTGAACGACTCCATCAGCATAAAATTATTCACTTTTTTGGCAAAGGCTTCAATTCTTATGCGGCTGCTGATTTTCAGTTTAAGTTTTCCCGAGTCGGCAAGTATGTCCGTGTGATCGCTGATGAGAACTCGATTCTGATGTCGGCAAACTTCGCCAACGAAGATGAATTAATTGTCGTTGCCAGCTTACGAGGTGATGACGAGGATTTGCTGGAAGCGATGAAGATTGCTAAACAAAAGAACATTCCGGTTTTACTGATCACGTCTAATCGATATTCGCATCTGATACCGCATTCAGATGTAACGTTGCTCGCTGCCAGCCTTACCAAAGAGGAAGCCTTAGGCAATATCTCACCCCAAATTCCGATCCTCATTCAGCTGGATATGGTTTACGAAAGATATATTCACTTATATGCTGATTCCCTTTCACAGTGGCTGGTATCGGAACAAATCTTGCACAAGTAAGCGGAGGAAACATGAAGAATTTTCCAGATAACTTTTTGTGGGGTGCTGCAATGTCGGCACCGCAAACAGAAGGTCAAAGTTCAAATTTCGGCAAAACTGCCACGATCTGGGACCACTGGTTTCAAACAGCACCGGAAAAATTTTACCACCATCAAGGGCCTGAAATTACATCTGATGTGTATGACCATTACTTAGAAGACTGTGAGAACATGCAAGCGATTGGCCTAAACTCACTTAGAACATCTATTTCCTGGGCGCGTCTATTGCCGGATGGGAAGACCGTCAATCCAGAAGCCGTGGCCTTTTATCGGCGATACTTTTCAGCGATGCGCGATCATGGGGTTGAACCAATCATCAATCTTTTCCATTTTGACACCCCAATGTGGTTGATGGCCCGCGGCGGATGGGAAAACCGAGAATCCATTGACGCCTTTGCGTTTTATGCACGGACGGCATTTGAATTGTTCGACGATCTTGTCAATAAATGGACAACATTCAATGAGCCGCTTGTCCATGTTGAGTGTGGATATCTTTATCAATATCATTATCCGGCTGTTGTTGATTTCAAGCGAGCCGTTCAAGTTGGTTATCATACTTTGCTAGCACATAAAGCTGCGGTCAAAGCGTTTAAAGAAGTGACCCAGACAGGTGAAATCGGGATTATTTTGAACATCTCGCCCACGTATTCTAAAAGCGACACGGAAGCAGACGTATTGGCTGCTCAGCGCTCGGATCTATTAAATACTCGCAGCTTTTTAGATCCTGCTGTCTTAGGCACCATTCCTGATGAGTTGCTGATACTATTAAAAGAAAACGAACTCATGCCGGCGACAAAGTCTGAAGACCACGCGCTGATTAAGGGCAATATTGTGGACTTCATCGGCTTAAATTATTACCAACCGCGTCGAGTTCAAGCTCAGGAAAAGCCCAAAACGCCTGCGCAAATGCCGGACGATTTCTATCAGCCATATGATTGGCCCGATAAAAGGATCAATCCTCACCGCGGTTGGGAAATCTATCCAGAAGCTCTTTATGATGTCGCGATGATGATGAAAAACGACTACCACAACAAACCTTGGTATGTCAGTGAAAATGGAATGGGCGTGGCAGCGGAAGAAACTTTCATGAATGCCAATGGCGAGATCGAAGACGATTATCGCATCGCTTTTATGAAAGAACATCTGAGTTATCTACATCAGGGTATCCGCGAAGGCAGCAATTGTTTTGGCTATCATGCTTGGACGTTTGTTGACTGCTGGTCGTGGTTGAATGGTTACAAAAATCGTTATGGTTTTTATCGACTGGACTTGGCAACACGTAAACGGTCAGTAAAGAAGAGTGGCCGATGGATGAAGCAGGTCAGTGAAAACAATGGATTTTAGGTGATGAAAAATGAGTCTTGCCGTATTTGATATTGGCGGAACAACCGTAAAGTATGGCACTTGGGAGCAACAACAGTTAAGCGCGGTTGCCGCTTTTCCAACACCAACCACATTTGACGAATTATTAGATAATATGGCGACTATCATGGATGATGCCAAGCGCGAGTTCACAGGAATTGCCATCAGTGCACCGGGAGCAGTTGACCAAGACCGGCGCAAGATACTCGGCATCAGTGCCGTACCGTACATCCATCAACGACCGATCTTTGACGAAATCGAACAACACTTTAACTTGCCCGTGACGATCGAAAACGACGCTAACTGTGCCGGGATTGCTGAAGTAGAACTAGGCGTTGGCAAAGCAGCGCAAAATATTGCCTTCGTGGTCTTAGGCACAGGCGTAGGCGGTGCCCTCTTTGTTAATCGTGAATTATACAAAGGAAGCCATCTATTTGGCGGCGAACTCGGTCTGTTGAAAAGTCAAAGCGCACAAATCTTCAGTCAAAAAGGTACCTTAGTCAAAACCGCAAATGCTTATTCCAAGCAAACCAATGATTGTATTGACGGGAAAGCACTTTACGCGTTAGCAGCAAATGGTGATAAACTCGCAACCGTGCTGCTAGACGAAATGTATCAGATCATGGCAAAGAATCTATACAATGTTCAAGTCATGTTTGATCCGGAATTGATCGTTTTAGGCGGTGGCATTTCCCAGCGTCCAGCGTTAGCAAATGAGCTTTCAAAACGATTATTTGAGCAATTAAAAAAAGAAGGCGTTGAAGAGATCATGCCTTCTGTCAAATGTTGCTATTTTCATAATGATGCCAACCTAATTGGAGCTGCATTGAATTTCCAGAAAAGTCGTCATGTTCAGTTCGAAGCTGAGCAGGCTAGGGAGATCTAATTGCCCTAAGTCATCCGAACTACATTGAGGCCATCGGGACACATCCCTGTGGCCTCTTTTCGGCCTCTCGCTTCCACACAGAATATTAACGAAGCATCAATGAACCAACACTCTAAATCATCTGCCAAGGCCACTGAATTCCAACGTGTTTCT
Organism: Lacticaseibacillus zeae DSM 20178 = KCTC 3804; assembly: GCF_000260435.1. Lineage (GTDB taxonomy): Bacteria > Bacillota > Bacilli > Lactobacillales > Lactobacillaceae > Lacticaseibacillus > Lacticaseibacillus zeae. Next base: position 87,431 of record NZ_BACQ01000036.1, on the reverse strand, counting down.
AAGTGTAGCCATCGACTCGTGCTCACCACAATGGGCAACAGACAGACCTCAATTTTCGCCCCGACAAAATCGCCTCAAACCGTGATCACGCGGTCAAGTTGATCTTTAATTTCACGACGCAGATTATGAGTCACCATAATCAATGTTGTTTTCGGCAGTGATACCAGCAGCTTTTCAATGGAAAGCCCAGCTTTGGCGTCCAGTGCTGCGGTGCCTTCATCGCTGATGATGAGCCGGCTTTGTCTGATCAGTCCCCGTGCCAAGGCAATGCGCTGTTTCTGCCCACCTGACAAATCACCGCCATTGTGTTCCAGCACCGTATCTAACCCTTGCGCTTGGTGCTTCATAAATTCAGTCAATTGCGCACCTTTGATGGCCTGTTGTAACACGCTGTCATCCACTTGTCGTCCCAGGGTTAAATTAAACCGCAGCGTGTCGTTAAAAATGTACGGAGCCTGTTCGATGTAAGTAATCTGATCCCGTAAAGAACGCGGATCAAGCTGCCGGTAATTGTGACCATCCCAGGTGATCTCACCGCGATAATCGGCCAGCACATCGCTAATAAGTCGCAACAAGGTCGTTTTCCCCCGCCCGGATGGCCCGACAAGCGCCACTTTTTGATTAGCCTGCAGCGTCATGTTCAGATCATTAATGACCGGTTCTTTTTTATGCGGGTATGTAAAGGTCACATTTTGCAGCTTAATAGCTTCAGTCAGCGGAGTCACAGGCTTTTTCGCCTCTTGCTGAGCCGGAACCGCCTTGGCAAACTTATCGAAAATCAGGGCAACTGACTTGACAGTGGTCAGCGCGAAGCTCATTAGCGTCAAGCCGCTAAATGTCGTTCCTGCGACAGAATGAATCGTCACTACCGCGCCAACTGGAATGATGTGATTGTAAGCAAGTAACCCGGCCTGAATCAGTAAAAATAGCTGGCTCCCCAAGTTAACCAAATTGATCAAAAACTGAGTGGCCATATTGAACTGAATGTAACCGACCTGCGCATGGCCCGCGTCATCCGAAGCCTGCTGCACCCGCTCCACCATGACGTGACGCCGATTAGCCATGAAGAGCGTATTGAACCCTTCGAGGATGTCGGTCAATCGATTGGTTAACTTCTCGTTTTCCTGACTCCATGTTGCCGCGGCGGCGCTTAGCTTTTTGCGATAAATCATCGGTACCGTGATTAAGAGCACGGCGCAAACCAGTGTCGTGATAAACAGCGAAGCATCATACGTCAACAAAACGAAAATACTGAGAACCACCTGCCAACTTGCCTGAATAAGACACGCGACATTGCGTAGCCCCTGGGTATTAATGGTGTTGACATCATTGGTCATCCACGAAGTATAAACCGCATCTGACCGGGAATGGTACTGTTCAAACGGCATCTTCGCAATGCTCTTGGTGATCTCCGTGCGAATATCATTGTTCAACCGGCGTTGGAGCGAGATCTGATAAATGTTGACCAACGTCTGCACGATCAATTGCAAAATCGTCGCTACGACCATCACGATTGCCGCAGTCACGAACGCATTAACCTTAAATTGCGTCAATGCCGTGATCATGTTCCCGGTAAAAACCGATACCGCAGTCAGTGCAGCAATCATGACGCCATACATTAAAATAAACAAACCAAACCGCCATTTTAGTCGGAAAAGATACTGTCGAAAAGTCACTGAAAAGGCCTCTTTTCACAAGAAACACGATCCGTCTATGCCGGAAATGCAAACTGACACGCCGAGCAATGTCACAATCAACGCATTGGAATATTAGAATAAGCAAATAATAGCATCGAATTCTCATAATAACAATCGTTGCTCATTATTTTCGTGTGCTATTGTGTTTTTTGCGCATTTGCCTGACGTTGGGCGTTAGAACGATGGACCAATTTTAAAAGGTGTTGAGTTTTTAGGTGAATATCATGCTGCATCTGTTGTAGATTTGACGTGGACATAAACATTTCTTCGTATATTTTGGGTCGGCTCAACTATGCGCCGCGGTTCAGTTTGTGTTTGTTTTGATACTAAAGGATCCCAATGTATGGGGATTTTAGCGGATATTCAACTTTAACGTTTTAGTTTAGATGTAGAAATCCTGCCTTGACCTATACCTGCATGAGGTACATAATGCCATTATTGTCGGTAAGCAACGATCGTTATAAGGTATAAGGGCACTTTTATCAGTCACTAGCAATCAATTAGGTAACCTCATCACGGTTCTAAGTTTAAGTCTGCCCCCTTACATAAAATGAGTCCCATCTTATAAGACTAATCGTTGCAATTACCACGAAAACTGTGCCGTTTATTGTGACATTCAGATGCTGTTACCAAAGGAGGAATATTTGTTGATAAAATATCGAGTCACCGGCTTTATCATTTTAGTGATGACCATACTTTTTCTTGGATTGGATCTACTTAACAGCAGTAATAAGCTACTTGCTCTGTTATCTGCCCTTTTTTCTCTGCTAACCGTTGTCTGGTTCATTTATTACAACAAGAAAGTCAGAAAGTTCAGTAATAACTAGGTGTATTGCCATGTTTTCTCGTAAAAAGACCGTTCAATACTCGTTCGGAACGTTGAGTCTTTTGGCCGAAATGGGAAAGAAATAAGAACTGAAAAGCAAAGATATTCCTCCAAATATGATTTTTCATTATATCTTGGGGGAATTTTTATATGCTGTGGTCAGGAAGTAGGTCTTCTTAGTCCTCTGCCACGTTCTATTTCTTGCTAACCTACTATTTGGTTACTTGTTCACACTACATTCCTCTGCTCATCGCTCGCCACGCCACTCAGCCTTAAATTCCGCCAAAAAATCTTCCATCACCCGCTGCCGATGTTCAGCAAGTTGCTTGGCTGCCGGCGTATTCAGTTGATCTTTTAGCTTCAGCAATTTCTCATAGAAATGATTAATGACAGTGCTTTCTTTCGTGCGATAATTGCTTGGCGTTAACGCTGTTCGCGGTGCCAGTTCCGGATCATACATGCGACCACCATGTGCGCCACCGTACATAAAGGCGCGGCCGATGCCGATTGCCCCAATAGCGTCCAATCGGTCCGCGTCCTGCACCAGCTGGCCTTCCAGGGACAACGGCTGACGCTTCCCTAAATTGGCTTTAAAGGACATGTGGTCAATAATTGCAATAACTGCTTGAATCTGTTCGTCCGTCAAACCGGCTGCAGCCATCGCATGACGCGCCGCTGATTTTGCCGCAGCGACATCGTTAACCAATTTGTCGTCATAAGTGTCATGCATCGTGGCTGCTGCGACAACGACGGCCGAATCAACGCCTGGAGTTTCGGCGGCCAGCCGCTTGGCCATCGCGATCACCCGTTCAATATGGTCGAAGCCATGACCGCTGTGATCCTGTGCGGAGACGGAGCGCGCATAGGCTGTCAACGCTTGCCAATCAATCATGTAGCGCACCTTCCAATCTTTCAAATGTGATTACCTGAACTAATTAACCGATAAGCTACCCTATTTGTTGCATGGCTTAACCTCGAGAGTTCATACTTAAAGTATAAAGAGGTTATGTAAAAGGGGGAACTTTAAAATGAAAAAGCATTGTTTGTCGGCGAGTCAATCGGTTAACCAATTCCACCGACTTTTCTCACCAGTGTCATCTTCGGACATCCCATTGAATCAGCAAAATCTGCTATTCTGGATGGCCACGGACCTGACACCAAAAACGCCGACGAGTCTTGCCAAGGAGATGCATGTCACCAAAGCTGCCATCACCAAAGCCAGCGGGCCGTTGCTTGACCGCGGGTTGCTTGACAAGCAGCCTGACCCGGACGACTACCGCAGCTTCAAACTCGTCCTCAGCGAAGCGGGACAAGACGCTGTCGAGGATCTGGGGCCCGAATACATGGGGAACCTCGAGCGCCTGTACAACGAATTGGGTGAAAAGAAATACCTCAAACTCATCAAACTGCTCAGCCAGGCCACCGGTGTCGCAGTCGAAGAATAAGCCAATCGGTCACGTTTGGCAATCCCGCCTTACGCAGTGCTTGCGTGAGGCTTTTTAAATTGAAATTAGAGCTGGCAGATAAAGTGACAAAAAGCGATCCCCTGTTAAGAAGACCGCTAACAAGGAGCTTAGCACCCCATCAAAATTATTTGAATATGGGACTCCATTGACATGTGTCGCCAATTACAACAAAGTCATGATTGCCAAAATTAGGAATATTAAAAAAACAGAAATTCCTAAAATCGGTAATTTTAAAACTATCCAGGCCCAAACAATCGCGCCAAAAATGATCGCTAACGACTGGAGAGGCTTTTCCCTGATTTTTTTGATCTTCTTTTTCATCGCTATTTTCTCTCGTTGTGACAGAGTATCAACAAATAGGAATACGGGTGGCGCCGACACGGTTAACATACCTATTTAGCATTTTGTTTCGCAGATTTTCCTTCCACGTGAACCATTATTCCCTGTGAGACAGGTGTTTTTACACTGACGATTATATTCGGATATTCTTGGCGATTTCCATTCTTAAGCTCGGTTTCCTTTTCTCTCTCAGACTATGCAAATTTGCCCCTATCTGCCTCTGCGTTACAATAAACCCATAGTGACATATCACTCAACCTTAAACAGTTTACTAATTCCGGCAAAGGAGTCTGATCCGATGGTAATTCCAGATCATATCAGTGTTCGCGGTGCTTATGTCAACAACTTGAAACACCTTAACGTAGATATTCCTTTAAACAAACTCGTGGCGATTACCGGTCGTTCAGGCTCCGGTAAAAGTTCGCTGGCGATGGGCGTTTTGTACGCGGAAGGCATGCGGCGGTATATGAGCGCTTTGTCGACTTATACGCGCCGGCGATTAGGGCAGACAAGTCCGGCGGCGGCTGATTCGGTCAAGCATATTCCCAGTGCGATCGCCCTCAGACAGCGGCCGGTTGTGCCTGGCATTCGCTCAACCGTTGGCACCGCCACGGAAGCCTTAAATGTGATTCGCCTGATGTTTTCGCGTCTCGGCTCACCGGTTTGTCCAAATGGTCACCGCGTTCCGCCGACACTTGATATTGCCAAGGCCATGGATCTGCCAAATGATGGCGAAAGCGGGATGGGTATGATCACCTGTCCGACTTGCGGGGTTCACTTTATGGCCTTTGCGGCAGAGGATTTTGCCTTCAATTCGACTGGCGCATGCCCAACTTGTGGCGGCACGGGTCAAGCGCGGACGCTGGCGGCCAATCGCCTCATCCCCGACCAAACGCTGACCATTCGCCAAGGCGCCGTTGCCTCATGGCGGCTGCCCGGACGCAACTTCATGCCATACGTCGCCCAGGCAATCGGCATTGACATCGATACCCCTTTTCAGGATCTGCCTAAAGACCAACAGGAACAGGTTTGGCATGGTCAACGGAAAAAATACGCCATCAACATCCCCAGCAAAACAGGCAGAGTTTTCCATATGGATCACGCCCAATACGAAAATGCCTTCAATGCGGTCGAAGACTCTTTAGCCACCACCAAGAATGAACGCGCGATCCAGCGTCTGAATCGGTTCTATGAGTTCGGCGTTTGCCCGACCTGTCATGGCAGCCGGTTCGCACCAAAACTGTTGTCACAACTTTTGGTTGATCAAAACATCGCGCAAGTCAGCGACATGACCCTGACGCAGCTTTCTGCCTTTATCCCGAAAATCTACCAGTGGTTGCCGGAAAATATGCAGGCATTGGCGCACGACATCATTAAAGAATTGACGCAGCTGCTTAAGCCGATCATGGATTTGGGCCTGAGTTACCTGACGTTAAGCCGGGCTGCTGCATCGTTGTCCACCGGTGAATTGCAGCGCATCCAGCTCAGTCGAACACTACGCACCGAAACAACCGGCGTCCTGTACGTCCTCGACGAACCTTCTATCGGGTTACATGCCGCCAATGTTGCCGGTTTATTGGAAGTGATGCACGGCTTGGTTGATCAAGGCAACTCACTGGTGGTCGTGGATCACAACACGGCGATCATCAACGCAGCGGATCAAATTGTCGAAATCGGCCCGGGTGCCGGCGTTGACGGGGGTCGCATTCTCGATCAGGGGGATCCCGCCACCATTAGCCGTAATCCGCATTCGTTAATTGCCCCATTTTTAACCGGCAAAACCCAACTCATCGTCCGCCCGCAAGCTGGTGCCGAAGCAGTTGCCAAGGCCAAGCAATTGCAGCTAACCGTGACGGATCGCTTCAACCTGCACAATTTGCATGTCGCCTTCCCGATTAATTGCTTCTCCGTCGTATCCGGCTTCTCTGGCGCTGGCAAGTCGACGCTCATTTTCGATGCATTAGTCCCGGCACTGTCGGCAACGAAAGATCAACCCGGACCGACTTTTGTCCGTGACCTCAAAAGCGGTGGCATTCGGCACGTGGTCGCCATTGATGCCACGCCGGTTGGCAAAAATGTGCGTTCAACCGTTGCCACTTACACTGATATTCTAGATCACCTGCGCCATCTGTTCGCCGCTTTGCCAGACGCCAAAGCCAAGCACTATACCAGCAGTCACTTCTCCTATAACGTCAAGGCGGGTGCTTGCCCGACCTGTGGTGGTACTGGCGTCATTAATCTGGATATTCAGTATTTGCCGGATATGCAGCAAACCTGTCCCACCTGCCATGGTCGCCGCTACAATCCCGAAGTCTTAAAAATCAAATGGCACGACCGCAGCATTGCCGACCTGCTGGATCTCGACGTCGATACCGCACTCAAGGTGTTCAAAGAGGAACCGGCAATCGCCCATACCTTGCAGACACTCCACGACATGGGACTGGGTTATCTGCATTTAGGCGAAAGCACACCGACGCTATCCGGCGGCGAGGCCCAACGACTTAAGCTGGTCGCACACATGGGCCGTTCCCAAAAAGATACGCTATTCGTCTTCGATGAACCTTCCGTTGGGCTGCATCCCCTTGATGTTCAAACATTAGTCGCAGTTTTCCAGCGCCTTTTAAAAACCGGCGCAACCGTCATTGCCATTGAACACGATCTAGATGTTATTGCCAATGCCGATTACGTCTTGGACTTAGGACCAAAAGGCGGGGCTGAAGGCGGCCAAGTCATGGCAGCCGGCACGCCACAAGCCATCGCCCGTCAAGGCCAAGGCGAAACCGCCAAATACTTAGCGGCACATCTGGCGGCTTTTCACGTTAAATAAGAACAAACAAAATCGGCTCCGGAGATCATCTCTAGAGCCGATTTTTTATATCCAGCGCGAAACGATTGCGCCTTATGCGTTCAAAATATCATCAATTTGCTGAACCTCTTCGGCCGTGAACGTCAGATGTTCTGTCGCCTTGAGGTTATCTTCCAGATGCTCAACCGAGGTCGTACCAATAATTACACTCGTCACGACCGGATCACGCAAAAGCCATGCCAACGCCATCTGAGACAACTTCTGGCCACGTCCTTGGGCAATCTTGTTCAAGTCATTGAGCTTCTTAACCACGGCATCCTTACCTTTTGCAAAAGTGCCTTTGTTGGTACGGTGGATCTGGAAGCTATCCGGAATGCCGTTAAGATACCGATCAGACAATAATCCTTCTGATAATGGGCCATACGCAATCAACCCAGCGCCATTCGCCTTCAGGGCATCCGTCAGGCCGGAAGTTTCTGCCTCGCGATTGAACATGTTGTAACTAAACTGGTTCAAGACAAACGGGGTATGCAGGTCTTTAAACATCGCAATGGCCTCTTTGGTCTGCTCCGTATCATAATTGGAAATCCCGATATACAAAGCCTTGCCATCCCGCACGGTTTGATCAAGCGCATTGACGGTCTCTTCCAACGCCACCGTGTCATCGAAACGATGTGCATAATAAATGTCGACATAATCCAGACGCAACCGTTTGAGGGAGTCATTCAGCCCTTGAATGACGGCTTTGCGTGAAGTGCCGATGCCATATGGGCCTGGGTGGATTTCATAGCCGACCTTCGTGCTAATCACCAGTTCATCACGATAATCCTTCAAATCAGTTGCCAGAATCTGTCCCAACAGCGTTTCGCTCGAACCGTATCCCGGATCAACATCGCCGTTACCATAATGATTGGCAACATCAAAATGAAAAACACCATGATCAAACGCATCCAGAATCACCGAACGCCGCGAATCAAACGGATCCAGATTGCCATAATGCTGCCACAATCCTAAAGAAATTGCCGGCAACATCAACCCTGTCTTACCGGCATGACGAACCGGCATCTTCGCATAACGATCAGTCGCTGCATGATACATGAACAAAGCCCCCCTAGTTGTTAGTGAGCGTGCGCCGGCTCCTGCGCCGACGAACGCGTTAATGATAGACAGTTACAAAATAAAAACGTTTGCCACTATCTCTATCGTGGCAAACGTTCAACAAACAAGCAACTGGAAACCCTGTTTTCTCCATAAAAATTTATTTTTCAAAAAATTCCGTCAAAAAATGCGCCACGCCGTCATCGACATTGGTATCGGTCACATATCGGGCAACGCGCTTGACTTCGGGCACGGCATTGCCCATGGCCACACTCACCCCAGCGGCTTGCAACATCCCTAAATCATTAAGGCCGTCGCCAAAAGCAATCGTATGGTCCGGTGCAATGCCGGTCTTTTCCTGTAATTCGCGCACAGCATTGGCCTTATCGACATGCTTGGGAATTAGCTCCAGATTCGTATGTTCTGAGGCCGAGACATGCAAAACATCACGCGCCTCCAGGGCTGTTTTGCCAGCATCCAAAGCGCTCGTATTACCGGGGCCAAAAATAATGCCATTCGTAATCACCGCGGCGTGGGTCAATAGTTCCTTTATCGATGGCACACCGACCACCTTAATTTCAACCGATTTAGGCGCAAACTTGCGGGCGGCTGCTTCAATGGCGGGCGGCAGTGTTCCGGTGAAATAAACGGTATCATCGCTAAAGTACAAGGCGTTAAGATTCAAATCGGCACTGACTTCTTCAACTGCCGTCAATGCGTCTTCGCCAAGTGTGTGATGCACCCGTTCACCGGAAAAGTCATACACGGCGCCATTAGAAGCGATAATGCTGGCGTCGGGCTGAAACTGTTTGGCGACAACTTCCGCCAGCGCATGCATGCGCCCGGTCGCAACATAAAAAGCCGCGCCCGCCGCCACCGCATTTTCCAATGCCTGAGCTGTGTTTGCTGTGACATCATGATGATTGGCCGTTAACGTCCCGTCAATATCACTTACGATTAAGTATTTGGCCATGGGTACTTCCTCTCTTTTGGCTGAGCGTGAGCTGGCGCGCTTAGGAGCCGGAGTATAAGCGGCCTTGGGCGTGATGGCCCGGGTTTGGCCATTGCGACCAAGGTCCTTATACGCAGGCTCCTGCGCCAGCGAACGCGTTATAGTGAGCGTGAGCCGGCGCGGTTAGGGGTCGGAGTGTAAGCGGCCTTGGGCGTGATGGCCCGGGCTTAGGCCATTGCGACCAAGGTCCTTACACGCAGACCCCTGCGCCGACGAACGCGTTATCGTGAACGAACCTTTACATGAAATCGGCCATAGAAACATCACAAGTTTCTATGACCGATTCTCTTTAACACTCATCTATCAATCATTTCAAATACGTTTCCAATAAACGCTTAAACCAAACGCTTATCGCAATCATCGCTTAAAGTCCCTGCGGCAGCTTATCAATCTGCGCAGCATACCATTCTTGCCATGGTGTTTCCGGAGCGCCTTGTGCATTGTACTTAACCTTAACCTGCTTCAGAAGATCCAGCAGATTACCTGACCGATGCGTCAACAAGCCGCTCGTCAATTCCTCCCGCGTCAAAGTACGGTTGTCGAGGAGATAATGGTTAATATCGGCCAAATCACCTTGCTTATCAAGCTGGGAGAAAACGTCTAACCCCGCTCCAAAGAACCGGTTAAGGTAAAATTTTGCAAAAGTTTCCAGTGCGGTTTGTTGTGCCGCCTCATTCAGTTGATCGATCGTTGTGTTGCTAGCTGCCATGACTAATTTCGTCCTTTCTATTTTATTCCATTATAACCACTTTTAGGCCGTTTTTGAAAAGCCCTCTGCTGGCGGCGCGGTCATTTTCAAAAAATCAAGAAATATTTTTAGGATTTTGAAACTTTCCGCCTCTAGTACCTTGCTATTGGAGAACGAATGTTATAATATGCCACTTATGTTGGGAATTTTTGAAAGGCTGGAGGCATTATGGAAAAAGAAAAATTACATCTCGGAGACGCTGTTGTTTGTCAGGTTAAGGAAGACATGGAAGCGCCTTTCACCGGGAAAATCGAAAAAGTTTACGAAAACTCTGCGCTACTGACCATTACTGACTATGCAGAGCAAGACCGACAGAATGCTTCGGAGCTGAATTTTAAAATTGTTACAAATTTCCACGCCATGACTAAAAACCTTGGTGGTGGCACTGTCCTGGCATTCCCACCAGAATCCGCCGAGGACCATAAAAAATAATCATCCGATAATGATCAACCAAGCATGGCTCTCTAACACTGTGGTCATGCCGGTTGTTATTATTTACTTAGTCGCATCCCAATAGAACAAACTACCCCCGGCAGCCAGCAAACTCGGCTAGCCGGGGTTTTTAGTGGCGTAAACCCAACATGTCTGATTTAAGAAACACCTGCAATTCTCACCAATAGCTAGGCCAACGAGGCATTTTCGTTGTCAAGATGGCGAATTTGGGTACAATAAGTTGCGCGGTTCACACATTATCATTAAAAGGCGGCAATCCATATGCAAACCAAAGATCAGCCTATCCATGAAAGTCTATTAATCGGCACGTTGCTTACCGGCGCTGCTGGCAGTTTTGATGCGTTTACCTATTTGCTGCATGGCGAAGTTTTTGCTGGCTTGCAGACCGGGAATGTCATTCTATTAGGTGTGCATCTTAGTCAGGCACAATGGTATACGGCGATTCGCTATGTCGTACCGATCCTGGCCTTCATGTTCGGCACGATGGCGGCACGGGCCATTCAGCTGCAAGCCGATAAACGTCAGCATCCCTTGAGCGAACAACGTTGGATCGTTCGTTACGAAATCGGATTAATTTTGCTCGTCAGTCTGCTAGGCCGCTGGTTGCCTGACTTGGTCGCCAGCGCCATGGTCTCGCTCATTGCTGCCGCTCAACTTCAGGAGTTCCGCCGGTTACGCGGGGGTCCGTTTACTTCATTAATGATGACCGGCAATCTCCGGACAGCTGCTCAGAATCTCTATGATGGCTTCATTCGCGGCCAGCAAAAAAGCCGCGAATCCGCAGCTGTGATCGGTACCATTATCCTGAGTTTTGCGGCTGGAGCTGGCATTACCAGCATCCTGACTCACTATATCGGCACTTATGCTTTGGCCGGCGCGGCACTATGCCTAATCGCCATTGACGGCATTTTCTGGCAAGACCAGATTAAACTGCATTAAGCGCTGGCTTCCCCAGCCACTTTCTGGCCCTGATGCAGGAAGCCTAAGTCATTAAAATCGGTGACCCGAAAACGCTCATTAGTCCACGACAGTTTGGTAACACTGGCATTGTCGAGCATTTCCCGGCCATCAATGTTGTAATGGATGTAGTTCAACCACATCAACGCAGCAGTTCCGTGGGTCACCACCAAAACTCGCTGCCAATCTTTTGTCTCGGCTTCCACGGCAATTGCGCGCAAAGTCCGATTGAGCCGTTCCTGAACCATGCGATTCGTCTCGGCAGTATTCGGATGTTGATCCATATTAGCCGCAAACGCCGCATCAGCCGTTTGCGCCAAGGTAATTTCGCGATTGGCCAAGGCTTTGTGAAAATTGGCAACGCCCATGGTCGCTAACGAAAAATCATTCGCCAGCTGTCCTTCAAACTTGCCATAATTTTCTTCACGTAAGCCCATCAGCGTTGTGACCGGCAACGGTTCGCCTAGCCCGCTTAAAATAAAATGCGCCGTGTCGATCGCGCGGGTCAAATCACTCGCAAATGCCGCATCAAATCGAACACCTGCTGTCTTAAACCCCAATCCCAATGCTTTGGCATCTGCAATGCCTTTGGGAGTTAAGGCAGAATCAGCCATTCCCTGAACCCGTTTTTGAACATTAAATTCGGTTTGCCCGTGACGGACAAGATAAAGCGTTGTCATGATTACAATCCCCTATTTTCTGTGAGCGTGAGTCAGCCCGGTTAGAAACCGGAGTGTAAGTGGCCTTGGGCGTGATGGTCGGGCTTTGACCATTGCGACCAAGGTCCTTACACGCAGGTTTCTGGGCTGGCGAACGCGTTATCGTGAGCGTGAGCCGGCGCGTTCAGGAGCCGGAGTATAAGTGGCCTTGGGCGTGATGATCGGACTTTGACCATTGCGACCAAGGTCCTTATACGTAGGCTCCTGCGCCGGCGAACGCGTTATTTTCATCGTTGACTTGTCCCTAAGCCAGTTTCAGGTAATCCGCTAAATAATCCGCAACGCCATCGTGCTCGTTATCGCTTGGCGTATGCGCGTCGGCTGCTGCAAGAATGGCCGGACGCGCATTTTTCATGGCCACCCCATGACCGGCAAATTGCAGCATATCCAAATCGTTCATATCATCACCAAATGCAATGATATGCGACTGATCAATGCCGTAACATCCTGCCACATAAGCCAGTGCTCGGGATTTACTCGTATTGCGGCTGGTGACTTCCAGCGCCGTGTATTCCCCGCTCCAGGCACCCCAGGTTTTAGCGGCCAGATGCGGATACAGCGCCGCGACCTGCCTAGCAACCGGCTTGAAGATCTTGGCTTCCATAAACATGGTGACCGAAATCGGTGCCTGCCGCAGCCCCTGCTCATCTAACAACGCATCGGGGTGTAAGCGATCCGGCAAAAACGGAATGTTGGCGTACGGCCGATCCGCCACCAACAAGCGCTTGCCTTCTGCCACCATCACTTTAAACGCAAACGCCTGCTTCAACTGGCGCAAGGATAAGGCCACCGGAATCGGAATCGTGACTTCCTTTTCATATTGCCAGTGGCGGTGCGGCATGTGAATCAAGGCACCGTTAAAATTGATCATCGGCCCTTGTAGCTTTAAAGCATCATAAAATTGTTCTGAAATAGCATCCGGACGGCCGGTTGCAATGACCACCAAATGGCCTGCTGCCTGCGCCGCCTGCAAAACAGCGATCGTGCCAGCGCTCAACTGGCCATCAGCGTTCAAGGTCGTACCATCCAGATCCAATGCGATAAGATAACGATTCATGCAGCAGCCTCTTTTCAATCATTTTTCGAAAGCGATCAAGGATAGCCATCTGCAACCCGTTCCCCTACAATAGGTAGTTAGAAAGCGAGGACAAGATGGCTGAATCAATTGTACTTTATACAGACGGCGGCAATCGCAACACCGGCAATCACGCTGGCGGCTCAGTCCGGCCCACCGATAAAAGCGCGTGGGCCGCGTTACTGATCTACGGGGAGTATGAGAAAATGCTCTCTGAAGGCGATTACGGCCGAACCAATAATTATATGGAAATTATGGCGGTGATTCAAGGATTAAAAGCGATCAAGCGCACGGACATTCCGGTCGACGTTTACTCCGATTCTGCATACGTGATCAACACTATGCAACAACGCTGGTGGGTCAAGTGGCAGCAAAACGGCTGGCGCAACCACGGCAAGCCGGTTAAAAACGCCGAGTTATGGCAGGCGCTGCTGCATCAAGTTAACCGCTTCGATCACGTGACGTTTCATAAAGTGAAAGGCCATGCCACCAATCATAACAACAATCGCGTCGATGAGGCGTTGAACCAAACCATGGATCGGCTCGATGATCGCTCCTGATTATTTTACCCTTGATGGCCTAAAAAAGCTTCTCCATAGGTCTCAGCCAAGAACCCATTAATCACCTGCTGCATCTTTTGGACAGAAGGTGATTTTTTAATGGTCGGATTAATCACCAAACATAGCGTCCGGGAAAATGGTTCAGAAAACGGATAAACATTAACATCACCCACCAGCTTCTGCAAGGCCAGTTTCGGTAAAATGCCAAGCCCTAGGCCCGACTCGACCATCGACAAAATGCTTTGGTCGTCAATTGAGTAATTAATGGTGTTCGTCGACACATGATAGCGATCCAAAGCGCGCTTGGTATCGCGGTCGTAGTCGATTTGTTGAAGAATAAAGTTCCGCTTTTCGACATCCGCCTGCGTCACTGTTTTACCATTCTTGGGCTTGAAGCTTTTCGGCGTGATACAGTAAATTGGATCCTTCAACAACGGCTCCACAACCACGCCCGGGCCAACCGGCAGTGAAGAGAACCCTAAATCAGCCGTTCCCAATCGCACAGCGTCCACAATGCGATTGAAAGTCCCTTGAACCACGCTGATTTCAATGTGCGGATATCGCTTCTTAAACCGTTGAATAATCGTGGGCAGCCAGTTCGTCGACACCGATGAAAACGCGCCGATACGAATGCGTCCGGTATTGACGCCATTGATGTTATCGGCCACTTGTGACAGTTGCTCCTCAAGATTTTGAATACTCTGAATAATCGGCAACACCTGAGCACCGTCTTCGGTCAAGGTCACGCCGGTACGATTGCGAATCAGTAGTGGAAAGCCCAGCTCGCTTTCTAGTTGGCTGATGCTATGACTGACCGCACTCGGTGTGACATTCAATTCTGCCGCTGCTTGCGCTAGTGTCCCGCGTTCGACAACCTTGCTAAAAACTTCATACGAAAAATTACCCATGATATTTTTTCTTCCTTTTCACCGCGAAGCTGAAGTGACAGCGCTTGTCACTTCAGCAAGACAAATCCCGTCACATCAGTCTCTAAGTGTGTTCGTTCTTTTTAACATGAACAGTATTCAACTTAACCTGAAATAGTTGAGCTTTACTCAATCATACGAGCCGTTTTACACTAGTGTCAATAAGAAAGCGTTGATCAGATTTTTGAACCAGCGCGACGAAGGTATCGCGCCGCTTCTTGCATCGATACCAAAGGGGGATTTTCATCATGAAATTCGCAAAACGTACACAAAAAACCGGTAAATCAGGCTTAGAGGATCTGTTCGCGGCTTCCGGCCCGAATGTCATTTCCTTTGCCGGCGGTTATCCGGATCGCAGCCTGTTCCCGACACAGCAGCTCAACCGCGCTTTTAAGCACAGCTTCACCAGTGGCGATACCGAGTTGCTGCAATACGCCAGCACGCAAGGTTACCTGCCACTCCGGGAAAAGATTGCGGCGCGGCTGCGAGCCACCGGTATGCCGACACGTGCGGCCGATATCATGATGACGCAAGGTGCCCAGCAAGGCATCGATCTGGTTGCGCGGTTAATGCTTGACCCTGGCGACGGCCTGGTGGTTGAAGCGCCAACTTACTTAGGCGCCTTGGCTGCATTTAATGCTTATCAGCCAACTTACTACGAAGTGCCGATGCAGGACGACGGTATTGACATCAACGCTCTGCAACGGGTCTTGATGAGCCGCTCCGTCAAATTCATCTACACGGTTCCGGATTTTCAAAATCCAACCGGCATCGTGATGTCGCTCGCCAAACGGAAAGCCCTGATTCGCTTGGCCAATCAATACGATGTGATGATTCTTGAAGACAATCCTTACCGCGATCTTCGCTACGACGGCAAGCCGTTGCCAACCATTAAATCCTTAGATACAGAAGGTCGGGTCATCTATCTTGGCAGCTTCAGCAAGATCCTCTCACCTAGTTTGCGAATGGGCTGGTTAGTTGCTGCGCCGGATCTTTTGAAAGAGCTAATCGCGTTAAAAGGCGGCAGTGACCTGGAATCCAGCAACCTGACCATGCACGGTATCAATGATTACATGGAGGAAAACGATCTGGATGCGCACATTAAGCAGATTCAGGATCGTTATCGTGAAAAGAAAGACGCCATGGTCGACGCCATGACTCGCTACATGCCGCCCGAAGCCCACTTCAACAATCCTGACGGCGGCTTCTTCCTTTGGCTCACGATGCCGGACGATTTTGACATGGGTGCCTTCATGAAGCAGCATCTATTGCCGGAAAACAACATCTCCTATGTGCCATCGGCCAATCTATATGCGACCTCCGCACAGGTCAACGGCGCCCGGCTCAACTTCACCGGCCCGACCTTGGAACAGATCGATACCGGTATCAAGGCATTAGGCGATGCCTTAAAAATGGCATTGCACCAACCTACCTTGGTTGCCGAGCAAGCTTAGTCACCTGACGAACCGTATTGCTTAGATGGTAAACTTTACAAAATGACAAAGTAACCATCACATTTTCGTCAAACTTTGCCAGTAGTATTGGCACCATAGAAATGAGCCACCCACTCATTCCTAAACCCCAACCTAATTTTCATTTTTCTCCTCCAAAGAAAAAGATGATTGGCCCCCATCCGATCATCACCCCAAAAAAGGCCCGCTGCGTTTGGCAGCGAGCCTTTTGTTGTGGACTTATAAACTATTGAAAACTAATGTCGGCGCTGCTTAAACTAAGCGGTCAACGCCAAAGCTTGACGGATCGTCTTTCTTGTCATCCTGCTTTTCATCGGCCTCAGCTGGCTTTTCAGTCTTGGCTTCGTCGGTTGACTTGACGTCTTTTTTAGCATCCTTCTTGTCGTCGTCCGTTTCTTCAGGCTTCTTAGGTGCAGCCTGTTCGCGGATTTTGGCTTCAATTTCCTTAGAGATTTCCGGATGTTCATCCAGATAATGGGAGGCGTTCACAAGCCCTTGGCCCAACCGCTCTTTGCCATAGTTGTACCAAGATCCCGACTTGGTGATGACATCAAACTTACTGTCTTTTTCCGTCACTAAGTTGATCATGTCGGTGTTGTGCTCGATCCCATGACCAAATGACATCGTGGTTTCAACCGTCTTAAATGGTGGCGCAACCTTATTCTTGGTAACCTTCAGTTTGCTGGCAAAACCGATTACGTCCTTACCATCTTTGACTTGCTGGCCTTTTTTGACCTCAATACGAACCGAGGCATAAAACTTCAAGGCGCGTCCACCCGGCGTAACTTCCGGATTACCAAACATCACGCCGACTTTTTCCCGCAACTGATTGATAAAGATGACCAATGTATTGGTATTGTTAATCGACCCGGCCATTTTACGCAGCGCTTGCGACATTAGCCGCGCCTGCAAACCGACATGACTGTCACCAATGGCGCCTTCGATTTCAGCCTTGGGAACCAAAGCGGCAACGGAATCAATCACGACAATATCAACGGCGGCGGATTCGATCAGCATTTCGGCAATTTCCAATCCCTGTTCACCCGAGTTTGGCTGGGATAACAGAAGGTCGTCAATGTTAACCCCCAATTCAGCCGCATATTTTGGATCCATCGCGTTTTCGGCATCAATATAAGCTGCCTTGCCGCCGGATTTTTGCAACTCGGCGATCGTCTGTAACGCAATTGTGGTTTTCCCGGTACTTTCAGGACCATAGATTTCCACAATCCGGCCGCGTGGCAACCCGCCGACACCAAGCGCCAGGTCCAGTGAAAGAATGCCGGTCGAAACAACATCAACCTTCAGCTCCGGCCGATCACCCATCTTCATCACGGCGCCTTCACCAAACGCCTTCTTGATTTTCTGCAGCGCCTTTTCTAATTCGGTTTCGCGATCTGTGGTATCAGATTTTGTATTCGTATTCTTTGTGGTCGTTTTCTTCGCCATAATTGTCTCCTTAATTACGCGCACACAGCGCTTAAAATACACTAGTTACATTATCGAACATGCGTTTGTTTTTTGCAAGCTTTTCGTTCAACAAAACGGATTTTTCTGCGTGCCAAATTGGTTTCCCTTCTATTTTACCTGAAGCAACCGGGCGATTGGGAAAAACCTGCTGTTATTGATGGGCTGAAAACGCGGTCGCTGGGCAAGAAACCTGCGTGCAAGGGCCTCTAGACAAAAGTTCTCTGCTGCGTCTCTGAAACGCGCTCGCAGGCCCAGAAACCTACGCATAAGGACCTCGAACCTAAATGGCCAAAGCCCAGCCATTTAGGTTCGAGGCCACTTATGCTCCGGTTTCTAACCGGGCCTGCTCACGCTCTTTTGAAAACATGCTATGATGGTTCGGTCAGTGATAGCAATCATACACACAAGGTGGAGAAAAACAATGATGTTCATGGGTTCCATTGTCAACGGCTTAACCATTATCGGCGGCGGTCTGCTCGGGCTGGTTTTGCACAATATTAGCGACAACGCCAAGGACACGATTACCAAAAGTCTGGGACTTGGCACGTTTGCACTTGGCATTCAGATGGCGTTGCAGACCAAAAGCTTCGTTGTCATCATCATTAGCCTGTGTCTTGGCGGCTTGTTGGGTGAGTGGCTGCATATCGAAGACGGCATGAATCATCTCGGCCTCAAACTGCAGGAGCGCTTTGCAAAAGGCAACAGCCACTTCGCGGAAGGGTTTGTCACCGCTACTTTAATCGCCGTCATCGGTGCCATGAGCATTCTGGGCGCGATCCAGGCCGGCGTGTCCGGTGATAACGCCACACTTTACACGAAAGCAGTCATGGATGGCTTCATGGCCATCATGATGACCGCCTCACTTGGCGTCGGCGTTATGTTCTCTGCCATTCCCGTGGTCTTGTATCAAGGTACCATCACGTTGTTAGCCAGTTTTTTAGTCCAATTCATCCCCAAAACCTTACTGGCGACCTCCTTGCGCGAAATCGGCGCAATTGGCGGCTTGATGATTCTGGGCATCGGCTTGAATCTCATGGATATCACCAAAATTCGGATCTCCAATCTCTTGCCAGGGTTGCTCGTTCTCCTGGCGATTCTGACTGGTCAGTATTTTCTATAAATTAGGCATCTAAAAAGCAGGCCGCCTTGACCTGCTTTTCAATCGTTTCTTACCTATTTTGCGCTCCAATCAGAAATTAGGAATCAATCCTTGCCGGCCGCTTTGAAAACGCCGATAAACCACTTTACAATGCCAATCACGGATTTTGGTCAAAATGCGCGAATTCGCATCGTGATACCAATAGCGCAGATCGTCTTTAATGTAGAGACGATTCAGCCATGCATGATCATGCCGCAGAAACGTGAAGCTCTCAAGTAAATCCTGCTCGCGCCAAACATCCGGCAACAGAAACTGGCTTCGCGTAAAGCGTTTTAACTGCCGTCCTGAATAATAAACCCGTTCAATCCGACCGATGAAAAACGCGGTATGCCCTTTGCCGACATATGGTGCCATTGGTGCGACAATCAGTCCACCGCGCAGACGCTCAAACCAGTCAGTTTGCGGACTTACCTTAATTGCATGCGTAACATCTTTTGGTAACCGGAAGTCCAAAACCAACCCATCCGGACGGCGAACCCGTACAACGATATGTTGCTTCTTCATGTTACCACCCCACTTACCTTGGCCCTTAAGGCGACTTGTACTGCTGAAAAAAGTTTAACACGAAATGTTCGGATTTGCATAAAGAACGTTTGTTTCGTTAATTAACCCTCCGTCAAACTAACCAACCTCGGCGACGCAAGCAGTGAATTCAAATGTGAACACAATCACCACAAAGATATAATAGAATATTGCATTTGCCTTCACATTTCATTCACACCCTGTCTGTAGTATAAGAAACATAGAAATGAGCTACCCACTCATTCCTAAAACCCCAACCCAACTTTTTCATTTTTACTCCTCCAAAGTAGAAATCGTCGATCGTCCCCCAAACGATCAGACACCCCCAAAAGGCCGCCCACCCAGCGGCCTTTTTTGGTGTGAGCGTGAGCTGGCGCGGTTAGAAGCCGGAGTGTAAGTGGCCTCGAAACCAAATGGCTGGGCTTTGGCCATTTGGTTTCGAGGTCCTTACATGTAGGCTTCTGCGCCAGCGAACGCGTTATAGAACACGAAAGCCCGCCCCTCACATTTGCCTCAAATAGAACATCCTCTAACGCAAAAAAAAGCCCCCCACCGGGAGACTTCTCACGCCTACAAACATACCTAACGTTTAAACAACGCATACAAAGCATCCGGCGTCCGTGCCGCCTGAAACGCCTTGACAAAATCTTCATGCGTCAGCAACTTCGCCGTATTCGACAAATACTTCAAATGACCACCGCTATCATGTTCCGGAATCAAAAACGAAATTACGGCTGTCACCGGCTTGCCATCAAAGGTCTTCCAGTCAACCGGCTGCGCCAAGTGCAACACCAGCATTGCCGACTGCTTAATTGTGGCATCCTGTGCATGCGGAATGGCGATGCCTTTTTCCATCCCAGTTGAACCTTCCTCTTCCCGCGCAACATACTTTTTGAAAATCGCATCGGCATCTGTGGCAAGGCCGTTCTTAACCGCCATGTCCGCCAAATAGTGTAAAACATCGTCACGCGTTTTAGCGGGCACATCAACTTCAATATTTTCCTTACTCAAAATATCGCTCGGATCAAAAGTCTGATCAGCCTGATCATCGACCGGCGCCGGCTGGTTGCGTGCCGGATCAACCTTCACCGGTGCCGCAGTTGCATCGTCTGCAGCGCCTTCTGTTGCTAAAGCCGCTTCAACCACGCCGGTTTTCACGCCGCGTTTTCTAGCAGAACGGCCGGCAATCATGGCCAAAAGAACGCCTGATGCAGCCGCACCAACCAGAATCCAGGCGACCCAGAGAAACGGTTTGTTCACCAGTGGCAAAACGATGAACCCGCCGTGGGGTGCCGGCACCTGAATGCGCGACATGTACGTCAACACTGCCGCGATCGCCGAGCCAACCATAAAGGCAGGAATGTTCATCAGTGGATTTTTGGCAGCGAACGGAATTGCGCCTTCGGTAATATGCGTTGACCCTAGCAAAGCATTGACGTAACCGGCACTGCGTTCGTCTCGATTATAGGCTTTAGGATTCAGCAAAACCGAAATCGTGGTTGCCAGTGGCGGTGCGATGCAGGCAGCTGACACACCCGCCATGAAAAAGTAATTGCCTTGTGCGAGCAGTGCGGTTCCTGTCAGATACGCAGCTTTGTTAATCGGGCCGCCAAAATCGGCAGCACACATGACGCCGACCACAACGCCTAAAATAATCGGGCTGGAACTTTCAAGTCCTTTTAACCACGCCATCAAGCCGAGATTCATCGCCTTCATTGGCGTGTTGATGAGATACATAATCGAGCCAGCAATGAAGACCCCTAATACTGGATAAAGGAAAATCGCTTTTAGGCCGCGAAATTCCTTGTCAGGCATGAACGCAAACACTTTTTGTAACATTAGAATAACCAGTCCGGCCATGTAGCCGCCGACAATTGCGCCTAGGAATCCGGACCCGTTGCCGCCGTTGTAGGCAATCATACCGACTGCCATGCCGACAATTAAGCCGGACCGCTTCGCCACAGCTTCTCCGATGTATGCCGCTAAGACCGGCACCATCAAGCCCATCGCTGCACTGCCGACCGCATTGAGCATGGCCGCGAATTGGTTGTATTCGGCATTCTTCGGGTCAGCCGAGTAAATCCCCCAGAAAAATGAAACGGCGATCAACACCCCACCGGCTACCACCAGCGGCAGCATATGCGAAACCCCGTTCATTAAGCTAGTATAAATCTTATTGCCGATGCCGGCAGTACTGGTTTCAACGTTTTCATCGGTGCCGGCCTTGGCTGTCCCACCTTTTGGCATGTAAACCGGCGTGCTGTTGCTCAAAGCTTCCTTGATGAGTTTGTCCGGTTCGCGAATACCGGCTGCTACCGGAACATTCACCAACGGCTTGCCGGCAAAGCGATCGGCATCCACATCAATGTCCGAAGCGATAACCACCCCTTTGGCTCCTGAGATTTCATCCTGGGTCAACGGATCGTCCACACCGGTCTGCCCATGTGTTTCCACTTTGATGGTTAAGCCCATCTTTTTAGCAGCTTGTTCCAACGCTTCTTGCGCCATATAAGTGTGCGCAATGCCAGTCGCACAGCCGGTTGCCGCAATCAAATCATATTTTGCCATTCTCTATCCCTCCAGTTGCTTGATTTCAATTTGCGTCAATAATTCATCTGTCTGGGTAAAATCCGTAATCCACGCGCGCCGGGCCGTGTCGCTGCCGGCCGCAATCGCTAATTTCAAAGTGGCGGCTAAATCCTGCTTTTGATACAACCCGGCTAAAAAGGTGCCGAGCATGGTGTCACCAGCGCCTGCCGTATTGAGCACGTCAATTTTAGGGGCGTTACCGACCAGCGTAACTTCATGATTCATGAACAAAGCTCCGGCGGCACCCAATGAAACCAGAATATTCTGCGTTCTGGCATCCAGTGCGCGATGACCCAAAGCCACCATAGTCGCCAGATCAGCCGCGCCAGATTGATCAAACCAGCTCATCAACTCCGCATCATTCGGCTTCACTAATAGTGGCCGGTACGCCAAAGCTTTGACGGCTTCAGGATAGGCACTATCGATGATCAGCTGAAAACCTCGCTCCTGACTCAAGGCACCCAGCTTCAGCAAAAAGCTCGGTTCAATGCCCTGCGCAAAACTGCCCGAGACGCAGAGCCAATCTTCGCCGCCAAGCGTGGTCAGTTGTTGATATAATTGTTTTAATGTTGTCGGGCTAATTTCGGGACCGGGATTGACCAGTTTGTATTCGGTGTTGTCACTCACAACCCGCGTAAACACATTAATCCGGGTAAATCCCGCATCTTTATAAAAATGATTGCGAATGCCCTGCTGCGTCAAAAAATCGGCGATATAATCCAGCGTAAAACCACCACCCACGCCGAGCGCGACGTTATCTACACCGCGCCGCTTCAAGATACAGCTGACATTGACGCCTTTCCCATTCGCCTGAATATCATAGCTATCTGTCCGATTCACCGTATTGGGCGCCATTGTCTGGGTTTTAATAAAAAGATCAATGGCCGGATTTAACGTCAGGGTATAAATCAAATTAACCGCTCCTTCATGTCATTCGTTTTTGCTTATCTCCATGTTAACCGCTTTCATTTGAAAAGAGTTTTCTGCTTTCAGCGATTTTGTCACCTGATCGAAAATGTTTTTCAGGAGGTTGTTTATGGCTACACTCAGTCCAACAGAAGCGTATCTTTGGGATTACATCGAAAACCACCAGCAGACAGTCGTCAACGCCTCAATCACGCAGTTAAGCGCCGCTGCCAACGTGTCGCCTGCCACCATTGTCCGCACGATGAAGAAAAAAGGCTTCAATGGCTACACCGAATTTCGGCATGACTTGTTGAAACGCATTGGGGACGCTGAACCTTTTGGCATTCTGGATCAGGTGGATGATCAAATTAAAAAAGTGATCATGCAAAATCAAATCGAGGTGCACAACACCCTCGATAATTTAAAAGTTTCCGTGATTGAAGACTCGGTGCAATTGCTCGCAAAAGCCGAGATCGTCCTGGTACTCGCCCGCGGCTTGTCAGAATCGATTGCCTCTGAGGTCACGCTAAAACTTCAGCTGCTTGGCAAGTACGCCGAATTTTTCAGCGATCCCAACATTATTCAAACCATTGCCGGCCAAATCAGTCCGAAAGCAGTCGCACTCACAATCACGTTGAATGGCGAAACACCTGAACTCGTTGCCGCTGCTAAAACACTGGCAGCACGCGACATTCCGCAAATTATTTTGACAACCAACGCCGAAGCGCCCATTGTCCAATACGCTGATGAATTATTTGTGGGCTATAAATCCAAAGCCGCCTATTTCGACAAATATGAGGTGGCTTCGCGTCTGCCATTGCAGGTGATGAGTCGGATTTTGCTGGATAGTTATGTGGTACGGAAGCGCAAGGAAGCACGTTAATCACGCCCTCCCCTTTTTACGACTGCACATTTAACAAACTGAAAATTCAATTGGACTACTTTTTATACTAACCATACCAGCCATTTTAAAATAACATAAGTTTGTTAATTAACAATCCTCAACCAATTGCAAAATTTGTCTTGTTCACCTGATAATATATGCTATGCTAATTTCTAAATCAGGTTGTAACGCGAAAATGTGGCAGACCTAAATACCATTCAGGAGAAGAAAAGTTGGACTCGAAAGTACATTACAAACGCTACAAAAGCGGTAAGTTCTGGATAACCGCACTGATCTCAGTCTCGTTTGGCATCATCGGCAGCTTAGCCGTTCCGCAGCTTTGCGAAGCCGTTCCCGTTTACGCAACTTCAATAACAGATGTTTCAATTAAGGTTGGACCCAATGAGTTTGCCCAGTATTTTAAACTCAGTGGTTCAGCCTCTTTTTATCCCAAAGATTCAAAGACCCAAGTGCAACTCACGCCTAATTTCAACGACAAAGCTGGGGCGGTTGCATTAAATACTAAAATCGATATGAGTCAGAGCTTCACACTTAAAGGGCGCCTTTACCTGGGAGACAACCCCGATGGTGCCGATGGGGTTGCTTTTGGATTTGCCGATACAAACCCCGGCGTTCTTGGTCGTGTCGGTAACGCTTTTGGCCTTGGCGGACTTAAAAATGCATTCGGGGTCAAATTTGACGTGTATTATAACGGCGAACGCAGAGATGGTGCCTTGCCGGATGCTTATCGCGCCAACCAAATGAATGTCATTTACACAGATCCTAACCAAGGTGATGAAGTAACCAGTGTCGAAGGCGGTGAAGGTGTCACACACGCCAAGATACAGGGTGCAAATGGTCAATATTCCGAGCTGATTGTCAGCTATGATGGCGACAACCAGATCATGACGGTGACAGGAAGCGGTGCAACCATTAAATTCAATGCATCCCGCTATATCAAGAATGATCAACTGTCGATGTTTATCTCTGGTTCGACTGGGGGCAAAACCAATCAGCATCTATTTGATTTTGAGTCATTCACCTTTACCCCGGGACTAGACACAGTCAAAGAAAACCTAACAAATGATCTAACAACCACAATCACTGCGCCCAAAAATGCCATTAATCAGGACCCCACATTAACGACTGCGCAACGCCAGCAATTATGCGACGCGATTGATCAGGCGCTTCAGGACGGTAAGTTCCAGATTGATCAAACGACTAAAACCGGCGATGCCATCGCGGCGTTTGATACGGCAAAAGCCAAAATTAACGATATTCACAAGCCCGGTCCGTCACTGGCCGATCAAAAGGCAACCCAAAAGCAGGCGTTAAAAGCCAAACGCGATCAGATTGCCGATGTGAGTTATAAAGATTATGCGTTAACGATGGCTGAAACGAAGCAACAAACACTCGCTGCTGATCAGGCCTTGGCAGACGCAACAGCGGCGGTTGATGCGGCCAGCGATGCAAACGGCATTAGTCGGGCTGCGGAAAACGGTTTGAAAAAAATTGCTGCGGCCTATCAACCAGGCGTGCCTTTAGTTGACCAGAAAACTGCCCAAAAGAAAGCACTCGCAAATGCAGCAGCTAGCGCTAAGCAAACCATTCAAAATGACCCGACTTTGACAACTACACAGAGGAAAAAGCAATTCGGCCTAGTTGACAATGCTGTGACTGATGGTGAAACCGCCATTGATGCCGCCAATACTGCCGACAAAATCAACAAAGCCCTTGCTGTCGGAAAAACCAGCGTCAATCAAGTGCATCAATCCGGCGTACCCCTAGCCGACCAAAAAGCCGCTCAGAAGCAAACATTGAAAACCAAGCGCGATGAAATCGCCAAGGCTAGCACTAAAGATCTGACGTTAACGATTCAAGAAACAAACGATCAAATTGCCCAAGCCGACAAAGCACTATCAGCGGCTAATACTGCCATTGATGCCGCGACCGAAGCAGATGTCGTCAATCAAGCGGCCGCAGATGGGCTGCAACAGATTACCGCTGCTTATCAACCGGGAGCTCCTTTAGCTGACCAAAAGGCGGCGCAGAAAAAAGCGCTAAAAACCGAACGCGACCGAATTGCGGATGTGAGTTATAACGATTATGCACTAACGCTTGCGGAAACGAAGCAACAAACCAGTGTTGCCGATCAAGCATTAGCCGATGCCAGTGCGGCCGTTGATGCAGCAGCAAGCGCAGATGCGATCAACAAAGCGGCGGCAAGTGGGTTGAAGCAAATCGCTGCTGCCTATCAACCTGGCGTTCCCTTAGCAGACCAAAGAGTCAGGAAAAAGCAAGCATTGGCAGACACAGCTACCAAAGCCAAGCAATTCATTCAAAGTGATCGAACTTTGACAACTGCCGAAAAGAAGACCCAACTTGCTGGCGTTGATACCAAGTTGGCAGATGGCGAAGCTGCCATCGACGCAGCCAATACTGCTGATAAAATCAACAAAGCCGAAGCAACCAGTGCGTCTGCTATTTTAAATGTTCATCAACGCGGAACCGACCTCGCCGACCAAAAAACCGCCCGAAAACAGGCATTGAAAACCGAGCGTGATAAGATTGCGGACATCAGCTTTAAAGACTTGACGTTAACGATGGCCGAAACCACCCGCCAAACGGATACGGCTGATCAGGCATTGGCAACTGCCGAAACGGCTATTGATGCTGCCAATGATGCGGATGGTATCGCACAAGCAGCCGATGACGGCTTACAAAAAATCACAGCGGCCTACCAACCTGGCATCCCGTTAGCCGATCAAAGAGCCGCACAGAAAAAAATGCTGGCAACCGAAGCCGCCAACGCGAAGCAAACGATTCAAGCCGATCCGACTTTGACAACCGCAGAAAAACAAACCCAACTTGCGAACGTCGATACCACTCTGGCAGACGGTGAAGCGAGCATTGATGCAGTCGGTAATGCCGACAAGATCAACAAAGCTTCGGCAGCTGCCAAAGCTAAGATCAACAAAGTCCCTCAATCCGGGATTGCCGTTGCCGATCAAAAAACGGCGCAGAAACAGGCATTGCAAGCCAAGCGCGATAAAATCACTGATGTCATCAATCAGGATCTAACGCTAACAAGTGACGCCATGAAGCACCAGATTAGCCAAGCTGATCAGGCTTTTTCTGATGCCACTGCGGCCATTGATACAGCTGCCGATGCGGATACCATCAATCAAGCCGCCGAGAATGGCTTAAAGACGATTGCCGCAGCCTATCAACCAGGCGCGCCTTTAGCTGACCAAAAAACTACGCAGAAACAGGCGCTAAAAGCTGAACGCGATCGGATCGCCGATGTCAGCAACAAAGACCTCACATTAACTATGACCGAAACGAATCACCAAATCAGTATCGCCGATCAAGCATTGACAGATGCCAGCACAATCGTTGATGCTGCGGCGAGTGCTGACGCAATCAATCAAGCAACTGCAGACGGCCTCCAAAAAATTGCCGCGGCCTATCAACCCGGCGTTCCGTTGGCCGACCAAAAAACTGCGCAAAAAAAGGCATTGGCAAACGCCGCCGTCAATATTAAGCAAGCTATTCAAAACGACCCAACGTTGACAACCGCGCAAAAGGCCCAGCAAGCCACCAACGTTGACACCGCCTTGGCTGATAGTGAAACCGCGGTTGATGCAGCGAAAACAGCCGATGCCATCAACAAGGCCGTGGCCGCTGGCAAAACGACGATCAGCAATGCACACCAATCCGGCACTGCCATCACCGATCAAAAAGCGGCGCAGAAGCAGGCGCTGACCGTTAAACATGCTGAAATTACTGATGTTATCAACAAAGATCGCACGTTAACGAACAAAGAAATGAAGCGCCAACTAAGCCACGCTGATCAGATGCTAACGGATGCCACAGCAGCAATTGATGCTGCTGTCGATGCAGATGCCATTAACCAAGTGACTGATAGTGGACGCAAAAAGATTACTTTCGCTCATCAACCGGGCACGCCACTGGCTGATCAAAAAGCGGCGCAAAAGAAGATGCTGGTCAATGCAACCGATAAAACCAAACAAAGTCTTCAAAATGACCCGACCTTGACCGCAACGCAAAAACAACAACAGCTTACTAACCTCGACGCTGCCCTAGCTACTGGCGAAGCCAACATTGACGCTGCAACCAGCGCTGATACTATCAACACAGCTGCAGCGGCGGGTCAGGCCAACATCGCCAATGCCCACCAATCTGGAGCTGCCATTGCTGCTCAGCAAGCACACCAAAAACAAGCCTTACGAACCAAACAAGCGGACGTGATCGATCGCATCATCCACGATCCAACATTGACAGCCACGGAAAAGAAAACTCAGACCGCGCTCGTTGATCAGGCTCTTTTAACTGGCAAGCATGCCATTGACGCGGCGGTGACCGCTGATGCAATCCAGCAAGCCGCCACCGTCAGTCAGGATAACATCGACAAAGCCCATCAATCCGGGGCGGCAATCGATGATCAGAAAGCGGCGCAAAAGACCCAGCTTACTACCCATGCCAAGCAAATTGAACAAGCCATCAAAGATGCGCCTACTTTGACCACTGCCGAAAAGTCTACCCAACTTGACGCAGTTGCCAAAGCCTTAACGAGCGGACTGAGCACCATCGATGCTGCCATCACCGCCGACCAGATCAACGCTGCGACCGCGACTGGCAAGAACAACATCGCAGCAGCGTATCAAGTCGGCCTCCCTTTGAATACTCAAAAAGACGACAAAAAGAAGCAGCTCAACGACACCGTCACCCAAGCGGGACAAACCATCCAGGCTGACGTGACGTTGACGTCTGCTGAAAAGCAGCACCAACTCGACAAGGTTGCCCGTGCCGCCAAAACGGTTGGCGATGCAATCGATAGCGCTAAAACCGCGGATGCTATCAACGCCGCTTTTGACACTGGCAAAGTTAATATTGAAAAGATCCACCAATCCGGCACGCCGTTAGCTGATCAAAAAAATGCCCAAAAACAGGCACTTGCTAATGAACTCGCCAAGGTTAAGCAAGCCATTCAAGCCGATCCAACCTTAACCACTGCCGATAAACAGCAGCAAAGCGATCATGCAGAAGCAGCTAAAACGACAGCTGCAACTGCCATTAACAATGCCAAGTCCGCCGACACGATCAACGCCGCGTTTGACGCCGGCAAAGCCAACCTAGTCACCACTCACCAACCCGGCGCCGCAATTGCCGATCAGCAGGCAGCCAAAAAGCAGGCACTGGATCGTGAGCTCGCCAAAATCAAGCAAGCCATTCAGCATGACCCGACCCTAACTGCTGCCGAAAAACAGCAGCAAACCGCCGCAGCTGATAACGCCGGCAAAATCGCGACAACAAGCCTCAATGCTGCCACAACAGCCGACACAATCAGCGCTGCGTTTAACGGTGGCCAAGCTGCCATTAAAAAGACACATCAACCGGGCAAAGCCATGGACGATCAAAAAGCGGCGCAAAAGCAAGCGCTAGATAACGCAGCTGCTAAAGTCATCCAAGCGATCCAAGGCGACGCCACGTTAACGGCTGCCCAAAAGCAGCAACAAACCAATGCCGCGTCCAAGGCCGCACAAACAACGGCAGCTACCATTGACGCGGCAAAATCCGCTGATGATATCAAGGCAGCGTTCGTTGCAGGCCAAGCCACCGTCACCAAGGTTCATCAATCTGGCAGCCCGATCGCCGCGCAACAAGCCACCCATAAGCAAACATTAGATCATGAAGCGACCAACACGCGTCAAGCCATTCAGCATGATGCCACATTAACGGCTGCTGAAAAAAAGCAGCAAGCCGCGGCAGTTACCACGGCCAATAAAGCTGCCCAAGCTAACATTGATGCCGCCAAAACCGCTGATGATATTAACAACACGTTTACCACCGGCAAGACGGCCATTGCCCAAGCCCATCAACCCGGTAAACCCGTAGCTGACCAAAAAACAGCCAGCAAGCACTCACTAGCCAGTGAGGTTCTTAAAATTACCCAAATCATTCAAAACGACCCAACCTTGACGGCTACCGAGAAAAGCCAGCAAGCCAACGCCGCTGCCAAAGCCGGAGAAACGGCCAAAACGACCATTGAGGCGGCCAAAACTGCTGATGACATCAATACCGCATTTGCTGCTGGCAAAATGGCCATCGCCAAGACTCATCAACCTGGTACCGCCATCGCCGATCAACAGGCCGCTCAAATCCAAGCGTTGGCTCAGGCAGCCGCCAAAACTGCGCAGGCCATTCAAGCAGATCCTACTTTGACAACTGCAGAAAAGCACCAGCAGACTGCTGCAGTCGCCAATGCTCAGAAAACGGCGCAAACCACCATCACTGGCGCCAAAACCGCCGATGCGATCAATGCAGCAACCGTTACTGGCCGCACCGCCATCAACAATGCCCATCAAATCGGCACTGCGATTGACCAGCAGCAAACCACCCAGATGCAGGCACTCGCTGATAAAGCCGCAACTATCAAAAAAGCCATTCAAGCAGACGTCACCCTCACAGCTGTGGAAAAACGCCATCAAACAGCGGCAATCAATCAGATTGAAAAGAAAGCGCAGGCCGCCATCAAGGTCGCAACCACCGCGGACGAAATCAACACTGCCGTTACAACCGGAACAGCCGCTGCAGCCAAGGTACATCAAAGTGGACCTTCCATTGACGAGCAAAGGACAGCCCAAAAGAAGGCCATCAGTGTCGTAGCTTCTAAAGTCAAAAAGACCATTCAAGCTGATTCGACACTAACCACATCGGAGAAGCAGCAGCAGCTGACGGCTGTCGACAAAGCGGTGGCAACGGCTCTTTTTGCTATCAATGCTGCCAAGTCAGCAGATACCACCAATGCCGCTTTTGCTGCCGGCAAGGTTGCGATCACCAATAGTTACCAGACTGGCACCCCGCTCGCCGATCAGAAAACGGCCATGAAACGACTGCTGGTTTCAAAGGTGGATCGCATCAAACGAAGTATCGAAAACGACGCCACCTTAACGATGGTGGACAAACGGCAACAAACCGCGGCTGTTGACAATATTGATCACGTCATTGAAGCCATTCTCACTACTGCCGCTACAGCCGATGCCGTGCACACAGCAACCACCGCCGGTATAACCAACTGCACTAACGCCTATCAAGCTGGTCTCTCTCTTACCGATCAAAAAGTACAACGCAAACGAGAGCTAGACGCTGTGACAGCAAAAGCCGTTCAGACCATCCAAGCCGACGTTACTTTAACCATAACGGAGAAAAAAGCACAAACCGACGATGTTAATAAGGTTACTCAAATAGCCGTAGCAGCCATCGACGCAGCAAGGAAAGCCGACGCCATCAACGCAGCTTTTGCGATCGGTAAAATCGGTATTAACAGCACGCACCGAGTTGGCCAGCCGTTGGAGAGCCAAAAGACGCATCAAAAGCAAGCAGTAGCAAATGCCGCGACTAACGCTGAGCAAACCATCCAAAGCGACCCAACGCTAACGGCCGCAGATAAACAGCAGCAAATTGCGGCTGTTGGCGAGGCAGCAAAGCTTGCTGCAACTGCGATTGATTCAGCCACCTCTGCCGACACGATCAAAACTGCAGCCACTGCTGGCATCATTGCCATCAACAATGTCCACCAAACAGGCACGCCAATCGCCGATCAAAAAGCGGCACAACAACCGGCGCCTGATGAGGCTACGGTTCCCATAGATTATCAGATCATTAAAGGTGATACTGTGCTAATGGTCACAGAGAAATCAGAGCAACTCAATGCTATTGACCAAACTACCGAACAAGCTGAAACTGCTATCGACACAACACTGGCAGCTGATACCATCAACAAATCGCTAGCCACTAGTGAAACAACTATGGATCAGCTGCATCAGCTAAGTACTTCATCAATTTTCCAAGAAGCTCCCCAAGAAAAAGTGACACAGTCTGACCACGATCAAGTCACTGAACGGATCACATACGATACTGCCTTGACCCATCAATCCCGGACTTCTACCAAAATCACGCTCACTAGTCAGCAGCTGTCAGACAAACCCTTAGCTGACAAACAGCGCAAACCTGCAGAAACACTTGATATTGAAACAGAAGCTGAAAAGGAGCAAATCAAAACTAGTCTGGTGCTGATAAGCATACAAAAGGATACAGAAGAATACCAAATCGATCGCGAACAGCCGGACCAAAAAACTGACATCACCAAAAGCACCGAGCACCATAAAACTGAGAGTGAAACCGGCAAAGCGCGTATCCATTCGAAGCTTAAACGGCTCCCTGTTCAAGAAGCACCAGAACTCGTTAATTCCACCAAACCAACAAACCAAGCCACTTACCTACCACAAACCGGCGACAACAAGTCCCAAGGATTAGCAGTTCTGGGTGCCCTAATCCTAGGCATTGTGGGCGTGACAACCTTTGGCAAAAAACGCAAACCTATGTAAATTCACCTCACAGCAGTTGCATGAAAGTGGCCGGCATTTTCACACAAACAAAATAAGCCTTCAATCGGAACTGGCAACAGTTCGCGATTGAGGGCTTGTTTGCAATATTTCTCCGGCAACCTCTCCTTATCACCGATGCCGCCATCCTCCTCGGTGTCACTGTTGTCGGTGCCTTAATCCCCACCGTCATCTCCGCCAACGTGCCACTTGTTTTCAAAACCGGCAAAGTCGTTTTGAAGGCGCAGGCGGTATTCAACCAAATCATGCCGTCGCTGGTTCCTGTCGCGTTAGTTGCGTTAAGTTACTGGCTGCTTGGCAAGAAAAAAATGAACTCGACGCGTCTTATTGTTTTGGTATTAATTCTCGGTATCGTTTTAGGTGCTTTCGGGATTATTGGCAAGGTATAAATTCTCCCTCTAAGCGGCCAAAAAAACGATGGGTTTATAAAAACGATTCTGAGCATTTCGGTTAGATAGCCGTAATGATCAGAGTCGTTTTTTTGTGTACTGGTCGCAAATATATTAATAATTACAACTCTTGTTTTTATAGTTAACTAACATTTTCCCTATTTTAATAAGGAAACATAATATATTAGTATTAATAAAACGACTATCAATTAACCAAGTACACATGTTTTACCGTTTATAGTACTATTTTAGACCTATTTTTGATGCAAATTACTTTACCAGAAAAAGTAAAACATGATACTCTTCTTGTGAGAACGTGAATAGATGAGCACTGTCCTTCGCTTTAAACAAGGAGAAGAAAAATGGAAAGAAAAGTGCACTACAAAAGCTACAAGAGCGGCAAATTTTGGGTTGCCGCCCTCATTTCAGTGTCGCTCGGAACGGTTGGGGATATCACCATTCCACAATTTTTTGAGGCTGTACCGGTCTATGCGGATTCCAGTCCGACTGACGTTACAGTCAAGATCGATCCTGCCAAATTTGGAACCTATTTTAAATTGGACGGATCAGCATCACTACTTGCAACCCCCCCCAGACGGTCAACCAGCACGAGGTCTCCAAGTCGAGTTGACACCTAACTTGGGAGCTAAGACTGGAATTGTTTCACTACGAACCAAAATCGATATGACCCAAAGTTTTACGCTCAAAGGGCGTCTTTACTTAGGTGAGAATGAATTTGGTGCAGATGGGGTCGCTTTTGGTTTTGCGGACACTACTCCAGGAAAATATGGGTATGCTGGCAACGCATTCGGTATAGGGGGAATAGCCAGATCATTCGGTGTCAAATTCGATGAATATTATAATGGCACTGGGGACATCCATGCCGGTGCAGACCTTGGAACTAAAAACGACTATCCTCAGATGCGCCTTGTTCAAACCACTGACGATCAGTGGGGCACAGTCTTGAGTGTGGATGGGAAAAAGGGAGTAGCCTATGAAACCATCCCCAACCCAGATGGCAATTTTTTTGACCTCGTGATCATTTATAATGGCGATACTAAGCAAATGACAGTAACGTACGACAAAAAGACCATTTCGTTCAATGCAAAGGAGTACATCAAAAACGAACAGTTAGCCTTGTTTCTCACTGGCTCAACTGGTGGCTCGTTCAATCAACATGTGTTCGATTTTGAATCATTTGAATACACCCCAGGGCTAAACGCAGTCAAATCTGACCTTAAAAACAGATTGCTCACTGAAGCAAACACTCAAAAAGCAGCAGTTAACGCTGATCCAACGTTAACAACTGGCGATCGTAAGATTCAAACAGACAAAATTGATGTTGCTCTCAAAACAGGACAAGATGCGATCGACGCTGCAACCAAGACACCTGATGCGATTAACGCTTTTGATACCAACAAGCCCCTCATCCAGGCTATACACACGCCCGGTCAACCACTAGCGGATCGAAAAGCGGACAGAAAGACAAAGTTGCAGGCCGAGCATGACAAAATCGTAGCTGACATCAACAAAGATCCAACTTTAACCTCTGCAGAAAAGACTCAGCAAATCCAAAATGCTGATGCAGCGTTAATCGATGCCAACACAAAAGTTGATGCTGCTACTGATGCGGATAATGTTGACTCAGCATTTTCGAATGGAAAAGCTGCGATTGATGCCGCCCATAAGCCAGGTGCTACTCTTGATGCGCAACGAACCGCTAAAAAGGCAGTACTAGATACCGAGGCAGCGACAGTAAAAAAAGCCATTCAAGACGACGCCACCCTAACCTCAGCCGAAAAGAAAACACAGTCAGACGCCGTTGATAAGGCCTTGACCGATGCCAAATCCGCCATCGACAAGGCTACAACAGCTGACACGATCAACGCCGCTGCGGATACTGGTTTAGCCAATATTAGAAATGCGCACAAATCGGGTCCGTCCTTGGCTGACCAGCGCACCATCCAAAAGCAGGCGTTAAAAGCTAAACACGATCAGGTTGTCAATGACATTACCCTAGATCCAACATTGACGGCGGTCGAGAAGAAAACGCAGATCACTAAAGCGGATCAGGCCCTCACCGATGGCAATGCCGCTATTGACACTGCCGCCACAGCTGATGCGATCAACCAGGCAGCGACTGTTAGCCAAGCAAACATCGACAATGCGCATAAAGTCGGAAAACCGCTCGAGGATCAAAAAAACGCGCAGAGGCAACGGCTGAACAATGAAGCAGCTGCGGTTAAGAAAAAGATTCAAGACGATGTCACGTTGACAACCGCGGAAAAAAACCAACAAACCGCTAACGTTGATAAAGCACTGACAGAAGGTTTAAACGCCGTCAATGACGCGACCACCGCTGACAGCATCATTGCAGCCGGCGATGACGGAATTGCTGCTATTGATAAGGTCTATCAAACCGGCACACCCCTTGATGACCAAAAAACCGCCAAGAAAACGGCGATTGATAACGCGGCCGCTATTGCCAAAAAAGCCATTCAAGACGATCCAACCTTAACCACGGCTGAAAAGCAACAGCAACTCACCGTGGTTGACAAAGCGGTCACAGACGGTAAAAAAGCTATCGACGCCGCTACCAATGCGGATGACGTCAACAAAGCTGCCGATACGGCGATCACCACCATTAATCAGGCCCATCAGCCGGGTAAATCCATCGAAGACCAAAAAGACGCCAAGAAGACGGCCATTGATAAAGCTGCTACCGATGCCAAAAAAGCCATTCAAGACGACCCAACCTTAACGATGGCTGAAAAGCAACAGCAAAACGATGCCGTTGATAAAGCTGCTGACGCCGGTAAAAAGGCTGTCGACGTCGCTACCAACGCGGATGACATCAACACGACAGGTGACACCGCGATCACCAATATCGGCAAAATCCACCAGCCTGGGAAATCCATCGATGAACAAAAGGACGCAAAGAAAACGGAACTTGACAATGAAGCTGCCAAGATCAAAACCACGATTCAAGGCGACCCGACGTTGACCACCGATGAAAAGAACAAACAGCTTGGTGCAGTTGACAAAGCCCTCGACGCCGGTAAGAAAGCAATTGATGCCGCCACCAATGCCGATGACATCAACACGGCCACTGACACTGCTAAAACCAACATTGACAATGCCTATCAACCTGGCACTTCAATTGACGACCAGAAAAAGGCACAGAAAGAAGCACTCAAAAAAGAAGCCCAGACCGTCAAAGAGGCCATTCAAAATGACCCGACTTTGACGACGGTCGAAAAGCAACAGCAGACCGACAACGTTGATAACGCACTAAAAGACGCTGAAGCTGCCATTGATAAGGCCACGACCGCTGACGAGATCAACACCGCCACTGCCACCGGTAAAACCAACATCGACAACGCCCACAAGCCGGGTACCTCGCTTGATGACCAAAAGGCTGATCAAAAGAAGAAACTTGAGGAAGAAGCTGCTGCCGTCAAAAAAGCCATTCAGGATGACCCAACTTTGACGACTGCTCAGAAGCAGCAGCAGACGGACAATGTTGATAAGGCTTTAAAGGATGCAAAAGATGCGATTGACGCCGCCAAAGATGCCGACAGCATCAACCAGGCATTTTCTGATGGCAAAACCGCCATTGATGCGACCCACCAGCCTGGCCAAAAGCTCGAAGACCAAAAGGCTGCGCAAAAGAAAGCTCTTGAAGACGAAGCTGCCGCTGTCAAAAAAGCCATTCAGGATGACCCAACCCTGACAACGGTTGAAAAACAACAACAAACAGCAGACGTTGACAAGGCGCTAAAGGATGCTGAAGATACGATTGATGCCGCGACGAATGCGGATGGCGTCAACCAGGCATTTTCTGATGGCAAAACCACCATTGACGCGGCCCACCAACCTGGCCAAACGCTCGACGATCAAAAAGCAGCCCAAAAGAAGGCGCTTGAAGACGAAGCCGCCACAGTCAAAAAGGCGATTCAAGACGACCCGACGTTGACAACGGCCGAGAAGCAGCAACAGACCGACAATGTCGACAAAGCGTTGAAGAATGGAACAGCGGCCATTACCAATGCTATGAATGCTGACGAAATCAATCAAGCCTTCAATACCGGCAAAACCAACATCGACAATGCTCACCAGCCAGGCACCTCAATTGATGACCAAAAAGCCAATCAAAAGAAGGCCCTGGATGATATCGCAACCAGCGTCAAGAAAGCGATTCAAGACGACCCAACCTTAACGACGGCTGAAAAGCAGCAGCAAACCGCCAATGTCGACCAAGCACTCAAAGATGCTAAAGACGCGATTGATGCGGCCAAAGATGCCGACAGCATCAACCAGGCATTTTCACACGGTAAGACAACGATCGAAAACGCCCATCAGCCGGGGCAAACACTTGATGACCAAAAGAATGATCAAAAGAAGGCCCTGGATGACGAAGCTACTAAGATTAAACAAGCCATTCAAGACGACCCTACCCTGACGACTGCTGAGAAAAACCAGCAAATTGCCGAGGTCGATAAAGCGGTCAAGGATGGCAAAGACACGATTGACGCCGGAACAAACGCTGACGAGATCAACAAGGCATTCACGGATGCCAAGAATAACATTGACCAAGCCCACAAACCTGGCACGGCTGTCGATGATCAAAAGGATGCCCAGAAGAAGCTGCTTGATGATGAAGCAACTAAAGTCAAGCAAGCCATTCAAGATGATCCAACTTTGACGACTGCCGAAAAGCAGCAGCAAACCGATAATGTCGACAAAGCGCTCAAGGATGGCAAAGCGGCCATTGATGCGGCCAAGAATGCGGACGAAATCAATCAAGCTTTCGACACCGGCAAAACCAACATCGACAACGCCCATCAACCGGGTGCAAGTATCGATGATCAGAAAGCCGCCCAGAAGAAGTCGCTGGCCGATGAAGCTGCCAAGGTTAAACAAGCAATTCAAGACGACCCGACGCTCACCACCGCTGAAAAGCAGCAGCAAAGCGACAATGTGGACAAGGCGCTCAAAGATGGCGAAGCTGCCATTGATGCGGCCAAGAATGCGGACGAAATCAATCAAGCTTTCGATACCGGCAAAGTGAACATTGACAACGCTCACCAACCGGGTACCAGTCTCGATGATCAAAAGGCCGCCCAGAAGAAGTCACTGGCCGATGAAGCTGCCAAGGTTAAAAAGGAAATCCAAGACGATCCGACCCTAACCACAGCGGAGAAGAATCAGCAAACTGCCAATGTTGACCAAGCGCTCAAAGATGGTGAAGCGTCCATTGACGCCGCTAAGAACGCCGATGAAGTCAATGACGCCTTCAACACGGGTAAGATCAATATCGATAATGCCCATCAACCAGGCAAAACGATTGACGAACAACAAACCCTCCAGAAGAAGTCGTTGAACGACGAGGCCGCCAAGGTGACCCAGGAAATTCAAAACGACCCAACTTTGACAACTGCTGAAAAGCAAAAGCAGATACAGGATGTTGCTGACGCTCTCAAAGCTGGCGAGGCTGCTACCACCGCTGATGAAGTCAACCAGGCCTTTAACACCGGCAAAATCAACATCGACAATGCTCACAAGCCAGGCACAGCAGTCAATGACCAAAAAGAAGCCCAGAAGAAGTCACTTGCTGAAGAAGCAGCCAAAGTTAAACAAGCGATTCAAGATGATCCAACCTTGACCACAGCGGAGAAGAACCAGCAAACTGCCAACGTTGACCAGGCGTTCAAAGATGGTGAAGCCGTCATTGACGCTGCCACCAATGCCGATGACATCAACAAGGCGTTTGAGACCGGCAAAATCAACATTGACAACGCTCATCAACCGGGTAAGTCTATCAATGATCAAAAGAATGCCCAAAAGAAGCTGCTGGATGAGGAAGCTGCCAAAGTTAAGCAGGACATTCTAAATGATCCGACGCTGACGGCCGTGGAGAAACAGCAACAAACAGAAAACGTCGACAAGGCACTCAAAGATGGCAACGCCGCGATTGACGCTGCCACCAATGCTGATGACATCAACCAGGCCTTTGGCACCGGCAAAACCAACATCGACAACGCCCATCAGCCAGGCACAAGTCTCGATGGCCAAAAAGAAGCCCAAAAGAAGTCACTGGCCGATGAAGCCGCTAAAGTTAAGCAGGAAATCCAAGATGACGCAACGCTCACAACCGCGGAAAAACAACAGCAGTCAGAAAATGTTGATAAAGCCCTCAAGGATGGCGAAGCGGCAATTGATGCGGCAACGAACGCCGATGACATCAACAAAGCGTTTGGCACTGGCAAAATCAACATCGACAACGCCCACCAGCCAGGCACCGCTGTGAGCGATCAGCAATCCGCTCGGAAGAAAGCCCTTGATGAGGAAGCTGCCAAAGTTAAACAGGCGATCCTTGACGACCCAACACTCACGACCGCTGAAAAGCAGCAACAAACTGCCGATGTTGACAAGGCTCTCAAAGACGGCAAGGCAGCCATTGATGCGGCGACGAACGCTGATGACATCAACAAAGCGTTTGATACCGGCAAAACCAACATCGACAACGCCCATCAACCAGGCAAAACGATCGATGAACAAAAAGCCGCGCAGAAGCAGTCACTTAATGAAGAAGCCGCTAAAGTTAAGCAGGACATTCAAAATGATCCGACGCTGACCGCCGCGGAAAAGAAGCAGCAAACCGAAAACGTCGATAAGGCACTCAAAGATGGCACTGCTGCCATTGATGCCGCCACCAATGCCGATGAAGCGAACCAAGCGTTTGCTACCGGCAAGATCAATATCGACAAGGCGCACCAACCGGGCAAAACGCTTGACGATCAAAAGACGGCCCAGAAGCAATCCCTAGCCGATGAAGCCGCCAAAGTTAAAGAGGAAATTCAAGCCGACCCGACCCTGACGACAGCCGAAAAGCAGCAGCAGTCAGAAAATGTTGATAAAGCGCTTGTCGACGGTCAAAAGGCAATCGATCAAGCCCAGGATGCCGACAGCGTCAATACGGCATTTGCAACCGGCAAAGCTAACATCGACGCCCAGCATCAACCTGGCAAATCGTTGGCAGATCAACGCTTGGCAGCAGCCGCCGAAATTGACAAAGAAGCGGCCAAAGTCAAACAGCAAATCGACAACGACCCACTGCTGACCGATACACAGAAGGCCGAGCAAAAAGCCAACGTGGATCGCGAAGCAGCACTGGCGAAGGAAGCATTGGCGCAAGCAACTGATGCGGAGGCTGTAAATGCCGCACTTGCTGATGGCATCAAGAAAATTGATGCCCAGTACGTACCAGGCAAAACACCAGCACCCGCACCCGATCCAGCACCAGGACCGATGACGGTTGACCCACGCCCGACGCCGACCAAGCCACTGTCAACCACGCAAACACCAACCTCCCCATTGCCGCGAACCGGCGACAAACCAGCAACCGGCTTAGCTGCCCTGGGTGCCTTCATCCTAAGCATGTTCGGCTTCGCGCTGACCGGTAAAAAACGCAAACGTTCTTAAGAAAAGTCAGGTAACCTGAAAATCCTCCGTAAGTAACGCAACAAGCCCCCTGATCGAGATGCCGTATCGGCGCTCGACCAGAGGGCTTGTTTTATTCCAAGGTAACTACCTCAATCACTCGACAAACGGCACGTTAGCAACGTACGAAATATGTATGCCTCGCCTACTGGCCATTATAGTGAATGGCTGCAAATTTTCGCAACAACTCTGAAAACTTTACATCGCCTATTATCCAAATTCTTGTAGCTATTTTATAGCAACTCAGTTAATCAGTATTCAATTATGGTTATTCATTATGTACATTAATAGAATCTTTTGTGAGTATTTTATAATATATCAGT
Organism: Lacticaseibacillus zeae DSM 20178 = KCTC 3804; assembly: GCF_000260435.1. Classification (GTDB taxonomy): domain Bacteria; phylum Bacillota; class Bacilli; order Lactobacillales; family Lactobacillaceae; genus Lacticaseibacillus; species Lacticaseibacillus zeae. The sequence goes on along the minus strand of NZ_BACQ01000036.1, from coordinate 47,107 downwards.
TTTTCAAAATAAGCTGCTTGAGAATTTACACATAATATAGTTTCCTAAATATACTACTTAATAATATTTTATATTATAAAGCGCTTCCATATAAAAATAATGTGTGCTATTCTACTTGTATAAAAACAGACAGCAACGCATTATCACAATTTTAATGAGGGGTAGAAAAAATGGAAAGTAAAGTGCATTATAAACGCTACAAGAGTGGTAAGTTCTGGGTGACCGCTTTGATTTCGATTTCACTCGGAACGTTTGGGGTTATCACCATTCCGCAGATTTTTGAAGCTGTACCGGTGTACGCGGACACCACACCGACTGATATTACCGCTACTGTTAAACCTGATGAGTTCTTGAACTTTTTCCAATTGGGAGGAGGCACGGATCCAAGTCAAGGCTCCGCCATTGCCTATCCATCAGGTCAATTAGGTTTTCAGGTTCAGTTAACCCCTGATGCACCAGGCCAAATAGGAGTTGCCGCGTTAAAGACGAGAATCGATATGAATAAAAGTTTTAAATTTCAAGGCAGACTTTACCTTGGCACCAAAGCTAACGCGGCAGATGGCGTTGCATTCGGCTTTGCTGATGCAGACCCTGGTGTAACCGGTAAGGCCGGGAACGCATTTGGCATCGGCACCTTGAAGAATGCATTTGGGGTCAAGTTTGACGAGTATTACAATGGCCAGGAAGACACTGGTGCTTATTTCAAAGACCCAGGTGTTGAAACCGACTATCCTCAGATGCGCGTTATTCAAACAGTAGGCACACTGGGTAAAGTTAAAAGCATCGAAGGAGCAGAAGGCGAATTTTATCAAAAACTCGAGGATCCAAAGGGCCAATATTTACCATTGCTCGTCGCTTACGATGGCGATTCTAAGCGGTTGACGGTTGCTTATGGCAACAAATCACTTTCATTTGATGCTAAGCCATATATTCAAAACGATCAGCTCTCCATGTTTATTATTGGTTCAACCGGCGAAAAGTCCAATCAGCATCTGTTCGACTTTGAATCATTCACGTACACTCCAGGACTGGACGCGGTTAAAACTGATTTGAAAAACCGATTAGTAACTGAAGCAGATACTCAAAAAACAGCAGTGAATACCGACCCGACGTTAACGACTCCGGAACGCGAAAAACAAGTCACCGACATTAACACTGCTCTCAAAACCGGACAGGATGCGATTGATGCCGCCACCACGACGCCTGATGCAGTTCACGCTTTTGATACCAACAAACCTCTGATCCAGGCCGTGCATAAACCCGGACAACCACTAGATCAACGAAAAGCTGATAAAAAGAAACAGTTACAGGATGAGCACGACAAAATCGTAGCTGACATCAACAAAGATCCCACTCTGACCTCTGCGCAGAAGACCGAACAAGTAAAGCAGGCTGGCACAGCGCTAACCAGTGCTAACACGGTGATTGATGCAGCAACTGATGCGGACCAAATTGACCAAGCATTTTTAAATGGCAAAAAAGCGATTGACGACGCCCATCAACCCGGCGCCACGCTTGATGAGCAAAAAACCGCAAAAAAGCAGGCATTAGAAGCCGCGGCAACAAAAGTTAAACAAGACATTCAGAACGATCCAACCTTAACGACTGCCGAGAAGAAGGCCCAAACCGATAACGTTGACACAGCCTTAACCATTGGCAAAGACGCGATTGATAAGGCCGATACCGCTGACGCCATCAATACCGCTGCCGCCACTGGCTTGGACAATATTCAAAAAGCCCATCAGCCTGGCCTCTCCTTAGAAGAGCAGAAAAAGGCTCAAAAGAAAGCCTTGCAGGACAAATACAATCAAGTCGTTAACGATATAAATAATGATCCCACTTTGACGACCGCACAGAAAAAACCACAAATTAAGAATGCCACTGATGCGTTTAATCAAGGTAACCAAGATATTGATAACGCCGCCACAGCTGATGCGATCAACCAAGCAGCCACAACCAGTCAAGCTAACATTGACAACGCCCATCAAGCCGGCAAATCACTCGAGGATCAGAAAAGCGCGCAAAGAAAACGGCTGACGGATGAAGCTACTGCGGTTAAGAAAAAGATTCAAGATGATGTCACGCTGACAAAAGCGCAAAAGACCGCACAAACTGTGGCAGTTGATCAGGCCCTGACAGACGGCTTAAAAAATATCAATGACGCTAAAACCGCTGATGCCATTATCACCGCTGCTGACGCCGGTATCACTGATATTGATAAGGCCTACCAACCCGGCACCCCGCTTGATGCGCAAAAAGCCGCCATGAAGACGGCTATTGACAATGCCGCGACTAAAGTTAAAAAAGACATTCAAGATGACCCAACCTTAACAAACGCCGAAAAGCAGCAGCAAATTGATGCGGTTGATAAGGCCACCACGGTCGGCAAAGATGCTATTGATACCGCAACCAACGCCGATGACGTGAACACTGCGGCTGAAACCGCGATTACCAACATCAATAACGCGCATCAGCCGGGCAAATCGCTTGATGACCAAAAAAAGGATAAGAAAACGGCCATTGACAATGCTGCAACCGATGCAAAAAAGGCCATTCAAGACGACCCAACTTTAACAACTGCTGAAAAACAACAGCAAACTGATGCAGTTGATAAAGCTGCCGAAAACGGCAAAACAGCTGTTGACGGCGCAACCAATGCGGATGCCATCAACACTGCCGCAGACACCGCGATCACCGCCATCGGTAAGATCCATCAGCCCGGCAAACCGCTTGATGATCAAAAGGACGCCAAGAAAACGGAGCTTGACAATGAAGCCGCCAAAATTAAAAAGGATATTCAAGGCGATCCGACCTTGACCACTGTCGAGAAAAAGCAACAAACCGATGACGTTGACAAGGCGCTGAAGGATGGCAAAGCCGCCATTGACGCGGCCAAAGATGCCGACAGCATCAACCAGGCATTTTCAGACGGCAAAACGAATATCGACAATGCCTATCAGCCGGGCCGAACCCTTGATGAGCAAAAGAAGGATCAAAAGAAAGCTCTCGAAGAAGAAGGCGAGAAAGTCAAACAGGCGATTCAAGGTGACCCGACGTTGACAACAGCTGAGAAAAACCAGCAAATTGCTGAGGTGGATAAAGCGGTCAAAGATGGCGGTGCTGCGATTGACGCCGGAACCAACACGGACGAGATCAACAAAGCGTTCACGGATGCTAAGCAAAACGTTGACCAAGCCCACAAATCCGGCACAGACATCAACGACCAAAAAGACGCTAAGAAGAAGCTACTTGATGATGAAGCAACTAAAGTCAAGCAAGCGATTCAAGACGATCCAACCTTGACCACTGCTGAGAAGCAGCAACAAACTGAAAATGCTGATAAAGCGCTCAAAGATGGTAAGGCCGCCATTGACGCCGCCAAGAATGCGGACGAAATCAATCAAGCTTTCGACACAGGCAAGGCCAATATCGACAATGCGCATCAACCGGGTGCAAGTATCGATGATCAGAAAGCCGCCCAAAAGAAGTCACTGGTCGATGAAGCTGCCAAGGTCAAAAAGGACATTCAAGATGATCCGACACTGACCACCGCGGAAAAGCAGCAGCAAAGCGAAAACGTTGATCAAGCGCTCAAAGATGGTGAAGCGGCTATTGACGCGGCTAAGAATGCTGACGAAATCAATCAAGCCTTCGACAACGGCAAAGCGAATATTGACAACGCTCACCAACCGGGTACCAGTCTCGATGATCAAAAAGCCACTCAAAAGAAGTCACTGGTCGATGAAGCCACCAAAGTCAAAAAGGATATTCAAGACGACCCTACCCTAACGACAGCGGAAAAGAACCAGCAAGCCGCCAATGTTGATCAAGCACTCAAAGACGGCGAGGCCGCCATTGACGCCGCCACCAATGCCGATGACATCAACAAGGCCTTCGACACCGGCAAAATCAACATCGACAACGCTCACCAACCAGGCAAATCCGTTGAAGATCAAAAGAAAGCCCAGAAGAAGCTTCTGGATGAGGAAGCGGCCAAAGTTAACCAGGACATTCAAAACGATCCGACCTTGACCGCCGTGGAAAAACAGCAACAGACGGAAAATGTCGACAAAGCCCTCAAAGATGGCAATGCCGCGATCGACGCTGCCACCAATGCTGATGACATCAACAAGGCCTTTGACACTGGCAAAATCAACATCGACAACGCCCATCAACCAGGCACCAGTATCGATGATCAAAAAGCTACTCAAAAGAAGTCACTAGCCGATGAAGCTGCTAAAGTGAAGCAGGACATCAAAGATGATCCAACGCTAACGACTGCCGAAAAGCAGCAACAGTCCGAAAATGTCGATAAGGCATTCAAGGACGGTGAAGCAGCCATTGACGCAGCTACGAACACTGACGAAATCAACCAGGCGTTTGACACCGGCAAAGTCAACATTGACAACGCTCATCAACCGGGCACCGCGATTGATGAGCAGCAGGCCGCTCGCAAGAAAGCGCTCGATGAAGAAGCAGCCAAAGTTAATCAGGACATTCAAAATGATCCGACACTCACGGCCGCGGAAAAGACGCAACAAAGTGCCAATGTCGACAAGGCATTAACAGATGGCAAGGCCGCCATTGACGCCGCCACGACCGCCGACGACATTAACAAAGCCTTTGACACTGGTAAAACCAACATCGACAACGCTCATCAGCCGGGCAAACTGATTGATGATCAAAAGACCGCCCAGAAGAAATCACTTGATGAAGAAGCCGCCAAAGTCAAGCAGGACATCCAAAATGACCCAACGCTGACGACTACTGAAAAGCAGCAACAAGCCGATAACGTTGACAAGGCGCGCAAAGATGGTCAAGCTGCCATTGATGCCGCGACCAATGCCGACGACATCAACCAGGCTTTTGAAACCGGCAAAGTGAACATCGATAACGCCCATCAACCGGGCAAAACGCTCGATGAGCAAAAAACCGTCCAAAAGAAATCACTGGATGAGGAAGCAGCCAAGGTTAAGCAGGACATCCAAAACGACCCGACGCTGACGACGGCCGAAAAGCAACAACAAGCCGAAAACGTTGACAAGGCACGCAAAGGCGGCCAGGCCGCCATTGACGCTGCCACGACCCCCGATGAAGTTAATCAGGCTTTTGAAACTGGCAAAGCTAACATCGACGCCCAGCACCAACCTGGCAAATCTTTAGCCGATCAACGCTCGACTGCTACTACCAAAGTTGACAAAGAAGCGGCTAAAGTCAAACAGCAAATCGACAACGACCCGTTGCTGACCGATACGGAAAAAACCGACCAGAAAGCTAAGGTGGATCACGAAGCAACACTGGCTAAGGATGCACTTGCAAAAGCGGTTAACGCCGACGCTTTAAATGCAGCACTAGCTGACGGTATCAAGAAAATCGACGCCCAGTACGTGCCAGGTACAATAAAATCACCAACCCCCACTCCTAAACCAGATCCAATGAGTACTTCGCCACGGCCAACAACAACCCACTCACTGTCAACATCGCAAATGCCAACCTCCTCATTGCCAAGAACCGGCGATAAACCAGCAACCGGCTTAGCTGCCCTGGGTGCGTTCATCCTAAGCATGTTCGGCTTCGCGCTGACCGGAAAAAAACGCAAACGTTCTTAAGAAAAGTCAGGTAACCTGAAAATCCTCCATAAGTAACGCAACAAGCCCCCTGATCGAGATGCCGTATCGGCGCTCGACCAGAGGGCTTGTTTCATTTCAAGGCGCTGTTTCAATCACTCGACAAACGGCGCTTTAGCAACGTACGAAAGATGCTTCACATACTGGCCTTTGTGTTGGATGGCAGCATATTGCTGCGTGGCATCATAGCCTTTGACATGCTTCAGCGTATAAGAAAGCTTTTGGCCCGTTTTCGAGTAAATCTTAACGTCCTGATAGGTCTGGGTCTTCAAAGGTACCCTAGCATAACTTGTTTCTTCGTTGATAAACGGATTGATTCGATCCGTCCATTCATTGTGGACTGAAAGTAGCGCTACTGCACCCATAACAATGAGTGCGCCAACAACGACTAGCATTTTCTTCGTACGCGTCATTCTTCATTGCCCCCTTTTTCAATCAGTAACCATCGCAAAATACCACCATAGCGGTAAACTTGGTTCAGTTTCTTATTGCTCAAATTCTAGGATGGCTGATTGATAATTGCAAATTTTTGACCCGTTACTTGCATAGATGAAAATGAAGAGGAAGTATCTAGCTTAAAATGGCCTCTTGATATCTTCAGTCTGTCGACTCTCAGATTATCACCCGTCCACCTGCGCAAGCTTACCTGCCATCACCTGCTGCAGATGCACTAGCGCCGTCATCACGACATCCGCATTGCCCCCCAAAGCTTCCCGCAAAAAAGCATCATTCTGTTCAAAGTACGCACGAATATGCGCCGCATCATGTTGCGCCTTAGGGGTTAGCTGAATCGCTTTATACCGGGCGTCCTCTTTTGATGGCGTTCGAACAATCAGCGCTTTACGTTCCATAAGCTGTAACAGTGCCGTGGCCGATGACTTTTGAATATTGAATTCCCGCTCAACATCGGTTTGGTAAAGACTGCGGTGCGAATCGTTGCGTGCCAAAAAATCGATGATGCTCATCTGTACCTGCGTCAATCCCATTTGCTTGGCCTCGCGATCTGCATATCGTTGCAGATCGTTATTCAGTTTCTTGACCAAGATACCTATCGAATCAGTCATTATATCCTCCATTATCTGAATTACTGCTGGTCCAAAACCAGCCATCTGCTTAAATAACTTGCTTTCAGAAAAATAAGTCGCTATAGTAGCATATAGTTCTATATAGAACTATACACAACGGAGGTTTTTATGACAAGAAAAGTATCAGCTAAATTGTATCTCTCGATTCTCGCCACTGGCCTCATGGCGTTTTGTGGTGTCCTCATCGAAACCGCCATGAATGTCACCTTCCCGACTTTAATGAAACAATTTCAGGTCAATACAGGCACGATTCAATGGCTAACCACTGGGTATTTGTTAGTCGTGTCAATCATTGTCCCTATTTCCGGATTTTTAAAACGCCGCTTTACCACCAAGCAGCTTTTCTTAACCGCAACAGCTTTTTTCATCCTCGGCTTAGCCATTTGTAGTGTTGCAAATGATTTTGCGCTTTTACTGATTGGTCGGCTGATTCAAGGCTGCGGCACCGGGATTGCCTTACCTTTAATGTTCAATATTATTCTGGAACAGGCTCCGCTGGATAAAATCGGGTTTTTGATGGGCATTGGCACGTTGGTAACGGCCATTGCGCCAGCACTCGGGCCAACTTATGGCGGGGTTTTGGTGGATTTAAATTGGCATCTCATCTTTATTTTCCTGCTAGTCGTCATGGTGATTGCCTTGTTTCTCGGGCTGTTTTCGATTACGCAAGTCACCAAGCCGGTCCATGTTCATCTAGACGTTATCGCATGGCTCTTGATCACGATCTTTTTTGCCGGCGCCATTTTAGGCCTTAATCGCATCGAAAACGCGCCAGGCCAGGCTGCAATTTACGGTGTGGTTGCCGGCTTGGGGCTCGTTGGCTATGCATGGCGGTCATTGCATGTCAAAGAGCCTTTAATCAATCTGCATTTGTTGAAAAACTGGTCATTTGACTGGCATGTTGTCACCTTCCTTATCATTCAGATCATTAACGTCGGCTTTGCCTTTGTCTTGCCGAACTACCTGCAACTCGTCAACCATACGAGTTCATTTACGGCAGGCTTGCTACTGCTACCCGGTGCGGCATTAGGCGCTTGCATGGCACCGATGAGCGGCAAGTTGTATGACAATCTAGGCCCCGGCAAGCCGATTTTTATTGGCTTAGCCTTACAACTGGTCGGTATTCTGTTGTTACTGGCCACCGCCTTAACCGCAACGCCGGTCATCTTGATGTTAGGTTATGCAGCGGTAATGCTAGGCACTGGCTTTGCCATGGGGAACATCATGACAAGCGGCCAGGCCCAGCTAACTCAAACGGAAACAGCCGATGGCAATGCGATTTTCAACACCATGCAGCAGTTTTCCGCCGCACTGGGTACCGCCTGCGTTTCTTTAATCGTTGCACTGGCGCAGGTTCCGACAGCCACCGCCCATACAACAGCTATCGGCGCCCAGCACGCCTTTTGGTTCCTGCTGATCTTAGCCATCATTGGCGATATTGCAATTGCGATCGGCTTAAAAACCAGACATGCCCAAAACCAGGTCGCAAGTCACGATGCCTAATCGTCATAGCGGCTAATCTCGAAACCTAAAGAAAACTGAGATGAAAAGTCTCCCTGTCGAAACTGAGCAGGTGTGACTTTTTATCTCAGCTTTTTCTTTTGCTATCATTCGCTGACACTTGGTTGCGTAAATCCTGGCTTTAGGCTTCGGCTTTTCCCGCCTTCACGTCTTCAATCCGCAGCCCGAGCTGTTCCGCAACGCGACTGCCGTATTCAGGATCGGCTTTGTAGAAGTTATGCGCAGCGAGGACGCGGACTTCCTGGCTCGTTACCTGCTTGAGGTTATTGACAATCGTGGTGACCAGGCGGGTGCGCTCGTCTTCGCTCATGACCCGATACAGGCGACCGGCTGCCGAGAAGTTATCCTCGTCGTAAGGTTTATAGTTGCCGATTTTGCCATTGACAGCATCTTGATGGATCCGGGCGCTGTGGTCTTCTTCAGGACCACCATGTGAATTAGGTTCATAGTTAACCGATCGATCCTGCTTGGCAGCCATGAAACCATCACGCGCATAATTGTGCACTGGATTCAACGGCCGATTGACCGGCAACTGCTCGTAATTGGCGCCGAGTCGATAACGTTCCGCATCCTTGTACCCAAACAATCGCCCTTGCAGCAGCTTATCCGGAGATGCTTCAATTCCCGGAACAAAGTTAGCTGGCGAAAAGGCTGCTTCTTCGACATCGGTAAAATAATTTTCCGGATTTTCATTCAAAGTAAACTCACCAACTTCAATCAGCGGATAGTCGTGATGAGAAACCACTTTGGTGACATCAAAAATGTCGTACTTATAATCTAACCCCTCCTGATACGGCAAAATTTGGACATAGACCGTCCACTTGGGGAAGTTGCCCGTTTCAATGGCGCTGAATAAGTCATTTTGCAGATAATCAGTATCGGTTCCGGCTATTTTTGCAGCTACTTCATCGGTCATATTCTGAACCCCTTGTTGGCTGATGAAGTGATACTTAACCCAGTAAGCCTCGCCTTGCGCATTGACCCACTTAAAGGTGTGGCTGCCATAACCGTTCATGGTGCGATAGCTCGCGGGATTGCCGCGGTCGCCCATCAGATAAGTCACTTGATGGGTGCTTTCCGGTGAATGCGCCCAGAAATCCCACTGCATGTTGTTATCGCGTCGATGCGTGCGCGGATCACGTTTTTGCGAATGAATAAAATCAGGAAACTTCAACGGATCATTGACGAAAAAGACCGGCGTGTTGTTGCCGACGATGTCATAATTACCGACTTGCGTGTAAAACTTCAGCGCAAACCCGCGAACGTCACGGATCGTGTCGGGATACCCACTTTCACCGGCAACCTGCGAAAACCGCAATAAAATCGGCGTTTCTTTGCCAACGCCATTAAACAGGTCTGCCTTCGTGTACGCCTTCATGTCATGCGTCAACTTGAACACACCTTTAGCACCTGCACCTTTCGCATGCACAACACGTTCCGGAATGCGTTCCCGGTTAAAATGGGCCAGTTTCTCCAGCAATTGATAATCCTGCAACAACACTGGCCCGCGTTCGCCAGCGGTCAGACTATGATTGTTATCCGCCCACGCTTGACCTTCGCCTGTGGTTAGTTTATCTGTCATTTGAGTACCTCCTGAGCGTGAACCGGCGCTCCGGTTCGATGATCTAACTATTAGATTGTGCACAATCATTGTTATGCAATAACCTGGATTATTCAAGCGAACGGCTCGCTTGGCAGCCATTTTAACGCACCTTTAAACCAACACCTCAACGCCTGCTTTTTCCAAACTCGTCGCCAGTGGTTGATCCGGTCGCGCGTCCGAAACGACGGCTTCCAGCTCATCTTCGTGACACAGGCGGTAATAACTTTTAACGTTGTATTTTGAGTGATCGCACAGCAGGATCGTTTTTTCCGCATGTTGCATCATGGCGCGCTTCACACTGGACTGCTCCTGGCTGGACATGAAGACGCCATCGTTGGTTAAGCCGACACACGACATGAAGAACAGGTTCGCCCGAAAATTATTAAGAAAACCAATCGCATCATCCCCGATAATCGAGCCCGCACCATTGCGCAACCGGCCGCCGGTGACAAAGGTCTTGATACTCGGCAAGCCGTCAAGTTCAACCGCAATCCGCAATCCATTGGTAATCACGATGACATGGTTCAGCTTGGCAAGGAATGGTGCCAGAAAAGAAGCCGTTGAACTTGAATCAATGAAAATCGCCTGATTATCGCCGAGAAACACGCTCGCCGTGGCGGCAATTCGATGCTTCTCCGGCGCTCGCTCCTGTCCCCGAAACAGATACGGCAATTCCAGATTGTCTGCTTTCACCAACTCAACATAACCAAAACTGCGGTGCACCTTATCCAGTCGCTCTAAAGTCATTAAATCCCGGCGCAATGTGGAATTGCTAACAAATAACGTTTTCTCCAAATCCGTCGTACTGACCACTTTTTTATGCTCCAGAATCGTCATGATCCGATTGAGCCTTTCATTTTTAAACACAATATCGTCCCCCTATTCACCCTTACACAGTTTAAAGGGCTGAGAAAGCGGTTGCAAGAAATGACGCTTTGTGGCGAATTATGAAGCTTCTTTGCCGCGTTTCCCGCGCTTTAGCCAGAATGTTCGCCAAGCGCCGCTACGACAGCGTTTTCAACTATAATGACGGTAATCAATCATGGAAGGAAGTTATTCAAAATGGAAATGATGTTTCAGGCGGAACGTGACGATCTTGCCCACACAGTCAGAGTCATGTTCGATCGCAAAGATACCAACGTCGCAGGCGGCAACATGTCGGTTAAGGTTTTTGACGAACAGGAACATCCCTACATCCTCATGACCCCGACGTTTATGTCCGAAACTTATTACTCCGAACTACATCCGGCGCAGATTCTGGTCATCGATGCCGAGACCGGCCAAAAAATCGACGGTGTCGGCGATGTGACGCGTGAAGTCAACATGCACGAAAAAGCCTACAACGCGCATCCGGGCATTCGCTGCGTTTATCATTCGCACGCAGAAGAGTCCATGTTCTGGGCCACTGCCGGACTCGATATGCCCAACGTCACCGAAGCCACCCGCGAGCTAGGCCGCATCCGCGTGCTGCCATTTGCCCCGGCAACGTCCATGGAACTCGCCAACACCGTCTACAAGGCTTTGAAAAAAATCGGCGACAAGGCAATGGAAAATGTCTTCCTATTAGACAGCCACGGCATCCTCATCACCAGCACCGATCTCCACATTGCGGCGCGCATCATGGAAACCTTGGAATGGAACGCCCGCATCGCCTATCAGCAAGCCATCTTCATCAAACTAGGCCTACTCGACGACTACCACTCCTGCGGCCAAAATTATCAAAAACCCTACAAAGAAGTCCCACCCATCGCCGTCCCCGGCATCCCAATCAAAGCCAAGCAAGTCCCATTACCCAAAAATCCCCAACGCCCAGCCAGCGAAATGCAGCCAGGCGAAGTCGCACCAGCCAGCACCGTCAAATAGGGTATGATCCAGACCCAACGTCGCTTTATCCCAGTTGTATCAAAAGACAACTAGGCCGAAGCGGCTTTTTTGCTGTTTACGGTTAATACTTCGGTTAGGCTAAGCCGCAAAAAGACCGAACACTCCCATTGGGAAATGTTCGGCTTTTATGAATTATCAAAAGTTTCACTTGCCAATTCAAGATGCTGTAAAGACTCCCTAGTGCCAAGGCGAAGCGATCGGAGGCCAGATGGGCTCAGTGGTGAAATTGTTGTTGGTGGGGCGGTCTTTGCCCCGCCTACAACAAGGCCGAGCTTTGAAACCGCGGTTTTTGCGGGTTCAAAGTCGTGCCCACCACGTTCCAGCCCAAGCTGGCCGGAGATCGCGGAGTTTGGCACGGCAAGTAACTCATTGCCCACCTTTTTAGTTTTCCACCCTTACCGCTACGCAATGACACCCTTTTTCAAAATCAAATTCCCGTACAATGCCTGCTCGCCAGTTTGCACAATGGCGAAGCACTGCTTGGAATGATCGTAAAAGTCAAACCGCTCCAGCGACTTTAGGTGAAACTCCGGAAATGCCTTGGCGAGCTCGGCGCGATACTCGTGCCAGATCGGCGGCTCACCTTCCGGAACGTTCTTGTCGCCCGGCACAACCGCTTGAACCACCGCCTGATAATCCGCATACGGATCCAGTGGCATCAGCGTCAAAATGCCTTGCAACAGCGTCGGAATCGTCAGCCCATCAGCCCGAATCACCCGCGCATTATTCGTTCGCGCCGGATAATTAGCATCCGCCAACAAAATCTCGTCGCCATGCCCCATCTCCATCAACGTCTCAACCAGCGCCGGTGACAACTGTTTTGGAATATGCTTCAGCATCACTTCACCCTCTCACGCATGCTTGGTTTCCCAATAATGTTCGATGTCTTCCAATGTCCGCCCCTTAGTCTCTAGGACGTTCCGATGAATATAAACTACCGCCAGCGCCGACAACGCCGCAAAAATGTAAAAGACGTTAATCCCTAACGCTTCCAGCATCATCGGGAAAATCAACGACAGTAGGCCATTAAACAGATACTGCGTAAACGTAATGACCCCCATCCCCAACGCCCGCGCTTTTAATGGAAGAATCTCCGGCACATATGACCAAAAGACCGGTCCTAATCCGAACCCGAAAGCAAAGACATACACGAAGATCGCAATGATCGCAATCGTCGCATCGTTGGACCACAGACACAACACGATGGCAGGCGGCACTTGACCGGCGAGACTGATTTCCAGCAACTTTTTCCGCCCCAACCGATCGATAAACGGTAGCGACATCAACGTTGAAATCACCAATGCGCTGCCGACTGCAAAATCGGCAATGATGCTGGCATTGGCCATCCCTAAGTTGTGGAAAATCTCAGGGGCATAATATACCGCAGCGTTGATACCGGTAAACACTTGAAAGAACGTCAAGGTAAACAGCAGCAACATCGCCGGTCTAAAGGCGCCAAACAGCTCACGCATCCCGGCTTCTTGGGACTTCAAGCTATCCTGGATATCCTGAATTTCCGATTCAACTTCATCGTCAGTGGCACGGACCCGTTTTAAAACCTGACGCGCTTTGTCAACTTTCTGATCACGAATCAACCAACGCGGACTTTGTGGCGACAACATCATGCCAATCGCAAAAACCGCTGCCGGCACGGCCCCGAGTCCCAGCGTCCACCGCCAACTATCAGTCGGCAGGTTATAGGCACCAACAGCATAAGCCGCCAGAATCCCGACGTTGACACTCAATTGGTAAAGCGACGACATTAACCCGCGAATATGGGCCGGCGCCAATTCGGAAAGATAGATCAAACCATACATATTGGCGATCCCGGCCGCAACCCCGAGGACAAAGCGGGCAATCATCAACATCACGGTATCCGTTGATAACGCGCTGAAAATACTGCCGGCAATGAAAATGATCCCGCCGAGGACTAAAACATTGCGGCGTTCAATTTTCTTCTCCATCGCGGTAAAAACAACGATAGACGGCAACGCGCCGAACAGCAGAAACGAAACGACCAAACCTTTTTCTGCTGAATTTAAGCCGAATGCAGTGGTAATCGACGGCAAGGCCAGCGAAATGGCGCCTGAATCGTAGCCATATAACAACCCGGCAAAACCGCCCAGAATGGCAAACAGGTACACAATCGGTTTCGTTGCCGGTTTGGTGACAGGTTGCTTCGATGTCGTCCCCATATCACTTCGCCTCCATTTTTGGTGGTAACTCAGCCGCTACTGCCTTGCCTCGTTCGACAATCTGTTGAAACGCCTTGAAGTGCGCGTCGAGATCCGGCACTGCTTGCGGCTGGATCGTCGCAACGGTGTACGACTGCTTCATGGTTGCGGCCACGTCTTCCGGCGCTAATTTTTTCAGCACCAGCAGCTGTGACACAATATTCCCGGTCACACTGGCTTCGATCGGCCCGGCGCTGACCGGCATTTGCGTCAAATCTGCCGTTAGCTGCACTAACAACTGATTCTGGATCCCGCCGCCAAACATATGGATCTTCGTCAGTGGCATTTCCGCCGCCTGTTCCAAGTTGAAAATAGTTTGCCGATACGTCATCGCCAGACTTTCCAAAACGGTACGCACCAGCTGACCGCGACTTTGCGGCAACGATTGACCGGTTTGGTGCAGGAAGGCTTCAATCTTTTCTTCCATCCGACTCGGGCCGGTGAACAACGGATGATTCGGGTCAATGTAGCTGTGCAAAGATTCAGCCGCCTGCGCTTCTGCGGTCATTTTGGCAAAATTAACCATCTCGCCTTGATACGACCATTCCCGTTGCAACTCCTGCACGATCCACAGACCGGTCACGTTTTGTAAAAGGCGATTGCTGCCGTCAAAGCAGCCCTCATTGGTCAAGCCGGCATCGGCTGCCGCCAGTGACACGATTGGCTTGGGAGTTTTGCGGCCGATGATGGACCAGGTACCGCAACTGATAAACGCGGTTTGTTGCCAATCTTCCGGCGTCAACGGCAGTGCTAACACCGCCGCGGCGGTATCATGCCCGACACCATTGATGACCTGCATCTCCTCATTCAGCTGCAACTCCGCCTGAATCTCCGGCCGCAGTGGTCCCAGCACGGCACCGCCTGTCACCAGCTGACCAAACCAGTTCCGCGGAATGCCCAGCTTGTGCAAAACCGCTTCATCCCAGTCACGATTGGCAACATCAAGCAAACCACTGGTGCTGGCAATCGTAAAATCGGTCTGTTTGACACCGGTAAAGAAATACCCAATCAGATTCGGCATCATCAACACATCCGCGCCTTCCGTCAGCAAAAACGGATAACGGGTCACATCAGCAAAAAGTTGCACATTGGTGTTGATCATGGCCGCCTGATTGCCTGTTTCCAAAAACAGCTTGCACGGACTCATGCGCTGATAAAAAGCCTTTTTGACGGCCTCGGTTCGCGAATCCCGGTAGCTGTGCGGTGCAAATAACAGCTCACCGCGTTGACTCAGAATGCCATAATCAACGCCCCAGGTATCAATACTCATGCCGTCGATCCGCCCGAGATCTCGCCGCGCAATAGCCAGGCCATACTTGATTTCCTGGAAAATTTTCAGATAATCCCAGTACAAATGGCCATTCACCGCCACTGGCTGATTGGAAAAGCGAAACTGCTCTTTTAAGTGAATTTGGTCACCATCAAACTGGCCGGAAATCAAGCGACCGGAACTCGCGCCCAGATCGACGGCAATTAAATTTGTTATTGCCATGGTTATCACTCATTTCCCCAGCTATTTGTATAACGGACCAAAGTTCTTGCAGGCATTGAAATCAGCCGCTTCGAGATTTTCTGTTCCAAGTGACGACCATGCCCGTGGCCGGAAAATGTCGGCTTCAGGAACATTGTGCATATTCACCGGAATCCGCAAAATCGAAGCTAAGGTAATCAAATCAGCACCGATATGCCCATAGCTGATGGCTCCATGATTGGCACCCCAGTTGTCCATCACGTCATAAACCGATTTGAACGCGCCATGTCCGGTCAAAATCGGGACAAAGAATGTTGATGGCCAACCCGGATCGGTCCGTTTGTTGATAATGTCGAAAACATTTTCCGGCAAATCAACGGCATAGCCTTCTGCCACCTGTAATTCCGGACCCACACCCTTGACAAGATTCAGGCGGGCCATGGTGACTGGCATGCCCTTTTCACCGCCGCGGGTCACATAGTTGGATGAGAAGCCGCCGCCACGGAAGTAGCCAATGTTAGCCGGAATCCAGCGGGTATGGTCAAGATTGGCCTGGGCTTCTTCTTCGCTTAAGTCATAGAACGGCTTGATCGCCGGCTGGCCGTCAATCGTCTCCTGACCGGTGGCATCAAGCGTTTGGGCTCCGGAATTAGAGAGATGCAAGAATCCGTTCTTGGCTAACCCTTCAAGTTTGGTGCCAGTGACCCGCTCAACGGCTTCAGGGCTCCAGTACGTCCGCACATCAGCAAAAATCTGCGGCGTGTTGGTCAACAGGTAGTTGAACAACATGGAGGTCGCATTCAACGAATCGTTTTCGGTCGCAAAAACATGCGGCTGATGAATGCCATTCCAGTCATACTGGGAATTCATGAAGGCTTCCATGTAGTCGCCATTTGGAAAATGATCCGTCCACTGCCGCTGTCCCTGGAACCCAGCCGCAATCGCGTTGTGCCCTTCTGCTTCTTCCTTGAAGCCCATGTCGGCAAGTTTCTTATTGCCATCCATGAGGTCACGAGCAATCATGGTCATTTTCACGCAAGCAACGAGTTGCTCATGTTTTTGCTCGTCGGTAAATTTGTTCGGATCGTCTTCGTTGTAAAGATCCGGGCCAATCGGGGTATTCTTTTCGGCCCAGGCCAAGGCCTTTTCAAATTCTTCCCTATCGTAAATGCCTTCGTCCCAGCGACGAACAATTTCCGTCATGTCCACATATTCGTTACGCATGCCTAAGTATTCCTGGAAGAAATCAGGGTCAACGGTCGAACCGGCAATTCCCATCGCTACACTACCGATCGACAGGTAACTCTTGTTGCGCATGATGCCGGTCGCCAGCGCACCTTTGGCAAACCGAATCAGTTTGGTTTTGACATCGTCAGGAATGCTGGTATCGTCGGCATCTTGCACATCATGACCATAAATACCAAACGCCGGGATGCCTTTCTGAGCATGCGCCGCCAACACGGCCGCCAGATAAACGGCACCCGGACGCTCGGTGCCATTAAAGCCCCAAATCGCGTGCGGCAGATCCGGTGACATATCCATCGTTTCACTGCCATAGCACCAGCACGGGGTCACCGTAATCGTGCCGCACACCCCGGCGCGATCGAACTTCTCTTTCGACATTGCGGCTTCTTTAACGCCGCCAATGGTCGTGTCGGAAATCACCGTCTGCACCGGCGAGCCATCCGGATATTTAAGCGTCGCCGCCAAAAGGTCCGCCACCGAATGCGCCATCTTCATCGTTTGATCTTCCAATGATTCACGAATGCCACGCCGCCGACCATCAATCGTCGGACGAATACCAATCTTCGGGAATGTCATGTTTGTCATTTGTTTTTGCCTCCACATGTGCTGCTTGTCTAGTTACCATCTTGTTAATTTCATCAGCTGACTACGGCTTTTATGATAAGCGCTTTCATTCCACGCGCCAAGGGTTGGCAAAATGATTGAAACTTCGTCAAAAAAAGCGCCAATTTTCGTCATAGTTCATCAAGCTTGTGAACTTTTCTTCGCTAGGGTGGGTATACCAAAAGAAAATTATTGGTGGGCTGATCCAATCAGAAGCGCGTTGCTGGAGTGTTCATGCTTGGAAAACTGATGGCACCTAACTGTATCTTAAACAGACGATTTCTTGATGTGAATTTGCTGATAGTATCAGGAATGTTTGTAGCACTTCAAAATAAATTATTTAATATAAATTTCTCTGTGTGTTAGTAAGATGCAGGTTAAGCAACATTTATCAGCGGAAAAATACACGCGAAGAATAAACCAATTCTTTTTTAGTGGTATCATAACTGTTGTTAGCATTGCAGATACAGATGGTCGTCAACGTCGAAGCTATATTGCCAAAGGTGGTAGACATATTGAAACATCAAAAGAATGCTCAAATAAACGAAGATATGCTAAACAAGCTATACGATTTTGTCCTCGATCCCGATATCAAAGACCACGAGCGAAAATTCGGGCTTATGGCAAAAGCCGATATGGAAAAAGGCAGATATAATGTCGCGGTTCTTCAACAGACCCTTATCAGTTTACAGAGAGAGTCAATGCAGTTCGGTCTGTCACGTGATGCGGGAAAACTTTATGATGATTTTCAAGCTCTCTATGATCAAAACCTGCCTTTTGGTACCAATCGCGGAGCATTAGGGACGTTGAGCAGTTATCTGGATTCGTGAGAGTGTAACAGGCAGTTGTGTTGCTCGCTTCTGATGAGTTTGGTGCCTTCCGCACGCCACTAAATGAAAGCAAAATGCGCTAATGCGTTGGAAAACAAACAATTATGAGAGACTGTGATAACCCGTGACGATTCAGAGAGATCCTTTGCTCAAAAGAATCGCTTATATGATGCTGATGTACTTCGTGTCGCCGCTCCCGCAGTGCTTTTTATTGCTGATGGCTGATGCCAAAAGTACCTTGGCTTTAGTTGAACTTACGAACGCTTTTGTTTTCGCAGAGGCAGTCGTTATTTTCGTTGCATATAGATTCGTCCGAAAAAACACAGGTACTGGCATTCTGCAAAAGGCCAGTCTTCACGACCTTGGATATATTTTCGGTGGTTATGCTGCTGGCCTGATGAGTGATGCTATTTTTACTTATCTAAATTACATAACATATCATCAAACACAAACACCAAATAACCAAATCATCGAAAGATCCTTGTTTGACCATCACCAGCTGATGGTTGGTCTGTTTATCATTAGTATGGTGATCGTAACGCCAATCGTCGAAGAGTTGGTTTTTCGAGGAATGGTGTTTAGTCTATTTTTCAATTCAAATCAAGCTTGGATTAAAATCATACTAAGTGCCCTTTTGTTCTCATCCGGGCATGAAAGCAACACAATTTTTGGCTTCTTGATGTACGCCTTCACGGGAATCGTACTTGGATTTGTCTATTGGAAAAGTGGTAAGTTGCAAAACTCGATTGCGCTGCATGCCGTCATAAATATAGTTGCAGTGCTAGCCATATTTTTCCTTTAAGAGACACTAAAACTAGGCTTAACTTCAAACTGGCCTTTAAATCTTTGTGTGGATCCTGTTAAACGATTTTATCAATTGTTGTAGCCCTCGTGACCCGTTAATCTTTAAGCCAGAGTCAAACAAAGAGGCGCATGAATTTTCAAAACGAAAATTCATGCACCTCTTTGTTTGACAGCCCTATTATCCGACAATGCGTCAACCCACTAATCAAAACTCAAATGAACCTCAATCCCCATCTTTCGCAGCCAATGGCGATCGGCCACACAATAGTTATCGGCGCCGATGGTATGTAGAAAAGTGAGCATCTCCACGATATGTTGATACTCGTGCGGTTCGTTGCGGAGTGAACACCGCAATGCTGCCTCTATCATCCTGATGCGGTATTTGAGGAAAATCGTGTCGGCAGTAGCAACCAGTCCGCGTAAGTTTCCTAACAAGACGTTTGCCGTTGGTACATCATGCTTTTCAATGGCTGCGACTGCCGCGTAGAACAAGCCACTGGTGAATGGTTCCAGAAAAATATGGGCATGGGCATGGTCGATTTCATGAATGGCTCTGATCAGACAATGCCTGCTGTCTTCAGGATTGGCTAAGTAAATTGAAGCCGCAAACAGTTGGAACTCCAGCAGGAACCACCGGCCATTGCCGAGCAAATAGTGAATCACCGGCGCAATTGCGTGACCCCGATCCAACTTTTCGTGTTTGAACATGCTGCGATAAGTTTTGAGAACAGTGACGATCATCGCATTGATAGTATCCGGCTTTTCTTCAAACGCAACAATCACTTTGTCTAACTCGCGGGTGTCTTCAGTAAGCGCAGCCTCAGCTAATGTTTGCCACATCTCGGGAATTTCGGTTGAACCATCCACGAGTTCGGCAGTTTCCGGCAATGAAGCATGAACGCGTCGGAACAAGTCGCTGGCAAGCTTAATCGAAATGGTCTGACTGCCTCGTTCAAATCGCGAAATGGTGCTCAAACTAGTGTTACCGGCAATGTCTGCCATACGCAGCTGTCGCCGTTTGCGCATAGCCGCCAGCAACAATCCAAAATTTGCAAATGTATCTGTCACGGCATTCACCTCTTCATATTTTCATATATGCAAGTAAACCGCCTAAAGAATTGCCTTCATAAACGAGCTATCGTACGATTTTGGTGGCAAGAAAGGGGTGGTAATAACTCTAAACAGATGTGTAGGTGATGTTGTTGATACGTTTGGAATCTTCACAATAAGAATACATCATGGCTCTTGTTAAAATATGTGGGTTTCAACTCGGGTACACGATGCTTTGTTCGTTTCGATTAAAATGTACACTTCAATTTTAAAAAAAGCGAGCAAAATGGAACAAAATGTGAAGATTATCCAATTTCTATAAATTGCTGTTGTTCTGCAGGAGCAGAGCAGATTGAGGAGGTATTTTCATGTTTAAGAAAAAGTTGGCGAGTTTGGTGGCTGCGGGGTCACTATTAGTTTCAACAGGCGTATCCACAACGGTCTTAGCGGATAATCACGGCGACACTTCATGGCACAACGAGTATCGTGTTTGGTCCCCCAACGACCACACACCCGCACGGAAAAAAACAAATCGAACTTCTTACTACAACAAAACAAACTCAACCCATGGCAATGTTGGTTACATCACTATCTGGGCCGCTTTGTATGATGGTCGAGATGCCTCTGGTGGCCATAACTACAGAAGTTATGCAGGTACAACAACCTTTCTGTGGAATAACGCTGTGGAGAATCATGGATCAGGCATTTCGGTAAGAATTGATTCAAGTTCATGGTCTGACGGTTCAGCTGACGGCGTTTGGAGTCCTGATAGCATCTGAGTGAAAACAAAACCTAGGCAAACAACACTCGAACGAAATCACCCTAAGATATTCGTCCGAGCGTTGTTTGTTTCTAACGAGGTGTTTATACATTGGCATTTTTATGGCTGCGTCTACCGAAGAAACGAATGGTTTTAGCTAGTATCATTGCTTTATCGATCTGTGGGTTACAGATGATTCAACTATTAAAACCGATCCCCGCCGGCAATTCTCCTTATACCCGTTGGCTGTCAATTGACCCTTTCAGTTTTTTACCGATCATCTTTTTTATTTTGTTGCCTTTGATCGCTAGCATCCCCGCCGGAACCTTGTTGAAAAACGATGTTGATTCCGGCTTGTTTGCAAAGGTCAAATTGCAATCCCCTTTGCAAAGGGTCATGTGGTCCTATATTGGTATTGCCTTTTTAACCGGTTTTGCCATCATTACATTGGCATTGTTGCTTAATCTTGCGTTCTATTTTACCGTTTTACCCAACATAAAACCGGACAACCTGTTGAACAGCAACATCCTGTTAATTAACCAAAACACGATGTTGGTCAGTCTTTACTATGCCCACCCATTATTGCACGCTGCCATTTCCATCCTTTTTGCAAGCACTTGGGCAGGTCTGTTTTCTGTCTTTGTGACGGTGACGGCGATTTGGATCAAAAACGCCTTTGTTGCCATGAGCCTAGGACTGGTTGCGCAAATTGTTGTGTTGATGCTCAATAGCTTCATCAAATTACCTAATTCTGTCAGTTATTCACCAGCTGACTTTCTCCATGAAATGTCACCCACGGTCAATGTCAATCTCGCGGTCACTAGCATTGTCACTTTACTGATGCTAATCTATTGCATTGTCTTTTCCCAAATCGGGGTGAAGCATCTTGTACCGTAACGTCATCCGTCAACAGAATCTACTCACGCATGCATTTCTCAAAATTCATGTCGTCTGTGCCGTGATCACGCTCATCATCAGTTTGATCGATGGCAACAGCTTAAACCAAGAACTCATGTCACCGGAAAATCTGATCGTAATTATTTTCCCTCGCTACTTAATTTTTTGCGGACTGATTCCGACTTACCTGCTCGCATTACTTGCCACCACTCAGATTCGTTCGCAAGATATTCTGATTTATCAATCGCGAAAAGTGGTCGTTCTTCAAGCAATTTATCGGCTTTGCTTAACCACCATCATCATGGCTGGCGTTTGGACTGTTGGCACCTTTTTGACAATTACCATCAACCACCACTTTTATTTTTTAGCGGCAACCTGGTTCACAATTTTGGTACGCGCAGTTTGTTTGTGGACAGCGTGTTTTTTACTGGGAATGATTGCGATCACACTCACCTTTGCCGCCAAAAGCAAGCTAACCGCATTTCTCATTAGCTTTTCCATCAGCGCGTTATCTTTTTACCTTGCCACCGCCCATATACCTTCTTTGCTCTTCGACTTTGGCAGTGCAGATACAAACATCATCTTGATTGGCAAAGAAACCATCATGTTAGGCGCTATTTTAGTGTTCGTTGCGATTATGACGCAGATTATCGGGAGGAGGGATCTATAGTGTGGCGACTGTTCCAAAATCAGTTCCTCTTTTACTGGCACATCATTCGGATCCGTTTGATTTTCTGGCTGATATTTATGAACCTCGCCATCATCACGCTCACTTTCCATATTGCTGACAATCCCCATATATCAGTCATCAACCTGTTTTTTGATGGCACCAGTTACGCCATGGTCGAAACCCATCATGTCGTCTTGCCGGTTTTGTGGTTCGTTTATTTCTTTGCCCCGCTTTTAATTTCGCTCAACAGCTTCAAGCAGCTGTGGCAGGCGCGCACGATGCACCTGCGTGGATTACAAATACCACCGCGGCAGTTTGCCAATGTCAATTTGCTGTTGCTGGGTTTCATCACAACGACCTATTGTGCGTCGACAATGACCTCAATGTTTCTAGCCTCAATCGCCACATCGCGAGCGGGGCTTTCCACCACCCCAGGGACCTTCAGCGAACTTCTTTGCCTCACTTGGCTAGGCGTTTTCACGCTCCTGTTGGTTCAAGCCATTGGCAATCGATTCAATCCGCCACTTGCCTTGATCGTTCCTGCCACCATCTTAATCGCGACAGCCTATACAGAAAATCGGTTTAACCCATTCAGTTTCCTGATGCTCAACCGACTCCCTACCATAGGAACTTGGAACGCAATCCTAATTTGGCTCGGCATCGTCCTCGCAATGACGCTGGGTTACGTCATCATTGACCGCAACATCAAGTTAGCTTGAGGAGGACTTCATGACACTTATCGAATTACATCAGGTAGCTAAAGTCATCAAGCATCGGCAACTCTTGCACCAAGTCAATGCCAAAATTGACCGCGGCAACATTGCAACACTTGAAGGCATCAACGGCTCTGGCAAAACGTTGATTTTAAAAGCGTTGCTAGGGCTCATCGCCGTCACCGGCAATGTAACAGTCGCCGGTAAAACCGTGCGGACGCAAGATGCTTACCCGATCAAAGCCGGTATCTTAATCGAAAACCCCAGCCTCATCGAAGACTTCACGGCGGCTAAAAATCTGGAACTACTGGCCAGACTAGACCCCAATATCCATTCATCGCAAATTCAGGATTTGCTGACTTATTTTAACCTCGCAAGATTTCCCAAGCAAAAAGTACGCAAGTTTTCTTTAGGTATGAAGCAGAAGCTAGGCATTGCGGAGGCTTTTTTGGGCGGCTATCCACTGATCGTCTTGGACGAGCCCACCAATGCGTTAGATCATGACGCCATCGGCAAGTTGGTCCAACTTATTCATGATTATCATGCCAAAGGCGCCACTTTCATCATCGCCTCGCACGATCACGACTTTGTGGAGCATGTGGCGACGCAAAAGCTATTGGTAAAGGAAGGGACGATCAGTGATGCGCACTAAACATAAGCTTTGGATGATGACTTTTCTGGCCTTAATCTTAGTGATGTCGATCGGTATTTTCCGTTACCACGAAGTCAATGCAAACCCAAAATCACTCGGCGTCACCAAAGAAGTCTTCATTCATGAAAATCAACTCATTCATGCCATGAACGTCGACTTCATGATTCGCAGCGCCCATGTCTCAAAAAGCAAAGGCCAAATCATGGTGCCAGTTGAACTGACAATCAAACAAACCGGCTCGGCCAATTATGGATATAAGAAAAATAACCCCAACTTTTTGGAAAACATGTGGCTGAACATCCCCTATAGCATCAGCACTGCAACTGCCGATGTTACGGATAAAGACAACCAGCGCATTCATAAAACCGAACATCTTTTAGCTGCCAAACAACCCATCACGCTGCATTTCACGACAACGCAAGCAAATTATGCGTTACGCAATCAGAAAATGAGATTTAGTTTTTTAGTGCCGGCGGCGAATCATTATGTGAAATATTCGCTGTTGCTGGAGTGATTTGATCTTGCTCTGGTTAGGCCTTGGACAATTCTGTTAGTAAAATCGAGATGCAATCAGTTTTATAGCAGACAAAGACCAGCTCCATGATACTTACAAGTGGCTTCAAGCACATCAAAAAGCAGGTATCCCTACCAGTCAAGAATTGGCTTGCTGGTATGATACCTGCTTTTATTGCGTTTTTCAGCAGCTCCCAATCCTCACTTCTTATTTTTCTTAGCATTTTCAATCAGCCAAAAAATCCCCGAAAAAATAGCGGGAACGACGATCACCGGTAAAAGAAAAGCGCTGTTGCCATAATAAGAAGCCGCAAAAAGCACAAAACCGTAAATAACAAACACGACTACCCAAATGACTTTTCTAAGCAGCGTCATGCCACATCCTCCTCGCTTCTTACTGGGACGAAATCATTAGTCGGCGGATTTTTATGCACTGACAATATAACATTTTGAATGTAAAGTAAAGAAAACTGAACGTAGCAAAAAGCCCCGATCGCTCGGGACTTTCTTCGTTTATTCAACCTTTATGCGTCACCTCAGACCGCCGCTCCCGTTTCTGCCACGGCAATCGATTCCGCTGTGGCCGATTACGAATCGCGGCCAACATATCTGCCTGACGCTGGCGATCATCTTGAGCATCGCGATTTTCTAACGTGGCCCATTCTTCCGCAGTTAACAGCGCCACATTTTGTGGCAGGTTTTCCTTGAAGAACTGGCGGATCTGGGCCTCGGGCTGATCAAACATCAAGGAGTAGCTGCCGCCTTTTTTAGACCAAAAAGTGACCATAGTGCCTTGCTTGATGGTTTCAGTGATGATCCGATCGTAGCGCCGGTAGTCACTGGCATGCGCGACCGAGCCATACGTGATAACTTTGGTTTTGCCTAACCCTTGGCGATACAGCCCGACGCTAGCCACCAGAATCGCCAGAATCACGAGACGGAGGTTGCTGATGGTGTTTGCCGACCAGAACAGCGTGACGATTAACAGCGCTGCGACGATGGCAACCACGACTTTAAGCCAAGAGGACTTGGTTTTGATTTGCAGCTGTCGTTGCTGCTGCCACTCGAGATAAAGCAATCCGCCTAACAAGAGTGCCGTTGCCGTTACATCTGTCATCTCACATGCCCCCTAGCTTTCAATCCGCGACTTTTACCATTCGGCAATCGTGCCGTCATAATTCTTCCAAGACGGGTTGTTCCAAACCAAGCCTTCCTGCGCAACTTCTTTGATCTTGTCTTCGTCCATATCAATGCCGAGACCCGGGCCTTTTGGTAACTGAACATAACTGTCTTTGTATTGGAAAATTTCTTTATTCTTCACAAAGTCAAGCAGGTCAAAGCCTTGATTGTAGTGAATCCCTAGACTTTGTTCCTGAATGAACACATTTGGCGTGCAGGCATCGACTTGCAGGGTTGCTGCGAGTGACACTGGTCCATACGGTGCATGCGGGGCGACACCCATGTCAAAGGCTTCAGCCATAGCCGCAATTTTGCGGGTTTCCAAAATACCGCCACACAGCGCCACATCTGGCTGCACGATATCAATGGCCCCTTGACGGAATAAATTCTTGAAGTCCCAGCGCGTGTAAAGCCGTTCGCCAGTTGCCAGCGGAATGGAAACTTCGCGGGCAATGTCATCAAACGAATCCCAGTTTTCCGGTAACACGACTTCTTCCAGAAACATCGGATGATACGGTTCCAGCGCATGCGCCAGCACTTTTGCCATTGGCCGGTGCACCCGTCCGTGGAAGTCGATGCCGATTTCCAGCTTGTCGCCGACCTGATCACGGATGGAAGCAACGCGATCAACGACGGCTTGCACCTTGTTGTAGGAATCAATGTAGTGCAGCTCTGAAGTGGCATTCATTTTAATCGCAGTGAACCCTTTGTCAACCCGGGCTTGCGCCTGTTCGGCAACATCGGATGGGCGATCGCCGCCGATCCAGGAGTATACCCGAATGCGATCGCGCGCCGCCCCGCCGAGCAGTTCATACACCGGTAGATTAAGCGCTTTGCCTTTGATATCCCAAAGCGCCATCTCCAAACCGGAAATAATGGTGCCGTTAATCGGGCCGCCTCGGAAGAAGGAGCGGTGCATCTCCTGCCACAGCCGTTCAATCTCGAACGGATCGCGGCCGAGCAACTTTTTCCCCATTTCATAGGCGCCAGCGACAACGGTTTCCGTTTTGGTTCCAGAGATCATTTCACCCCAGCCCGTGATGCCTTCATCGGTTGACAATTTAACAAAAATCCATCGTGGCTTAACTTTGTAAACTTTAATATCTGACAGTTTCAATTCAAAAATGCTCCCTTCAAAACAGTTTCAACGACGTTAACGATTAAGCTTGGGCACTTTTCTGGTTCTGGGCGTCCATCGCCGCATTGACATGTTTGATCCCGTCAAAGAAGTACCAGACACCGGCGAAAATAATTAACAATACCGGAATCGAAATCAGCGGATGCCAAGTGAAAGCGAAGTAAACCGCAAAGCTTTGAATCATCGAAGTGGCCGCAAATGATGAAATATACAGCGAGTTGGCACCAAGTTTAATGCCGACTGATTTGGCAATTTCCGTCAAAACCGGTGCTGTCGAAGTCCCGCACCACAAAAGCGAAGCGGTGACGACCAAGCCGATGATGATGTTCTTCAGTAGATTGCCGTTTGTCAGTGCCACAACCAAGGCCACCCGGAATGGCACAACTGCCAAGTCAGCAAATGGCAAGACTTGGTTGCCTGGCAAAACCAAGGCCATCAGAATGGTCAATGGAATGATGATCAAAGCGGTCGTGATAACATCGGCATTGCCGACAACCACGGCGGCGTCCAAGCCGATGAACAGCTTGCGGCCTTTGAACCGTTTTTCTGACCATTTTTGCGCGGAGTCGGAAATCGGCATTAAGCCTTCCATGAACAGCGAGGTCATTTTTGGAATCAGGACCAAAACCGCCGCCATTGACACACCTAATTGCATGATTTTCATGAGGTTATAACCGGCGAAAAAGCCAATGGCCATCCCGATTAACAGTCCCATGATCATCGAATCACCGAAGAAACCTAAATACTTCTGGGCATCACGAATGGAGAACTTATTGCGCCGCATAAATGGGATGCGATCTAGCAACCAATTCAATGGCCACGCAATCACCAATGACGACAGTGCCGAGACCGTTGGCAAGGACACGCCAGGCATACCGAAGAACTTTTCGGTCATCGGCTGTGACCAGTCGGCCAACTTGAAGGTAACCAGCGCCATAACAATCGATGAACCTACGCCAAGCGCAATGTTCTTCGTGACGAAGTAAACCATGACGCCGACAATGGCCATGTGGTGGTAGTTCCAAATATCAACGTCAAGCGTATGCGTGCGCTTGATGATCAAAAGCACAATGTTGACGGCCAAAATAGCAAAAATCAGAATCGCGATAATCGGTGATGCCCAAGTCACAGCGGCGATGGAGCCCCAGCCGACATCAAGTGCGGTCAGATGGGCACCGGTTCGCTCAACCATGGCTTTGGCAGCCGGTCCGACATTGGTGGTCATGAAGTCCAGAATCAATTTGATCCCGGCAAAACCAATTCCCAACGTCAGACCGGACTTAAACGCTTTGTCGATGCGCAGGCCAAATATCATGCCGATAATCGTGATGATAACTGGCAGTAACACTGTTGGACCGGCGGCAATCAACCAGTTAAAGACGTCCATTACGATATTCATAAAACGTTATCCCTCCAATTCGGTCAGGCTCCCCTGACCTTGTTGACGCACCTGCTTACTTGTCTTTAACCGTTTCGTAAATCTTGTTGAGAGTCTCTTGCGCCCCAACGCCGGTTAACAGTGGCAGCCCGTGAATATACGGAACGCCGTGTGTTTGCCCTTCAAACTGGCCAGTCGTCACCAGCAAGTCGTAGTTTTCGACTTTGCCCGGCACTTCCATTAACTTCGTCTGGGTCGTTTCAACATCGACCCCCTTTTCTGCCAAAAAACTCTTAATCTTCGACGCAACCACCGTTGACGTCGCGATACCATTACCACATGCAACTAAAATATGAGCAGCCATAATTTCCGTACCTCCATTTTTTATTCAAACGTTTTCGCCAATAATTGATACAAACCATCCACATCCGCTGCGTCTGCAATGGCGTGGCGTAACTGATCGTCTTGAATGACATCGACGATTTTTTGCAACATCTCGACTTGGCCATGCGGTTCGCCAATGGCCATCATGATGATGACATCCACGTCCAAGACGTTGTTGACATCCCCCATATCGTGAAATTTAACCGGATGCGCCAAAGTGGCGACCGAAATGGTGGTCTTTTTCACCAGCTGATAATTCGCGTGGGGAATCGCTACGGTCGGTCGCGGTGATGGCAGGCCGGTCGGGTAAGTGGCTTCCCGATCAAGAATCGCCTGTTTATACCCTTCCTTGACATAACCTTGCGCAAACAAGTTGTCGGCAATCTGGCTCAACGCGTCCAGATTGTCCGTTGCCTCCAGGTGAGGCAGTAATAATTTTTTATCAATGACTAAATCAACCGCCACAGATCCAAGCCCCTTTCTAAAGTACGTATTTGATATCGACAAAGGCTTGCATAGAAGCCGCCAACCCGTCCACATTCCGGTTAGCCAAATCTTCAGCGTTGAACATTTTGGACCCGATGCCTAGGTAACTGGTCCCATGCGTCAACAGGTCTTTGGCATTTGCCAGCGACACACCGCCAACTGCCATTAATGGCAACTTGCCAAGTGGCGCCTGAATTGCTTTGAAGAAGTCCGACCCGACCGTAGTTGCCGGGAAAATTTTGACGATATCGGCGCCTTTTTCGAACATGTCGTGCACCTCGGTCGGGGTCATCGCTGCCGGCACCGTGATGACGTCATGCGCTTTGGCGTAAGCAAAAATGTCATCCGTGAATTCGATCGGACTCAGCATGAACTTGGCGCCTTCGGCAATCGCTGCCTTTGCTTCGTCCAGCGTTGTGACAGTCCCTGCCCCGATATGGATACGATCGCCATACTCAGCATTGCCGTTTTCAATAATGTCGAGCGCATGCGGCGTGTTCATCGTGACTTCAACACCGAATTGATTTTCAAAACCGGCCATGGCCTGCATGATCGCATCAGCCTGCTCCGGCGTGTAACCGCGCATAATCACGGTAAAAGTTGGATATTCAGATAATTCCATGGTGCCCTCCTTGTATTTCGTAACGTGTTGCTTAATTTTTTTATTTCAGGTTTGCGCCTGATTTGTTTTCGTAACGTTGCAAGATTTCGTAAGCCTGTTGGCCACTCTTGGCAGCGAACAACTGCTTCAAAGTGGTAGTGTCGGCAATGATCTCCGATAGTTCCTGAATCGCTTGCAAATGCTGATCAGTGTCTTTAACGGCTATCGGCACGATCATGCGAATGTGAAACCCGTTTGGATAAATCACCGGCTGTTTCAGAATATAAAAGGCAAAGCCATTGTTCAGCACCCCGTTTTCCGGAACCGTGTGGGGAATGGCAACCTCCGTTCCAATGAAGCTGTAATTATCCGCAGCTGCTGTCTCGTCGATCAACGTTTGGCGAAACGGATCGGTCACATAATCCAACCGTTCCAACGGTTCAATTGCTTGCTGCAAGGCGTTTTGCCAATCGCGACTTTGACCGATCTGAATCAGATTCGGCGCCGTCAACGCCGACAAGCGCGGCTGGTGGACTTCCGGCAGTTCTTCAACCCCTTGATCGGCTAAAAACCGGCGTAAGGCATGATCCAGCCCCGCGGAATCCGTAATCTTGGCGTGTTTACGCACAATCGCGGTCAATGCCGAAATGCCAGTTTGGATATTTTTCACGCCGATATCATTCAACACGCGGTACCGCAACTGAACTTGCTCATCTTCGCTTAACAACGGGTGGATGATATATTGCCGCGCCGACGTTTTTAACGGTACGGTGGTGAAAACCAGATCGTAGTCCCCGGAAAAGTGTTCGAATTCGCGCGCAGAGGTAGCGGATAAAAAGCTGATTTCCGGAAATAACCGGCGCAGATTCTGAATCATCAGCTTGGAAACGATCAGGCCGTTGGTACAAACTACTGCGGCGCGTTCCTTACTGATGTGTAAATCGGCTGACTTTTCCAATTCACCGTCGAAATAAAAGGCAATGAGGTTGCGCTCATCTTCGGGAATAGTTTTACCCGTCAGCTTCTCGAGCGGTTCGATAATCGCATCAATGGTGTCGACCAGAAACCGATGACGGGGATCGGCGGCCATCACCTGCCCGATGCCGATGTCGCGCAGATGCAAGCCATAGCGCACGCGGAAGATCGCCGGTCGTAAGTGGGCGAGGAGCCGTTTCACAAAGTCATCCTGATCCGCCACTTTGATGAACGTCTGCTGTTCAAACTTGGCAACCATCGTGCGAATCGCCGCAACCAACGCTTGATCCGCGACCCCGACATCCCCGCGAATTGTGTTGGCCGATAACAGCAGAATCACCAACCACTCCGCATCCGAATCACTCGTTAGCCACGACTGGGGAATCAGCGGTTTTAGCTGTGCAAACTCCTGCGTATCGCTGATCTGATGCTCAAAATATGGTGTATCTTTGGCGCGGTGCGACAGATTGCGCGTCACGTTCATCAGCACTGCCAGCATTAAAAAGCTAAACGATTCATCGGAGTACGTGACATTCCGGACATTTTCGATTTTGTGAATAAAATGAATGACTTGCTCTGTGGGCACCTTGCCTAGCTGCTCGACTGAACTGCGGCCATCGTCATAGGTCAGCAGCTGGGTGACCAGATAATTCAGCAAGTTACGCATCACCTGTTCGGAACCGGCAATAAAATAGCCTGCCTGCCGCGTGTACTTCAGCGTCAATTGGCGCTCTTCGAGGAATCGGCCAACTGCTTTTAAATCAGCTGACGTGGTTGTCCGACTCACGCCGCTGAAATCATAGATGTGCACCAGTGATAACAACTCGTCGCTGACCAGTAAATACAGGCAAATGAGCAAGATGCGCTCGTCTTCTTCGCGATATACATAAGGTTGCGGTGCTTCAGTTGCCTGGACATTGAAAAAGTCAGCTACTTCGCTCGGGGTGACAAACTCACCACGCGGGGTCCGGGTAATTTTAGGCAGCTGATGGTCCGCCAGCTCCTGATTGATTTGGGCCAAGGCGTAAGCAAGTTGGCGCCGCGTAATTTTAAATTGTTTTTCCAAATCACCACTTTTCAAATTAGGATGCCGAATAATTTCTGAAAGGATTTGCAGATTGCGTTTCTTCACTCAACCCTCACCTCCAGGTCCAATGTCAATTGTACGGGACAAAACGCCTATATGACGGCGCTTTCATTCCGGCTTTTGTCCACCCCATTCGGATCCGGAATGTTCAAGGTGAACTTATGTCTGCATCAAGCGCGTGGTTATGGGATTTTGTTTGGGCGGAAAAGGAGACAGAGAATGTAAGTTGCCGTGCCAAACTCCGCAATCTCCGGCCAGCTGGGGCTGGAACGCTGTGGGCACGACTTTGAGCCTCAGCAAGACCGGCTGAGTCTCAAAGCTCGGCCTTGGTCTAAAACGGGAAAACCGCCCGTTTTAGACCAATTTCACAGCTGAGCCCCATCTGGCCTCCGATTGCTCCTCCTTGGCACTCACTGCTTAAAAAAGTTGACTAACTTTCCTCTGAGACAACAAAAGACGAGTGAATTTTCCGATCTACAGAAAATTCACTCGTCTTATTGATCCAACGCAAATGTAACGCTATTCTCGTCAATAACTCTTCGCTATTGAAAATGTAATCCTGGATACAGTTATCTAAGCATTCACATGCCCGTTTGCATCTCCTTCACAGCGTCAAAGGTAGGATCAACTGCACCGTTAAAGTCATCCTTCATAAAGACGCTGTTGACTTCAAAAGCATTGGTTGCTTGGTTAATTTGCCGATGAAGCAATTGATATTGTATCGGTGATATTTGTGGCGCTATCTTTTTCAAGTGGCGATATGCTGCCGCCTTAATCTCATTTAACGGATAACCCTTTGTTTCTAGAATCGCGGTTTTCGTCCAGCGATAGGTTGTCTTGCGAATGTGGCTGAAATCCGGTTCTTCATACGTTCGCCCATCCCGATCAACGGCATAGACAAACATGCCGCCTAAATTTTCACGCGAAAACGCTGCAACAGTATGCATATTTGAACGTAAAAAATGATTGGGATCGGTGTCATACCAGCGATTATGATCGCCCTCTTCTGGAAAGGTTAAGCCAGCCAGCAACCGATTTTGTGGAAAGCCAGCTGCCGTATACGTTTGGCGCATTTTCTCGGTTCGATTTGGCCCACTGCCATATTGTTGATAACCGAGATTGGAAAAGTAACTCATGACATTTTCAAACGGGGCAAGGTAACTGCCATTGGTGTCATAAATTAATAAGGTACCATTTTCCGCTTTTGGTCCTAAATACTGCCCCATTGTTCGAATAATGCGGTCTGACAACGCAACTTTTTCGGCATCAGGGGACTGTTCCATATCAATATCGATGCCGTCCAGTCCCCATTGACCGGACAATTCATAGATCAATGTCTGCACATATTCATCAATTTCGCTTGCGGTTGGATTTTTGCCATATTGCTGAATTAAGCCATCGACCATGCGACCATAATCCAAAGCACGAACCAGTTTTGTGCCCCGACGATGCATTTCCGGTGCATAGACGTCTTTTAACTTATCGAAAAATGGTTGCGCCTTGGCCTCTTGCCCAGCCGGAACATAGCTGAACACGTTGATAATATTAATCCCGTATGGCAAATCCAGCATGCTTTGCGGATTCGGATCCAAAATTGTTGTATTAACCCCGTGCATGGCTTGGTCCCGCCACGCGCGATAATAAACCATAAACGTCTTTTGCGGCGTTTCCGCTGAGGCACTCACTGACTGCGGTTTCACCATCAGACTTAAAAAGATCCCGCTGGCGACGATCAGCCAGCTTACCCACCGTAGCTTAAAACCCTTTTTCATTGTCATGACCCTCCCAATCAAGCAAAATCAGCTTGCTGACTTCTCACCCAACCGTTCATACAACGCCACGATTTCCTCAGCCAAGTCGCGAAACGTAATGGCGGTCATGACGTGGTCTTGGCCGTGAACCATCAAAAGTGACACAACTTGATGCTGGCCGTTTGCTTCCGCGGTCAACATGCTTGTCTGAGCTTGGTGTGCGTCGGCTAAGAAGTGATCGGCTTCTTTGAGTTTGGCTTTTGCCTGTTTAAAGTCGCCGATTTTCGCAGCTCGGATGGCTTCAAATGCGGCATTCTTCGCATTGCCGCCAGCCATAATCAGCTGCATCACGACCAGTTGTTGTTGTTCGTCCATGAGCCTCGTCCCCCTTTTTCCCTAAAGAACTACTCTTTTTACTTCGCATTCATGGGTCATACTTTATGGTCACAGTAGAAACAAAAGTCTCCCTCACGTTTGTCGATTTAATGCTCGTTTCTTTCTTCAAGGATAATTGACCAAAAGTCTTAAGATCTTAGTGCCAAAGCGGAGCAATCGTAGGCCAGATGGAGCTCAGTGGTGACATTGTTGTTGGTGGGGCGCTTTTTGCCCCGCCTACAACAAGGCCGAGCTTAGAGACTCTGCCGCTTTTGCAGAGGCTCTAAGTCGTGCCCACCACTCTAGCTTCGCGGTCGCCAGCCCCAAGCTGGCCGGAGATTGCGGAGTTTGGCACGGCACAGAACTCTTTCAGTCTACTTAAGCCATTAAATCAAGCGCTGTCTGTAAAACCCGGTCACCTTTCATTAAGCCGTAGTCAGACATATTGATGACAGCGACTGGTATCGACAAGGCTGCCTTAAAGTCGCCTTCTAAATAGCGTACCTGGGGACCGAGCAGTAAAACATCAGGATGCTCGGCTGCCAGCTTGTCTTTTGCATCTGCTGCCGAGGCTGCAAAGATTTTGACGTTAGCCTTGGTTTGTTCCGCAGCATCCATCATTTTTCTAACTAACATACTGGTCGACATCCCTGCCGCACAAACCAGCATGATTGTTTTCGGATTTTCAGCCATGATGAAGTTCCTCTTTTCTATTGGGTCGATTTTTCAACGCGCACCGGGCAGGAATCAGCGTCCGGCACATAACCGGTGGCCGCAACCTGCCGGAACCAGTAGCCAGATTTCTTCAGCGATTTCGTTTGATTGCGCAAATTGTTGCGGATCAGGCCGTATCGATTTTTATAGGCATTAAGCCACGACCAGCAATCAATCCCGGTCCAGACAAAATAGCCATGGCAGTTGGCGCCGGCTTCAATCGCCTGATGCAGGAAGCGCAGGTGATCGGTCATAAATTGAATCCGGTAATCGTCCTGCACCACCTCGTCTTGCAAAAAGCGCTCCTCGTCAGCAACGCCGATCCCATTTTCCGCCACGAACCAGTCGATATTGCCATAACGGTTTTTGATGGTCATCGCAATGTCATACAACGCGTCAGGATAAATTTCCCAACCTTTGTCGAGATTCATTTTGCGTCCCGGCATATCGTACTCGTCAAAATAAATGTCCGGCAACCACGGCTGCAAACTGTCGGGTGCTACATCGGGTGCCTGCACACGACAAGGGTGGTAATAATTCACGCCGAGCACATCAATGTGATTGGCCGCAATGACCGCTAATTCCTCAGGCGTTGACGTCCATAAAACATGATCCTGCCTGAGTCGTTCAACCAGTGCTTCCGGAAACCGCCCATGAATCGCCGGTTCCAAGTACAAATCATTCGCCCACAGCTCCGCAAACCGCGCCGCTTCCCGATCGCCATCGGACTGGGTGGCCGGATAAACCGGCGTCAAGTTGATGATCGTGCCGATGGTCGCATCCGGATGCTGGTTGACCTCACGAAATGCCGCCACCGCCTTGGCACTGGCCAAATTGAGGTTATACGCAACCTGAACTGCCGCCTTACCATCAACCAGATTGGGATAGTGAAATTGATATAAATACTGACCGTCCACAATCACCTTAGGCTCATTAAACGTAAACCAGTGCGTCATCTGATCGCCGTATAGTTCAAAACACCGCCGAGCAAATTTCACATACAGATCGACAACGTGCTTGGACTGCCATCCGCCATAACGCTGCTGCAAGGTAATAGGCAGATCGAAATGATGCAGGTTCACATACGGCGTAATCCCCA
This sequence comes from Lacticaseibacillus zeae DSM 20178 = KCTC 3804, assembly GCF_000260435.1. Lineage (GTDB taxonomy): Bacteria > Bacillota > Bacilli > Lactobacillales > Lactobacillaceae > Lacticaseibacillus > Lacticaseibacillus zeae. The sequence continues at coordinate 11,778 of NZ_BACQ01000036.1, read as the reverse complement.
GTGCATGCATCGCATCAAACACGCGCCGATAATAATCAGCACCTGCCGGATCCACCGTGGCCGCTTCAAGATCATCAATTAACCGCGTCCACTGAATCGAAATCCGCAGCGCCTGAACCCCCGCCTGCTTCAACAGTTTCAGATCCTGTTCATAATCGTTGTAAAAGTTTGACGCCACATCCGGTCCGACATTGTGATAAAAATCCTGTGGTCGCGTGTGATAATGATAATCGAAGATATTTTCATGTTTTTTGTGAAACGTGCCTTCTGCTTGGGGGCCGCTTGTGGCTGCACCCCAGGTAAAATCAGCTGCAAATTGGATGGCCATCACTTCCTTTCTAGCGGATCAAACCGGCTTGACTTTGTTGTTGAAAATGAACCGCCGCGCCATACAGATTGGCATCGGCTTGAAACTTGGCAATCCGAATAACCGGCCGCACCGGTGCCAGTTCGGTTTGCGCCATCACGGCATCCAGTGCCGCCTCTAAATCGGCCAATAAATGTGGATTTTGAGAAATCCCGCCGCCAATGACGAAGCAGTCCGGATCAAAACTATATTGCAAATTGAAAATGGTCGTAGCTAGGACATGGAACATGCGCTGAACGGCTTTTTTAGCTTCCTGGCCACCTTTGTGCGCCTGCTCATATAGCGTTTTGCCATCCAGGTGAGTGCCATGACGTCGATTGTAACGTGCCACCGTGTTCACCAGCGTACCAAGGTGGCTGACAGTATCGTCATCACCATGCCGCATATAACCGAATTCGCCACCCATCAGATGGCGGCCGCGATGCAGCTGGCCATTCAAAATCACCGCCCCGCCAACGCCGGTTCCAAGCACCAGAAAAATCGCATCGCGCACATCAGCAGCCGCACCTGCCTGAACTTCGGCCAACGCCGCGCAGTTCGCATCATTTTCGATCGTGACCGGCAGCTCCAAGCGTTTGGTTAACTCAGCCACGATCGGAAAATGATGAATATAAGGTACCGCACTGGCACCCCGAATGATGCCGGCCGCTTGATCCACGACGCCAGGACTACTGATGGCCACACCAGTCACTTCGGTCATCTGCCGCAACCTCGCCACCTGTTGTTGCAGGCACTGATAAAAGGCTGCCAACGTTTTCGGCGTTGCAACCTTGGTTCGCTGAAAAAGACCGGTTTCGGCACTGTAGCCACCAAACTTAATCGTGGTGCCGCCAATATCGATCACCGCTAAACTCATCGCAATCCTTCCTGTTCCTGTTGCTGAATTACATCAAGTGCCAACTGGCAAAAGGTCATATTCGCCCACGAAAACCACGTGCGGGTATATTGCGTCGGATCATCCTTTTGAACACCTTCGTGACATTGACCGGTTCCGCCGGTTGTCGCCACTAGCAACAACAGTTTGGCCATTTTATCCGCGGCTGTCGTTGCGACCAAGCCTTCCATTGCCACCGCAATCGGCCAGACGTATTCTGGCGGCGTGTGCTCGCTACCGATGCCGGACAACATTTTTCCTTCATAGTAATAAGGATTCTGCGGACTGAGGACAAACGCCTTTGTGGTCAGATAAAGCGGATCATCTGCGGCGATGGCACCTAGAAATGGCAGACTCAACAAGCTTGGCACATTGGCATCATCCATCAAGCGGGCGTGTCCGAGACCGTCGACTTCATAGGCCAGTCCCTGTTCCCCGCTTGGCAAGGTTTGCAGCGCGTAAGTCATGACGCCTTGCTCAATCGCTGCCACCAACGTCTGTGTCCGCTTGGCCAGTAACCGCTCATCAACCGGCATTAACGGCAATAAGTGAGTCAAAACCGTTTTGGCTAACAGGTTGGCCGGAATATGAAAACCATATTCACACCGATTGTCGCTGGGTCAAAAACCGTCCCAGATCAAGCCAGTCTCGCCAATTGGAGCCCCTATTCCGTTATTCAGCAGCGTATCGTTTTCATCAGTGTCCGACCGCCGAAAGAAATATGGCGATCGTTCATGATGCTGCTCCTGTTCAAAAATCGTCAGAATCAGCGTGAACGTTGCCCAAAAGTCGATGTCAAAAATGCTGGCATCTCCGGTTTCGGCGTAAAGATTCACCGCCAAGAGCAATGGCGCACACAGAGTATCGATTTCAAATTTTTGCTCCCAGACTTGGGGCGACATCGGCCGATCGCTTTCGTCATCAGCCCGCCAATGCGCGCCACTAGCCGTTTCATTAAAGGCGTTTGCATAAGGATCAAGCCGCACAAAAGCCAGTTCGCGGCGCAACACCCCTTCAAGTATCGGCTTCAGGTCAGGGATGTCCTTGATGAGCTGCACATACGGCAACACCTGAAACGTCGCATCCCGCAACCACATTGCCGGAATATCGCCAGTCGCCACAAAATACGTGCCATCAGGCTGACGGCGGGTTGCTTTAACCAGCGCATCGGGTAATAACGTCCGAAACATTGTTTGGGTCGCTGTATCCGGTAGCGGATGGGCTTCAGCATATTCCGTTAAGGCTGTTGCCAACGCTGACTTTTCTTCCATAGCTAAGCGTGCTCCTTTTCTGCCACTGATGGCGATTGGTGCGGGTAGATGCCGTAAGTCCGAATCTCACCCGGCTTAAATACAGGCAGTTCGAATGCCGTCACATCCGTTGCGACCGTTTTTTGGACCTCGTTATTGAGATTCAACAGGCGAACGCTGGCGGGTTGCGCAAAATGAAGCGTCGCTGCTTCCGTGTCAGTTTGATCGGTCGGATTGTATAGCCGGATGAGATATCCGGTACCATCCGCAGTGGCGCTAACGCTCGACACGACCACTCCCGAACCGCTTAACTCAATCGCTGAGTGATGGTGCAGTGGCGTTTGATTCGCGTTAATCGGAAAGTATTGCAACGGCGTGGTGAAGCGATCAATTGTCTGGTTTTGGTAACCAAGACTGCCAATGGCCAATGCCTGCACCCGGCGCTGTAATTCAGCCGGATCAAAGGTGGCATCCAAACAAATACCGCCGTGCATGTGCCGCGTTCCCAACAGCTGACTGTCAGGGGTTGGCACATACCGAGTCTGTAAGCCAGACGCATCCCCCGGCCGCCGCTTCAAATCCGGCCGTCCGAGGTAACCGACACCACGAAACATCGTCACTGCTAACTGATCAAACTGCTCGCCGACAATCTGGCACTCTTTTTCACCTAAGCCAAGGAATGTCCAACTGGTCTTTTGGTCATGGCTGTTGGCAAAATGAATCAGCGGTCGTAGCGCAGTGGGCTCTTCGTGATAACCGATGGCTTGCCAGTCCTTCAGATGCGGATCAATGACCGGACGCTTGGCGACTCCAAAAGGCGTGTCTGCATAACTATCTTTTGCCTTGACCGGCGTCTTAAGCACCAGCCGCAGCCGGTGATCGCGTACCGTATTCTCGACCGTCAAATCAAATCGAATCACGGGATCATCAGCGGCCAGTTGCAACACCAGCGTATATGGCATCATGACGTTGGCCTTGTGCGCCTTGCGATCGGCCAACTCGCCTGGTAACTGCCAGCTTCCGCGGAAAATCAGGTCACTCACCAACTCGCCTTGATGACCGGTCACCTCGGCCTGCGCAAGCGACAAGTCAAGCAGCCAGTCTTGATCAGGCGGCGAGTAATCATACGTATCTCCCGCATCACCGCCATCATCGAAGTGAAGCGGATCAACAAAGGTTTGCTGCGTGCGGTGATCCGTCAACAAGAGCTTGCCATCCTCAAAAGTCAGCGTGTAAACGCCGTTGCTAATCGTGGTATTTTGGGTTCGCAACGCCATCGACTGGTGCGCTGGCTCAAGCGTCAAGCCCACCCAGTCCAGCGCATCAATGGCCACTGGTACTGCAATGGTCGTGCGATAATAAATGTCCGGTGTCTCCTGTGCGGGATCGCCGCGTAAAACGGCGTTGTCGACTTTTTCTTGCTTCAGCACCTCAAACGCCACCGGTTCGCCGGCTTCACTTTTCAGCGTAAAATGCGGTTCGCGCGTTGCCACCGTGATCTGGCCGTTTTGGTGAATCGGTTGAATCGTCGGGTTCCAAAAGAAAACATTCAACGAATCCGGGGCATTGCTGGCCAACTTGCGTAATAAATAGTCACGAAGCGATTCCGCCAACTGTAAGGCATCGGCGCCACGCTGGGCAATGTCGCGATTTGTCTCATCCGAATTGCAACCGCCGGAAGAATCATGCGCCTGACCGCGGGCAATGCTTTTCCAGATAGTTTCGACGATGCCAGACTGGGCTTCAATCCCATGGTGTGCCGCCACGGCCATCAGCGGTTCAACGACATCGACCATCAGATGTTCGAGCCGATCATACAGCGCCTTTAAGTCAGCGCGTGACGAGTAAATGCCGCGATGAATTTTCGAGGCAGACGAATCCACAAACTCACCTTGATAGGTAGGTAAATCCGAAGTTTTCGCCAAGTCCTTGAAAAAGTCCGGGTAGTTGTCTTCCACCAAGTTAAATTCATCTTGTTGCGCATTGGCGATTTCCAGCCGATCCTTCAAGTTGAAATCGACCGCGCGCTGATCACCGCCCACCGGCAAAATCAAATCATGCGCCTCGGTATCCGTAGCAATCCGATGAAGCAAACTTGCCACATCGTCATTTTCAATCAGCTCAACGCCGGCATAGTAGCCGTTTTTAATATTCGCGACCAACACTTTAGAGCCGTCATTGGCGGTCCAGTAAAAGTAACGCGCATTCTTCTCATGTGGCATACCGCGCCAAAAGACGGTCGACCTAATGTCAAAGCCGTGATAAATCTTCGGCATGTCCTGCCCCTGCCCGAACGAATCAGGCAGATAGCCGACTTTCATAATGCCGCCTAACTCAGCAGCCAATTTATGCCCAAGTTGCAGGTTCCGCACAATCGATTCGCCACTGGTAACCATCTCGTCAATTTGCGTATACCAGGGGCCGACGAACAGCCGCCGCGCCTGAATAAACTTGCGCATCTGATCGCGTCGTTCGGGGTTAGTCTGCAAATAATCATCGACAATCGCCATCTGACCATCCAGTAAATAGGCATCCAGTTGATTCGCCTCAAGCGCCTGCAACACTTCCGCCATATGGTAAGCAAACTGAACCCGGGCCTGCTGACGGGTGAAATACCATTCAAAATCCCAGTGCGTGTGCGCAATCACGTGAACTTTTTGCATTAATCAAATTCTTCTTTCTGTCTTCATGCCGTGTCTACCAACTATGCCGTGGCCAGTCGCCGTTCACTGCGTTGATTCATAATGACAAACGGTGCGTAGAGGAAAATATCGATGACAACCAAAACAGCCGTCAGAATCACCGGACTCATATGCAACCCGCCAAGAATCCAAGTGCTGACAAAAATCGGCTCATTGCCCGAGTTTAAAACCACGAGCGGCACTACCCAGCCAATTGAAGTCACCATATAAGCCACAATCGCGTTAAAGAGCGGGACAAAAATCCACGGAATGAACATGATCGGATTCAAGACAATCGGCAAGCCAAAGATAACCGGTTCGTTGATACCAAAGCATCCCGGCACCAAGGCCAGCTTGGCCACTTCCCGCTCTTTTTCACCTTTTTTGGTAAAAATCAGCATGGCGATAATGAGGCCAAATGTCGCTCCTGAACCGCCGATCATTGCGTAAACGTTGGTCATTGTGTTCGGCGCAATCGAAATACCGGCAAAACTTTTGGTTTCCGCAAACTTAGCCACATTCTGCAGGAATAACGGCAGCCAAAACGCGGAAACAATCCCCCAAACAATGTTGAAACCGTGTAACCCAAGGAACCACAGAATCTGTTCTAATAAAATGACGACAATAATAGCAGGTAATCCGGTGCCGACTGTCAGTAACGGCTTAATGATGACCGTTGAAATCAGCTGAATCAAACTGGTGTAGCCCATCGCCTGAAGACCGATCCGGGCCAGTCCGAACAACAGTAAAACTTCGGTCATCGGAATTAAGGCAAAAAACGAGTCAAACACATTTTGCGGGACACTCCCCGGCATCCTGATGGTGAACTTAGAGTGGCTGAAGGCCGCAAACATCGCAACGGCTAACATGCCGACAATCAAGCCGGTAAACATCCCTTCATAACTGAAAAGCGACGCCGCAAACCCTTCAATGACTTTAGCTTTAGGATCGGCGAAGTTGACGTTGTTCGGTACCATAACAAAATAGGCGGAAAAGGCCAACAAGGTGGCAATGATGACATTCATGCCTTTGTTCTCATCACGCCGCTTCAACTCAACCGCATAGGAATAGGCGCTGGAGACAACCACAATCAAGCCGACAATCCCCAGCGTGGCGACGCCGAGATAACCAAAAAGTTGACTCAGGCTCGTCAACCAACCCCAATTTAAATGTTGTGACTTAATCAACGCATCCAGTTGCATCTTAATCAGGTTCGAAAACGATCCAATCACCGTAAATGGAATCGTTCGAACAAAAGCATTCTTAACAGCTTGGAGAATCGTGTTGTTCTGCACCCACATCGAAGCCTTCAGTAACGGCTCCTGAAGCTTATCCACATTGAACTTCATCATGCATCACCCCTAAGTAGTTTTGAAAAGAAAACGTTTTCCAACATCGTCAGTTTACCGGTTTCCCTAATTTTTGTAAAGTCTTATTTATATTTTGTATATACAAATTATACGACGCTGTCAGATAACGCCGGCCCAATCTTGACTGGCTTGAAAATATGGCTTATCAAATCATTCGCTTATGTTATAATCGCTTAACAAGTAAGCCATTGAGGTGACGGTGTTGTATCTTTATTCAGAAATTTATTCAGACATTAAAAAAGACATTTTAACGAACCACTATCGCGCCGGGAAGCCGCTGCCCACGCAAAAAAAGCTGGCGGAAACTTACCACACCAGCCGTTTAACCATTAAAAAAGCGCTAAAACTCTTACAGGATGAAGGCCTGATTTACAGTCAACAAGGATCAGGCAGCTTTGTGCGCGCTCGGGCAACCGAAGACGACAAGGAACTGCTACCGCTTGACGCCCCAATTGGAGCGACCTATTCCCACCGCGATCAAAACATTTCCAGCAAACTGCTGTATTTTGATGCGCGCTTACCCAATGCGACCGAGCAAAAAAATCTTGCCATTAAAAGCAATGAGCCAGTCTACGACATCAAACGCGTCCGCCTCATTGATAACCGTTACTACAGCCTTGAACACACCATCATGCCCACTAATATCGCACCGTTAGACGAGGACATTCTAAAAGGTTCTATTTACGATTACCTCGGCAACCGCGGCATCCAGCTAACCGATGCCCGCCGCATTTTATACGCAACCGAAGCTGACGCAGAAACCGCCGAAGCCCTTGATATCAAAAAAGGCAGCCCGGTACTCGTCATTGAACAAACAGCATACGACCAAAAAGGCCACGCGTTTGAATACTCGGTTTCGCGGTTCATTCACGACCATTCACGGTTTGTGTTAAATATTCATCGACGGCTGCCCAATCTCTAAACGCGCGCAACATTCGGAACTCGGCAACCATCAGGACGTGGCGCACTACTTACGCTGAACTTGAAACCAAGTAAAAAGTGCTCAATAAAAATAAGGTATGGTTATGACCGTGTCCCGCAGACACGCCCAGAACCATACCTCATTTTTTTGTCACCCCATTATTCATTCGAAAGGTTAAGATTGAGCACTGAACTTCGAACAATAATTTCCGGATCGATCACTTTCTGCTCAACCTGCTCTGGCTTCCCATTCTCAATAATATTAACTAACCGGGCGATGCCCATTTCAATAATAGTCGATGTCGGTTTTCGAATGGTTGTTAAAGGCGGGTTTAAATATTTAGAATAAGCCATGTCGTCAAAACCGATGATCGAGATATCACGGGGAACCTTATACCCTAGTTCTACACAAGTATTAATCGCTCCGACGGCCATATCATCGTTTTCACAAATGACACAGGTTGGCAGGTTGCCACTGGAGAGGATTTTTCGCATGAGTCTACTGCCGCTCTTTGGCCGATAATCGCCTTGCATCATCAGTTCATCCGCAACTGTCAACTGATGCTCGCTGAGTGCTTCCCTGAAGCCCTTGGTTCTTTGGGCAGCGGATTCAAAAGAAGCCAAGCCGCTAATTAATGCAAGTCGGCGATGCCCCATTCGAATCGCGTATTCAGTGGCCATTTTACTCCCCAGCTTATCGCCAATCGCATAATTATAAATATCATCACGCTCAATCACGCGATTCAAAACGACCATGGGCAACCCAACCTGATGCACGTATTCGATAAACTCATCATCCGTCTTGGATTGACTAATCACAATGACGCCATCAAAGTTGATGATCGCGACACTTTTGTTGTCCATTGCATATTCGATACTGTTGATCGACAACAAGTAACTGCGTGGTAACATTCCCTGTGCCTGCTCAATGACATCCGTTAAAAAACTGGCTGAAGTCCCGGTATCTAAGTTAGTAAAGAAAATGCCAATCATATAAGAGCGGTTTGTAACCAGGCTTTTTGCGCTCATATTCGGAACATAACCGATCTCCTTGGCAATCTCCGTTATTTTATCCCGCGTCTTTGGCTTTACTAGGGGACTGCCATTCAGCGCCCTTGAGACTGTTGTGTGTGACACGCCGGCCATTCTAGCAATTGTTCTGATCGTCGCAGTGCGCTTATCAACCTTTTTCACGAAATTCACACTTTCTTTTCAGTCATGACCTATACGGGAATTGTACCAAAAATCCAGACACTAAAACACTTCAATGTCAGCATGGTACGGTGATCTTGAGCAAAAAGCAGCGCAACCTCACAACGATCATGAGATTGCGCTGCTATGAAGCCATGACTAATGCTGTCAAGTTCATGGTTTGGTATTGGCATTCTCACAGCCAAACAGTCTAACATCGAGCGCGCATTGATATAGCTTTAACAAGACGGCTTTTTTATCCTGGTCAGTTTCACTTGACACCAACCCCATAAGCTCCTGTAAATCCACATTTTTGACTTGATTGAACAAGATAGCTTTGCTTGCTTGATCGTTTTCTGACTTTATCACGTGATAACCCCTCCAGTCATATTGTTCGAAAAGCATCCTTGTTCAGCCAACCTGTCTCAGAAGCTACACAGAACCCGGCAAAACAACTTATTGTCCCGCTTTATTGAACAGTTTGCGAAATATTCTCTTTTGGTTCATGCTTTTCCAATGCTTCGGCCTTCGTCTTGACAATACCTTGAAGTAAATCCAGGTGCTCGGCAATATGGATATTTAGATATTTATCGTATAAGTCCTGATTCTTAAGCAAAATATTCCAGAACTTATCCCGATAGACATAGTGGAAATTATGCTTAAGATTCATAATCGAACCGTACATGGTGTGGAGTATTTGCCGCGCATCATCGTTATTAAGCAACCCCATAACGTTTTCCACGTTTATGTCGTCCGGTTTAGGTGCGGTTCCATCAGTCTGTGCATTGAAAACGTAAAAGTCCTTAACGTCATCCAGGTTTTCATAAGCAAACCGATAAAGTTCGACCATGAATTGCGGATCCTTGTGGGCAATGACACGCAAGGCTTCAAGCCAGTTAGTCCCGGCAGTCTTGACATGCCACCCATGCTTCTTAGCCACGCGCCCGATAATTTCGTAAACGGAAAGCTTGTCTGACCCGGAATGAATACTGAGTTTGTAGCCAAAATGCTCGGCAATCGCCTCGTGGACCACAAATTCACGTTCGAAACGAGCCGTATCACCGATGTAATCAATGGCTTTTTGAAATTCCCCATAGAAACGTGGTGCCATGGTTGTTGGCGTAATACCTCGGCGATGAAGTTCATTCGCAAAGAAGAAATGGTTGGCATTGGTCGTTTGATAAGGTGTTTCATCCATTGAGATTTCAAAATCCAAGTTGTACGGAACAACAAAGTCCTTATAAATATTGGCCGCAAACAAAATTGCGTCATAGAATGTCAAAACTGACTCTTCAACATCATGCTTGGTAAACTTAACTTCCGAATTGCCAACTTTAAATGTTTGATTCAGGTACGTTTTATTAAAATATGCTATTTGGTCGGCATCTAAGTCATTGAACCGCTTATCAAGTTCGGCTTCGGCCAAATTGACCACGTCATTATGGATTTCCTCCGTGCAGTCCAGGGTAATCATCGAGCAACCGACTTTGACCGCATAGTCAACTTCATACGGCGTCTTAACATGATCACCATCAGCACCCCAGCCATAAGTAAATCCTTCTTCAAAAACCGCCCATGACGCTGACTGGAAAACATCTGTATTGGTTCGATGCATCAACACAAGTTCGCGAATCGATTGTTGAGCCAAAACCGGCATGATGCCGCGACCCTTGAATAAACGTAAGTGGGCATTCGACGCATTACCAAGACGATCGCCTAAACCAAATGTATATTTGTAATTCCGGCGTGACGTTGGTCGGATCCAGCGGAATCTTTTAGCCAAAGCATTATTATTCTTTTCGTTCAAGTCACCGACAATCAGCATCGAATCACGATCTTGCATTTCCTGCACCGGATCAAAGTCGCCAATCGTCAATCTATTTTCGTAAACAACCATTTTCTTTTGTATAATCCCTTCACTATTAGGGATGTGCAAAATGAAATAAACATTGCGGCGATCTATCTGGATAGAAGGCTTGTAAATTTCTTGATTGCTAAGGTGCTGATAATTGCCATCATCATTTAAAATTTCTTTTACGTCTTTTAGTAATTTTGGTAAATCCATTATTGATACCTCCAGTAAAATACCGTATCTTAGCGTGTTTCCAAGTATAAATACGTCAAAATACACACGTGAACATTTTGCACAGCAACTTAGCTTAGCAGACAACGCAACGCTACGAGTCAGTTTGACATTTCCGTATGCGATCTGTGTCGGCTGCATAATTTTTGACCTTTTTGTTTCTCACAATATGGTCACCCAGTTATGTAGGGTTTTGACGCACAATGTTACCGTTAACATTTAAATACAAAAAATATAGGCTTGAAGACCACCTAACCAACACGCCAAAACTATATCCGGTTTAGAAAGTGTTGTCAAGACTCAAAATAAACCCCTTAGTATCAAAAATACATATTCAACTTATTATTTTAAAATTCATGTGCAATCTTTTCTCAGTTGCTGGTGGGCCTTTCCCATTATTTTCCGTAAGTGTCTAATTCAGCTTATGCTCTGTTATTACCAACCTTGTCAGCCTAGCCAATTCTTCTAAGGAAAAGTAAAAGCAGCCGTTCTGCAATTGTTAGACATGCGATGTCCGCTTTTATATTGCCATTGTGAATTATGACCCAGCCACTTTACCACCAAGAATCCTTATTTTTCCCAGCCCATAACGTCTTCTACTTCACCGGTTCCTTCGTCTTGACGACTCGTTAAGACAGAAAAGCCCTGATGCTTATAAAATTTCGCAGCGCGAATGTTCTTCTGGTACACCGTTAATCTCAGTTGGGGATAAGTCGCTTGCAACTTTGCCATCAAAGCCGTACCAACGCCACGTTCACGGTGTTTTTCATCAACAAAAAAGCCGGCGATGAAGTCTTGTTGCAAGCCACAAAAAGCAATCAGCGTTGCTCCGTCGCGCACAACCCACAATGTTGATTGCTGAATTAAAGGGCGCACCAGAGGAGCATTACTTTTCCAATATTCAGCGTGAATAAACTGGTGGGCCTGTAAATTCCCCTGCAACCATAACCGCATAATTTGATCCAATTGTTCGCGACTGGGCGCGCTTATTTGTTCAATCGTGTATGGTGCCATACCGTCCCTCTTTTCTAATATCAAATT
>NZ_BACQ01000037.1 GCF_000260435.1 Lacticaseibacillus zeae DSM 20178 = KCTC 3804 | reverse complement strand
CCGAGAATCGAAGAGGTACCGTTGAACGCCGGTTTGCTTTTATGAATGGCACGCTGGGGCTTGACTTGGTGAACACTCGGACAGCTGAATCACTGGCCGTCAAGATTGACGTGGCCATCGTCTTGAGCAATGTGCTGACCCTGTTAAGGGTATTTGCTATACCAATTTTGATTTTGGCTAAATTCGAGGGTGAGGCCTATCAAATTCGCTATAAATTTACTACAAGTGTCGAAGATATGGTGGCCTAGTTCAACAGCCACTAGTTAAGCCCAAGTATTCAATCTCAAATGGCCTAGTTGAGTACGCCTCAAAGCTCGCAATGAAATCGATTACTAGTAAGAGCATTGCCTCAATCACTGGCATTTCGACCACGACCGTTGGACGCATCCTTGATGATAATATCAATCCGCGACCGCTCAACTATCTCCCAACCAACCTTTGTTTCGATGAGTTTCGCTCAACTCACCCACAAATGGCCTTTATCTGTATCGACGCTGATACACACAAACGTGTGACTGTGCTTGGTGATCGGCTCTCAGACACCATCAAAAAATTCTTCGAGGAAAACTACTCTATAGACGAAAGAGCGAAGGTGAAGCATATCTGTATGGATATGAACGCTGCGTATCAGAACTTTGTTCACGAGCTCTTCCCTAACGCCGAGATTGTCATCGACCGTTTCCATATCATTCAACTGCTAGGTCGAGCGATGGACCAGATGCGCGTTCAAGCGCTACGGCAAATCAAGGATAAACATTCTCGAGTGGGCTCTGGTGCAAATTTTGCCTGGCAACTTCATTCTAGTATACTGAGTGACAAGAAACGAGGGATTGTGCGCATGAATTACTTTAAAGGACGCCACTTTCAACAGGATATCATTATAGTAGCCGTTGGCTACTATTTTAGGTTCAGTCTCAGCTACCGTGATATCGTTGAATTGCTACGTGATCGCGGGGTTAGTGTGCATCACACCACGGTCATGCGTTGGGTTCATCATTATGGCCCCATCTTTAAGGCTTTATGGCGCCAACATCAAACCTCCCATACCAAAAGTTGGAGGATAGACGAGGCTTACATTAACGTCAAAGGTCATTGGACTTATCTGTATCGTGCAATTGATAGCAACGGTCTGACGCTCGACTTCGAACTGCTAAAGCATCGTGATTATGCGGCAGCCTATCACTTTTTGAAACGGCTTTTGACGACCGATGGTCGTCCTGATCGCTTAGTCACCGATCAATATCGAGCAACACTTAAGGCAGTGAAGCACCTGATGAAACAAGACTACTTGAGCAAATCAGCACACCAATGTTCCAAGTATCGAAACAATTTAATCGAACAAGATCATCGATTCATTAAACGACACCGGGTGCGGTCAGCAAGTTTCCAAAACATCCGAACCGCTAGTGCAACACTCAGCGGCATTGAAGTCATCCATGCATTACGCAAGAAAACCCGACGAGAGCTAAGCCTCATCGGGTTTTCAGCCGTGGACGAATTAAAAGCGATGGTGCCAGCATAACCTACAACACCCTATCAACAACTAGGTAAAAGGCACACTCCCAGACTATTTGCACCAGAGCCGAAATATCTACTACCGGGTTGTTTCCGAATGACCACCATCCTCTCGATAAGAATCTTTCCCACGGACAGCTCAAAACACTGATTTCATAAGCTATTGATTAAGAATTGACCTGTATGCATTCACTGCTACCGGTCGATTTTTCTCGCGCAGCAATTCTCCATCAGGTAATTCATCAAAGAAATATTTGGAAATTGCTTTCATAAGTGACCAGAAAATTTGTCTGTAATTATGTAACCCAATAAATCAGACGAGGAGGATAACCCAATGAGTAGTGAGCAAGAAGTGACGCGAATGTTTATTCGCTATGTACAACAAGCCCTCAAAAATGAACGAATCAATCGGTATAAGGCCTCTCTTCGGCAAATCAAGGAAATACCACTGGAGGCCTGGCTACTGGAAGAAATCGAAGATTCCTATCATCTCGTTGAATTCAGGTTGACCGATGAGGAAATCGAGCATCTTGAAGACTTCATCGAAAGTGAGAAATTATCAAGAGCAGTTTCCACCCTTTCTTCGACAGATAAAACGGTCTTGTATCAATATTATTATGGCGAACTCAACGACGTCGAAATTGGCAACCGTAGTGGCAAAACAAGTCAGGGGGTGAACAAGAGGCGGCGACGGGCACTAGCGCGGATTAAGGAAGCATACGAAAATATGTAATGAATACGGAGGAGTGTTCAATGCATTATACAGAGGTCGATAACCTGATACCGGTTATCTTGGCAGCGCAGGACGGAGACGCAGAGGCAATGTCCCAACTACTCGATATGTTCAGCTACGGTTTCGATCGCGAGGCTGCATACGGAAAAAGCTATATCGATCCCGATTTGAGGCAGGAACTTCAAATCAAGTTTGTATTCAGCGTTCAGCGCTTCAACGTGGCTGAACACCTATCGCAACCGTCCACTCAATCAAGTTCACAGCTAACTCGTACATAATCAATTTCAACTTTTTTCTGATTTTAGTTTCATTTCGACCCGTTCCCGCTGTCTGTATATGCAGAAGCGGGATTTTCTTTTGCTCGCTGTGTCCTTTGACAACTGAATAGCGTTGTTCAGCAACAACAGCCGTCGCCATGACCTCGCATGAGTGAGCGAACACCAAGGCCAGATACTTACACGTCACTCCCACGCAACGGGAGAGCTGATTCACTGTGGATCAGTTAGCCGGTCGGAACCGGGTTGAACAACGCCGCCTCACCAATTTACTGAATGGAGGTGATACGCTCACCTTGCACACTAACTCTTGAAGGGAAGTGGCACTATCAGCCAAGAAATTCGCCATGAAATGTCCTTCGTTTTGAGCGACGGACAGATCGATACGATCCGCAACAAGGTATTTGAGATTATCCGTGAAGAAGTAAACAGCGTTCGGCACGAAGCACTGCTAAACGTCCGCTACTTCAAGAAAGGTGAAGCCTGCAAATATCTCAACGTTTCGTACAACACGTTAGACGTTTGGATCATGCTGGGCTTGCCCAAGATCACAATCGGTAACTCGGTCAGATTTGATCGCATTGAACTTGATAAATGGATGCAAGGCATGAGTGTTGGATGTTAAAATAATGATGTCTTACGCCTCACTGCCTTATTGAGCAGGAGGTCAATCATTATGTCAATCACCAAAACCAAAGCTGGTACCTATCAGGTCAGCGTTTTCTATCCGAAAGCCGTTCGTGAACTCATGGGCGTCGCCGGACAGACGCGTTTTCGGGAAACCATCTCGACCAAACAAGCAGCAGTCGCAAAGGAGCGTGAGATCAACAAGAAAATTAAAGAAGCCCAAAAGAACGGTAATGCCCGTTCTCTTGAGCTTAAAGGTAAGATTCTGTTCAAGACGTTCTACAAAGATGTCTTCATGCCACTGTATTTGACCGGTTCCACTGGTCGGGCACCGGTTGTCCCAACGAAGGCTACTGTCGAATACCAGCGTGGGTTGTTCAAGAACCACCTACTGCCAATGTTCGGCTCCTATTCCATGACCTACCTGAACTCCAACAAAGAGTTCGTCGTCGATCGGCTCAAGGAGAAGTCAGAGCACTTCGCTAATATCAAAACGGTTAAGGCGTATGTGCGCCAAATGTTTGAAGTCGCCGAGATCCTCGACTACATCGAATATGACCGCGTAGGCAAGTCCCTCCGCCTTGTCGGGCAACCACACAAGGACAAGCTCAAGAAGGAGCGAGTGAAGAAAGGTGAGTTCCTGACCGCAGAGCAACTTCTGGACTGGCTACAAGCCACAAAAGAGGACTATGAGCGCGGTAAGCTATCTCTAGCCGATTACACCCTGTTCCTGCTAACGTTGCACCTAGGCGACCGTAAGAGCGAATCCTACGCTTTACAGTGGAAGCACATTGATCTGGAAGCTGGCAAGTTGTATCTGGTTCAGTCACTCGATGGTAACCGCGACGCGAAGGACACCAAGGGACACAAGCAAAGCATTATGACCCTGCCACAGGATATTCTATATCTACTGGCCGACTGGAAGGCAGAACAAGCCAAGCAGCTCGAAGCAATCGGAGTAGAGCAAGATGGTGAGCAGTGGCTGTTCACCTACGTCACTCGTGAGGGTATTCGCAACCAGCCGCTTTACTCTGATTACCTCAACGCACGGATCAAGTCAGTCAATCGGCGGCACCCTGAATTGGTCTACCTGCATCCACACAAGATGCGGCACACGTTCAGTACCCTAGCACGACAAGGCGGTGCGTCGATGGAAGACATCTCCAGTGCGCTCACCCATTCCAATGTTTCAACCACGCGAACTTACGTGAACACACCGGATATAATAACAACGGTCACCCACCAACGCTTCCTAGATCGGCTGAATTCCGCAAGACTAGAAAAACAAAAAGACGTTCAGAATTCAAACTGAATTCCAAACGTCCCCATATTGAGCCAAATTCTCGTACAAATCGCACCCGTTTTGATGAATTTGTACGAAAACCAACTTTTAAGATTCTCGTCACGCCGCGGTTCGTGGCCGCAATGTGACAAAGTGGTCTTTATTTGCTGGTAAGCCCGTACTTCTTGTTGAAGCGATCAACCCGTCCATCGGCCTGCGTGAACTTCTGCTTGCCGGTGTAGAACGGATGAGAATCGGACGAAATTTCTACCCGAACCAACGGGTATTCTTTGCCGTCTTCCCACTTGATGGTTTCTTTGGAAGTTTTGGTGGAACCGGAAATAAATTTAAAACCAGTTGCTGAATCCATGAAAACAACTGGATGATAATCTGGATGGATGCCTTGCTTCATAATCAATTACTCCTTTTGCCCTAAATCATTGCCTGATCTAGAGATACTATGACTACAACTCTAATAGTCTATCACGCGCAACCTATAAACGCAATCTCAATCAATCAATTCGACATCCGCGCCTAAACCGCGCAGTTTCATCACAACCCGATCATAGCCGCGCAAGATATTATCAACTTTGGTAATCGTCGTTGTCCCTTCAGCCATCAGCCCGGCAATCATGAGACAGGCGCCGGCACGAATTTCTTCAGCTGCGACCTCGGTTCCCTGCAGATGATCGCAATGATGCAAGATGATCACATCATTTTCAATCGTAATGTCCGCACCCATCCGCAACAATTCCGGAATATGGCGGACACGCTTAGGGTAAATCGTATCAATGATGAGTCCTTCGCCATGTGCTTTTAACATCAATGGTGTAATTGGCTGTTGCAAGTCGGTCGCAAAGCCGGGATAGGGCATCGTTTTGATTTGAACCATTTTCAAATCGCCTGACGGATAGACGAAAATACTATCCTCGCCCACGTCCATGACGACACCCATTTCCTCCAGCTTAGCCAAAAAGGCATCTAAATGCTCCGAAATGATGTTCTTGACTTTCACGCCTTCGCCAACTGCTGCGGCCATGGCCAAATAAGTACCGGCTTCGATGCGATCCGGAATAATCGTATGCGAGTTATGCGCTTCAAGTGTTGGCACGCCGCTAATCCGGATCACATCCGTACCGGCACCCCGTACCTTGGCGCCCATGTTGTTTAAGTAAGTCGCTAAGTCAATGATTTCCGGCTCTTTGGCAGCATTTTCGATCACTGTGCGGCCTTTCGCCGTCACTGCCGCCAAAATCACGTTAATCGTGGCGCCGACAGAAACCATATCCAAGAAAATCCGGGCGCCGTGTAAGCCTTCAGCAGGTGCTTTAATCGCCATGGCACCATGTTCATTACTCACAGAAGCACCTAACGCTTCAAACCCCTTAATATGTTGATCAATCGGCCGCGGACCGATATCATCGCCACCAGGCAATCCAACAATGGCTTTTCCAAACCGCCCTAATAACGCCCCCATAAAATAATAGGAAGCGCGCAGACTCTTAATCTTACCGTTTGGCAACGGTACATCGTGAATTTCTGTTGGATCAATCGTCAAAACATTTTCGGTAAAATCAGATTTGACGTTCATATCATCCAAAATGGCCATCAAATTATAGACATCCTGGATGTGCGGCACTGAATCGAGTGTCACCGGGGTGCGCGACAAAATTGCAGCCGGAATTAAAGCAACCGTGCTGTTCTTTGCACCGCCGATCACAACTTCACCGGACAATTTCTTTCCGCCGTGGATCAGCATTTTTTCCATTTGACTTAAATCCTCGCTTAAGGTCGTTCATTTCAAGTAGGCTGAAGCTGACCTGCATCTTATGCTTCAAATATAAAACGCGATTTCTGGTAGGCAAGCCCATGACCCATCCGCCATGCACTCAATATACAAGTTTAATGAATCCCAGAGGAAAAAACAAGGAGTAAAAAGATGAGAGCGTGAACTGGCGCGGTTAGAAGTCGGAGTGTAAGTGGCCTCAGGCGTGATGGCCCGGTCTTGGCCATTGCGACTGAGGTCCTTACACGCAGACTTCTGCGCCAGTGAACGCGTTTGGAGAGAGCGTGAGCAGGAGCGCTTAGGAATCGGAGTGTAAGTGGCCCCAAGCCTAAATGGCCGGTCTTTGGCCATTTAGGCTTGGGGTCCTTACACGTAGATTCCTGCGACTGCGAACGCGTTTTGAAGACGCTGCAGAGAATGTTAGTGACTCTCAACGTGACAGCCAGGGTCTTGGGTCATTTAGGCTTTGACCAATCCACCACAACAAAAAAAGCCGCCCCAAAGCATCCCGCTTCAAGGCAGCAACGATCAACGATTAATTTTTAAAATCGCCAGCCGACTGGATAAAGGCCTTAAACAAGCCTTCAGGTTTATTCGGACGTGATTGGAATTCCGGGTGATACTGTGACGCAACAAAGAATTTGTTCTTCGGATATTCGATGATTTCCATCAAGCGGTTGTCCGGGCTAACACCGGAAAATACCAAGCCTTTGTCTTCCATCGGCTTGCGATACTTGGTGTTGAACTCATAACGATGACGATGACGCTTCTGAATTTCATGAACATTGTCGTACGCCTTCGCTGCAACGGAGCCAGGTTTCAACACACATGGATAAAGGCCAAGCCGCAACGTCCCGCCGAGGTTCTTCACGCCAACCTGGTCACGCATCAAGTCAATAACCGGATCCTTGACATCAGGATGGGTTTCAGTCGTACCGGCGTCTTTAAGTCCCAAAACGTTCCGGGCAAATTCGATTGACGCCATCTGCATGCCGAGGCAAATGCCCAAGAATGGAATATCATTTTCGCGTGCGTAACGAATGGCTGCAATTTTGCCTTCTAAGCCGCGATCGCCGAAGCCGCCAGGAACCAAGATGCCATCAAAGCCTTGCAGCAAGCTTTCGACGTTATCATCATTGACATCTTCTGCTTGAAACATTTCCAAATCAATATCGGAATCCCAGTAATAGCCAGCATGTTTAAGCGCTTCGGCAACGGAAATATAGGCATCCTTTAAGGCGACATATTTACCGACCAACGCAATTTTGGTGTGGTGGGTCAAATGCTGAACCTTATGCTCAAGCTTCATCCACTCGGTCATATCAGCGGCCGGCACATCAAAGCCAAAATGGTCAACGACGATCTGATCCATTTTTTGCGCCTGCAATGCTAACGGAACGGAGTAAAGTGTCTTGGCGTCACGCGATTCAATCACGGCATTTTCCGGCACATCGGTAAACAACGCGATTTTCTTCTTCATGTCTTCCGTGATTGGCTTTTCGGTCCGAACAACGAGCATGTTTGGCTGGATGCCGATGCTGCGCAGTTCTTTAACACTGTGCTGCGTCGGCTTGGTCTTCATTTCGTCGGCTGCCCGCAAATAAGGCACCAGACTGGCATGGATGTAGAAAACATTATCCGAGCCGACATCGCGCTTCATCTGCCGAATCGCTTCGAGGAACGGCAAGGATTCGATATCGCCAACCGTTCCGCCGATTTCCGTGATGATCACATCGGAGTCACTGTGTTTAGCGGCACGCATGATTTTTTCTTTAATCATGTTGGTGATGTGGGGGATTACCTGAACGGTCGCACCAAGGTATTCACCGCGGCGTTCACGTTGCAAGACTTCAGAATAAATTTTCCCGGTTGTGACGTTGCTGTACTTATTCAGGTTAATATCGATAAACCGTTCATAATGGCCAAGGTCGAGGTCAGTCTCGGCGCCATCATCGGTGACGAACACTTCACCATGCTGATAAGGATTCATGGTGCCTGGGTCAACATTGATGTACGGATCGAATTTTTGAATGGTGATCTTCAAACCACGATTCTTCAACAAACGACCTAGGGATGCAGCAACGATCCCTTTACCTAATGACGATACGACCCCACCGGTAACAAAAATATACTTGGTCATAGCCAATCTGCTATATAAAACGTGGAAGAATGTCTCTTTGACACCAATAAAGGTTTTATATATTTCCTTTCTTGATTGACAATCCTACATTTCATTTAGTCCCGTCAACAACGGTATTCCCACTCTGAAATAATTCATCATGACAGTGACCGCCTCCTGAACTTTAAGGGTATAGCCTACCCCGTAACCTTTGATTTTGCATAAGCTATCAGATTCTCAACGGCATTTTCGTCTCGCCGCAACTTCACGCCACACTGGTAACAATGATAGTCATCGTGACCCGTACGATGTTTCAAGTTGCCGCTTAGCGTGACGCGTTCATCTGCCGTTTTAACATAACCGCAGTTGGAACAGCGTTGCGTGCTTGGATAATACTGATCCACCAGCACCAACGTATTGCCATACCAGTCAGCCTTGTACTGCATGATCACTTTAAACTTGCCAAACAGTGATCGATGCAGGTTCTTGGCGAGACGTTTATTCATGCGCATGTGGCGATTATCCAGATCCTCAATCCCAATTAGGTCATAATCAGTGACGAGCATCGTCGTAAACTTTTGCAGCAAATCCGTTTGAATCCGTTCAACTCGTTGGTATTGACGCTTCAACTTGGTTCTCGTTGTGCGATAAGCCGCGGAGTTAAAATGCTTGGGATTTACTTTCCGTTTGCGGGCTAATTGGCGCTGATAATGAGCAATGCGGGCGTAAAGTGGTGGCAGACGTTCAGGCAAGGTGGGTTGAGTGGCATAGCCGGTTGACGTTTGATAGTCAAACTTGCCGATATTGGCATCAACCCCAGTGACCGTTAGAACCGGTCGCTTTTCAACGGAAGCCTGAACCTCAATCGAAAACGAAGCGTAGTAACCGTCAGCGTCTTGGACGACGCAAACTTGTTTCAGTTCGCCTTGCCAGCGCGGTTGTTCGGCTAGTTTGATGTCATACCAGGCACCAGCACCATGAGGTTTATCTAAACGTAACTTGCCATTCACAAGTTGCGCCCGATCCGTTTTGAACGTTTTGCGGGATCGTTTCTTAGATTTCCAGTTGGGCTTATCGTGATCTGGCATCTTCGGATTGAAGTAGTTCTTCCAAGCCTTACCTAGATCGTTTACCGCAAGCTGTAAAACTCGGGCTGACTGTTCGTACTGCCAGTCAGCTTTATTCCAAACCAGTTCGTCCCGCACTTTGCGTTCATTTGGCCGCAAAGTTTTGTCCGCCATCAGGAGAGATGCGTCGTACATGGCGTTCCACGTTTCTAAGGCTTGATTCCAGCAAAACCGGCGATAGTTAAACAATCGTTCTAGTTCACGCCGCATGGTTGCATTGGGATAGAGCTTGATCTTATGCGTTTTAATCAAAAGTTGTCACCTCCTCTCAATTAGCTGGTTAAACGCCACTTGAGAGGAAGCTTGAAGTAAGCGCTCAAACCAAGGCTAGCTAGCGGAACTTTGGTAAGAACCATCATACAGTACCGATTCAGGCTATTGTCAATACATTTCGCTAGTTAACTTGGTTTGAACACACGGACAGCTTCCACTTAATTATTCTGCCCATGTTGTACCGTTTTAATCCATGTTATTCGACATATTTGAGCTCTATTAATATCCTCCTTTTTAATAATCGGGAAAAAACAAAAACAAGCTCCCTATTCATGCGAACAGGGAGCTTGAACCGTATTGGCTTTACACTTTTGTAAAGCGCCCAAAACGTATATTAACCAATTGTAAGAGGTTCGTCAAGCATTAAAGTGAATTGAGTAAAATCAAGATTGTTGCGATCGATCTATAACGCGCTCACTAAAAAAACCGCACCTTTTAAGGGCACGGCCTAAACGACTAGTGCTTGTCGCTGTCACTGTCGTCATCATCACTATCATCGTCATCGCTGTCATCATCGCCGGAGAAGTCAGCCGTGATGTCGTCGTTATCGTCATCATCGTCGCTGTCATTGTCTCCGAACTCGGCTAGCTGGCCTTCAATACCATCTGGCAACCCATCGTCAGGGTCGTCGTCGCTGTCATCGTCAGTTGCGGCAGCTTTGCCGATTTTATCATGAAAGCCGGTATGATCATCGTCGTCAAAATCATCGTCATCGCTATCGGCGTCGAGATCTTCATCTTCGGGATCGTCGTCGTTGTAATCAATGACATCATCGTCATCGGCTACGTCAGCCAAGAAGGCATTAACCTTCTTGCGCTTCTTGCGACGTGGTACTTCTTCTTCATCTTCCGGATGGTTAACTTCTTCATCGACGGAATCGTATGGATACCAAGCGCGCAGGCCCCAAACGTTATCGCCTAAAGAAATGAAACTGCCATCCACGTTCAGATCCGTGTAAAATTGCGGCAAACGTTCACGAATTTCTTCGTCACTCTTGCCGAGATAAGTCTGGATCTCGTTGGCCAGATCAACGAACGCCATGGTATCCCCTTTTTCTTCGAGGATCTCATGGGCTACTTCGATCATTGATAATTCTGATTTATCGGCATTGGCAAATGCTTTGAGTTTCAACCGATACACGCCCTTTCCAAGTCTTTACAGTCTGTTTCTTATAGTACACGCTCATGCCTTGAATTGCAATCTTAACCGATAATTTCCCAGATGTTGATGGTTCGCGAATAACTCATACTCAACGTAAATCTCCCCTGCCACCGGATCGGTTGTCATGCGGGCATCAATACGCGGGGTGACTGTTTCCACCGGAATAATGCCGTATGGTGTTCGATAGCGCGTCAAAACCCGTTTTTCGTTGGCAAAGAAAAGCTTCAATTGCGTATCGCCATTGCTGCTGCCGCGTGAAAGCTGAATATCGCCGTCATCGCGCAGTTTCATGGTCACCGGCATACTGGTTCCAGCATCTTCATCGACTTCTTGATATCGAATATAAAGCGCGTTGCCCATTTGAACCAACGTCCCGGGTTCATCAAAAACATGTGTCTCAGTGTCATCACCTTGTGTGACAAACGTCTCAAGGTGAATTTGAATCGGCACTCCTTGTGAAAGATCCATAATGTCAATCCTTTCTATAACGTATTGTACGCTCACGGGTCAACCCGGTCGAGTTTAAACAGGGAAAATGTCTTTGTGACTGACGCGCCCTGCCACCTTCGCTATAATATAAGTAATCTACTATTAAGAAAGAGGGCGCACGATGGACCTGACGTCGCTGGCTGGACAACAAGCCGCCATTTTCCAACAGGATTTCACCAAAGAAGAAGCTCCGCTCAGCTTTGCCCATACCAATGCCCTGTTAGCACATCCTGAGTTGCACCCACCGTTAATGTTGCACTTTTGGACGGCAGAACAGACCGTGATTCTTGGGATGCAGGATTTAAAATTACCGCAATTCGGACATGCCTTGCCGGTTCTGGCCAGCGATCATTACGGCGTCTTTGTTCGTAATTCCGGCGGCTTGGCAGTGATTGCTGACAGCGGCGTCTTGAATGTCTCACTTTTTTTACCTAATGAAGACAATCTATCCATCGACACTGCCTACGATATGATGACCGCCCTTTTTCGAACGGCATTCCCAAGTTTGCCCATAGCCACCAGCGAAATTATTCATTCGTATTGTCCTGGCAAATACGACCTCAGTGTTCATGGGCGAAAATTCGCCGGCATGGCTCAGCGGCGCAATCATGCCGGTGTGGTGGTCATGCTGTATTGCAGCATCTTCGGTGATCAAAATGCCCGGTGCGACTTATTACGCCGCTTCTATCGGGCAGGACATGCCAGCGCCAGTCCGCACTTCAAGTTTCCAATTATTCGTTCTGAAACCATGACCACGCTCAGCGATTTGCTGGGTCGTCCGCTGACCCGCAACGAAGCCATTTTAGCACTGTTAAATGCTTTGGCTGCCAGTGGCATTGCCGCAGATATGAACTCGATGCCGGCGATTTTACGCGATCCTGCCTACCACAAGGCACTCGCTGCGGCCACTGCGGATCTGCGCAATCGCAATCGTCATTTATCATAACGCGCTCCCCGGCGCAGAAGTACCTTGGTCGCAATGGCCTAAACCCGGGTCATCACGCCCAAGGCCACTTACACTTCGACTTCCAACCGCGCCGGCTCACGCTCACTTAAGGAAAATGGGGGAACACCATGCAATTTGAAAAATTACCGCGCGAAAAAGTCTTTCGCGATCCGGTTCATAATTATATTCACGTGCAGCATCGCGTGATTCTTGATTTGATCAATACACCGGAGTTTCAGCGTTTGCGCCGGATTAAGCAGTTAGGCGTTTCGGACTATGTATTCCAAGGGGCCGAGCATACCCGATTTGCGCATTCGTTAGGGGTTTATGAAATTGCCCGTGAAATGTGCGACAATTTTGTCACGAATTACCCTAGCAAAACACCGGGAGACGGCCTTTGGGATGATCGGGAGCGCCCCGTTGTTCTGTGTGCCGCACTGCTGCACGATATTGGCCATGGCGCCTATTCCCACACTTTTGAGCATATCTTCAATACTGATCACGAAGCCATTACCCGCGCCATTCTTACGGATCCGCATACCAACGTCAACCGTATTTTGCGCAGTGTTAGTTCCGATTTTCCAGAGCGCGTGGCTTCGGTCATCAACCATACTTATCCGAATCCGCAAGTCGTCCAGATGATTTCCAGTCAAATCGATGCCGACCGGATGGATTATCTGTTGCATGATGCTTACTATACCGGAACTAAATATGGTTTGTTCGATTTATCTCGCATTTTGCGGGTCATGCGGCCTTATTCAGACGGAATTGCTTACGAAGCTAATGGGATGCATGCGGTTGAAGACTATGTTGTCAGTCGCTTTCAAATGTATCAGCAAGTCTATTTCCACCCGGTATCGCGCGGGATGGAAGTTATCTTGTCCCACTTGCTGAAACGCGCCAAGTTTCTTTATGAGTCTGGCCAGTTCGAACCGGGTTTTTCGCCACGATTATTAGTGCCATTCTTTGAACAGTCATTTACCTTAAGCGATTATCTCAAGTTGGATGACGGCGTGCTCAATACCTACTTTACTTACTGGCTCGATTATCCAGACAGCATTCTGAGTGACTTTGCCGATCGCTTTCTGAACCGGCGGCCGCTTAAGTCAGTCACCTTCACCGATCAAACGGCTGAACTGCTGCCGAAACTGCGCCACCTAGTGACAGAAGCCGGCTTTGATGCCCAATACTACACGGCGGAAAATGACAGCTTCGATCTACCATACGATCAATACGATCCTGCCTCTGCCAATCCGAAAACCCAAATCGAAATCATGCAAAAAGACGGCACCCTCGAGGAGTTGTCGACTTTATCCCCGTTAGTGGCGGCGCTTAGTGGTCGGGCTACCGGTGATAAACGATTCTATTTTCCAAAAGAAATGCTTGCCACTGAGGACAGCAATCTCTTTTCATCGATTTATGAAAAATTTCAGCATTACCTACTAAATGGCGGCGTTATTGACCCCCACTTACATGATTAGCCTTTTCATCTTCAGCGCTTGGGCTGTTGTGCCAGCCATTTGGCAACGGCCCAGCGATGCGTGGGGCGTTTGAGTTCCGCCAGTGCCAGATCGATGGGCATCAGCATCAACGTATTGAACGTTTCCAAGGGATCTTGGACAAATGCCAGCTCATCACAGGCAAAAAAGGTTGCCGGATGATAATACGCAGTTTGCCGATGGTGGGAATAAAAATATTCCGACGACTTGCCCAGTTCTTTAGTCACGTGAACCGTTGCACCAAATTCCTCAAGCAACTCGCGCGCCAAAGTTGCTTCAGGCGTTTCGCCTTTTTCAACCCCGCCACCAGGTAAAAACAACGCATGGTTCGGGGCTTGTAAAATCAGCAGTCGTGCACCGCTATGGTCCGGAATCACGCCATACGCGCCAATTCGGGTGTGATAATCTAACTTAGGATCTTTTCGACCAAACACTGGATCAATCATATGGCATCCCTCCGCTCTTGATCACATTATACCCTAATCAATTTCTAACCTCTACACAAGGAGTCCTTTCGATGACTGTTCAGGAAACATTATTTGTTTTTTCAATCCCCATCGTGCTGGGAATCATCTTCGCCATCAGCTTTACGGTTGAGCCGCGCCGTCTGATTAATGGCTGGCTGTTCAATCTGTTTGCTGTTGCTTTTCTATTCGCGCTCGCCTTAGCTATTTTAGGGTCCAGCAATTTACTGTTGATTTCAGTTACGGGTACCCTCTTCATCATCACAGTGTTGATCGTCATTCTCATATTCACCTTACACTTGTTCTGGCTGTTGTGGAACGCCATCTTGGTTTGGCGGCGTGAAGGCCATTCATTGAGCAACATGCTAACGCTTTACATCGCCATCGGATTACTTTTGCTTGAAATCGCCGCTTCATTCGGGCGCCGTTTTATTCCAGAGCCGATCTACATCACTTTAGCTGTTTTCTTCAGCTTCGGCGGCCTGTATGTCTTATTGACACTTTATAACTTCCTGACAGTACTAGTCTTATATAATCTCCGTCCCCAGCCGCACAATCGCACATTTCTCATTGTGCTGGGCGCTGGCCTGCTGCATGGTGACCAGGTTTCGCCATTGCTCGCCAGCCGCATCGACACAGCCATCAAGTTTTATCATAAGCAGATTAAAAAAGGCCGCCCGGCGCCGCGAATTATTTTTTCCGGCGGCAAGGGTGGCGATGAGACAATCTCCGAAGCTCTGGCCATGCAGCGCTATGCTTTGGGAAAAGGCATCCCTGAAAAAGATACCTTGTTAGAAGACAAGTCAACGACGACGCTGGAAAATATGACCTTTTCCAAACGCCTGATTACGCAGGAAATCGGCGAAGCGCCGTATAAAGCCAGCTTCTTTACCAACAACTATCACCTTTTCCGTGCCGGTATTTACGCGCGCATGGCGGGCATTGATGCCAATGGTGTTGGCGGTAACACCTCCTTTTATTTTCTGCCTAACGCAGTCATCCGCGAATATCTCGCCTTGGTTGTGCTGTACAAACGGCGGCATGCCATTGCGTTTGGCATTATTGTGATCATGGCCCTTGCTCAGCTACTGAGGGCATGGTAACCACTGCGAGCCATTCACGTGCAGAAAGGCGGGTCATTTCGATATACTGAACTTGACCGTAACATGTTTCAAACCATGAGGAGTGTGAGCGATGTTAAAAGAATTCCAGAAATTCATCATGCGCGGTAACGTCTTGGATCTTGCTGTCGGGGTTATCATCGGGAGTGCTTTTACCGGCTTAGTCAAGTCTTTGACAAAGAATCTGATTAACCCGATTCTGTCCATGTTTGCCGGCAAAACCGATTTGAGCGGTTTGTCGTTCACGCTATTAGGTGCCAAGTTTACATACGGCAATTTTCTGAACGATGTGATCAACTTTTTGATCATTGCGTTTGTCGTCTTCTTAATCGTGCGCAGCGTCAATCGCTTCCTCCCGGCCAAGCCGGCAAAACCAGTTGGCCCGACACAAACCGAATTGCTTGAAGAAATTCGCGATCTCTTGAAGGACCAGGATGCTAAGACTAAAGATTAACGGCTGATCATATGAGCATTCGTTAGTAGAACAAAAACCGGTTCAGGTGAGTTACAAAAAGCTCACTTGAACCGGTTTTTTGGTCTTCACTATTATTCTGCAAAAAGTGTCTCAATTGAGTCGCTGCCAAACGTACTTAAACCATTTGATGAGCAGCACTCCGATCCAAATCACCGGGGCAGTCAAAACCAGAAATAACTGAAAAGCAAATCTAACGATGACTGCACCGACACGATCCATACCGCCGCTTTCTAGTATTGATGCCATGACAGGCGTGGTACTGTAAATGAAATTCTGATAGACATTCATGTCCTTTTTCATTTCTGCGACGTAATCTTTGGTCGATCGGCCAGTCGCCGCCAATCGTTGCGCATTACGTTCGATTTTATCGAGAAAATTCGGTGCCGCGCCTAACCAGCTTACTAATAAATAAACGTCGCCGAGTGTCAATCCGAAATTAAGTCCACTCGTCTTTTTCAAGTGGAAAAATAGCGTTAATAAGGCATATGCCGCAAATAATCTGATCCGTTTTTGCATAGTCAACAATCCTATCTCTGACATCAAGGCTGCACAGGTCCATATTTTTGCTATTAGCATACGCCAAAAGACATCATCATGCTGCTTATTCCAAGTGGATCGCTAAAACACCATGTTCGGCTTCCTGCTGTTTCGAATAAATCCGGTAAGTATCGCTAACCATCTTAGCCACCGAATCAGTTGAGGCGCTGCCTACGACGATTCCTTGATAATGATCATACAACTGCACGAAACTGGCGAATTTTTCAAGTTTAGCAACCTGTTTGCTTAATCGCTGTTGTGTCGTCAAATCTTCAAAGACAATCGGGTCGCCCACCCGTAACTGTTGGCGTTTTTGGTCATTCAATCTGATTTCGATAGTTTTACTACCTTCTCGTACCAGCTCAAATTGTTCATGCGTGAGCCCCATTTTCATATCCCCAGTGCTCCTTCATTTTAAAAAATGGTCGCACGCCATTACGCGTACGCCCACCTTTTGAATTCAGACAATGGTGTTCACTTAACGGCTTACAATTAATACTGCCGCTTACCGCCTTGATAAACCTGCTTATCTTTTTGTTGGAAAGCCTTCACATCGGCCATTGGATCGTTTTCCAAGACCAAGAAGTCTGCAAACTTGCCTTTTTCAAGCGTACCATATTGGTCGTCAACGCCCATCAACTTGGTGCCATTAACCGACGTCGAAAAGGCTTCAAACGGTGTCATACCTTGCTCAACCATTAATTGCAGTTCAACCGGCGCCATGGTGAAGTCATTGAATGGCGTGCCGGCATCGGTGCCTAATGTCAACGGTACCCCACGATGAAAGGCATGCATGATGTTCTTGTACAGGTCATCTAACGCATCCGCAGCTTTTTTAACTTCCCAATCCGGAATCTTACCCTTGGCAAATGTTGGAATTGCCCAGTCGGCCACAAGCGTTGGGGTTAAGTATGTGCCTTGCTTTAACATGAGATCGATTTCTTCATCATTTACATAAAAACCATGTTCAACTGAATCAACCCCGGCCTGAATGGCATTCATAATGCCGGGATTGCCTTCAGCATGCGCCGCAACAATCTGACCTTTATGATGCGCCTCTTCAACCGCAACATGCATTTCTGCCACACTCAGCTGCGGATCATCCATAAAGTCGTTAGGGGTCATAACCCCACCGGTTGCAATCACCTTAATGGCCTTAGCACCTTTTTTCAATGCGGTCCGAACCGCCTTGCGCATCTCATCCGGCGAATCAACAACATAGGCTGCATTTGGCATGTCGCCATGACCACCTGTCATTGAAAAGAATTTACCAGATGGCATGATTTGCGGTACCTGTTTTAGTTGACCCTGGTCTTTCAATGCCTTCAGCGCAATGTCGATGTCAAAGCTACTGCCACATTCACGAACATAAGTAACACCGGACTTTAATAGCTGATGTAAATGATCAACAGCACCAACTGTTGAAGCTACGACACCGCGACTGGTACCGCCATCGCCGGTTGAAGGATCCATTGTGATATGTGTATGGACATTAGTTAGTCCGGGCGTCACGTATTGACCACCGAGATCTACCGTTTTGTTTGCCGAAGGAGCCTGTCCACTCCCTACTTCAGCAACTTTACCAGTGTCATCAACCGTGAACCAGGCATCTTTAAGAATTTTTTCTGAAGTACCAGTAAATAAAGAACAATTTGTAAAAGTTGTTGCCATCATAAAACCTCCATTCGTTAATTCTGATTGTCCAGCGTACCTGGACTATTGTGCCTTTGGCTGTGCATACGCCCGTAAAAGTTGAATTAAGTAAGCCACGCCTTGCTGATAATCATGTAACCGAATATTCTCATTAGGCGCATGTGGTCCTGATCCGGCGTAATTCACCCCAATTAAAATAACCGGTAAATGCAACGCATCAACAAAAAATTTAGCCGGACCACCGCCAGGCATCATTGGGACGAAGCGGACTTTGCCGGCACTGTATACCTGCTCGGCGACACTTTTTGCCAGTTGCAAATGCGGGTCATTGAGATCGGAGTGGAACGCATCCTCGCCAAGATTATAGTGTAACTGCACATCGGAAAAGCCGTTTTTATCCAACTGCGCCTGGATGAGCTGGGCAATTTTCTTGGGATCCTGTCCTGGCAATAACCGACAATCAAGCTTAGCCTTGGCTTCCTTCGGGATAATTGTTTTAACCCCTTCACCTTCATAGCCGGCGGAAAGGCCATTAATTGTAATAGTGGGCGCCGTGACAGCGGCACGTTTGGGATCATCACTTGTAAATGGTCGTTTAAGGCCATATGTTTTTTTAATCTTGTCACCATCAAAATCCATGTCGGCAATCGCATTCTCCGATGCTTCGTCCAACGGCTTGATGCCGTCGTAAAAGCCATCGACGAGGACGCGGTGCTGGTCATCCGTTAACGATGACAAGGCACGAACCAAGCGCCAAGCAGCGTTGTCAATATAGGCAGCCAGTGAAGAATGAATGTCAGCATCAGCCGTTTTGACGTGAAGATCAAACGAAACAATTCCTTTAAGACCAGCAATAACCTGAAAATGATCAGCTTCGTTCTTGCCGCCGGTTTCCCAGATGCACGCATCCGCCGTCAAGCGGTCGCGATGAGCCTTGACGTAATCCCCAACGTGCGGACTGCCGACTTCTTCGCCACCTTCGATGAAGAACTTAATATTCACCGGAAATCCACCATGATCCTTCATCCAATGCAGTGCCGTCAATCGATACATCAACTCGCCTTTATCATCAGCCACGCCGCGCGCAATGAGTTTACCGTCTACAACAGTTGGCTCAAACGGTTCGGTTCGCCATTCTGCCAGGGGTTCCGGCGGCTGAACATCGTAGTGATTGTAGAACAGGACTGTTTGGTCAGAGTTCCCCTTTAGTTCCGCAAAGACGACTGGATTGCCACCTTGGTCAGTCCACTCCTCAACCGTGTCGGCATTTAAATCTTTAAATGCCTGTTTCACCCAATCGACTGTTTTGCGGATGCCTTTGTTTTGGGCTGAAATCGTTGGAATGCGTAAATAGCCTTCCAAAGATGGCAAATAAGCTAGCGCAAACTCTTCGATCGATTTTTGTTCGTTCATCAAGCCGCCTCCTTATGATGTTATTAATTTTCAATATAGTTCTCATTCATAAAGACGTCAACATCGTTTTATAATTTTAATCACATTTAAAAAAGTTGAATATTGGCAAATAAATCAGTGTGTCGGCGTTTTTGTTTATGCAAAAATGAGAGCCACACGCAAGAAGTTATTGGCATCAGCACAATTAAGGTTAAAGTATTCCCCATATTATAATCTTTTTATAATCTATAAATCGAATGGAGGATGCTTATGAATTTCTTAATTGCGTTTACAGTTGTCATGGTCTTTATGACAGTTGGCGAGTGGGTTGCCGCCGCCACTAGAGCCTTCATTCCATCTGTCTTCATCACTGCGGTTCTGTTCGTCATCGGTTTTTGGACCGTTTTACCTAAAAATGTTGTGGCAACGGCTTCTTTTGGCTCGGGATTCATCACCATTTGCATCGCGCTCTTGTTGGTTCATCTCGGAACGCTGATGAATCTGCGCGAGTTGCTGGCCCAGTGGAAGGCCGTTTGTATTGCATTGCTTGGCGTTTGCGGAACTTTACTGCTGACGTTAACATTGGGAACACTTATTTTTGACTGGAAAACCGTTGTCGCTGCGGTACCACCGTTAACTGGCGGACTCGTTTCTGCTTTACTTATGTCCAGTGGGTTGAAGGCTCAAGGCTTGACAACGTTGGTCGCCTTACCGGTTGCGATGTTCGTCATCCATTCAGTCGTTGGCTATCCCCTAACCTCCGTATTGTTGAAGCAGGAAAGTCACCGACTCCTTAAGCAATTCCGCGCTAACGGTAGCAAGCTGGATCCATCCATTCCCAAAATGCGCCGCGGCGCTGAAGAAAAAGGGGATAACCGTCCAAAAATGATGAAACTACCTACCCCATATCAAACCAGTGCTTTCATCATGGCGCGGGTTGCCCTTGTCGGCTTACTGGCGATGGGCTTTGGCACTTTAACCCACAATGTCATTAATTCAAATGTGGTTTGCCTGATCTTTGGCGTCATTGCCCACCAAATCGGTTTTCTGGAAGATAATGCGTTAAATAAAGCGGGCGTCTTTAATTGGCTGATGTACGGCCTGCTTGCTTATGTCTTCGGTCAACTCAGCGCAACCACCCCCGCTGTTCTGGCCAGCATTGTGCTGCAAATCGCAGTGCTCATTGTTTTAGGGGTTCTAGGCATGTTCTTAGCATCCCGAGTATTGGCTAAGCCATTCGGGATGTCGTGGCAGATGGCCTTTTCATGCTCGTTGACGGCGCTGTTCGGGTTTCCTGCCGATTATATCTTGACTTCCGAAGTGGCCAGCGCGGTTGCCACTACTGAAGATGAGGAAGAATACTTAACACAACAAATGATGCCAAAGATGTTAGTTGGCGGATTCGCCACGGTCTCGGTCGCATCCGTCATTATCGCGACGATCTTCCTAAAGCTGCTTTAACGCCGGCACTTTGAAGATTGATGACACATATGGACGACAACTTTATCTCAGGATAACAAAAGTGGCCGACATAACCAAAATTAAGGTTGTGCCGACCACTTTTAAAATGCTTATTTTGCTGAATATACCGCTTGCCGAAAAAGATGCCTCGACAAGCATCAAATCTTTTGAATTATTTTGTAAACCGATTCTCAAACAACGGCGTAACGGAACGGTTCTCCTGAATCCGCATGATGGCGCGGCCCATCAACGGTCCCACGGAAACAACGTCGAGTTTGTCCATGTGCTTGTCAGCTGGCAAATTGATTGAGTCGGTGACAACGACTTTTTCAATGGCCGAGTGGGTCAAGCGTTCAACCGCCGGGCCAGAGAAAATGGCGTGGGTTGCGGCCACCAAAACTTCGGTTGCGCCGGCATCTTTCAAGGCTTGAGCCGCTAGCGTAATCGTGCCGGCAGTATCGATCATATCGTCGATGATGATGCATTGCTTCCCGGTTACGTTACCGACAATGTTCATGACCTCGGCAACGTTTGGTCGCGGACGCCGCTTGTCGATAATGGCAATGGGCGCTTTAAGGAATTCCGCTAACTTACGAGCGCGGGTAACCCCGCCATGATCGGGTGAAACCACAACGGTGTCGGCACCGTCATAATGATTACGCAAGAAGTAGTCAGCCAACAAAGGCGCGCCCACAAGGTGATCCACCGGAATATCGAAGAAGCCTTGAATTTGGGCAGCGTGCAAGTCAAGGGCCAGCACACGGGTCGCGCCCGCGCGTTCAAGCATGTTGGCTACCAGTTTTGCCGTAATCGGTTCACGTGAACGGGCTTTGCGATCCTGCCGCGCGTAACCGTAATAAGGCATCACGACATTGATGGTGTGGGCAGATGCCCGCCGCAACGCATCAATCATAATCAGCAATTCCATCAAGTTGTCATTCACTGGGCTGGATGTCGACTGGATCAGATAAACATCATCCCCACGAATACTTTCTTCGATGTTGATCTGAATCTCACCATCGCTAAAACGTTTCACTGAGGACTTCCCCAGCTTGACACCAACCTCAGCAGCAATTTTTTCTGCTAACGGCTTGTTCGAATTCAAGGCAAAAATCTTTAATCTCGGGTCACCGTATTGCTCAGACATATGTTCCTCCACGAAATATTATAGGCTGCGAAAAATTGTTCCACAAAGAGCTTAGCGGATTGACGAAAAAAAGCAAGCACATGAGACGAATTATAACCTAATTCCAATCTGGATCGTTCGCGACCGGCAAGCGTTTCCAGTAATCCTCTTTGGTCGTTTGCCGGGCACGGGCGATGGCCATAGCGTGAAACGGTACGTCTTTGGTAATGGTGGATCCAGCCGCGATAAAGCTGTGGTCTGCCACTTCAACCGGGGCAACAATATTCGAGTTAGAACCGATGAACGCATGATCGCCGATGGTACTTTCCCACTTTTTAACGCCGTCATAGTTGACGAATACCACGCCACAACCGACATTGATGTCAGTGCCGAGTGTTGCGTTGCCGACATATGTGAGATGACCAACCTTAGTACGCGCACCGATCTTGGCTTTCTTGATTTCCACAAAGTTGCCCAGATGAACATATTCGCCGATATCGGCATCCGGCCGCAAATGCGAGTTAGGGCCGATGTCACTGTGGGCACGCATGATGGCATGTTCGATCGTCGAACTCGTGACGGTCACATCATTTTCCAAAGTGGCATCGACGAGCTCGGAATGCGTACCAATGTGGCAATCTTCGCCGATGACGGTTTTACCTTTGAGATAGACGCCGGGTTCAATGACCGTGTCGGCACCAATTTGCACATCCGTGTCAATGTAGGTGGTTGCCGGATCGATTAAGGTAACCCCATTGCGCATATGCTGTTCGTTGATCCGTTGTTGCATGATGCGGGTCGCTTTGGCCAATGCAACGCGGTCATTAACGCCTAACGATTCGGTATAATCCGGCATTTGATAAGCTGCCACCTTTTCACCGGCTTCACGCAAAATGCCGAGAACATCCGGCAGATAATATTCGCCTTGGGCATTGTCGTTCTTGACCTGATGCAAAGCCTTAAACAGCGCCTGATTATCAAAAACGTAAACGCCTGTGTTGATTTCGGAAATAAGCGCCTCTTCCGGGGTGGCGTCTTTTTGCTCGACGTTCTTGATGACATTGCCGTCAGCGTCGCGAATAATCCGGCCATAACCCGTCGGATCAGGAGCATTGGCCGTCAAAATAGTGGCCTTAGCCCCTTTGGCTTCATGATAGGCAAATAAATCATTTAACGTCTTCGCGGTAAACAATGGCGTGTCCCCACTGATAATCAGTGTGGCACCGTCTTTTTGCCCTAATAAAGGCTCAGCCTGCAAAACCGCATGGCCAGTACCAAGTTGCTCTTCTTGTAAAACGAATTTAGTCCGGTCACCAAGCGTTTTCTCAACTGCTTCGGCACCGTGGCCCACGATCGTCACAATGGCGTCCGGATGAATCGCCTCAACCTGACTCACCACATGTTCAACCATGCTCTTACCACAAACCGGCTGTAAAACTTTATAATACTTCGATTTCATCCGCGTCCCTTTACCGGCCGCAAGAATGATGGTGAATTTCTTTGACATGCTAAAGCTCCATTCCTAATTGTCTTATTTCATAATAGACCAGCGCGGCAAGGGAGACAACATGTAGAGCGTGAACCGGCGCGGTTAGAAGTCGGAGTATAAGTGGCCTTGGGCGTGATGGCCCGGGCTTAGGCCATCGCGCCCAAGGTCCTTATACGCAGACTTCTGCGCCGGTGAGCGCGTTTTGTATCGGAAAACTCAGGCCCGAGCTTGGCCATTGCGACTGAGGACCTTACACGCAGACTTCTGCGCTTGCGAACGCGTTTGAGAGAGCCGCAGAGAACGCGAGTAACTTTTAACGTCATGTTTCTGCAAGGTTACCCAAACCCAGTGAACACTGTTTTGCAACTGAACCCCTTTCCACACCCTAAAAGCCCAAACAAAAACAGACCCGCCTCACGACGGATCTGCCTACAAAACTACCCTTACTGCTCATTCTCAGCCGCACGTTGCTTAACATCATCTGACACTTTTAACGTACTAATCTGGGTCGTATCCGCCCAAGCATCATAGAAGAACCGATAATGCCGAGTGATCGTTTCCCAAATGAAGTTGAGAATAAACAATATTGCCAAAATGCCGAAAAATCCCAGCGCAGCAAGATTGATTTCGGTTCGCTGTCCCTCTCCAAAATACTCGATGAGAAAGTTGCTGAACCCAATTAAACTTGAATAGGCCACACCATATAGCAAGCCTTCCCGCAACAGTAGCCGCCAAAAACCAACTGGGCGGCCATCTGTGCGAACAATTCTAATCCGAACCAGGCTCTTGCCGAGGGTCTGCCCGTCATTAAAGGCAGGCCAGATAACGAAAACAAAAAGCAGTGGCAACACCATTTCGCTCAAGAAATCCGGTAACTGCGCTAACCCCAGCAAATGGAATAAGAACCTGATCATCAAGCCGACGATGGTGCTTAATATTATAAAATCAATGAAAAAGGCCACCAGACGGCGCATTAATGTCACTCGAACACCGCGCACCTGACTTTTAGCATCCATCGTATCCCGAGATGGCAACGCCTGCATGAAAATCGGGGCCAAAACACCGCCGATCAAGCCGCCAGTGGTGTTAAGAATCAAATCATCCACATCAAACAGTCGATACGGCCGCGGATAGAAGCCATACAGCCCTGACAACTGGGTCAGTTCAAAGAAAAGACTCAAGCCAAAGCTCATCATGATGATCTGCGGCACACTGCGCTTAAAATAATAGCGCAGATAAAAACCAAATGGGATCGTCAAAACGACGTTAAAGAAGGGTTGGATAAACGCGGATTGTTTCAACGCCGCCAACCACGTGTGCGGGTTGGTTGGGGAAAAGACCGTCGTGTGAATAAAGTAGCGTAACGCCATGAATGGGGTCAGATTATATTTTGGCCCGGTAAACTGCGCAACTGCCTCGCGTGACGGAAGCGGTAGGATAATCAAGAAATAAGCCGATAGCAGGTAAAATATGAACGAATAGATCACGATCGCCCGCCACCAGCTAAACGCACCGTAGCGCCGATAAACAATCACCAGAAACGGTAGCGCAAGCACCAATGCTAAAAACGGAAACGTGACCAGTGCCGTTTTAACCGGCCCGAGGTAAGCACTCATTGATGGCTCACCTCAAGCAACTGCTGATTCTGACTAAGAAAGTTCCCGGCAGTGGCATGAAGGGTGTTTGCCTTGGTGTCGACCTTATCAACCCGAATCAGTGATGTATATTCATTGACCATCCGATCGCCATCAAACTTGCCTTCCGCAAAGACGGTGATGCCGACCATTTCAGCATTGAATTCGTCAATCAACGCCTTCATGCCATTGACCGTGCCGCCACCTTTCATGAAGTCGTCGACAATCAGTACCCGCGAATTTGCCGGAAGACTGCGCTTACTCAGCTCCATTTTCTCGATCCGGGCCGATGATCCGGAGACATAGTTGACCGAGACTGTCGAGCCTTCAGTAATCTTGGAATCGCGCCGCACGATGACGAACGGCACATTCAGATACTGACTGACACTTTGGGCAATGGGGATGCCTTTAGTCGCAACGGTCATCACCGCGTCGACCTTGGCATCACGATACTGGGTGGCAATCAACCGGCCAATTTGCCGCAACACACTTGGCGTTCCGAGCAAGTCCGAAAGATAAACATAGCCACCTGGCAAAAGGCGATCGGTTTCCGACAGCCGCTTAGCCATAGCAGCAATAAACTTCTCTGCCTCATCTTCCCCCATGATCGGGATGTACCGCACACCGCCTGCCGCTCCCGGAACCGTTTCAAGAATCCCGGTTTGCCGTTGCGCAAAGGTCCGTCTTACAATCGCCAGATCTTCACTAATCGAGGATTTGGCACTTTCATACCGTTTAGAAAAAAAAGTCAGCGGTATCAGCGTATGCGGCCGTTCTAACAAGTACCGGGTCATATCGATCAAGCGATCACTGCGTCTTACTTTCATTTATTCCGCTCCTAACTCCGAATATTTAGCCTTATGCTAACATTCCGTGATAATCTTACCCAGTATAAATGCTTTTGCCGAAAATTTCGACCCTTTAACTCGATTTTCTCACCGAACGTTCGCATTTGTTCATTTTTACACCTGCCGCCTCGCGAGTCGTATCAGTGGCCTCCCACCCAATTCTATATTAGAATGGTTACAAAGAAGGGTGGGGAAAAGTATGAATGCTTTTGAATTACACCACATGACTTTTGCGCCAACAAAAACGGCTATCCTGAATGATATCAATCTGGACATTCCTTGGGGGATTGATCTTACCATTGCCGGGCATTCTGGGTCGGGTAAAAGTACCTTGCTGCGTTTGCTTGCTACGTTACTGACGCCGACAAGCGGCACGATTTTGTATAATGGCAAGCCTCAGTCTGATTACGATCCGATTCTTTATCGGCGGGAGGTATCTTATTGCGCCCAACAACCTGCCTTGTTTGGCGCCACCGTTGCCGACGATCTGCGTTTTCCGTTTGCGATTCGTAACACCGAGATGCCACGTGAACAGGCTGAAGCCGCCCTGGAAAGCGTCGATCTGGCTAAAACCATGCTTGACGCACCAACGCAAAACCTGTCCGGCGGTGAACGTCAGCGCGTTGCCTTATTGCGCCATCTGTTCTTTCCGCCTAAAGTTCTGCTGCTGGATGAAGTCACGACCGGATTGGATCCGGACACAAAAGCCGTGATTCACGACCTGTTGGACCGCCAAAACAAAAAGGGGATCACCCTCGTTAGCGTGACCCATGACGAAGGCGAACTGCACATGGCAAAGAACCTCATGACGTTGGTAGACGGCCAATTCGAGGAGGTGCCGACCGCATGAATAGTCAGTTAATTGTATCACCTCTGGCACTGCTACTGGCGCTTATCCTGGTGGTCATTGCGTTAACGATCAACTTAAAAGAAGAGTTGGGGATGACCAAAGACTTAATCGTTGGTGTCGTGCGCGCCGTCATCCAGCTAACTGTTGTCGGTTTTGTCTTGACCTATATTATTAAAGTCAACACGGTTTGGTTAACGTTAGCCATGGTCGCCATCATTATTTTCAACGCTGCGTGGAACGCCAAAAAGCGTGCCGGCACTATTCCCGACGCCTTTGTCACCAGCTTGCTCGCCGTCACCACAGCAACCGGGCTCACGCTGATCATGCTAGTCTCCGTCCGCGCCATTCGCTTCATTCCTGCCCAGATTGTGCCGATCAGCGGCATGATTGCCAGTAATGTCATGGTGGCAACCGGCTTGGCATATCGCAGTCTGAACACCGAATTCACGGATTTGCGCCCGCAAGTCCTTGAACGCCTGGCTTTAGGCGCCACCCTCAAACAGGCCAGTCAAAAGCTCATCGTCAATGCGATCAAAACCGGAATGGCGCCTACCATCGACTCGGCAAAAACAGTCGGACTCGTCAGCTTACCCGGCATGATGTCCGGTCTGATCTTTGCCGGCATCGATCCAACAAAAGCCATCATGTACCAGATCATGGTCACCTTCATGTTACTGGGTGCCACAAGCCTCGGCAGCTTCATTGCCGTTTATCGCAGTTATTCACGCTTTTATAATGAGCAAAAGCAGTTGCGGTAATCATCAGCTAGTTCGCATAGAATCAGCGTAAAAAGTTGCTGTAGAAGTAAAGTCAAATTACTTCTGCAGCAACTTTTTTAATTCCAAAATGCTGAGCGCTCAGTAAGGATTTTCCATCTTGTTATCCGGCAAGTAGGGACCGTATTCGACTTGAATAGTCGTGTGCGCGATGTCAAAACTCTCCCGCAACGACAGGCTCAAGGCGTCCAGAAAGGCGTCGTTGCCTTCCGGTGTCGTCCGAACCACATGGACCGTCAGCGCCACATCGGTTGTGCTAAGCGCCCAGATATGCAGGTCGTGACACGAAGCAACAGTCGGGTACGCATCGACCAGTGTCTTGACGGCAATCGGATCGATTTCCTTGGGAACAGCCGCCATGGCCAGGTTGACCGCATCCCGCAACAGGTTCCAAGTGCCAATCAAGACCACAATGGCAACCAGAATCGACATGACCGGATCAAGCCATTCCCAGCCTGTCAACATAATCAAACCCCCGGCTAACACAACGCCTAGCGAAACGCCGGCATCGGCTGCCATGTGCATGAACGCACCGCGAATATTCAAATCGTGCTGCGAGCCACTGTGGAAAAGTCCTGCGGTTGCGCCGTTGACCAAAATCCCCACACCGGCAACCAGCATCATCCAGCCGCCTTCAACCGGCGCATTTTGCGACAGCCGGGTAATCGCTTCGACAATGATCGCGCCCATTGCGACTAACAAAAAGGCGGCATTTGCCAAAGCGGCCAGAATCGATGAACTTTTGTAACCGTATGTACGCTGTACCGTCGGATGGCGATTCGACAGCCACTCGGAAAACCACGCCAACCCTAAGCCTAAAACATCGCTCATATTGTGTATCGCATCCGCAACCAATGCAACCGAACCGATCCCGATCCCAAAAGCAATTTCAGCAATAATATAAATCAGATTAAGCAGAATGCCCCAAAAAAATGCCTTGTTTGGCTGAACCTGTTCCATATCGTCAATGCCTCATTTCCTCATCCATCATGGTTTAGCGATCCCTAAAAATCAACCCCTAAGCCCACGACCATTTGCGGGCAGACAAAACGGCCGCAACAAATAAACCTCGCGGCAGAAGCCTTTCATGCTGTTGTAAACGCGCATCGCCCGCGAATGCTTCTGGCAAAGGCCAAACACGGTCGGGCCGCTGCCGGACATCTGGGCAATCTCGGCACCATACTTCTCTAACCGATGTTTAAGCGCCGTGATTTCGGGGTACCGACTAGCCGTAATTTTCTCCAAAGTATTCCCCATACCGCTGATCATTTGATTAAAATCATGATTCTGAATTCCAGCCACAACACGCTGGGTATCCGGATGCTCCAGCCCGGCTTGATAATCAATCGCGTTGAGGATAGTTGGGGTTGACACTGATACGCGCGGCTTAGCTAACACCACCCAAAAGTTGGGCAAACTTCCCAACGGTGTCACAACATCCCCACGTCCCGTAACCAACGACGTCTCAGAATAAACGCAGTACGGAACATCGCTATCCACACTCAGTCCAATCCGTGCCAATTGTGAACGACTATAACCTAACTCCCAAAGTGAATTCAGGCCGCGCAACACAGCAGCGGCATCACTTGATCCGCCACCCAGTCCAGCCGCAACCGGAATATGTTTTTCGATATGAATCCGCGCACCTTGGCGGATATTGGCATGACGTTGTAACGCCAGTGCCGCTTTATACGCCAGATTGCGCGGATCCTCCGGTAAAAAGCCGCTGTCCGTGGAAACCTTGATCGTGCGGCTCGGCTGAATCGTCACATAATCAGCCAAGTCGACTGATGTCATCACCATCTGCCACTCATGTTCGCCGTCAGCATGGCGATACAAGGCATCCAAACTGAGATTAATCTTGGCGGGTGCTTTTTCGATTAGTTCCATGCTAACCACCAGTCTTTGGCGATGCATACCCTTATAGCTACCAAAGTCTAGCTACAAGCGCCGTTGCATGCATCCACCGTATAGTTATTTTTAGTATACTGTTTTGCGTTGTGATTTTCATTGCCAGATTGTAAAAACGCCGTTAGAAGTTAACACCAAACAAAAGGCCGCGATGCAGTTTGCATCGCGGCCTCCCGAAATAAACGATTTAATCGTCGGTTACTATCTGAAATTATGACGCTTTCTCTTCGCCTTCGAAGGTGATCTTGATTGACTTGGTCAAAAGATCTGCGTAGCTGTAAGAGACACGCTCGAACGCATTCTCACTTTGGTCAAGATCGACCACAAAAATAGCCGGATAGGTTTCCTTCAAGGTCCCCCGCCGCCGCGTCACTTTCTTGCGTCCAGCTTGTGCAACGACCGTTAAGTTCTCACCGATTTTCCCATCGAGCTTCCGTTTGATGCTTGCTAGTGTGATTGGCATGCACTTCACCTCTTAAGTAGCATTCTATCACGAAAGCAAGAAATTTGCAATTATACCACGCACTCTTATTAATCGCAAGCAATAATAGACGCTAGCAAATGCGGCGCGTCAGGCGTCAGCGCGCACGCCGAGTCCTTCTCCTTGTAGCGCCGTATCCAGCCGCGCAAAGTCAGCAATTGCCAACTGTTCGGCCCGCGTTTCCGGCGCAATATTTGCAGCTGCCAGCGCTGTGCGAATCGCAGGCTTGTTTTCCTTGCCAAATAAGGCAACAAGGTTGTTCCAAAGCGTTTTCCGGCGGGACGCAAAGGCGCCGCGCACCAAGCGCTCGAAACTGTCCGGGTTCGTGACGGCTGCCAATGGCTCGGATCGTTGGGTCAACGTCACAATCGCCGAATCGACGTTAGGGGCCGGAACAAAGGCATGGCGGCTGACTGTAAAGGCCGTCGTCACATCTGCCACCAACTGCACCGCAATGCTCAAACTGCCGTAGTCCTTTGACCCTGGCGTCGCACTCAGCCGCGCTGCTACTTCTTTTTGCATCATCACGGTCATGCTGTGCAGCGGCAACCGTGCCCGCAGCAGGTGCAGTAAAATAGGGGTCGTGATGTAATACGGTAAATTGGCAACCACCTTTAGGGTATGCTTTCCGTCAAAATGTTCAGCCACCAATGCGCTCAAATCGGTTTTTAACACATCTTCATTCACCACGGCGGTATTAGGATAATCGGCCAGCGTTTCGGCCAAAATCGGCAGCAGGCGCTCGTCAATTTCCAACGCCACCACCTGATGGGCGCTGTCGGCAAGAAACTGGGTCAAAGCGCCGATCCCCGGGCCGATTTCGATCACATCATCCTGTGACGACAAATCGGCAGCCGCAACAATTTTTTGCAAAATTTGGGGATCGGTCAGGAAGTTCTGGCCCAAACCTTTGCGCATGCGAAACCCGTGGCGCTTTAAAATAGCATTGGTCACTGCTGGCTGTGCGACTTTTTCATGCATGGTCATCTCGGCCTCCATTCACCTGATCCAGTGCCGCAAAAAAGGCAGCCCGGCTGATGCGAAACTCCGTCAAACGGCGTAATAGCTGTTTGCCGTTTGTATAGCCAATGTGCAACAACTCGCCCAGCTGCTCACGACGTTGCCGCGAACCTGCGCCGCCGATCAAATGCGCAGCTAACAGGTCCTGCTGGCTAATGACTTGTGGTGCATCCGGTACTTCAGTAAATAAATGCTGAAGTGCTGCCCGCAATGCTGCCGGCGTTGCATGTTCGATGCCCAGCGACCCTTTATGTGCCGGGACGCCTTCAGCTCGCGGCAGGAAAGCGTGGGTCACGCCGGGAACGGCCCGGGAAATCGTTTTGCGAATCTTCTCACCAGGAAAATCCGGATCGGTGAGAACAATCACTCCACGTTTGGCCTGAGCCTGGCGAATGCGCGCCAAAGTGGTGTCATCAATCGCACTCCCGCGGGTTTCAATGGTATCAATATCGCCAAAAGTTTCCTTTAATCTTTTCGTATCATCGCGGCCTTCTACGACCACAATTTGTTTAATAGTTGTCATGCGTCTTCCTTTAATCTGAAAATTCGGTGGGCATTGTCCCAAGTCTGTTGGGCAATCACGTCTGGGGTGGTGTCGCGTAATTTTGCCAAAGCTTCAACCACATACCGCGTGTAGCCCGGTTGATTCTGCCGGCCGCGGTACGGTGTCGGCGTCAAGTATGGCGCATCGGTTTCTACCAATAAGCGGTCACTGGGAATGATTTTGGCACTGGCATGCTCTTCCGGCGCGTTTTTGAAGCTGACAATACCGGAATAAGAGATGTACAGTCCCAAATCCAAAAAACGCCGCGCCCATTCGGCATTACCCGTGAAACTATGCATGATCGCGCCAAA
Source organism: Lacticaseibacillus zeae DSM 20178 = KCTC 3804 (assembly GCF_000260435.1). Lineage (GTDB taxonomy): Bacteria > Bacillota > Bacilli > Lactobacillales > Lactobacillaceae > Lacticaseibacillus > Lacticaseibacillus zeae. The sequence continues at coordinate 18,070 of NZ_BACQ01000037.1, read as the reverse complement.
TTGATCAACATGCGCTTTTCTTAAAATGTCGTAAGTATCTTCAAACGCATCACGACTATGAATCGATACCGGCATGTGCAGGGAACGCGCCAATTCTAGCTGACGGCGAAACACGCGGCGTTGGATCTCGCGCGGGGAGGTGTCCCAGTGATAATCCAGTCCGATTTCCCCTAACGCCACCACTTTAGGATCCGCCAACTGCTTTAACAGCAGTGCTTCTTTCGCCTCATCGTAATCTTGACTCGACTCGGGATGCCAACCAACAATGGCGTATAAGTTGGGATACTCATGGGCTAACGTCAAAGCGCCGGCATTCAACGCCGTGTCGGAGCCGACAATTGCCATCTTTTTCACGCCTAACTGCCGTGCCGCCTCAATGTAATCGGCTTCCTTGCCGCGATATGGCGTGTCATTTAAGTGGGTATGTGAATCAAAAATATCCATGCAATCACTGCTTTCTTTCTGCTTCTGCCATTAATGGCGGCAACAAACGGATCACCTGACTCGGCTTCTTAGCGGCAAATAAATGTTGCAACTGTGCCACCGGTGACTGGGTCAACGCGCGGATCAACTGGGCGATACGCATCGGCTGCTCCTTGGAGACGGGATTCATCAACATAAACGCCCACTCAACCGGCAGTATGCGGCTGACGTCTGCCAAATCCTTAAACGCAACGGGAATTTCAAAGTGAACCACGACCAATCGCTCTTGCTGCACTAAATCGCCTTCCAGATGCGGAATCGCAATGTTAGGCAGCCGATCGGCAATCTGATTCAGCTGCATACCAGATGGAAACGTCTGCTCCCGGGCGATCAGTGCCGCTTTGCCTGCTGGCAGCATCACCTTTTGGGCCACGAGCTCGTGACTGATGACATTAAAAAAATCTTCTTGCGTCGGCGTGTTTAAAAAATAAACCAACGGGGTTGTGCTAAATTCAGCCAAGCCTTTCACCTATCTTTTCATAAACTCGATATGGTTAGAGTATAGCACGCCGCTTGCTGTCCCTCATGATTGGTTCCACTTTTGGTTAAAGCTTCTATTATTCACCCATTTTCTTGGAGTTTCATGAAAATCCTCGGCGAAAAATGTTTATTGTTGTCATTTTGTTCTATACTGAGTTTGTACTGAACATTTAAGGATTACCTAGGAGGTATTTTTACATGTCTGTTAAACTTACTGCTGGTCAGTTAGCACATTTGAAGCAATTGTCCAATGATGACAATGTGATTTCCGCTTTGGCCATCGACCAACGCGGTTCCCTGAAGAAGATGCTTGCAGCCGCTCCCAACAAGCCGGCTGATGAAACCACCATCGTTGATTTCAAAAAGGCTGTTTCTGAAGAATTAACCAAATACGCCAGTGCCATTCTGCTCGATCCAGAATATGGCTTACCGGCTGCCAAGGTGCGCGATCCTAAGTCCGGTCTGTTACTTTCTTATGAAAAGACCGGCTACGATGCCACCGAACCTGGCCGCTTCCCTGATTTGATCGACAACCAGAGTGCACTGCGCATCAAGAACGAAGGCGGCGACGCGGTTAAGTTCTTGCTGTACATTGATCCGGACGAACCAGACTCAATCAACGATCGCAAGTATGCCTTTGTTGAACGTGTCGGTGCTGAAGCTAAAGCCAACGACCTGCCGCTGTTCCTTGAATTGGTCTCTTACGATGGTAAGACCAACGAAACCGGCACCGCTGCATGGGCTAAGGCTAAGCCGGAAAAAGTTATCAAGATCACCAAGGAATTCAGCAAGCCGCAATACAACGTTTCCGTTTTGAAGCTTGAAGTTCCGGTTGACCAGAAGTTTGTTGAAGGCTATACCGACGAAGGTGTGACCCCGGTTTACAGCAAAGAAGAAGCTGCTAAGTACTACAAGGCACAATCCGATGCAACGGATCTGCCATTCATCTTCTTGTCTGCCGGTGTTTCCAACGAATTGTTCCTTGAAGAACTCAAATTTGCCAAGGAAGCAGGTTCAACCTTTAACGGTGTCCTTTGCGGCCGGGCAACCTGGAAGCCAGGTGTTAAGCCATTTGCTGCTGAAGGCGAAGCTGCCGGCAAGAAGTGGCTGGAAACCGATGGCAAAGCTAACATTGATCGTTTGAACAAGGTTTTGGCTGAAACCGCCACTCCTTGGACGGACAAGGTTGAAGGTTAGTTCTGATAAATAAGTAAGCGAGAAGGCTGGCCGCATTGAGGTCAGCCTTTTTCATTGCAAAAGAACGATCACATTTACGAAAATTTTCACTAACCATTGCAGCCCATTGACACAGTGGTAGACTGGTAATGAATGCGGTTTCTTATACTAGGAGGTAATATGGTTTGATCACAATTGAAAATAATCAATTCAAAGCGGGCATTGCCGAGCGCGGTGCCGAGTTGCAGTCATTAGTCAACAAAAGTGACAATTACGAGTACATCTGGAATGGTGATAAAACATTTTGGAATCGTCATGCGCCGATTCTCTTCCCTGCGATTGGTAAATCGAATGAAGATCAGTATCGCCTAGGAGCCAAAACATTCCCGATGAGCCAACATGGCTTTGCCCGGGATTACGATTTTGACGTTAGCGATAAAAGTGATTCAGCGGTGACCTTTACGCAACATCAAAACGCCGAGACGCTGAAAAAATTCCCGTTTAAATATACGTTAACCGTGACCTACATGTTGACCAAAGACGGGCTCAGTATTCATTACACCGTGACCAATGACGACAAGAATTCAATGCCGTTTGCGCTAGGCTTCCATCCGGCATTCAATGTGGCGTTAAAGGCTGATGGCAGCTTCGACGATTATGATCTTACGGTTGAACCGCTGAATAGTCCCTTGCAGCGGTTCGGCATCGGCCCAGTGCCGTTCCGTAATGGTGACGTCGAGGACATCCCCGGCGCAGAAGGCAATAAATTGCCATTGACGCACGAGTTGCTAGATGGCGGCCTGGTCATCCTCGCCAACAGCGAAATCATGAAAGCAACCTTAGCATCTCCGCACCATGATCACAGCGTCACGCTTGATATCAACGACTTCCCTTACCTCACCATCTGGAGCCCTGAACATAAAAAGGCACCGTTCATCGCCGTTGAGCCATTTGACGGCCTGCCTGACCAAGCCGGCGAACCATCCGACTGGTATACTAAGCTTGGTAACACGACCTTGTCAGCAGGTGCCAATAAGCAGCTGGCGTTGAAGGTTGCTTTAAAGTAAACATCTATTTTTAGCGTTCGAGTTATCATGCTTGTTGAATGCTTTTGATTCACTGAGCTCTAACCGATACCCCAGCTTTAGGCTATTAGTTCCATGTCGCGCCAAACTCCGCAATCTCCGGCCAGAGCAAGGGCTGGCGACCGCGAAGCTAGAGTGGTGGGCACGACTTTAAGCCTCAGCAAAACCGGCTGAGTCTTAAAGCTCGGCCTTGTACTACGCCGGGAAGATCGCCCGGCTAGTACAATCTCACCACTGAGCCCCCTCTGGCCTACGATTGCTCCGCTTTGGCACTCATATCTTAAAATTTCTGATGAATTGCCCATGAAGAGACAGAGGGCGAACGAAATTCTGATAACGGAATTTTGTTCGCCCTTTTCTTATGGATGTGGATCGTGACCGAATTTCTTTCAAGTTTCACACTTTCCGCTATTTCCACCCTGCTGTCAAAATTTAGGCAAATGCACCAGAACATCAGTACAGTTGCGGTAAAATAAAAGCATACTGGCGAAAGGGTGATTCCAGATGCACATTGCACTTATTGACGATCAAGCGGCGACCCGCGAAGCTACCGTTAAATTGATTCAACAACTGGCCAAGCCGTCGCAGCCGTTGCAGGTGGCGGCTTATGCAAGTGCGGAACAGTTTCTTTTCGCCGAACAGACGCCGGATCTTCTTTTGCTGGACATCAAGCTTGGCTCGGGGATGGACGGCATGACGCTTGCCAAAAAAATCCGTCAACACGATCCCGACACTGCTATCGCTTTTGTCAGTAACTACGACGAGTTCGTTTTTGACGGCTATGATGTCAACGCCATTGACTACATCATCAAACCGCTCACCAAAGAGAAGCTGCAGCATCTGATCGACAAAACTGCGGCTCGGACGCAGCCTAAACTGTTACCGTTGCAAACGTCCATCGGCCTCACCCGGGTGCCGCTTTACGACATTAGCACTATCGAAGTGTCCGACCATCGGCTGCAGGTCCATACCCAAAAAACGACGTACACCGTGAGAGGCCAATTGAAAGACTTGTTGCCCCAGTTGGACGACAACTTTATTCAAATCTACCGGTCCATCGTCATCAACCTTAACTTTTTATCCCAGCTCGATCACCACACCGTTGTGATGGCCGATGGGACGTCTTATCCGGTTTCCCGACAACAGGCGCCGGTGGTTAAGCAAGCCTTTTTCAAACATTTCCGGGGGCTGACAGATGACAGTGAATGATTGGATCGGCCTCGTCGCGTTTCTGTTACTGACAGTGGGCTGTTGCTGGCAGCTATGGTGGATCTTTCGCCGCCAGCAAAATTGGCCAGTCCGCTGGTTGAATCTCGCCATCGTCGCTGTTGCACTCGGCAGCTGGTGGCTTTGGCCGCAGCCGATCGTGCGCATTTTACTTTTTGTCGGCACGGTTCTGGCGGGCAGCTTGGAATTTGTCTTGATTCGCCAGTTTCTCAGCGATCAGGACGCGGTGTTTGCGCGCAGTCTGGATAAAATGATGGCTCAGTACTCACAGGAAGTGCAGGAGCTGTACGCGAACATGCGCGGCTGGCGACACGATTATCATGACCACCTACAGGCACTAAAAGCTTACCTAGACAACCAAGACACGACCGGCGCGCGCCAATATTTGAATGAACTGGAAGATAAATTGGACGCGGTTGATCCGCTCGTCCACTCCGGCAATGCCATGCTTGACGCCATTGTCAACGCAAAACTCACACTAGCAGAACGCCTGCAAATTCCGGTTAACGAAAAAGTGATCGTGGGGAACACGCCGCTTATCAAAGACGTGGACTTGGTGGTGATCTTAGGCAACTTGCTGGACAACGCCATTGAAGCCATCACTGAACAACCAGCTGATGAAAAGCGCCAACTGCGGCTTTACATCGGAATTGTGAAGCAACAGTTTTACATCTCCGTCACCAATACCCGTCCGGCTGACCAGGTCATTGACTATCAATACGCCTCCACCAAAAACGATAAACGCGGCCTTGGGATTCGGCGGGTGAACAAGCTCGTCGCCAAGTACGACGGGATGATCAACCGCCAATATGAGGATGAAGTATTCGTCACTGAAATTGCGATTCCCATTCACGCAGTCAAACCGACCACTCACGCATAATTTGCGCCAGCGCGTCGGTTTTTTGGTAGGTTAAGATCAACGAGGTGAGTGGGATGAAAAAATATAGTTTATGGAACAATCTCCGCTGGTACATCAAGTATCTGCGTAAAGACAAACCTTCCTTAGCCTGGACAGCAAGCGGTCTGGCTATTGATAAGGCCGCAGCCGCTTTGCTGGGCGTTTTTACGCCGGCACTGTTGGTCGGGGCCATTACCGGACACGCGACATTAGGCCAATTTGCTTGGCTGGCAACATTAACCGGACTGGGACTCGCTCTGACCAGTGAAGTCAATTACCTGTTGCTGACTCATGACAGTATCGAAAGTTCCGTCTTACGAACCGCTATCGAACTGGACTTTCATCAAAAGCAATGGGATCTTGACTACGATCAAATCAGCAGTGGCAAACTCCAAGGGCTGGCGCACACCGCGTTCATCAAAGGGCTGAGCAACACATATGCCGGCGCCGAAGCTATCTATCTGTATGGCCGTGGAACACTAGTAGACCTCACAACGCTGATCGTGTTCCTAGCGACACTATCATTTGCCGTTCCGTGGGTCTTTGCACTGGTCTTAGTCAGTGCCGCCATCAGTTACGCCGGCATGAGTTGGTACCGCCATTGGTATCTACAAAACAACGTCAAATGGAACAAGTTAGGCCGTCAGCAAGATTACATTACGCGCAATGCATACGCTTTGGAAAATGGTAAAGACATTCGCATGTTTGGCATGGCGAACTGGTACCATCGCCACCTTGATCGCTTAATTCAGTTACAAGATGCCTGGCAGCGCCGTAACTCGCTGCGCCGGTTCCTCGGAGAGCAAATCGGTCAACTTGCCGGCTTGTTACGTGACGCCATTGTTTACGGCACCTTGATTGTTGCAATCATGCGTGGCAGTCTTTCCATCTCTCAGTTCACCTTAATGTTTGGGATGACCAATAGTTTTATCACCTTATTAGATCAACTTTTAGACGACTTCGGCAAGTTGCAAAATGCCAGCATCGACTTGCAGGAAGTCCGCGAATTTATGAATCTGCAACCACAAACGCCAACCCGCACACTCACGGAAACGGAGCAGAAGCAGTTAGCAAACCGTCCAGTCACCATCACGTTTGCGCACGTCAATTATCAATACCCGGAAGCCAAAAGTGCCAGTCTAAAAGACGTCAGCTTCACACTGCAGGCTGGACAGAAATTGGCGATCGTCGGCATTAACGGCGCCGGCAAATCAACGCTCGCCCGCCTCATGATGGGCCTATTGCATCCAATCAGCGGCACCATCACCATCAACGGGCTAAATGCCAATCTTTTACCACTAGCAGAACGTTTTGCCTTATTTGCCCCCGTCTTTCAAGAAACCATTATCCTGGCCCAGAGTTTAGCCAACAACGTTGCGATGACCGAACATCCGGATCTAAACCGGGTCACAACTGCATTAACCGAGGCTGGCTTGGGAACCTTCGTCAAAACGCTACCGCAAACAACTGCCACGCCCATGACCCGTTATACCAGAGACGACGGGGTTGAATTATCCGGTGGCCAGGCGCAGAAGCTCATGTTGGCACGGGCACTGTACAAAGATGCGCCCGTCTTAATTTTGGATGAACCAACCGCCGCACTGGATGCGATTGCCGAAAATGAGATTTACCAAGACTATGCGCAGCTGGCGGCTGGTAAAACGTCACTGTTCATCTCCCATCGACTAGCCTCGACCCGCTTTTGTGACAGCATCTTGTTTATGAATCATGGGCAGGTACTCGAATCCGGGACTCATGAGCAGCTCATGGCCAAAGGCGGCCGTTATGCCCAAATGTATCAAATTCAAAGTAAGTATTATCAACCGGACGCAAAGGAGGTCATTGCTGATGGCAACTTCTAAAAGTTCAGAAAAAGCCATGCCAAAACAAACCGTTCATCGGGCCTTGCGGGTGGTTCACGTGATTCAAAGTCTCGATCCGCTTGCGATCCCGGTCGAATTTCTCCGCGCGTTGACGACTGTCGGCATCCCTTACCTAAACATCGCCTTCCTCGGCTTGGTGCTTAATCAGTTACAGCAACATGCAACGCTCCCGCAAATGGTGCTCCTTGTCGGTCTGTTTCTAGCCATTCGTTACCTGCTTCAACTGTCGAGTCAATGGTTTGCTAAATTAGCCGAAGATCATGAAAGCGGCGTAAACAGGCGGCTCACCCGCGCAACAACCGAGAAATTGTTGACGGTGAGTTATACCACTCTTCAGGATCCCGATATGCGTAAACAGTATGCCGGCGCTCAAGCTGGGCAAAGTTTTAATGGCGGCATGACCTCGCTCATGAAAGAGGGCATGCAGGATTTCTTTTCGCTAATCATTGCGATTGGCTTCGGTGTTGCTACTTTGATCAGTCTGGCACGGGCAACTAACCACGCAACAACATGGCTAAACGACTTGCGCTATCCACTATTGATTTTGGCGCTACTAATCTTCCCAATTGTCGTTGGTAGCTGGAGTATTCACCACAGTAATCAGATCCAACAAGAACTGATCAGAAAAATTATCCCAAGCAATCGCCGATTTACGTACTTTTACCACTTCACGGAAAATATGGATAATCATGAAGTGATTCGCCTTTATCAAGCAAGCCACTTAGTCATGAACAATGAACGCAATGACAACAACGAATTCTTTGGACAACTTAGCCAAGGTTATTGGCAAATGGCCAAGTTCGGTCACTGGCCAAACCTAGCCATTGCGCTGTCGGTCATTGGCTTGTACATCCTGGTTGGCGCTAAAGCGTTAATGGGCATTATCGCCATTGGCAGCGTGATGATCGCCGTTGGGTACTTTCAGCAACTGATGACCGCCGCCTATCAATTTTTGCAGCAAGTCGGCATGTACGTCAACATGGTCGATTACCTGCAATTTTACGCTGACTTTCTCGCCTTGCCGAATCACGATAAATCCGGAACACTTCCGGTTGAAAAGCGCAACGACAACGAATTTGCCATTCAATTTCACGATGTCAGTTTCAAGTATCCCGGCAGCGACCAGTGGGCCTTGCGTCACGTCAACCTAACGCTGAACATCGGCGAACGACTCGCGTTGGTCGGCCGCAACGGCAGCGGCAAGACGACGTTAATCAAACTACTGGTGCGCCTGTTTAAGCCCACTGAAGGCACCATCACGTTAAACGACATTGACATCCAGAAATACGACGAAGACGAATACCGCAGTCTGTTAGGCGTCGTTTTCCAGGACTTCCGCCTTTTTGCTTACAGCATTGCGGAAAATGTGGCCGCCACGACTGATCCAGATCGGGCGCGCGTTTGGGAAGCCTTGAAGGTTGCGGATGTCGCCGAGCGCGTCAAGCGGATGCCGAAAACCATCGATACGCCGATCACCACAGCCTTAAGCGATGATGGTGTGACCGTTTCCGGCGGCGAAGCGCAGAAAATCGCCATCGCCCGCGCTTGGTACAAAGATGCGCCGATCATGATTCTGGATGAGCCCACGGCAGCGCTCGATCCGATTTCCGAATATGAAATCTACCAGCGCTTTGACGAACTCATCGAAGGTAAAACCGCCATCTATGTCTCACACCGGATGAGCTCCACCCGCTTTTCACAACGCATCGTCGTCCTCGATCACGGTCAAATCGTCCAAGACGGCACCCACGCCAGCCTCATGGCGCATCCGGGTATTTACCGAGACCTATTCAACGCCCAGGCGCAATATTACACGGAAGACCGCATCAAAGCGGCTCGGAAGAAGGTTGCCGCTACTACGACGGCAGTGGCGGATTAGCAAAGCATGCAAAAAGGACACCGGCAAAAAAATTGCCGCGTGCCCTTTTTAAATTATCTAGTTTAACCAACCAAGCTGCCGTTTTGTAGATTCTCAGAAACTTCGAGTAAGGTAATTTTCTTACCATCCAAGCTTTCAGCTGATAACAACATCCCCTCGGAAATCTCGCCCTTCATTTTCCGTGGCTTGAGGTTCACGACTGCCATGACTTTCTTGCCCTTCAACTTCTCGTAATCAGGGTAGAATTCACGAATGCCTGATAGGATCTGGCGCGTGCCCTTATCGCCGGCATCGAGGGTGAACTTCAGCAACTTATCCGCACCCTTGACCGGTTCGACATCGAGGATTTCTGCAACTCGAATTTCACTCTTATCGAATTGTTTGAACTCGATTTCCGACTTGCGGCTCTTTTCATCGACTGCAGCTTTGGCCGTGCCTGGGGTCATTTGACTCTTGATATAGGCAACTTCTTCTTCGGCATCCAACCGCGGGAAGATCGGTGTACCTTGTTCAACCACTTTGGCGCCAGCAGGCAGTGCACCCCACTTGACGATTTTATGATCATCGTTTTCGTGATCTAAGCCCAGTTGGCCAAAAATCTGCAGTGGTGCATGGGTCATGACCGGCTGAATCAATAAGGCAATCAGCCGCAAGCTTTCGGCCAGATGTGCCATGACGGAATCAAGTTGATCCTTTTTGGCCGGATCCTTAGCCAACTTCCAAGGTTCGGTTTCGTCAATGTACTTGTTGGCGCGGGAAACGATCTTCCAAACCTGATCCAACGCATCCGAGAAGCGTAATTCGTCCATCAGTTTGTGATACTCGGTCAAAGCCGCTTCGGCCACATCGCCAAGTTCTTTGTCGAACGGCGTCACATCCGGCTTGAAGGCTGGCAAAATACCGTCTTCGTATTTATTGATCATCGCAATGGTGCGATTCAGCAAGTTGCCGAGGTCATTGGCCAGATCATAGTTGATGCGGTCAATGAAGTCTTCTGGCGTGAACAGACCATCGTTGCCAAAAGGAATGGCCCGCATCAGGTAATACCGCAACGCATCCAAGCCATAACGTTCCACAATCATATCCGGATAAACGGCATTGCCTTTTGACTTGCTCATTTTCCCATCGCGCATGACCAGCCAGCCATGGGCGTAAATTTTCTTCGGCAAAGGCAGACCCAAGGCCATCAAAATAATCGGCCAGTAGATGATGTGGAAGCGAACGATTTCCTTACCGATCAGCTGCACATTGGCCGGCCAATACTTGTCAAACAAGGCGTGGTCGTTGCTGCCGTAACCAAGTGCCGTGATATAGTTCAGCAAGGCGTCAACCCAAACATAAACCACGTGTTTCGGATCAGACGGAATCTGAACCCCCCAGTTGAAGCTCGTACGGCTCATCGCCAGATCTTCAAGCCCCGGCTTAATAAAATTGTTGATCATTTCCGTTTTACGCGAAGCCGGCTGCACAAAATCAGGATGCTCGTCATAATACTTCAGCAAGCGATCCGTATATTTGCTCATCTTGAAGAAGTAGCTTGGCTCATGAACCAGCTGAACCTCATGACCGGATGGCGCCTTCCCGCCGACAACCTTGCCGTCTTTATCCCGATAGACTTCTGACAGTTGCGATTCGGTGAAATATTCCTCGTCTTCAACCGAGTACCAGCCCGTATATTCGCCAAGGTAAACGTCGCCCTGCTTGATGAGCCGTTCGACAATTGCCTGAACCGCTTCAACGTGGGCTTTGTCTGTTGTCCGAATGAATTTGTCATTGGTGATCTCAAGGGTCTTCCACAACTGTTTGATCTGCGCCGCCATGCCATCGACATAAGCCTGCGGTGTCACACCCAGCTTATCGGCTTTTTGTTCAATCTTGAGGCCATGCTCATCTGTCCCGGTGAGGAAGAAAACATCATAACCCATCAATCGCTTATAACGCGCCAAAACGTCCGCCGCAATCGTGGTATACGCATTGCCGATATGTAGTTTGCCAGATGGATAATAAATCGGTGTCGTCACATAAAAAGTTGGTTTGCTTGCCATGCAAGTGCCTCCCGTACTTTAATTCAGAATGATTCCAGTATAACAGAGTATGAGCAGACTTGCTCAAAAATGGCGAATAAGTGGCTGTCTCACAACCACCATCAATCATTCGCCGCCAGCCAATGATCCAGCACATCAATAAACTCATCGTGTTGATCCAGCAGCGCCAAATGCCGACTATTCGCAAACAGATGCCACTTTGCCCCCGGAATGTGATCCACGACCGTTTTCGCAATCAACGGTGTGCAAAGATCGTCTGTGCCGCTGGTGACCAAGACCGGAACGTGAATTTTATGCAGCTGATCAGTGACATCAAAATTGCTAATCGTCCCGTTTTCGGTAAACTCATTCGGTCCTTCCGCAATCAGACTGGCGCGCTTGCCGTTAGTTGGGCGCCGCAGTGGCTCAGGCGAGTTCTCGTCCGGGTCATCCCAGCAATACTTTTCCATGTAGCGGTCATTGGCGGCCAGATATTTGACGTTGTTAAAGTCTCCGGTCCGTTCAGCTTCGGCAATCGCTTCCCGATCTTCATAACTCAGATACTTGATCAGCCGATGCTGCTCCTGCACCCACAGTTTAATCGATGCTGGCGAACCGTCAATCATGACACTCTTAATGCCTTGCGGGTCAAAGCTTGTCAGATAGTACATCTCTAACATTCCGCCCCATGACTGCCCCAACATATGAATCTCGTCCAAGTGCAAAAATTTGCGCAGCGCGATGAGTTCTTCGGCCCATGTCTCTTTGACGTAAACTGCCGGATCCTCTGGCAGCGACGACTTACCGCAACCGACTTGATCATACATAATCAGTTGCCGACCGGTCGCAGCGTAATCATCCATGAGTTCAAAATAATTATGCGAGGAACCGGGCCCGCCATGAATCAACAACAGCGGCGCCTTATCCGCGCTGGGTTCACCCACAATCCGATAATACGTTTTGTATTCATGAAACGGCATGTAGCCTTCTTTAATCTTCATAGCAATCCGCCTTTCGAAACAATTATGCGCCCGGCTCAGCGATTAAAATTTGCTGAACCATTTTGGTGAAAACAATGTGTTTACCGTGATTGTACTACACCATTACCAGACTGTCAGACCGAATTCGACGCTGCCTCACAAAATCTAAAACAAATCCAATTGCCGTGGCGCCAGTCCGGGAAAATCTAATCCCAACATGTCAATGAATGCTTGGGCATTTGCGGCGGCGTCATGTCCGCCATTGTTGTTGAAAATAACGGTCACATTTTTACTTTTGAGATGATGCACAGTGGTGGCAAACTGTTGCAATTCTGCTTGGCTATAGCGATAATTCGTCCGTTCCGTGGTTTTGGCACCGCTCTGACCCCATGCCTGATTACGGCCATGCAGGCGCAGAATCGTTAAGTCAGGATTCGTGGCAATTGGCACTAACGGCACCGATCCCCCGACCGTCTGAGCTTCATCCACCACGACATGAATATCGCCTGCCGCCTGCAACAGACTGATCGTGGCATCACGATAGGCCGGCAGATACCAACTCGCATGCCGGAATTCAACCGCAATCGGCAAATCAGGCAGCCACTGATTGAGGTTTTGCAGATACCGGACATTTTCCGCGGTAACACCAAAATAAGGCGGGAACTGGCACAGCACTGCCTGCAGCTGATGGGTCGCAACCAACGGCGCCACCATATCATTAAACCGCGAAAATTCCGCCACCAAATCCTGAGTGGCTTCGTGTTTTGTCATAAGCTTACTGGCTTTCACAATAAACTGGAAACTCGCTGGCACCTGCGCCTGCCACCGCCGAATCTGGTCCACCGTTTTCAACCCATAAAAAGTCGTATCCAACTCAATTACCGGAAAATATTGGGCATAGTCCGCAAAAGTACTGCGCTTGCCATTTGCCGCAATGCTTGGATGGTCGGCCACACTGGTTAAACCAACGCTAATCATGCCGCTCACCGTCCGCAATCTGAAATTTCTGCAGCACATCGCCGGTAAAATACGATGCATAATCATGCTTTTCACCATTCAAAGCATATCGCAATAACGGCTGCAAATCCGGTACCAACCCCGGATTATCCGCCAGCAACCACTCCTTGGAAAAGGTCGCCAGAATCCCTTCACGAGTGGCTTGCGGCATCTGAAGTCGGTCAGGCGTTTTCCCAAGAAAGGCATAAAGCTCACCGCGAAGTTTGCCGTCAACATGCCAAAATACCCGCCCCACGCCACATAATTCGTGCGCCGGGATAATAATATGGCTTTCTTCCTGCAACTCACGCGCAGCACAGGCAGCCGGCGTCTCGTCAGGCAAAAACTTACCACCGAGTGTATTCCACATGCCGCGATAAGGCGGATTCGTGCGGTTGATCAACAGCCACCCCGTTGGCGTCTCGACCGTCACCAATGTATATTTCTTGACCATGTGCATCCCCTTTTCAAAAATGATCTGCTTAAGGCAGTTGAAGCAAAAAGGCGCCGAAACGGCGTCTTTTTACAGACTTCAGTATTGCTACCGAAATGGGTTATTTCATTTTTTCAAGCGTGTCCTTGATAATGCCTGCCGAATGGACGTACTTCGCCCGTTCGTCATCGGTCAATTTCAATTCCGGTGTGTTGACGACACCGAGTTTGCCGATCGTTGCGGGATGGCCGATTGCAATGCCGAATTCAGGATCGTAATTGGCGCATGGGAAAATTCGCTTGGCATCGCTAATGATGGCCTGTGTCATCTCAGTCGCGATGGTTGCAATGCCGTAGCTAGTGTAGTGTTTTGCATTGTAAATCTTCCAACCGCCAGCCCGCGCCGCATCAGCCAACTGATCATAATCCACTTTGGCATACTCCGCGATCGGTTCATTATTGACCCGAACCGTTGACCATGCCGTGAACTGAGACTCACCGTGTTCGCCCATGTTATAGCCGCGAACATCGGCAACATTCACATGCAGCGTCTCGGCAACCGCGCGCCGCATCCGATAAGTATCCAACGATGTGCCGGTGCCGATAATCTGGGATTTCGGCAAATCAAGCAAGTACTGCCAATAGCTAGTCACCGCATCGCAGGGATTCGTAATATCTAGCAAGACGCCATGGAAGCCAGACGCCTTCAGCTTCGGTGCAACATCATCCAACGCCGCCTTGGAAGTTTTGGTCTCGCCAATCCGGTCGCCATTTGAAATCGCGCCGATATTACCGACTGCAGAAATCACCACGTCCGCGTCTTTCAACGCATCGTAATCATTGACCACAATCTCCGTATACGTTGGCAAGCCGCCTAACGCATCTTTCAAATCATAACTTTCGCCTTCAGCCAATTCGGCTTTCTGGTCAATTAACACCAGTTTGTCCGCAACACCTTTGCTAACCAAATTGAATGCCGTCGTCACACCGACATGGCCAATGCCAATGATACCAATCGTTCTTGCCATATTAAAAAATCTCCTTTCATCATAACGCGTTCGCAGTCGCAGAAATCTACGTGTAAGGACCTTGAAGCCTCAATGGCCAAAGCCCAGCCATTGAGGCTTCAAGGCCACTTACACTCCGATTTCTAAGCGCTCCTGCTCACGCTCACTCACTCTTTTGGACCACGTAATAGATGTCGCTCAACGCGTTGGTCCGGAATTGCCCACAACAATAACATTAACAAGTCCAGTATGATCGTTAATGGCGGCCAAAGCAAAGCCAAAATCATCGCGATGAATGCAATAATAATCGAACCGACCGCTTTCCAGTCATGCTGATGGCCGTATAGCTTCACCAACGCAGAGGTTGCGCCGTTTACGTGCCGTAAAGTGACCACCAGAAGAAGGTAACTGACATTCGACATGAACACAACAAAACCATAAATCAGCTCCGGCCCGAACGCGTCCACATGTCCTTCGCCGACCCAACTGGTGGCAAACGGGAACATCGAAATAGCCAGCATGAAAAACGAATTCGCCCACATCACGCGCCAGTCGATCCGGTTCACCAATTGGAACAAATGATGGTGATTGTTCCAATAAACGATCAGCGTCAGAAATGAAACTAAATAAATTCCAAACCTTCATCTTAATGCCCAAAGCGACGCCAGTGAGCCACTGTGAGGTGGATTTAATTCCAACACCAAGATCGTTAAAATAATCGCGATGACCGCATCGGTAAATGCCTCCAAGCGTCCTTTACTCACCGTCAAATCCCCTTTTCGTCATGATTGTCCGTGACTAGACGTGCAACTTGGCAAAAACGTCAACTGCATCCCCCAGGACCATCTGCGCCCCTTCCGGCAAAGCAATCCGTTCGCGGTTCACGGCCACAATCGTTGCATCCGGCTGCGCATAGCCGATAAGCCCGGCAAATGGATACACGACAAAACTTGTCCCCACGACAATCAGCAAGTCTGCCTGCGCAATGGCATTAATGGCAGCATTAACCGTATCCGGATTAATCGGTTCACCGTATAAGACAATATCCGGCCGTAAAACACCACCGTCTGCTGCATGTACGTCACTTTTCAAATACGTCTGATAGTCAAATTGTTTGCGACAGATTTGACAATAAATCCGATAAAGATTGCCATGAAATTCCACCACATGTTTGGCGCCGGCCTTACGATCAAGTCCGTCAACATTTTGCGTGACAATCGTACCTTTTTGGTTGGTGATGGCCGCCATTTTTTCATGAATGACATTCGGCTTGGCATCGGGATAATACATGTTCTCGACGACAAACTTATGAAAGTCCTCGTGATGGGCCTGCAGATTGTCAATTGATAATGCATACTCTGGGTCAACCTTATCGGCATATAAGCCGCCTTTTGATCGATAATCCGGAATTCCCGAAGCCGTTGAAACGCCAGCCCCGGTCATAAACGTGATCCGTTTGGCTTGATCAATCGCGGTTTGCAAATCAAACATTGCTTCCATCTCCTAACACGCTGAACAGCGCAACATTCTTAAAGAAAAATTCACCTCACACTAGGCAAAACGCTTAGCTTGCCCGCCAGTCACCAATTAGTGAAACTGTCACTATCGCGCTGGATGATTTGGAACAAATTCGTCACCCTAGGCGTAAAAGGTGTAATATTATTTATAAGAAACATTGTAGAAAGGGGTCTTAATACCATGAAGTCCTTTCGGTGGTCGCACTTTTTTAGTTATTTGTTTATGGTCCTAGTCCTCATTTTCTTCCTTTTCGTCTTCTACCAGGTTGTGATGCTTGGTATTCAGTCCGTGACGAACGGCTTCTTCATTAATTTTGGCCGGCATTAACGGATGGTAAAATCGAGACCATACTTCGTCAGAACGCTGTCTAGCGGCTGTTGATACAGCTGTTGGAAAGCTTCTGGCGTTGTTTCTTTTTCAGGTAGTGGTAGCACGAAGGCATTTTGGTCGTCGCTGCGCCCCATTGCGACATAGGCAGGTTGTTTCGTGTCCCGATCGCGATAGCTGCTGTGTTTGATGAGGTAAACCTGATCGAGTGTGAGCCGCAATTGCCGCTTGGATAAAACCGGCGACACCGTGGCGAATTCATGGTCATTGGTCGGCTGGTAGCCTAACTTCTCAATTTGGGCATCGAAACGCTCAAACAGGTGCACAATCGCCCGGCGCAGGCCAAATGGTGAGGCAAGTTTCTGGTCATCTAGCAGCCCGAACAACTCTTGGGCATACGGCAACGCTTGCGGATACGCGCTTGCCAACTCATCGGGTAGCTGCCCGTCCAAAAAGCCTAAAAGATCCAGCAACGACAGAATGCGGTAAATTACCAGCTGATCGTTGGCCTCAGCCGGCACATTCTGCTTGAAGCCTGCCAACACTTGCGCAACTACCTTGTCTGTCAGCAGGCCATGTTCGCGTTGCCAAGCCACCACCAGCATGTGCACTGCAGCGTTATATAAAGCGGTACTCGTGGCATAAAGCTGATCATCCACCTGCGGATCGCCGCTCAGTAAATGAAATTGCAACTGCGGGTAGCCTTTCATCTGGAACAATAAGTGCAGCAGTTCGTGACTTAATGTATATGCCACGTCTGTTGTATCAGTCACAACCACCTCTAGCGTACCATCTTTTTTCAGGCGCTGATGGCTTTGATCATGGGTCAGCACGCCGCTTGCTTCCCCGTTAATCGCCACTTCCAGCGGGTGATCGTAGTGACTTTTCACTTCATCAAGTAATGCCTGGACATCTTTTTGCATGTTTACTCAAAACTCTTTGTTATGGCTCAAGTTGGTCTGCTTGAGCTTCTTGTGGCAATAAAAATGTTTTTAATCCGAAATTGGCTTTCGTAATTTCAATCTACTATCATAAAGGTAGCGATAAAGGGGAGGAAATTCAAATGAAACTATCCGTTCCACTTGTCAATGGAATGCTGGCCGATCGTTATGGCAAGTATGCCACTGGTGCCGACGTCAAGAATGGCTATCCGATCACGAGTTTTCCATTTACGATTGAAGATGCTCCGGAAGGCACCGTCAGTTTCGCACTTTGGCTCCTCGACTATGACGCGGTTCCAGTCGGCGGACTGCCGTGGATTCACTGGAATGCGGCAAACATTCCTGCCAATGTCACGTCGATCCCGGTTGGCGCGAGTCACAGCGATCAGATTCCAATGGTTGAAGGCAAAAATGCTTCTGCAGGCCACTTGGTTGGCAATACTGATCCATTCACGCAGCAAGGTTACGTGGGGCCGCAACCGCCCGACAAGAATCATGATTACACATTGATGATTTTTGCTTTAGACACCAAGTTGCCGCTCCAACCCGGCTTCTGGTTGAATGAAGCCCGCCATGCGATGAAAGGCCATGTTTTGGCCAAAGCCGAGATTGACTTGCCGTCGCGGGTTTAAGTGACTGCCTGTGGCAACCGTGTTCAGATGCTAAGACACCATTCACAAACACAATATAAAAACGGGCATACTTTCTGCACTGCAAATCGCGTGTGGAAAGTA
>NZ_BACQ01000038.1 GCF_000260435.1 Lacticaseibacillus zeae DSM 20178 = KCTC 3804 | reverse complement strand
AGCTGCTGCAGCCAAAGGGCTCCCGAGTGGGAGTCAACCAATCGTGCACTCAGATCGTGGTGCCCACTATCGCTGGCCGGGGTGGATTGAACTGATGTCGCGATACGAGTTGACGCCTTCAATGTCGAAAAAAGGCAGCGCTCCTGACAATGCACAGGCGGAGAGCTTCTTCGGTCACTTGAAGATGGAGTTCTTCTATAACCGAGATTGGCGAGGAACATCCAAGGAAGAATTCATTAGCGGACTAGACAGCCATGTCGAGTGGTATAACACCAAGAGACGAAAAAATTCTTTTGGAGGGAAAAGCTCGGAAGAATACCGTCATAGCAAAGCTGCGTGATGATTTGATCCTCAAAAAACGTCCGCACGTCCAACCGTACAATTTTTGTCCGGGCCATTGACATTCTTGCCATAACATGAATATATAAGTTAATACCTAGGGCTAGGGGTGAAATCTCACGGTCATAATAGGGGCTGCGAACATATAATGCCTTCAGAACGGTCATCACGCAGTGTCCGCGGCACAGGTGCACCTGAACAACAAATGGCCTTTCGGCCACTACGAATCAACATCTGGTCAACACCACTGCTCGTTTTAAAATACCATTCTCCTGGAGAAAAAATGGTCTTTATGAAGTTGCTTAAGCTGATCATTAGCCATAGCACCTACTATTGACGTATGAACCCATTTGCAAATGGAAGGCCTGTTTTGAGTTGAACAACTCGCACAAACTCCACTCTGATGGGAAGGGGTTGACTAAAGGATCCTTTTTGCAATGTCAAAATATGCATAAATCCACACGGTCGATGCGCCTTCGTCCTCAGTATGAGTAAGACATAAGTTAAAGGCGCCATCTACATTCTTTTGCTCAATCAAGTTACGAATATCCTTAATTACTTTTTGCAATGCTTTTTCATAGGCTCCACCCATTGTGAGAATAGCTAGTCCGCTTTCCGTGACATAATCGTTTTCTATAAATTGGAAACCCAAGGGAATGTCCCCGGAAGACAATGGCTTTATCTTATTTTTAGGATATTTGAGCTGACTAAGCGTTATCAGTGCAATTGCTGTTTCGTTATTTTCTAGGTTTAGTGTCTCAATAAGCGCTTTGTTCTGGTTCTCCAGTGCATGGTTATTCGTACTTTCTTGCGGTTCACTGATTGGTATTGGTTCAGGTTTGGCTAGCATAACTCTTTCTTTATTCAAAAAACGATTTGTTTCATTTGTGAAAGTGGTTTCCAGAAAGCTTTTGTCCTCTTTCGAGTCAAAGTATAGTTTTAAATTTGCTTTTGGTTGAAAGGACAAAAACTGTTTGCCACTAAACAAACCTTCCGTCTTAAATTTAAGGGATTCTATGACGATGAGCCGCACATAACTGAGACTATCCTCTATTATTTGCTCTCCTAAAATTACTTTCCATATATGATGTGCCGTTAAAAGAAAAATAGTATTAACTTGGTCAGACACCGTTTGAAAAAAGGCCACTGTAGCTACTTCATTAAATGAAAAATCATCTGGTATGGAGTTAACGTTTTGTTTAACCATATGATGATAGTCATCCATTTCCCGTGAAAACTTGTTCAGATTATTTATACGATCCACAATGTTTTGAAGATGAGATAGTCGTCCATTAGCCTTGATATCAGGTGATAGCGTTAATCGTATAGACATTTATAAACATCCTTTCTTATCAATCCGTAATACTGAAATTAGTGATTAATTTGGTTCTGGTGCAAATTTTTTCATTTGCTTCGCGTATACTAAACTAGTGAATAGATTAAAATTGGCGGGGAAGGACTATTTTTATGTTGGAACTGTCATTTGAAAAAGAAGTTGTTAAAACCTTAACGACCGGAAGTAATCAATGGGTGGAACGAAAAGACCTGTATGGTGCGACGCCGGATCAATTATGGGCTAATTTTCGTGATAAATTAATTAACAATAATTATGCTAAATTGCAGGGACACCCTTTAACTGATACCGAATTTAATCAGGTTAAACGGGCGATTGAGGTCCGGACACCTTACGAAGCAGCTAAGTTACTAGCCGCCGAAAATGGCATTGGCAAAGTGGAAGTTGAACGTGATGATGCTAAGCTGGGCACGGTGACGCTCGAGTTGTTTTGGAAAGCGGACGTTGCTGGCGGTAAATCTAGTTATGAAGTAGTCCGGCAAGCAGTGCGACCACGGTTAGCTGGTACTCAAGATGTCGATCCTGATCGCCGTTTTGATGTAACCCTATTGATTAATGGATTACCCTTAATTCAATTGGAACTAAAAAAAGCCACGGTCGAACTTAACCAGGCTTTTAATCAAATTGAAAAATACGCGCAGGAAGGTAAATATACGGGGATTTATTCGCTGCTGCAAATGTTTGTGATTATGACGCCGGATAGTACGGCGTATTTTGCGAATGCCGAACCGGATCATTTCAATAAAGCCTTTTTGTTCAATTGGCGAACGCGGGATAATCACCCCGTGGAAAACGGCTTAGCGTTTACGCGCCAAGTCCTTAATATTCCCATGGCCCACAAAATGGTCAGTGAATATACGGTCATCGACCAAGAACGTCAGAGCTTAATTCTCTTACGGCCTTATCAGATTTATGCGATTGAAGCCGTGATGCACCGGATTCATGACCATCAAGATGGCTTTGTTTGGCATACCACGGGTTCTGGTAAAACACTCACCTCATATAAAACCGCTAAATTAGCTGCACAAGATCCCGGTGTCGATAAGGTCATCTTCTTAGTTGACCGGCGGGATTTAGACGAACAGACAACCAGCAACTTTAGTGCCTATGCTGCCAATGACGATATTGCCATTAACGAAGCCCAAAATACCGGTGATTTAATGCGTAAGTTGCAACAAAATGACGGTAAGGTCTTGGTTACCTCGATTCAAAAACTTCATCGGGCGGTCAAAAAAACGCAAGCTCAGTTGGCAACCGGTAAGCAATCACGCTTTAGTAAGACTTTAAAGCAACGGGTGATCTTCTTTGTTGACGAAGCCCACCGGTCGCAGTTTGGTAAGATGCAAAAGGAAATTCGAGCAGCGTTTGTCAATAGTAATTGGTATGGTTACACCGGCACCCCCATCTTTAATGAAAATAAGAAACAGCTCAAGGGTGATCTAGCGGTCACGACTGAGGAGCTATTTGATAAAGTCTGTCATGTTTATAACTTGCGAGACGCCTTAGAGGACCAAGCCGTGTTACCGTTTAATGTGGAACACGTGACAACGATTGGTAAAGATACGTTAATAACCCGGGCCCTTGAAAAAGAAACCAATCGTGTTAAAGCTCGTCGTGATAAGCAGGGCCGCATGCTGAGTACAGCTGATGAAGCAAAAATTCAAGCCAAGATTCAAGCGATGTCAGTGAAGGACTTGGAAGAAACGTATTTAACTCCGGCTGACTTTGAGACCGATGAACATATTAATCAAGTTGTTCAATATATTTTAGAAAAAGGCCCACGTAAAACCAGCTTGGGTCATGGCAACTATAATGCTATTTTGACCACCAGTTCCATTGAAATGGCGCAACGCTATTATCAAGCCTTTAAAGCCGCGAAAAAGACTACTCATAATCAGCTGGATCCTAATTGGCCCCGAATTGCGATTACTTATTCATTAAGTGAAAACGAAGATCAGAGTGCGCACAAACATGATCAAATGGCCACCATTTTAAAAGATTATAATCAGCAGTATCACACTAATTTTGATTTAGCCGATTTGAATCTCTATAACGAAGATGTCGCAAAACGGGCCGCCCGGCGTGAGGCGGTCTTTGCTCATTTGAAACCTGATCAAGAAATAAATTTAGTGATTGTGGTGCGGCGGTTATTAACGGGTTTTGATGCCCCTCGGCTAAATACGCTCTTTGTTGACCGTACCTTAGCTTATCAAGAACTCATTCAAGCCTACTCACGCACCAACCGGCTCCAAAACCGGGAATTAAAACAAGAAGGCCAAATTGTGACCTTTCGGGTGCCAGCAATCATGGAAGCTAATGAACGTGAAGCTTATAAGTTATATAGTGGCGAAGGCTCCTTTAATGTCATCATTCGTCCCACTTATCAGCAGGCCGTCTTAAAATTTCAAAAGGCTGTGGTGGACTTAAAAGCCATTGCCCCAACGCGGACGGCGGCCGATGACCTGAAAGGAACTACTGCCAAGGTACAGTTTGTGAAAGCCTTTCGCCAAGTGAATCAACAATTGAATTCCTTATCGATGTACAACGATTTCACTTGGGAAAACAGTGAAAAGGCCTTTGGTATCGCTCAGCCCGAAGTAGAATCCTATACGGGTAAATATCCGCGGATTAAAGCGGCGGTTACTAACCAAGAGCCTGAGAAAGTCCCCGAAGAATTAGCTGCCTTAGACTTTTCCCTAGCCGTTGGTTCAGTCGTCTTGGTGGATTATGATTATTTGACGCAATTAATTCAAGATTGGATTGATGAACAGCAACAGTACACGACACCTGATCAAGCCCAAGCCCATATGACCGATTACCTGCAAAATAGTGTCAAAGTACAATCTAGTTTGAATAAATTAGCGGAAACGCAACCGCAACAGGCTCAATTAATTCGCGAAGCCATGCCCTATATTGAGCAAAAAATGCAACAGTCTCAGCAACAGAGTGACCAAAATCAAGCGCCAGTATCGTTGAACGCTCGGGAGTTGGTGGCTGATTACGCCCAGAGACAATTGGTCAAAAAAACGTCGGTATTCGCCCACACGTGGGGCTTAGATCAAACAGCCCTATTGCGGGTGGCACGTGAACACACCGTAGGTACTGATGAATGGCATCATGAACAAGAATTAACGCAGTCAGCGAATTTAGCAGCGGCCTTACAAGCTCAAACTGCCACTGGACCGAAGATTCCAGCTATTTTACCACTATACCGGATTAAGTCCCAGGCCGATTGGCGACAGTTTATTGAACACGATTTAGCAATTTATCTACAAAAATAAGTGAGGTTAAACAATGTCAGAAAAAACAACTCAAGCTAGTCAACTTGAAAGCGCCCTATGGAATGCGGCCGATGTCTTACGCGGGAAAATGGACGCTTCTGAATATAAAAATTATTTATTGGGGTTAATTTTTTATCGGTTTCTATCTGAGAAAACCTTAACGACCTTTAGTGATTGGGCAGGCGAAACCGAAAATGTCACCCGGAAATATGCTCAGTATATGGATCCTCAGTTTGAATTGGAAGGCGTCTCGGTGCAGCCCAGTTTAGTGGAGTATTTGCAAAACACGCTCGGCTATTTAATTCAACCACAAGCGTTGTTCACCACCCTGATTGGCAAGATTCAAGCCCATACTTTTGCGTTAGACGATTTATCTCAAGCACTTCATGATCTGGAACAGTCGACACAAAATCTATCTTCAGCGCAAGACTTTTCGGGCTTGTTTGCCGATGTGGATTTAAGTAGTAATAAATTAGGCAGTTCCTTACAACAACGGAACCAAACTATTAGTGATACTATGTTAGCTTTAAAAGCGATTGATCTTATCCATCATCAAGGCGACGTCCTAGGTGACGCCTATGAATACTTAATCGCGCAATTTGCCAGTGATTCCGGTAAAAAAGCGGGTGAATTTTATACTCCACGGCAGGTGTCCGACATTATTGCCCAGATTGTGACTTATCAGCGCAATGCAGGTGACAAACAAGTTCGAACTATTTATGATCCAGCGGTTGGTTCCGGTTCACTGCTATTAAATGTCGGACAGCACGTGCAAGGCCCCAATTTAGTGAGTTATCACGGCCAAGAATTGAACACCACGACCTATAACCTGGCCCGTATGAACCTAATGTTACATGGAGTCTCGTATGACGATATGCACTTACGCAATGGTGACACGTTAAGTAAAGATTGGCCGGTTGACGAACCTTACTTATTTGATGCGGTCGTCATGAACCCGCCCTACTCGGCGCACTGGGATAACAGTGACAAACGCTTGTCTGATCCCCGCTTCCGCGACTATGGCGTCTTACCGCCTAAATCTAAAGCCGACTTTGCCTTTCTGCTACACGGCTTTTATCATCTGCAGGAGCATGGAACTATGGGCATCGTCTTACCCCATGGCGTGCTATTTCGGGGGGCTAAGGAAGGCAAAATTCGCCAAAAGCTTCTGCTGGATAACCGGATTGATGCCATTATTGGGCTACCCGCTAATATTTTTCATTCCACCAGTATTCCAACGTTGATCATGATTTTAAAGAAACATAAAACCACTGATGACGTCTTATTTATTGATGCGTCCCGGGAATTTGAAAAGGACAAGAATCAAAATAAGCTAACGGCAGCCAATATTCAAAAAATTGTGACCACTTATCAAAACCGACAAGATGTCGATAAATATGCCCATGTGGCCTCACCGGCGGAAATCAAGGAAAATGATTATAATTTAAATATTCCGCGCTACGTCGATACGTTTGAACCGGAACCCGAGATTGATCTGAACCAAGTCAAAGCTGATCTAAAGCAACTGGATGAGGAAATCAGTCAGAATGAACAAACCTTTAATGAATTAGCTAGCCAGTTAGTGACCACCCAGGTTAATGATCAGTCAAAACCGGAGGCCCACAATGAACGCTAAACAAGCTAAATATCCGCAATTAAGATTTAAAGGTTTCACTGATCCTTGGGTACAGCGTAACCTTGGTGATTTGGCAGAAATCGTGCGAGGAGCGTCCCCTCGACCAATTCAAGATCCAAAATGGTTTGACGATTCATCTGAAATTGGATGGCTTCGCATTTCCGATGTGACAGAGCAAAATGGTCGAATTCATCATCTGGATCAGCACATTTCTGAGGCAGGGCAAGCTAAAACACGTGTTTTGACAGAGCCTCATTTGTTACTAAGTATTGCCGCAACGGTAGGTAAGCCACTGGTGAATTACGTTAAAACCGGTGTTCACGACGGGTTCTTGATATTTATGAATCCTAAGTTTGATTTGGAATTCATGTTTCAATGGTTAGAGTCATATCGTGATAAGTGGTCCCGTTATGGGCAGCCCGGTAGTCAAGTTAATTTGAACAGCGACTTGGTTAAGAATCAATCAATTTCCATTCCTTCGATGGATGAGCAACAAAAGTTGGGTGAATTCTTCACATCGATTGACAACCTTATCACTGCTAACCAGCGTAAGTTAGATTTGCTCAAGGAACAGAAAAAAGGCTACTTGCAAAAAATGTTCCCTAAAAATGGTAGCAAGTTCCCGCAATTAAGATTTGCAGATTTTGCTGACGCTTGGGAACAGCGTAAGGTTTCGGAACTAGCAGACCGCTATGATAATCTTCGAGTTCCAATTACAGCATCCGAACGTGTAGCTGGGGAAACACCTTATTACGGTGCAAATGGTATTCAGGACTATGTTGAAGGTTTTACTCATAATGGTGAATTTGTTTTGGTCGCAGAAGACGGTGCGAATGATTTACAAAACTACCCTGTTCAATATGTTGATGGTAAGGTTTGGGTCAACAATCATGCCCACGTTCTTCAAGCTAAAGAAGAAAGAGTGGACAACAAATTTTTGAAGAACGCTTTGAAACATACCAACATAGAACCATATTTAGTCGGCGGTGGACGTGCTAAATTAAACGCCGATGTCATGATGAAGATTAATTTTAAAGTTCCAACATTACCTGAACAAGTTCAAATTGGTAAGTTTTTCGATAATCTTGACCACCTCATCACTCTTCATCAGCGTAAGCTTGAAAAACTCCAGGAACTAAAAAAAGGGTATCTACAAAAGATGTTTTGCTGAGCTTAATTTGATCAAATTTAGGATCCTATGAAACCCCATGACTTAATTTTTATTGTGCTTGGTCAACACTTAGTTCACTTGTATAATGGATTACGCAGGAAGTTTTAAGGGCGGTGGCTGTCTTTTCCCTTGCGAGGTGAGGCCCATGGGAACATGGAACAATCTTCAGGAAGGTTTCACAGTCAATGAGCGTCTTCCAGACACTCTCGTTGATGTTGCTGTTTGGCACGTTTTTAATCGCGCTACTCAGCTATATCGACAAGCACCACAAATAAAAAAGCCGCCCTGCGTAACTTTGGTAGGTTACAGGGTAGCTTAATGCTGTCTTATTAGCTTCGCCACCGCCTTTGAAGCGGCTTGCATGGGAAGTCCTGTCTTCAGCAGGGCTTCCTTTTTCTATTACATTATAGCATGCCCTTTAAAAACTGGCTAACGTTTTAAACTTTGATCAAGTTTGGATTCGGGTTATTTGATTTCCGGATTCTGTTCAGCAAATGCTTGCAGTTGTTTTTGAGTTCGCTCACTGATTTCTTGGTGCACATCGTTTAACTGGTTTTTAAATTGTGCTTTCTGTTGTGGACTAGTTGCTTGTTGAATTTGTTGTTGCAAGCCTTGATAGGACTTATTAAGATCCTGAGCTGATAGCTTTTTTAAATCATGCTCAAGATCTTTTTGTGCTTCTTGTAAGCCTAATTGTTTGGTTAACCCGTCACTAAGCTCAATCACTTTGTTGCTAACTTGCTGGATTTCACTTAAAGCACTATGGATCACGGCTTTATCTTTGGCCCAGGTAGCTACATAACCGAGGGAGTAATTACCCGTATCAACCCCAATATTTTGCATGGCGACATATGCAACCGCTTCGGCTTGGGTTTCCTGATAGGCTCGCGGGCGATCTTTAAAGGCTGATTTTAACCCATGTAACTGACTATGCGCATATTCGTGATATAACGTCTTTAGTTTCAAAGCATTGTCGGGCTCATCGCCACCAATGACGATTTCATTAGTGCTGGGTTGAAAATACCCCTTAGCCCCATTTAGCGTTGCTAAAGGCACTTCACTGACTTGAAGATCGGTTTGTTGGTTTAAATAATCTTTGAACGCGTTATACAAGCTCGTTACATTCTGATGATCAGCCAAGTTTTCTTTGACAAAGTCTTTAGCGCTTAATACTGGTTCACCACTAGTTTGTGACACGTCAAAAACAGGTAGATAGCGATAACCGACAATGGCCCGCTCATAGGTGGTATCAAGGCGCTTTTGCTCAGCGGATGTTAATTTCTTAATAATCGGGGCCGCAATCCGAATGGACTTAGCGCCTCGTTTGAAGGTGCGGTTAAAAGCCGTCTGCCATTGCTTAAAGCCCGCGACTTGAGTGGCTTGCGGATTTTGCGCATAAATCAAATCAATGTTTCTGGCGCTATAATGATGAAATTTAGCCAGGGTATTAAGATACTGTTTAAATCGGTCACTATCGGTTAATTTTAGGATTTGTTGTTCGGCTTGGGCGACTAATTGTGCTTTCCAGGCTTTAACGTCGGATTTACTCGGCATTGTCTACCCCTCCTCATCTTCAAAAATATCATTCAATATAGGGGCTACGTTGGTTTGAATCGGGGTCGTGCCATAAAGGGCAAGGTAGCCATCGGCTAATTTTTGCCAAGCCACTTGATAATAAGCCCCATTTCCAGTAATTTCTTTTAAATATTTGTAGGTTCCTTTAGTCTGCAAAACCGGTAATTCACTCCCAATGACTGTTAATTCGTTATCCATATTTATGATCTCCTTTGCGTTGCTAATCTCACCCGTTGTTTAGGTTTACTTTTAGGGTTGTAAAAGTGAACCTAAATGACGGGTTCACCAACCGGAACGTAGTGCAGGGCGGTAGGCAGGTTCTAATCAAAATCAAAACTTAATTTATGGCCGTCAAGCTTTAACTTGGCGTCAAACGACTTTCCTTTTTTGCTCTTGAACCCCTTTAGTTTGCTGGTTTCCCCCTTAGTGATTAAGGCTTTGATCGCAGTTTTACCGAGGGTTTTACTGCTCCATTTCTTGGGCAGGGTAAAGTCTTCACCTTGCTTGGGCTTCACAATGTAAAACTTCTGTTTATTTAAAACGGTCGCTTGCGGTGTTTCTAAGAAAACTTCGGCGGCTTTTTGCGCTTGCTGTTGGTGATTGATTTGTTGCTTAATGGCTGCACTGCCAGTCAATTGCGCGGGGACCTCAGCAATCAACTTTGCCACGAACTTCTTAATTTGGCTCAAAAAGTTATCTGCGGTGCGTTCTTCGGTACTGATTTGTTGTAATGCTTGCTCCCATTTTGCTATCATCTCTGGGCTAGTTAACAATGGTTCGAGTTCGACCGCTTTACATAAAGTAATTCCCGCTTCACTGACGTGGAGCTTGTTCTTTTCAGTAACCAAATAGCCGCGTTTTTTTAACACTTCCAGCACATTGGCCCGGGTCGCACTTGTCCCAATGCCTTGCACATCTTTGAGAATCGCCTGGGCTTCTTCATCATCAAGCGTTTTGCCGGCGGTCTTCATTGCCGTAATCAGGGTACCTTCGGTAAATGGCACGGGTGGGGTCGTTTCTTTTTGCGGCGTTTGCAGATTTGCTTGAACTTGGTCGCCTTGGTGAACGAGCGGTAGGGTGGTTGCCTCTTGCTCGTCGGCTTTGTGATCATCAAATAAAGCTTGCCAACCTTGCTTAGTTGGCACCTTACCGGTTGTTTTAAAATTGGCGTCGCCAACCTGGGTGATAATGGTGGTTTCTTCGTACTCGTACGGATCAGCAAACATCGCTAACGTCGTTCTTAAAACCAAATCATAGACCTGTTGCTGTAATTTAGGTAAGGACGCTAATTGATCCTTCGTCGGTACAACTTTAGTCATGATAATGGCGTAATGTTCTTCAACCTTTTTCCCATTGACGTAACGTTTATTTGGGGTGGTATTGGTTAAAGCGACTGGCTTAGATACCAAACCCAGATACTTCGTCAGATTAGCCACTAAATAATCAAATTCTTCATCAGTGATATAAGCACAATCAGTTCGGGGATAACTCAACAACTTGGCTTCATATAAACTTTGAATAGCCGCTAAGGTTTGGCTGGCACTGGCATGATACCGTTTATTCATCGCACTTTGCAGACTGGATAGCGAGAATAGTTGGGGACTGGCACTCTTTTTAGCCTGCTTTTGCACGTCCTTGATTAAACCGCCCTGTGAGCCTTTCTAAACGTGTTTAGCTTGCATGAATGTCATTAGCCCTGTTTCATCTTTAAACCGCTGATAGGGGTCTAATTTTGCGACAAATTTTTGCTGATTGGCTAAAATTTCCGCATTTAGTTCAAAATAGGGTTCCGGCTTAAAGTTTTTGATTGCCTGGTCTCTTTGATAAACCATATACAGAGTAGGTGTCTGCACTCGGCCGATCGAGTACACCCCGCGCACCCCATTTTGTCTCAACAATAAAGTATATAAGGGACTGCCATTCATACCGATCAACCAATCGCTAATTTGACGAGTTTGAGCTTCTTTATAAGCCAAATAGTCTTTGTGCCAATCACCAAGATTTTTAAAGCCGTTAATAATCGCGTCTTTTTCTAGGCTATTCAACCAAAGGCGCTTAATCGTTTTCGACTTAACATCAATATGCGCTTGGTTCATGATCGACCACGCGATATTTGACCCTTCTCGACCACTATCGGTGGCCACAATAATGGTATCGGCTTTCGTTAACAGGTCTTTGACGACCTTGAATTGATCTTTTTTACTAGCTGACACTTCAAACTTGTATTTGTCGGGGAAAATCGGTAAATTAGATAAGGCCCATTGCTGATATTTCTGATCATATTTATCCGGTGTGGCTAGTTCAACTAAGTGTCCGAGACCATACGTGACAAGCGTATTCTCGGGCAAAACAGGGTCACTAACCGTATAGTAACCCTGTTTTTTTGTGCTCTTTTGAAAGGCTTGGACGTATGAACGGACTTGACTGGGTTTTTCAGCTAAGATAACAGTGGTCATGTTCGTTCACTCCTTATGATTCAATTTTTGATCTAATTCTGTTTTGCCTTGTTTAGCCGCTTTCAACCAAGTTTCACGGCGTAATTCTTGTTGTTGCTCTATCGATTGTTGCTTCAAATAATGTTGATACCGGTTGATGGCTTTGAGATCTGCATAGGCTGACCAACGGAATAATAAGCCACCCAGCAGTAAAACTAAGGCCATTAGCGCAGTTCCTAAAAAATCGGTATGGTTCGCCGTGAAAAGCTCTTGGTATAAATCCATTAACATGAGGTAAATTCCCATTATATAGAAGACCATGCTAACTAAGTTATCAAAATAGTAAGACAACTTAGTCCGCCGTGAAGGTGTTGCAAAAGGGTCGGTTCGCATATCTTTTTTGGCTTTTTCAAGTAACCAGTGCCAGATTTTTTTCATGACGCTAACCTCCCTTAACGGTTACGAAAATAATTTTGAAACATTCTCATGGCGCCCATACCAGCACTTTTAGTCACACCGGTTGAAGCCCAGAAGTCTTTAACGGCGTCAGGTGTTTTAACAACCAGAGAGCCGAATCCGATTGAAGCAATAAAGGCAATAAATCCGTATTTAGCCATATTAGTGAAGCACCATACTGATAATGACATACAAAGCACCTGGCTAATAATGGAAGCATTGTAATAAATGTACTTCTTCCACCACGTGGCACTATAATCAAAGCTTTCAGTCGCCATGCTCATTGCAGCTAAAGGAATCGTCAGGTTGTACCAAGCCATATCAGCCACAAA
>NZ_BACQ01000039.1 GCF_000260435.1 Lacticaseibacillus zeae DSM 20178 = KCTC 3804 | reverse complement strand
ATAAATCCAGGGCCAGGCCAAAACTCAATCCGGTAAATCGCCAGACGAAATCAAAGCGATGGAAAAGCGACTGGCTTCGCTGTCTGAGGAGAACGAAATCCTAAAAAAAAGCCCTGGGCTTCCTTGCGCAGAAGTAACCAATATCTTTGATTACATTCACCAAGAAAGCCATCACCACCAGGTAACCAAGATGTGGATTGAAGTCAATATTTGAGACGGATTTTAAGAGACATTCAGAACCGCGTTTACCTTCCACAGCTCAAATAAATCATTAATCGCGATTAATAACTTATTTGAACCCTGGAAAGAATTAAATCAGGCGGCCATTTGGCTCGTAAGTGTTACAATTTCAACTTGTAAGGGGGTCTGGTAGCCCAGTGGTTTAAAATAAACACGAATTCAATAAAGCATTGATAGCTATCAGCCAATCACAACATGTGGGTCTTATATATCTTTAGTTTAAAAGAACGTCATAGGAGATGCTAGTATGAATGAAGATCGCAAGGAACGACTATGGGTGACATCTTTTTTTGCAGCTTTTGTGGCTACAATTATTTTTTCTGTTGGTATCACTAAGTATCAATATGATGGTCATTCATATTACATGAAGATTGATAGTCAGCCTATTATTTCAAACGTTGAAGTACCTGTTGGAATATCAATTCAAGGATATACTTACCAAGGTACTGCTAAGGATGCGCAAGGAAAAATAGGGAGTTTTAAATTAAGCACAGATGAACACGATATTGGGCCATTTAAGGCAGGACAAATTATAAAAATTAATGTCAACAGAAAATATGGCATCGTTGATTATCAAAGAGTAACTACAAAAGAAACACCGGTCAAGGCACGTTAGGGTGTACCCTATTGTAACTAAAGTGAGAAGGGAGTATTATTAGTTACATATAAGTGACCCGGAGGTGATCTAGAATTGTCTAAAATCGGTTATGCGCGTGTTAGTACGCGTGATCAAAATCTGGCGCGTCAAATTGAACAGCTACATGATGCCGGTGTTAATAAAATCTTTCAAGAGAAGCTTTCAGGTAAAAATGCCGATCGTCCTCAACTGAAAGCAATGTTAGACTATATTCGTGATGATGATGAAGTAGTGGTACTGAGCCTTGATCGACTTGGTCGCAATTCTCATGATTTAACTGACATCATCGAAACCATTCGGCATCGTGGAGCTCAATTGAACGTTCTAAATCTACCTAGCTTTGCAAGTATTGAAGATCCTAACCTTCGTAACTTGATTACGACAATTATTGTCGAACTATATAAGTATATTGCTCAAGAAGAGCGCGAAACTATTAAGATACGGCAACAACAAGGCATAGAAATTGCCAAACGCCAGGGCAAATATAAAGGCAAAATTCGCGAATATGGTCCTCATTCACCTAATCGTCAAAAACGCTATATTTATAAAGAAGCCTGTCGCCTTTTAAATAGGAAGAAAGACGGAGATGAAACTCTGACCAAGCGACAAATTGCTCGCATGTTAGGTATTGCACCAGTAACCTTATATCGCATCGAAAAGTATCAGGCAGAAGATCTAGCAAATGTTCCTCGTAGTGAGAGGTAAACATCATGATAGATTTAAGGGGCAAACGAATTCTCTTTACAGGCCGTTTGCGATCTTTTCGTCGTTTCCAGGCACAACAGTTAGCAACTATTCTAGGAGCAAAACCTGTCAACGGGATTGACAAAAATGTCGATATCCTTGTGGTTGGTATTATTAGCAAACCCTATGATCAACTACTTACCACTCAAAAGTTAACGTATGCTAGAACCTATGGCATTCCAAAGATTGACGAATTAGCCTTTATTTCATGGTGCCAATGGCGATTAGATCAATTGAAAGCAACTCTTTAAGTACCTTCTTATCAAACAAGGGGATTAGTATGCAAAAGCGTATCGATTTGGCCAATCAAACGTTTGGGCGACTCACAGTCATTAGTTTTTTGGAAGCAGTTCTAATGGAAACGCGCTTTGGCTCTGTCAATGTCAATGTGGAAATAAATGTATTGTTGACAGTCAACGACTTCAAAAAGGATTCACTCGCAGTTGTGGGTGTTTGCGATCAGAAATAAGCAGATTAAACATAAAAGGTAGATTGAAAAATTAATCCGAACAGCGTTCGGATTAATTTTACAATCTACCATATCAAGTAACAGTTAGCTCACTGACCAGTAATTTGATCATGCTCACCCGGGGTCAATATTTTGGTCATCACCGTAATCAAATACGCTTGTTCGCGCTCAATTTCAGTTCCCGGCAATTCCAGCATTAACCGCGCTAGGTAACCGAATAGCTGCGATAACAAACTTTGCAGTATCAAATCATTCGGCCAATCCACAATCAAATGATCTGATTTTAGTTGATTTATGACACTTCCCATCTGCTTGACCATCTTAGGCGCAATCTGGCTAAGAATCTGTTCGCGTCGTTCGGTGTCAAAAGCTGCCATTTCAAAAATGACCTTTAACTCTTTCACGTTAGCTTTAGCAAATGCAACTCGGTCCGTAAAAATTGCTGTGACGAATGCCTGTAGACTGGGATAACGCTGCCGTAATTCATCCTCTGAAAAATCACTCGCTAAAATTGGCACAATGTGCGCGGCAATTGGTGCTAAGATGGCATCCCGTAAGGCCGCCTTAGTCTTATACCGCCGATAGACCGTCCCCTCTGCAACGCCGGCCCGTTGTGCAATATCACTAGTACTGGTCTGGTCAAAACCCTTTTCAGCAAACAAATCGAGACTTGCCTGGAGGATGGCCCGTTGCTTAGGTGTAATCGTTTCATTCTGACTTAGATCCTGTTGAAAATAATCCCGTATCCGTGGTCGTTCCATATCCTCACACCTTCCGATAACGTTTCATTCCAACAATATTCAACATTGTTAGTACGACCATAAACCCTACCAATATTAACAAATTGACACCAATATCGCCAAGCCCAGCACCCTTTGTCACAACAGCCGTCAACGCATTAGCACCATAGTATAACGGCATGATGTGGGCAATTGCTTGCAACCAACTGGCCATGCCATCGACTGGAACCAACCCAGCAAAAAAGATTTGTGGTACAACAATCAGTGGAATAAACTGAATCATTTGAAATTCTGAGTTAGCAAAGGTGGAAATAAAGATACCCAAGGTCAAAGCCACTAACGCTAATAATAAGTTAGTCAGAAAGACCAGCCAAATACTACCAACTAAGTGAATCTTGAAGACCGTAATTGTAAAAACAACGGTCAGGACAGTCTGAATGATGGCAAAGCCCCCATAACCAATTAGATAGCCCATAATAATTTCACTCCGTCGAATCGGGGTTGCAAGTAGCCGGCTTAGGGTTCCAGTAGTGCGTTCATTCAAAAGTGAAACGCCAGAAATCAAGAACACAAAGAAGAAGACAAAGAAACCGAGAAAGGCTGGCAAAAAGTTTTCAAAGAACGTTGAATCACTACTACCATAAATATAATGACTGCTAGTGGTATAGGTCGTCGTTTGTGATTGACTATTTGTTGGCGCCGTAGCACTCGCTGTAGCCTGCCTCAATTGCTTTTGAATTTTAGCCGCAGCAGCCGTATTCCCACTTGCCTGTGCTTGGGCCAAGGCCGTCTTTAGCTTGCTAACCGTTGCCTGTTTTTGCGTTTGCAACACCTTTTTTTGTGCTTTAGTAGCCGTGACCAACGTCTGAATTTTTAATTTGACCAGTCCGCTTTGCAAAGAAGCTTTGATCAATGACGTATTGGTCGGATTACTATTAGAATACGTGATCGTTAAGTTGCCATCTTTTTGCGTCAAATATCCATCCAAATCATGCTGCTTAATCATCGCTTTTGCCTGGTTACTGCTGTAATGGTGAATATCGACATGCTTCGTATTAATGGCTTTGACCACCTGATGATCAACATTGTGAACACCTAAAGTCGCCACTTGAGTCGTGTTATTTTGAAACAAAAAATACATCAACGCCATAATTAAGAGTGGTGCCAAAAACATCAGCGCCAAGGTACGCTTATCACGTAACATTTGCTTAAAAACTCGTCTAACGATTGCCATCGTTCGCATCTTGCATCCGCCCCGCTTTCAAAAAGACCTGTTCGATCGTATCTACTGCATACTGTTGTTTCAGTGCCGCGGGTGTCCCCTCAGCAAGCGCAATCCCGTGCCGAATCAACATGAGATAATCACACCGTTCTGCTTCGTCCATGACATGCGTTGTCACGAGCATCGACTTACCGGTATCCTTGAGCTTATTTAGTTCGGTCCAAATTTGTTGCCGTAATTCTGGATCAATCCCAACGGTCGGTTCATCTAAAATCAATAATTGGGGATCCTGAATCAGGGCGATTGCCAACGACAAGCGCCGTTTCATCCCACCCGAATAGCCACTGACCCGCTTGTCTAATTGGGATGTCAAGTCAACTAATCCGGCTGCATAATCAATCATCTGTGCTAACTTTATTTTTGGAACACTCATTAATTGCCCAAAAAGGGTCAGGTTTTCACGGGCCGTTAGTGTCTCATACAAGGCGTCACTTTGGGCCATATACCCTACCTGTGCCATTACCGCCCTATTGGGCATCACCGTATCCATAACTTTAACAGTACCACTATCCACATCTTCCATCCCTAAAATACTCTTGATCAAGGTGGTCTTCCCAGCTCCCGATGGCCCAATCAAGCCATAAATCATTCCAGCCGGCAGTGTCAAATCAATCTGATTAAGCACTTGCTGATGACCAAAGTGCTTGCTGACCTGCTTGGCGATGACATAATCCGTTGCCATTTTAATAACCCTCTTCCTCGAAGCGAGTGTATACTCACTCACTTAATGGCTTTAATATAATCAGTACATCTCGGTTTGTCAACAGTAAAATGAGTTATCACTCACTTATTTTATTTCCCGCCCATTTGTCACCGCATTGCAAACAAAAATGCGCCACCCCGTTGTTGGGATATCGCATTTTAATTAAATATCAGCACTGATATAAGCGTTAGCAATGTTTTAACGATTGTTAATCTTGGTCAGCGATTTTTGTCCTAGCTCATAATCCAACTGACGCTCCGATTCCGGCATCATGTCGCCGCCAGTTGCCCAGACAATGTGGGTGACGTCTTTGCCAGCAAGCGTGGGAAATTGGGCCATGATGGGGGCGATCGCGGTAAAGCCGGCTGCAGCGGATGGTTCAACCATTACATCTTCGGTATCGACGAGCTTCGTCAAATAACGGTATGAATCATTATCTTCAAATGTTGCTGTTCCGAGTAATAGCGTTTGCATCACCTTGCCCGCCAATCGTGATGGCCGGCTAACAGCTAACCCACCAGCGGCAGTCAGGCCATCTAAACCGATGTCTTGAACAGCAATTTTTTCATTCAGCTTGGTCAATCCCTAGTTCCCTTGTATAAGAACCC
>NZ_BACQ01000040.1 GCF_000260435.1 Lacticaseibacillus zeae DSM 20178 = KCTC 3804 | reverse complement strand
GTAATCATCCATTGAATGGTAGTGCGGATCGGTCATGCCGATTTCCTCACCCATATAGATATACGGGGTGCCACGACTGAGGTGAATCGCCGCAGCAAGCATTTCGGCACTTTTAACCCGATACTTGTCAACGTTACCAAAACGATTGAGTGCCCGCGGCTGATCGTGGTTATTCCAAAACAGCGCCTGCCAGCCGCCGCCTTGATCTAACTGTTGACCCCAGGTGTGCAAAATGTCACGCAACACATTGAAGTTATACGGTTCTTTCGTCCACTTTTCACCGTTCTTATAATCCGTCTTCAAATGGTGAAATTGAAAGACCATGGATAATTCATGATTTTCCGGTTTCGTGTAGGCGATTGAGTTCTTAACAGTTTTGGAACTCATTTCTCCCACCGTGACACTGTTTTGATCCTGGCCGAAGCTGTTAGCCGCCAGTTCCTTCAAATAGTCCTGAACAATCGGCGTATCCGTGTACAGCGTTTTGCTGGCAACCTCTGGCGGTGCATCGACCAGTTTTTCTGCCTTGCCAATCACATTCAACACATCGAACCGAAATCCGTGGACACCTTTGGCACGCCAAAAGTTAATAATCGCTGCGGCTTCTTGCCGAACCGCTGGATTGTGCCAATCCAAATCAGCTTGGCGGCGTTCGTATAAATGCAGATAATAATTGCCGGTGTCGCCAAACGGTGCCCACGCTGGCCCGCCGAATTTGCTTTCCCAGTTAGTCGGCAAGCTGCCATCCGGCTTTGGCGGGCGAATATAATAATAGGCTTGATAATGCTTGTCGCCAGCCAATGCCTTTTGGAACCATTCATGCTCTGTGCTGGTATGATTCAACACCATGTCCAACATGATATCGATCCCAGCTTCTTTGAGTTTCTTAGCCAATTCGTCAAAATCCGCCATCGTACCAAACCGTGGATCAATGTTGCGATAATCGGCAACATCATAACCGTTATCGTATTGTGGTGACACGAAAAATGGATTGAACCAGATCATGTCGACGTGCAATGACTTAAGATAATCAATCTTGTCAATAATGCCACGCAAATCGCCGACCCCGTCGCCATTGCTGTCATAAAACGACTTGGGATACAGCTGATAAATGACTTTCTTATGAAATCCCATCATGCACCTCCTTAATCTTCACCTTTAACTGAAGCTCGACCTGCCACCATTCACGGCCGCATTCGCCGCGCAAAATCATGAAACTTAAACCGATCCGCCCGGTGACGCGACTCCGTGTATTGAAACTTTGTTGTATCGACCAGACTGCTGCAACTGCGAACTACGACGACCACTGCGGCTTGGGGCAACTTCAGGTAACGCCGATCTTCTTCGGTGGCTGTTTCCACCGTGATTTCCTTGGTCGCATAGGCAATGGTCAACCCCACCCGACATTCAAGATAGGCATACAACGAATCCTTGGCTGCCGACTCCGGAATCGGCGGCACTACCTTAGGATCAAGATAATCGATATCGATAATGTCCGACTCGCCTTTCAAATACCGCACCCGCTTCAAAAACCGCATCTGTTTAGTCGTCACATGTGGATCCACGTCCTTAAACGACTTGGCTGGTAACGTTGCAAAATGATTGGCCAAAATGACGGTTCGCGTCTGTAAGTGAAATTGTTTGGCCAGTTCGGCATAACTCACAACTCCTGAAACGGGAAAAACGTATTCCTGCCGATTAATCACCGTTGAACCTTTACCTTTTTGCGACTGGATAAACCCGTCGTCTTTGAGCAGCTGCAATGCTTTTCGTACCGTGTCACGCGACGCCTGGTACATTTCCTGCAACGTCCGTTCACTTGGTAGCAACGATCCCGTTACATAAATCTCTGCTTCGATCTTGTCCTTCAGATCCTGATAAATGACATCGTACTTACGCATTTCTTCCCCCTCCAGAAAGCGATTTCACTTACAGAGTTTATTTTACCTGTACGTACAGGTTTGTCAACAAAAGACGCTTGGATTTGGTCAATAATATGTGACATAAACTAAAAATGTTGTCATATCAGCATTTTGGGACATAAAAAAATCCCGTACCTAAATACGGGGTTCTGATATATTAATATCCACATTAGACGGCGTTTATATCACCAGCAAAACATCAACGGCATAATGTTTTTCATTCAGCCTAAAGTCTCTCTCTCGATCTTTTCGCAGACAAAACCGTTAGTCGGTCACATGCTTCGCATCCTGCGCAGTTGCTTTGAATTCCCGCCGAATGCGAATCGACAGCCCTAGAGCCAGTAATTCGAGAAGAACAAAGAGGATCAAGCTAACGGTATAATTGTGAAAATATTCTTCGCTAAAACTCAGCAGCGTCGGGCCAACGATTCCTGCAGCGGCCCAAGCTGTGAGCACATAACCGTGAATTGCGCCAAGCTGTTTGGTACCAAAGACATCCCCAAGATAAGCCGGAATGACCGAGAACCCGGCGCCATAGCAAGACATAATCAGGCATAACGCAATCCCAAAGAGCAGCGGGGAGCCCACGGTCAAAATACCGACCAGCATGATGACATCTACCACAAAAATCAACGTATAGGTGAGCGGCCGACCAATCAAATCAGACAACGTTGCCCATGCCAAGCGGCCAAAACCGTTAAATAAGCCCACGACCCCGACCATCATAGCGGCGGTCGCAGCGGACATACCGGTTTGTTGCTCTGCCATTGGCGATGCAACCGCCACTAACCCGATACCACAGGTGATGTTGATGAAAAACATCAGCCATAAATAGCGGAATGCCGGTGTTTTGACTGCCTCATTGGCGGTCATCGCCTTACCGGTCAAACTCACGCTTTTGGCAAGATCGGCTGCCGGCACTTCATCCGGTCGCGGCTTACGGATTACTTGAGCTGCTCCCAACATGATCACCATATAAACCGCACCCAGCAAATACATGGTGGCTACCAAGCCGATAGTTGCGATCAATTGCTGGGCAACCGGGCCAGTCAACATGGCGGCAAATCCAAAACCCATAATCGCCATTCCGGTCGCGAGTCCGCGATTATCCGGGAACCACGCAATAATCGTTGAAACCGGCGTCACATAGCCGGCGCCCAAACCTAACCCGCCGATCACGCCGTAACCTAGATATAGCAGCGGCAACGAATTGATTTGAACCGCCAAGCCGGTTAACAAAATCCCTGATCCGTATAAAATTGCGGCAACTGTCCCGGTCAACCGCGGGCCAAAGCGCTCAACCACACGGCCCATGAAGGCAGCGCTCATGCCCAGAAAGAAAATGGCAATACTAAACGCCACTGTGACTGAGGACAACGCCCACCCTGTCTGTTTGGCAATCGGACCGGTAAACACGCTCCATGCATAAACAGAACCAATCATCAAATGCAGCAAAATACCGCCTAAAGCGACCAAATACCTACGTTTGCTCATTGCTACCTCCACGAAGTCTTTATTGATCAAAACAGCGAACAGTATTGTTCTTATATAGAAAGACTATCATAAGTTTTAAGCTTTAGAAAGGCCTCTAAATCGCTTTATTTGCGAATTATATTAAAAAAGATTCCGGAATTATTCGGAATCTAAATAGATGCTATTCAAACACCATCTGATTATGGTATAGCTCGGCATAAAAGCCATTTTGCGCCAGCAGCTGTTCATGATTGCCTTCTTCAATAATCCTGCCATCGCGAAGGACGACAATTTTGTCGGCATTCAAAATCGTTTTCAGCCGGTGGGCGATAACAAAGCTCGTCCGCCCTTGAATCACATTGTCCATCGCCGCTTGAATCTTGGCTTCAGTGACCGTATCCACGTTACTGGTCGCCTCATCAAGAATCAGTAAGCGCGGATCGGTTAAGATAGTCCGGGCGATCGACATGAGCTGCTTTTGTCCGGCTGAAAAGACGCTTTGTTCATCCGAAACGAACGTATCATAGCCATCCGGCAGACTCACAATAAAGTCATGAATGTTGGCCTGCTTGGCGGCGGCTTCAACCCGCGCCTGATCTGCTTCAGGATCACCGAAACGAATGTTGTCACGAATCGTTCCGGAAAATAGTTGCGGATCTTGCAGAACAATGCCGACATTTTGCCGCAGTGATGCGAGTTTAAATTCACGCACATCGACACCATCAAACGTAATCGAACCGGAATCGACATCATAGAAACGATTCATCAGGTTCATAACCGTGGTTTTCCCGCTGCCAGTCGGGCCAACCAGCGCCACCATCTCACCTTTTTCAACATGGATCGTAACGCCGTGCAGGATCTCTTTACCCGGAATGTAACTGAAATGCACGTTATCAATCACTAGCTCGTGTTTCAAACCATCTAGCGTGCGGCCATTTTTTGGATCGACTTCATCCGGCTGTTCTCGCACTTCGGTAATCCGACGGGCACCGGTAATGGCTAATTGAATCATGTTAAACAGACTGGTCAGCTGCACGATTGGTTGATAATACTGTTGCGCATAGTTAACAAACACAACCACCAAAGCTAAAGCCGCGCCTTGACTCAGCGATCCGTTTAACGCTAGCCAGGAACCGGCAAAAATCACAATCGCCGTGTTCAGCAACGACAACCCCATGAGCAACGGGTTTAAAATCCCGCTCCAAATCTGCCCACGCAAGTTAGATTTGCGTACCGCATTGTTATACGGTTGGAAGCCGGCAACACTTTCCTGCTGCAGGCCATTGGTAATCAACATCTTCTGACCGGTAATCTGCTCGTTGATGTAACCATTAAGTCGGCCGATATCGTCCTGTTGGCGATCGACCGACACACTCGCCTGGTGCATCACAAACGCCGCCAAGCCAATTGCGACCGGTGTCGAAGCCATGGTAATCCACGCCAATGTAGCATTCTGGGTAAACATCATCCAGATAATCCCGATAAACTGGGCACCGCTTAAGAAGATTTCGATCAGCGCCTGGTTCATGGCATTGAAAATATTATCCAAATCACTGGTAAACCGCGACAGAATATCACCGTCACTGTGGCTGTCAAAATACTGCACTTTCATGCGCTGCATTTTCCGGAACAAACCTACCCGCATGGTCCCGGTCGAATAACCGCTGACTTTTGACAGCAGCAGACTCGAGATCAAAATACTGGAGGCATCAATCAAGTACAGCAAGACAAAAATGGCTAGGGTGTGGTTAAACGCCGTAAAGGAGGCTTGCGCACGCGTTGCCGGGTTCGCCCATTGCTGAACATAGACAGTCAGTTCTTCAATGGCGCGGCCCATATACGTTGGTGCAACAACAATCGCCCATGTGGAAATCGCGATCAAAATCGTCGTGATCAAAAACTCTAGCCAGTATGGCCGTAAATAATGGGCGTAAAATTTACCCGCATTTTTCAAGTCTTTCATGAGTTACACCCCCTCTTCCAGTGCCTTTTGGGTTGCATAAATTTCGCGATAAACATTATTATGCTGAACCAATTCATGATGCGTGCCGCTACCGACCAACCGACCTTCATCAAGTACCAAAATGCGGTCAGCCTTAATAATCGAACTGATTTTTTCCGCAATAATAATAGTAGTTGTGTTTTTCAGCTCATGCGCCAAGGCCTCTTGAACCAATTTTTCCGAGCGAGCATCCAGCGCCGAAGTAGCATCGTCGAGAATCAGGATCTTCGGCTGCCCGATGACCCCGCGTGTAATCGAGAGCCGCTGTTTTTGACCACCTGAA
The DNA here is from genome assembly GCF_000260435.1 of Lacticaseibacillus zeae DSM 20178 = KCTC 3804. GTDB lineage: Bacteria > Bacillota > Bacilli > Lactobacillales > Lactobacillaceae > Lacticaseibacillus > Lacticaseibacillus zeae. The sequence continues at coordinate 25,804 of NZ_BACQ01000040.1, read as the reverse complement.
AAGTTCGATGATCGTTCTTCCACTTCTGCATTGTACGTTTGCGGCAAGCGCTCAATGAACTCAGCTGATTGAGCGATTCGAGCTGCCCACTTCATCGAAGCCAAGTCAGCATCCGGATTACCTTGTTGCAGATTTTCGGCAATGGTGCCGGAAAAAAGCGTGGACCGTTGCAGAACAAAGCCAACCGTCTGCCGCAAATCAGCTTCGGTGACAGCGCGGACATCATGCCTGCCAACTTTGACGATCCCGGTGTCCGGGTCAAACAGCCGTGGAATCAGCTGCGCCAAGGTGGTCTTGCCACTGCCGGTCGCCCCGACAATACCGATCATTTCACCCGGCTTAACCGCAAAACTGATATCACGAATCGTCGGTTTTTCATCCCCTGGGTAGGTGAACGTCACGTCATCGAATTCAACGGCGCCGTCCAGATCCCGATGCGGTCCGCTCACAAACGTCATACTCGGCTTGGTATCCATCACTTCATGGATCCGTCGCAAAGAAACCAGCGCCCGTGACGCAAACGTCAGCATAAAGCTACCGTTAATGATCGCAAACAGAATCTGCATCAGATAATTGATAAAACTGGTAATCGCCGCCAAGTTGCTTGGGTGGCTCGTGATATTCTGACCGATCAGCCAGATACTTAAGGCAATCGCCAAATTGGCAATCAGGAAAAACGCCGGCATCAACAAGGCGAACAGATTGCCGATTCTGACACTGACATCGCGCATCTCATCGCTGGATTTGGCAAAATTTTTCGTCTGATTGGCACCCTGAACGAACGACTTTACCACCCGCATGCCCATTAAATTCTCACGCGCCAAGGTGTTCACTTTTTCAATCAGCTGTTGCATCCGGCCAAAATATTTGCCCATACGACTAAACGAAAAAAGACTGACGCCCAGCAGCAACACCATCATGACCGCAATCACCCACCACAACTCCGGCAAGGTCACGATCGCAAGAATCACGGCACCCACAAACAGAATCGGGATACGCGTGACTTGCTGGAAAAAGCCCATGACAATCTGTTGCACCTGATTAATATCATTCGTCATGCGTACAACCAGATTTGACGGTGAAAATTTTTCAACGTCCGCATAAGCCAGACTCTGGATTTTGGCATATTCATCTGCGCGCAAATCAGTAGCAACACCCAGTGCCACCCGCGCCGAATAAATGGTATTGATAATCCCGCCAACAATCCCGATCACCGCCAGCCCAATCAAATACAGGCCATTGGTCCAGACGGTCTGCTTGTCATTTTTCATAATGGCATTCATGATCACCTGAAGCAGATGCGGCTGCCAAAGTGTCGCGAACGCTACCACAAAAATAGCCAGGATTGACCAGATCACGTCCCAGCGATATTTCTTGATGTATGGAACCAAAACTTTCATAGCATTCTTCCTCCGATGACTTGTGCTATTAGCTTACCCTAAAACGTGAAACAAGTCAGCGTTAACGCTCTGGGGCTTTTTCGATTGTCTCAAGGGTCAGCATGACACTGGTGTTGTCATCTTAACAAATCTGCATCATTATTGACTAAATAATGAGAATAGAACATATGTTTTTCCGGAATTCTATGCGTTCACAACCATAAGAGGCTTCATTTTAATTTAATAAATATCTTGACAGCTGCCATAATTGTCAGTATGCTAGTCGCAACATTGAAATGCGGAAAGATGAGTAGTTGTTGGTTTCCTGCTTAGAGAGTGTCTATTTTGGTGCAAGGACATCTGGAAATGGCAACGAATATGGTCTTGGTGATGCAGGTGTGTCGAGCGCGAGCAAAGCACACATGGGGACGCCCATTATTGCGTTAGGTCTCACAGCATGGCTGTCGGACTGATTGAGGAAAGTCGTGTGAGCGACTTTTAAACCAAGGTGGTACCACGGTAAGCCGTCCTTGGCCTAGACATTTTTGTCTGGGTCGAGGACGGCTTTTTTCATTTTTCAACACCTGTGTGCCATTGCAAACCACGTCTTTCGACAGTTCATTTCGATTCATTAGCAAGTGTTCTTCAATTCATCATTGGACTGATTGACATCCTGCTTCATAACGCGTTCGCTGGCGCAGGAGCCTGCGTATAAGGACCTTGGTCGCAATGGCCTAAGTTCGGGCCATCACGCCCAAGGCCGCTTATACTCCGGCTCCTAAGCGCGCCATCTCACGCTCACTTTTAACGCGTTCGCCAGCCCAGAAACCTGCGTGTAAGGACCTCAGACGCAATGGCCAAGACCGGGCCATCACGACTGAGGCCGCTTACACTCCGGTTTCTAAACGGGCTGGCTCACGCTCACTTTAACTAGGAGGTTTTTCTTATGACAACAACCATCATCGGTTACCCACGAATTGGTGAACATCGCGAATTGAAGTTTGCCACTCAGAAGTATTTCAAGCACCAGATTACGGCACAGGAGCTGCAGGAAAAAGCCCAAGCATTGCGCCAGCAGCACTGGGAAACCATTCAAGCGGCGGGTATTGATCAGATTCCCACGGGTGATTTTTCTTTCTTCGATAACACCTTGGATGTTGCCAACCTTTTGAATATTGTGCCAAAGCGGTACTTGGACTTGAACCTGTCGCCACTCGATACCTACTTTGCCCAAGCGCGGGGTTATCAAGGTGATGCCGGTGATGTTAAGGCACTTGCCATGAAGAAATGGTTCAACACCAACTATCACTATCTGGTGCCTGAATTTGATCGCGACACGCACATTCAAGTGACGGACTGGCAACTTTTCGAGCAATATCAAGAGGCCAAAGCACTAGGCATCGCGGCGCGCCCGACTTTAATCGGCCCTTACACGTTGTTGAAACTGTCACGCTTCATTGATGTTGCTCCGGATGATTTCGTAGCCGACTTAATCACCGCTTATAGCACAATCATTCAGCGACTACACGCAGCCGGCGCGGAATGGATTCAACTTGATGAACCGGCGCTGGTTTATGACCAGACTGATGCTGACTTAGCCTTGTTTAAACGACTTTATACGCCGATTCTGGCGCAAAAGAACACCGCCAAAATTCTGGTTCAGACTTATTTCGGCGATTTAACCGACTCGTTTGACCAGATTTCCGAACTGCCTTTTGATGGCTTCGGCCTGGATTTTGTGGAAGGCTATGCGAACCTCGATCTGCTGAAAAAGCACGGCTTCCCGGCGCATGCCACCTTGTTTGCCGGCATCGTCAACGGCAAGAATATCTGGCGGACGCACTATGCTGATGCTTTGGCAACGATTAAGCAGCTGTCAGCTATCACGGACAAGCTTGTGTTGAGCACCTCCACATCGCTATTGCATGTCCCTTATACACTACGCAACGAAACGCATCTCAAGCCTGAAGAAAAGCAATATCTGGCGTTTGCTGAAGAAAAACTAAATGAGTTGCACGAACTTGACGCTATTTTCCACACCGGCGCCGATCACGAAGCTTATCAGGCTAACGTCGCCTTATTCAGCAAGCCACGCTACGAGGAAAATAAAGCCTTAAACGCCAAAATTGCGGCCTTAACGCCGGAGGACTATAAGCGGACGCCTGATCGCAAAACCCGGCTGGCGATTCAGGCTAAGGAATTCAACCTGCCACTACTGCCGACAACCACCATCGGCTCGTTCCCGCAAACCGCAGAAGTTCGGCGCAATCGGGCTAAGTTCCGCCGCCATGAAATCACGGAAGCCGAATATACGGCATTCAATCATCAAGAAGAAGTCGATTGGATCAGATTCCAGGAAAAAATTGGCTTGGACGTTCTGGTTCACGGCGAGTTTGAACGCAACGACATGGTTGAATATTTTGGCGAAAACTTCGGCGGCTTCCGCTTCACCGACAATGGCTGGGTACAAAGTTACGGAACCCGTGGCGTGAAACCACCGATCATTTGGGGCGATGTTGTACGCACCAAACCGATTACAGTGGCGGAAACGGTTTTTGCCCAAAGTCAAACCGACCACCTCGTCAAAGGCATGCTCACCGGACCGGTCACCATTTACAACTGGTCGTTTCCGCGTGAGGACTTGAGTCAAAAGACCAGCGTCGAGCAGATTGCTTTGGCCCTAGAAGATGAAGTGCTGGATCTTGAAAAGCATGGCATCAAAATCATTCAAATCGACGAGCCGGCGTTACGGGAAAATCTGCCACTACGCAAAAAAGACTGGTATCCCAAGTATCTGGACTGGGCAGTCCCAGCCTTCCGCCTCGTTGCCAGCAAAGTAAAACCGGAGACCCAGATTCACACGCATATGTGTTATTCGCAGTTCGGCGACATCATTAAGGCGATTGATAATCTTGATGCCGATGTGATTTCGTTTGAAGCTGCGCGCTCTGATTTCAGCCTCTTGGACATTCTCAAAGCCACCCATTTTCAGACCCACGTTGGCCCCGGCGTTTACGATATTCACTCGCCGCGCATCCCTTCCAAAGACGAAATCGTCCACATCATCCACGAAATTCTGAAACGGTTGCCGGCTGATCATGTCTGGATTAATCCTGATTGTGGACTTAAAACCCGCGATGTCCCGGAAACCAAGGCCAGCTTGATCAACATGGTCGCAGCGGCTAAACAAGTACGTAAGGAACTCACTCATGAAAATCAACCAGTGCTTTAAAGATCATCAAGTCATTTCATTTGAAGTCTTTCCCCCGCGCAAAAATGCCAGTAACGTTGCGTTAACGCCGATTCTCAATACCCTCGATGCGGTAAAAGAAGCCGATCCTGATTTTGTCTCCGTCACATTCGGTGCGAATGGCAATAAGCCACACATGGGTACGCTGGAGGTCGCCAAGTTGATCAAAGACGAGTTTGATCTAGAACCGGTCGCCCACTTACCGGCTGCCCAGCTCACCCGCGCGCAGGTCGACGCAGAATTGCGCGGTTTTCAAGAAGCCGGCATTGATAACATTCTCGCCTTGCGCGGTGATATTCCCAAAAGCGGCCGCGTCAGCAACGACTTCCCTTATGCCTGCGATTTAATCGAACACATTCACCAGCGCGGCGATTTCAATGTCGTGGCAGCCTGTTACCCGGAAAAACATCCCGAATCACCAGATGTAGTCAGCGACATTCGCCACCTTAAGGAAAAAGTCGATGCCGGAGCCAGCCAACTGATTAGCCAACTTTTCTTTGACAATCAGGTTTTCTACCGTTTCCGCGAACGCACCGAGCTTGCAGGGATTCACGTACCCATCGAAGCCGGGATCATGCCGGTGATCAACGAGCATCAAATCGAACGCATGGCCACCATGGCTGGCGTCAATTTGCCGCCAAAATTTGTCGCCATGATGCAACATTTTTCCGGCAACAAAGAAGCCATGCGCGATGCGGGGATTGCTTATGCCATTGATCAAATTATTGATTTATTAGTGCATGGTGTCGATGGCATCCACATTTACACCATGGACAATCCCACGGTTGTTAAACGAATTGCTACGGCAACAAAGACAATTCGGAATGCTTAACTGATTTTGATACCTTCAATGATGAATGGTCCCGGCGCGGTGCCAGGGCCATTTTAGTTTGCACGGAAGCCAGTTTGTGCCAATATATAAAAAAGCTCATTGACAGTTCGTTAAAAATTGCGCATGCTCTTTGTTAAGCACCTATACTTTTAGAAAGGATTCATACTTTGAACACGAAAAGTCTGATCATTAGTCAGGATTTGTGCGGTGTCGGCCAGGTTTCCATGGGCGTGGCTTTGCCGTTAGCGGCCGGTCTGGGGTTGACGCCGCATGTGTTGCCGACCGCCTTACTGTCGAGTCACACTGGCGGTCTGGGCGCTAATACTTATCTTGACCTGAGTTCCGAGATGCCTGGAATTCTGACCCATTGGCAACGACTGCAACTACAACCCGACGGCATTTATCTCGGCTATCTTGGCCAAAATGCCGCGCTTCAATGGCAACGCTGGCTGCCAAAACTTTCTGCGCCGCTAGTCCTGATCGATCCGGTTATGGCAGATGACGGCAAGCTTTATAAAGGTTTTGATGCCGCCTACGTCGAAACGTTGCAACAGTTAGCCTACCGCGCCACGGTTCTGACACCGAACATCACCGAAGCGCAACTGCTTTTAGACGAGCCACTGGTGGCATTGACGGAACCGTCAGCCGTGATGGCGTTGGCTAAGCGCCTGCACGCCCAGTTCCACAATGCGGTTTTAATCACCGGGGTGCCGTTTCATAAGCAGATTGCCGTTGTCGGGATGGATGCGTCTGGGGAAACGCTGGCACTGGCGCAGCCAAAAGAACCCGGGCATTATTTTGGCACTGGCGATCTTTTCGCTGCGGCCTTGGCAACTGGCTTGCTGAAAGGCCAGCGCTTGCGGCAAGCAGCGGCAACTGCCATGGTGGCCGCGCGCTTGGCAATTAAAGCCACATTGGCCGCTGATGCTGATCCGAAATACGGGTTAAATCTCGCTGGGGTGATCCCGGCACTGAGTAAGCAACTGCCTTAGATCATACAATACGCTAGCGTGCTGCCAGCTTCTATTCGCGCGGGCTCACGCTCATCTTAACGCGTTCCCCCGCGCAGAAGCCTGCGTGTAAGGACCTTGGTCGCAATGGCCTAAGCCCGGGCCATCACGCCCAAGCCCACTTACACTCCGGCTTCTAACCGCGCGGGCTCACGCTCATCTTTGGAGGGTAAAACATGCAAACATCGCACAACACTTTGAAAAACATCATTTTCACCGGCCTATTCGCCGCAATTATTTACATTGGGATTTCACTATTGCGCATTCCGATTCCGGCGATGGTCGGTCGGCCGTTTATTCACTTTGGCAATCCCTTGATGGTGCTGGCCATTCTCTTTTTAGGCGGGCGGCTAGGCGGCTTAGCTGCAGCAATCGGTTTGGGTGGATTTGACTTGCTGAATGGCTATGCTGCGACCTCTTGGCTGACGGTCTTGGAAGCAATCGTGATGGCAATCGTTGTCAGCGCGCTTGTCAAAGCGTTCAAGCATGACGATCAGCCGCGCAACATCATTATCATTGGCATTGTTGCCGGCTTAACAAAAATCGTCACGTCCTATCTCACCGGCATCGTTGAAGCACTCATGGTTGGGACGATCTTTAAAACCGCGATTGTCGGTGCCTTTTTGAGTCTCCCGGCAACTGTCATCAACTCAATTGCAACTGCCTTTATCGTGCCAATATTGTATTTTATCCTTCGTCCGCTCTTTAAACGGTTCACGAACTGAACAATTTCTTTCGTTTTTTATTACGATTTCTTTTGGCCTAGTCCGGCGAACAGCAGACTAGTTTAACACTAAGCAGAACGCTTGGTGTTTTTTTATAGGCTTTTTTAGCGGCGTTATACAACAAGCATTTCCCTATACAACAATAAGCTTTTCTGTCATAATCGGCCCAACGTAGTATGTTGATAACTCGGTCAAGAGGAGGCCCCTTTTTATGACAGAACCCATCGTGACCCTCAGTCACATTCGGAAAAGTTTCGGACCCAAAGAAGTATTGAAAGATCTCAACTTTTCAATCACCCCTGGCAGTATCGTTGGTTACATCGGTCCCAACGGCGCCGGTAAAAGTACGACGGTTAAGATGATGCTCGGCTTGCTTGAGCCAGATGACGGCACACTCGAATTATTCGGTCAACCGATTAGCCCTAAAGATCCCAGTTATAAACGGCGAATCGGCTATGTCCCGGAAAGCGCTGATGTTTTCGATGCGTTAACGGCGCGGGAATATTTGAGCCTCATTGGCCAACTTTACGGTTTGAGCGCCGCCGATGCCGAGCAAAAGGCCTTCGCGCTGGCGAAATTGGTTAACCTACGCGATGCTTTTGATCGGCGAATTTCATCATATTCAAAAGGGATGCGGCAACTGATTCTGATTATTGCCAGTTTGCTGCACAATCCGGACATTTTATTCTGGGATGAACCATTGAACGGGCTTGACGCTAACACTGTGCTGGTCATTGAAGAAGTGCTTCAGGACTTGCGCGATCAAGGCAAAACGATCTTCTATTCCAGTCATATTCTTGATGTTGTCCAAAAACTGTCGGACCGGATCATCGTTTTAAACGCCGGGACAGTGGTGGCAGATGGGCCGTTCAAAGCCATTGCCAAGGAAGCCGACACCAATTTGCAGCAGCTCTTCAATGATCTGACCGGTTTTGCGGAACATGGTCAAAAAGCCCAAAGCTTCGTGGATATCGTGACAGGCGGTGACTCGCATGAACAGGTTTAAAAAAGCGGAGCCGGAACCAACTGACCCAGCGGCATTACCGCTACCGAAAAATTTTGCATGGTTAACCCGACTCCGCCCGACGTTGGAAAAACGCGGAATTCAATTTGACCAGTTACGATTGATCCTTGCAACTAAGAGTCTGCTAGCCTCCCGTGAATCGAGTGGCTTAGGCAGCATGTTTAACAACAATAAGCGTCGCACGGGTTCAGGTCTTAGAAAAACCTTTTTGTGGAATACTTTATTCGGTGCAGTTTTAGGGTTGTTACTGCTTATTCCCACATCAATCGTGACCACCTTTACCATGTTCATGACCGTCCAACTATTGACGAGTTTTCTGGCAATTTTAACCAGTTACTCCAGTTTGATTCTTGATCCGCGTGATCGTACGGTTTTTGCCGCTCGCGGTGTCAATGACCGAACGTTGAGTTTTGCCCGACTTCTCAATATTTGTTTCTACTTAGGGATGACGCTGCTGGCAATGGGCGGTCCCGGAATCGTCATCAGCGGCTTTCATTATGGACCGATTGTTGCGATTGGCGGCTTCATCGCACTGCTATTCAGCGGCGTCTTAAGTCTGATGCTGGCGCTTTTTGTCTACTTGCTGATTTTGCGGTTCTTTGACGGTGAGCGCTTACGAAACATGTTGAATCTGGTGCAGATTTTACTGATGATCGGCATCTATGTTGGCGGCCAGTTGCCTAATTTATTGCCACAGTCCATGTCAATTTTCGGTGCGTCCATCAGTGACCAGTTTAGCTGGCTTTTCATACCAGCCTTTCCTGCTTGGTTCGCTGGTTTACCTATGCTATTTGCCGGGCAGGTAACGGCTTTAAGCCTCATGTTGGCTAGCTTAAGCGTCGTGATCCCAATTGCCATGACCCTTACTTTTCTTCACTTCTCTGGTGTATTTGAAGTCTATTTGGAAAAACTAAATCAAGGCAACGCCCGTCCACGCAAACTCGGCTGGTGGTTCCGCGGTCTCAGTGCTTTAATGACACGTCCTGGTGAAGAACGCACTTATTTCACCTTGGGTTGGCGGATATTAGGCAGTGAGCGTGACTACAAATTACGAGTTTATCCGCAACTGGCATATGGCCTGATTTTACCGTTAGTCTTCATCGGCAATGAATTGCGGGAAATGAGTTTCAAGTCCGCAAGCCACTTTATTGCTTACGCCGGCATCGGTGTCATCGTGGCGCTTGCACCAGCTTTAGTCAATCTGCGGTTTTCAAGCCAGCCTCAAGCCATGGCAATTTTCCAATATGTCCCGTTTAAAACGCATGGATTATTATTGCGCGGTGTGGTTAAGGCCATGTTTGCCCGCTTATTCCTGTTGCCACTTGTCTTGATTACCGTCATCACCACAGCCATCGGTGGTTTTGATGCGTTAGTGGCCGGTATTGCGGTCATCATTTTAACTTATGGCATCACGTTAATCATGGGCTGGCCACTGGTAGGAGGGCAATTTCCGTTTGCCAGTATCTATTCGACCAACGCAAACTTTCGCGGGGGATCCACTGGCGTTATCAGCGTCATTATAGGTGCGATCGCGGCAGTCATCATTATTTTCGTTGGTGGCTTTCTTGGTGGCTGGATTTTCCCACTTTTCCTCACAGCATTTGGCTTGACGTTTGGTTTGCTGCTAGGGCACTTTTACCGCACCAATCTCCGTTACGAATTAAGAATCAACACTGAGCCAGAATAACCACTTAACATTCCAAAAATGAACATCATTCTGAAATCGCTCCTTGAGACGAAATTTGTCTTTAGGGGCGATTTTGATTGATCGAGCAAAATGCCGGCAAACTTCCATGCACTTGTGGCAAGTTTGATCAAGATAACACGAACTAGCCAACCAGGTTCTTTTTGCGTATAGTAGTCTGGATGTCTTAATTTGAAAGGAATACTGCTATGCCGCGCACTGAAGCTCATCTTACGAACGATTCGAATCAAAAAATAAAAGGCGTTACATTTGCCGTTGTTGGCGCCACTTTTTGGGGTGCCAGCGGTATTTTTACGCAAACGCTTTTTACCAATTCCGGGGTTAAGCCGCTTTGGCTCGTGGGTATTAGACTCTTTTTTGCTGGCTTGCTACTGGTATTGTGGAGTGCCGTGCGCGACCCACACTCTTTTTTGGCGCTTTGGAAAAATTGGCGGGATGCTGGTCTTATGATTTTGTTTGCTTTTTTCGGCATGGTACCGTCCCAATTGACTTATTTTCTTGCCATTAATGCCGGCAATGCTGCAACTGCGACGATTTTGCAGTTTTTAGGGCCGGTATTTATTTTACTTTACATGGCGCTGACAACCCGGCAAATGCCACGGCGGATCGATTTTATCAGCATCACCTTAGCCCTGATCGGCACCTATTTACTCGTCACGCGCGGCCATCTCACCAGTTTACAGCTTGCCCCTGCCGCTATCTTCTGGGGGATTATGGCCGGCGTCAGTCAGGCGCTTTATACGTTGCTGCCGCGAACCTTGCTGGCCAAATATGATGCGCGCGCCGTCACCGGTTGGTCCATGTTGCTCGGCAGCCTGCCATTTTTACCTCAGTACGTGCTCCATCCTAACCCGATGCTCACGCTGCCAGATCTAGGCGCAATTGGGTTTGTCGTCATCTTCGGCACCATGCTCGCTTATCTGCTGGTACTCGGCAGCCTCAACTACATTTCACCTGTGGCAACCGGCATGTTAAGCGCGTTCGAACCGCTAACCGCCACCACACTTGCTGTCACCCGCCTGCACATCGCTTTTGGCCCGGCAGAATGGCTCGGGGGTATCCTCATTGTCTTGAACACTTTGTTGCAGGCGCTGCCAATCAAAAAAATTCAGAGCGTGCAAAAACGATTGATTCACCAACTCTTGCAAAAATCGAAAACCTGACATCAAAAAGAGATGCTAAAAGTCTAGGGAAAATCCCGAAACTTTCAGCATCTCTTTTTTGTTCGTTGATTGACCAGAGCCAGTATCGACTAAAGGAAGCCGGTGAAACTGGCAATCAAAACGTGAATGGGCAGCTCTAGCAGGAAGGCCAGTGTGCCCAAAACAACGACCGGCAGTAAATGAGAACGTGTAAAATGTTTTTTCATTAGCAGATCCCTCTATAACCGCAATCCTGACAACTCAACATTCAAAAATAAGAATTGTCCATAGCATATTCTCATTTTCAGAATAATTCAACTCATTTTTGCGATTTTTGGGAGTTTCCTGTCTGGTAACGCATCATTCTGGTGCGTCCGCAAGCGTCCATGTGGCGGTTGCGTGGTATTTTCCGGCACGGACAGAGGGTGTCCCCTTAACGGTCATCAAGGCTTGTGCATGCCGCGCACTGTCACCAATCTGCCAGGTACCGCCGCCACTTGGCATGTTTTTGACAGTGACTGTATCGTTGTTATCTTTCACCCGTGCGACTTCACCGGTGCCTTCATTATCGATCAGCACGATTTCGGCTTTACCACCGGTTTGACTGCCGTTGTCACCTAGAACATAATCCCCACCATCCAGTTTAAACGGTGAAAGCTTCATTTGAAGGTGCCACCCCGGCTGATCGGGACGGGTATCAAGCACTTCAAGATAGTCCTCGGTGCCACCACCTTCAAGCGTGTTCAACCACTTTTTGAAATCTTCGGGACTTGCCGGCAGCGAATTGTCTCCAGGGATACCGCGAATAATATCCGCCACACTTGGATCGACAAATGTACCCGTATATTTCTTGAAAACGAATCCCGGTACATGTGTCAAAAACAGGTCGCCGGTGTGGGCACCAAGGACATACTTAATCCTATTTGAGCTATCAGCCGTGTTGACTAACTTGTAATCCTTAGCTGGCGACCCACCATTGATGGTCCCGGCATCATCACTAAAAGCTTGATTGGCACTCAGGTTATATAATTTCACCTGCGCTGGCAAGCTAAACGTGACCGTCGTGTTTTTATTTTTTGGTAACTCCGGCATGTTCGTGATAACAGCCGACTTCTGGTCAGCCTGAACAATCGCTTTAACTTTCGGACCCGCGACTCCGTCAACGGTTAACGTCACTTCCAACTCGTCGCCAGGTTGGGCCGGCTTTCCATCAGCTTTCAGATAATCAAAGTACTCGCCTTTTGGTAAGGTGATTGTCGGCATTGGCCAAGGGCTACCATCAAGATTATCGACATTAAGATTGTAATCATAGGTTAACTGATCGCCAGGTTGCAGGATTGTGGTTTCTCCGACGACCTGACCTTCACGCTTTAACGTGACCTCAGGCTTGACGGTGATAAAATCGGCCAAACTCTTAATTGCGACCACGTGCGGTTCAAAGGCATTACCGGTAGCACTCGTGAAGCCCAGATACAGCTTGCGCCTATAGCCAAAAATGTCATTGATTTGTTGATTGGTCCATGTGAGTGCGCGCGTGACAGTAGTAAAACCTGTCCCGCTTAATCTATAAATCAAATTCCCACCCGTAGCAGTCTTATGCCACTCCACACTCAAATCTTGCCATGAGCCGTTAGTAATTTTACCACTTAAAACTTTGGCTTCATTTGGAAATTCCGGGTTATTGAATTCAAGCTCAGTTTTATAATTGGGAAACCCGATTGCATACATACTTGCCTGGCCAGGATACCCAGAGCCAATGTATTGATCTGATGAGCCAATTACGGGGTAGCCAACCCTTTGATCCATACCTGTTGTGACAATCAGGCCATCACGACTTCTCTTGGTGTCAACCACGATTGCAAAACTGTTTGGCAAACCGGTTGTGGCAATGTCGATCGGCTTGCCACCATTCTTACCAGTAATCCCCCAGATGCCGAGTGACGCACCACCTGAATACACTTTGGTTGGCCTGTCCGATGTCAGCGCAAAAGCAAGTCCATCCGCACCGCTCGTGGTGTTACCCAAATAGATTCGCATGTCCAACTTAAAACTGCTTTTATCTAAATCGACAAAGGGTTGGTTACTCCAAATGCTCCCTGTTTGACTTGCTAAATTTGCATTCAACTCAAGACCAACTTCATCTGGACCATTTGAAATCATATGAGATTGCGTGCTGACTGGTGAAAAAACACCGTTCAAACTCGTAAAGTTTCCTTCGCCCGGTGACGGATAAGTGCTCGGAACCGGCCAAGTAGCTGCCGCCACGGATTGTATCGGGCCAATCATCACGCTGAACACCGCAGCGAGGCAAATCATGATTAAAGTCTTTTTCTTCATTTTTTACCTCCTTGCCGCGAACGTCCATGCATCAGCACAGCACTTAAGATGACAATCAGCAAAACTTCGACACCAATGACGATCAGCCATGGTTGAACCGCATCCCCCGTTTGCGGAAGGCGGCTGTAGTCAAGGATTGACTGCCTTTGTCCATGTGGGTCACCATGCGGATCGCTTGAAGTGGATGGATCGGTTGCGCCAGCCGGATCGGTTGGGTCGGTCGGATCACTTGGATCGCCACCGCTCGGTTTTCCGCTCGGATCGGTTCCAGGGTCGGGTTTTGGATCGGGTTTTGGGGTCGGTGGTGGCGTCGGATCCGGTCCCGTTGACGGCAATTCGCCGACGAGCTCAACTTGCGCCACTGATGTTTCGGCGTGCACCTTATGGGCTGCGGCTCCGCCTGCCGTGAGACCGACCATCATGAGCATCAAGAACCAAAAGTTACGCTTTCTTTTCGCCATCAGTCTCCCTTCCTCTCTTTTGTCGTTGCCGCCAAATAAGCCAAAGCAGGATCAGAATCACCACGGCAAGGATGATCGCAATGATGATCCATACCCAAGGTGTTTTTTGCGGTGTCCGGCCTAGTTTTTCTTCGATGGCGTTCGACTGTTGTCGGGTAATCGTGAAGTTACGGCGCCAATGCCAGGTTTTCCCGACAGCCTTGGCAGTCAGATCCAAGGTGTAGGTTCCGGGAGCAAGCGCCTCTTTGGTGAAAATGGCATAGTCAAAATGTGAGTTAGGGGCAAACGACCACCCTTTTTCATGTCGGGTTAAATACGGTTCGTTTGATCCCTGCCGGTACACTTTGCCGTCTAACGTCATGTCGCCAAACAGTCGCGGCTTGAAGTTTTGAATGGTCGCTAATACGCCTGCTTGGTTGTCCTGTAATCCTGGCTTGACCTGCATCAGCTTAAGATCAGGAGCCACTTCGGTTTCTGAAGTTTGCAAAACCACCCCGATCAGCATGGCAAATTTGTTATTAATCGCCATGCCGCCACCGCCGCTTTTATGCACATTCGGGTCTTCAACGTACAAACTGCCGAGAATTTGGCCCGTAAAGCCTTGTTCCGGAATTTTGACATCAAAAGTCACCGGCACTTGGCCATTGGCTGGAACGTCGATAGTCTGCGGCTCACTTGCCAACTGGGCAAATGTGTATTCGGCCGAGTTGTCCTTTTTGTTATTGGGATAATAGCCTAACGTTCCGTTATTTTGCGTGAACGCACTGACTGGACTGACCTTTAGCTTCTTAGCCTGATCGCTCGTATTCTTCACGTAAATGAGCAATCGCTGCGTTTCGCCTGGCTTGACCAGCAAATTGAAGTACGTGGATTTGTCAATCTGATTTTGCGGCAGAGCGGGGCTAATCGTGAAACCTGCGCCTTCAGCCGCCTGAACCTGATGCAGATTGCAAGCCAAAACATGCCCAGCAGTGCAATAAGGCCAAATAGAATTTTTCGTTTCATGCTTACCCCTCTCTGAGCGTGAACCAGTCCGGTTAGAAACCGGAGTGTAAGTGGCCTTGGCCGTGATGGCCCGGGCTTAGGCCATTGCGACCAAGGTCCTTACACGCAGGTTTCTGGACTGGTGAACGCGTTAATGTGAGCGTGAACCAGTCCGGTTAGAAACCGGAAAACGCGGCAATTTGCCAAAAAAGGACAGCGGATGCCCCGCCGCCCTTTAGCTTGAACACTAAATTACAAAGGTGCATCAGCCAGCGTCCAAGTAATTGCTGCTTGGTATCGGCCGGCGCTTGCTGTTGGATCTTTGAGAAGGTGAAGAACCGTTTCACTGCCCTTCTTTAATAAGGCTGTGTTCTTACCTTGCCCTTGCCCATTTGTGCCTGTTGCCAAAGCGTCAGCCTTCCAGATCGGAAGTGAACCGCCACCGAAATCAAGGGTCGTTCCAGCTGTTGGGTTAACGGCATTGAGGGTCGGGTTATCTGTCGTGACGTCAGCAGTTTTGAGTGTCAGTGACCCATTCAACGTTCTACCGGCAGAGTCTTTCATATCGCCTAATTGGGCGGTCAGAGCCCAACCTGCACTGGTACCACGATTATCAGACACAGTTAGTTCGCCGTCAGCATTACCGTCCATGGCATTGGTACCGTCTTTAACCGGACCTGTTGCGTCAATCGTATTGTTATCAAGCTTTAGATCAACGTTGCCTGCCGTGATCTGACCGATGTTGATAGTGCCAAAGTGAAGATCAGGCACCTTGTCCAAGTTAATATCACCAGGAAGGATATTAACTTCTGCCACAGAAGTCTTTGTGTCATTTGCAGCAAACACACTTCCTGTTGGTACCAGACAACCTGCTAACGTCAAAGCCGAAATACCAGTTACAATATAATTAATTTTCCTCATCGATTTTACCTCCATGGGTGTTGTGAAAAGTTTCTTTACCTGTGTTACTAATATCAATATAGCACCTTGCCGAATCGGTAATCAAACAATACGATCAGCCAATCAGCCCCGTCAGACGGGCAATATTACGGAATTTTTGAAATTTTGTTTTTTATAAAATTAGGCCATTTACATTAATGTGAGTTTATAAGCAATATTAGCAATTTATTTTTAACCAGTTCATCAAATTGGCGTTATTGAACCCATTAAAAAATATTTTTTGTGGTGGTCATTTTGAACCTCGGTTAACCAATATAATTTGTTCACCAATGAACTTTTGCCAAAGTTATCTATTGATTGCATTATATAAAAATTATAATTTTCGCTTCGCACGAGATTTACCGAGCACTATTTTGAATGCCACCGAGTTTTTCTTTGACCCAGCTAGCAACATTAAATTTAGATTAGTTGTTGACAAGGAAGCAAAGCGTGTTAAACTCATAATCAAATACAAATACAACGCGAAAGACAAGTAGTGATGTTCATGGATTCAGCGAGCTTCGGTTGGTGTGAGGAAGCATTCAGGACATGATGAAGATCCCTTTCAAGCAGGACACCGAACCTTCAGTAACGTGTCATGGGAGCACCCATTACAGTGCTAGCATATCGTCCACAGACCGTATGCGATGAAGGCCAAGGTTCTATACTTTGGTGAATTAAGGTGGTACCGCGCAAAGTCGCCCTTAGATTAAATCTAAGGGCGACTTTTTGTATCTCTGTAACCTGTCCGCATTTTCGCGTAGCAACTAGATCAACAAACCAATTAAGGATGTGATGCAATTGGAATCTGACATTACCCACATTAGTCCCCTCATGAATGAATTAACGCCTGACTTAAACTTATTGGAGGAACTCAAATGGAATTACCTGAAAAGAAACTTTCAACCCGTGATTATGTCGTCATTGCATCACTTTTATTCGGTCTCTTCTTTGGTGCCGGCAATCTAATTTTCCCGTTACACCTTGGTCAGCTCGCGGGGGCTAACTGGTTCCCAGCCATGCTTGGCTTTTTGGTCACCGCCGTTGCGTTGCCCCTGCTTGGCGTTTTAGCCATCGCCGCCACGCATGCGGAAGGTGTTTATGATATCGGACGCCCACTTGGTGGCGTGTTCGCCCTCGTCTTCATGGTGCTGATCCACGCCACGATCGGTCCTATGTTCGGCACCCCGCGGACTGCAACCGTCTCATTCACCACCGGCGTTTTACCAATGTTGCCAAAAGACTGGCAGCAAGGCGGCCTCCTTGTTTTCTCCGCCTTGTTCTTCGGCGCAGCGTTCTTCCTGTCCTATAAGGAACGGAAGATCACCACGGCTGTCGGTAAGGTTTTGAACCCGATTTTTCTAGTGCTCTTATTCTTCGTATTCTTCGTCGGCTATCTGCATCCAATGGGCAATCCGACTGCACAAACCGTCACCGCTGCATACAAAAACGGCAGCTTCATGAATGGCTTCCTGCAAGGCTATAACACAATGGATGCCCTTGCTGCGTTAGCATTTGGGGTCACCGTTGTTACGGCGGTTCGTGGTTTAGGATTGAAGAATGATGACCATGTTGCCAAAGCAACCGCCAAGGCGGGCGTCATGGCAACCAGTTTTATCGGATTAATTTACGTTGCATTGATCGTGCTTGGCAGTATGTCACTGGCACATTTCAAACTGAGTCCTGAAGGTGGCACTGCCTTCAATCAAGTGGTCACTTATTACTTTGGTACCGCTGGCCACGCTGTCTTAGCCACCTTGCTAACATTGACCTGCCTGACAACCGCTGTGGGCTTAGTCGCCGCATTCGCACAAGACTTCCACCGGCATTTTCCTAAGGTTAGCTATCGGGCATGGCTGGCACTGACAAGCTTTCTGTCCTTCCTGACCGCTAACTTCGGGCTTGAACAAATCATCGCTTGGTCGGTTCCGATGTTGATGTTCCTATATCCATTCTCAATGGTCCTCATCCTCATGTCTGTTTTCGGCAAAGCCTTCCATCACGATCCGGTCGTTTACCGCGTTGTTGTTGCCTTCACCGCAGTACCGGCTGTTTTGGACATGTTTGCCGCATTCCCGGCAGTTGTGAGTCAAAGCGCAGTTGGCTTGGCTTTACACAGTTTCCAATTACATTACCTGCCATTCGCCGCAATGGGTCTGGGCTGGTTGGTTCCGGCTGCTGTCGGTCTGGTTATCGGCTTGGTCGCCCACACCGTTAAAACACGGCGGGCAACGGCTTTAGCCAAGGTTCAAGCTGAACAAAATTAAGCGGCATCGTTCTTGCTGATCATCCCAAAAGCCAGCTAATCAAAAGCTGCTTGATCAGACGTTTCGTCGCAATCGAAAAGGTACCGATCACGTTTTGTGATCGGTACCTTTATTTTTATACGTTTTCTTCTATATTATAGCCTAGCAAAGATTCACCGATAATCGGTATTGATCAGGTCCTTCAGTAAAACCTGATTAAGTAAGCCGATGACATCTTTGATCGTTCGATTGGCCGGTGTCAGAATATCCTTTTGAAAACTCTGCGCTAGTGACTTGACAGAAAACGCCTTGTGGAGCTCTTTGGTCATGAATGCCAACGATGTTTTGACAATACCCTGATTGTCGGTCGGTTCATGGACAACCAGCTGGTCACTGACATCACTTGGACATTGCTGCCGCTGGGAAAATGTGTCGATTAATGCCTGCCAGATGAGTTCGACAGCATTACGCGGATGCTTCTGCTTTGATGTTGGCGTTGCAAAGTGATTAATGCCACTTGAAACAACCGGTAACGACTGGCCACCTTTGTCATGATCGTGAGTTGCTGCCTGTGCTGCCGCAACCACGGCCTGTTCCTTTTGCTCTTCTGCTGTCGGCTTTGTCACTGACTGACTGACCAGCGAATTAACTTCCTGCTCGGTTTTAATCGTTGGCGTTGAACTGACTGTCTTTTCGGAAACCTTGCTTGGCTTGTCTGCCGATGCTTCTGACACTTTACTGCTTGGCACTGAGACACCGCTGATTGCTTCAGTGCTTGCAGATGATTTCTTGTCGTCCTGGCTATCGGAAGGCACCACGGAACTTTTTGAATTTTCTTTACTGTCAGTCGTTTCATCCGTGCCAGCTACTGTGATGACCGGTTGCTGATCATCGGTCGTCTTTTCGGTGGCGTCTTGCGTTGTCTTCACGCTGTCTTCTTTTGGTTGTGTGCTACTGCAACTTGGTGCTGAAGCCTGTACTGCAACTGGTGGCGCTGAAGCTGCAAACGTCAACGCCTGATTACCAATCACCGTTGATACACCCAAGCCAAGCATGGCAGCCAAACCGTATACCCATGCCTTTTTCATCTTGTCCTCCACTAAAACATTAACATCTTACATATCTTCTCCGCATTTAATATACCGCATTTAAGAAATAAAGTCACTGGACTTTAGGACTAGAGAGCGTGAGCTGAACTTCCAAGATCGCCATCGAACTGATCAATTTCGAGTCGAAGAACAGACTGGCAAGTTAACACACCGCATCCAAATCTGCAGCATCAAGAGAAAGTAGCCTCGACGCTCATGGTGCTCCCTAATGACGTTAGAAGCATCAAAAGGCCAAAACGTTCGCTTAAAGATTGCGCGGCGTGGTCCGATGGCTCTCGTTCTTAATGGCAAAGTCACCTATTGACAGTTAAAAGATATGAGCGTATGACGTGGTTGGAATGACTGACAAGCGTTTACATTTTCATCGGCAGCGAAAGGAGTGGTACCCATGATGATGTATCCTTATATTAATTTAGGTCCCAGAGATGGCGTCTTGTTAATTGCAGCGGTCATACTGTTGGTTTTAACATTGGTTTTTAAGTGGTCAGTATTGGAGTTTGTGCTTTCTGCTATTGCAATCATAATTGCGTTTTTGGCGGGAAGCATGAAATCAGACAAGAAGAACGTGCTTACGTTCATAAAAAAGTAATCTAAAAAGATTATTCATGGAGAAACTAAAGACAAGCGGAATTTCAAACATTCAAATTGCGTCTGTCTTTATGTTGGGAGTTGTAAATTGCCCCAGCTTTTGCAGGTAGCATAATGCCCTTCTTACAAGCTATTTGCCGGAAGATTAGGCGGTGAAATCGTTATCTAATTGTCTCGTCAGTTCGCTCTCCGCTATTGACAACACCTGTTTTTTAGCCTAATGTAATGTCAATATCTTAGCGGCAGAGAGATGAGTAGCCAGGCGAAGATCCGCAGCGAGTTGTCAGTTGGTGGAAGACAATGATTGGGTTCTGGCGAAGATGGTCTTTTCATGCATTCAGTTGTGAACGTTCACCGCAAGCAGCTGACGGGTGCTCCCGTTATTGAGTCAGGGTATTCGCACATGAGGTGTGCTGTACTTAAAGGGAGCCGGATCAGTTCGGTTAATCAAGGTGGTAACGCGGAACATTTTCGTCCTTGTCTATGAAAAATGGACAGAGGCGGAAATGCTTTTTTATTTGCCCGTTCGTTTACAGCATGTCGCTGAGAAAAGTAGCTTAAGTGCGTGCAGTCTACTTGACATCTAACAGAAAGTACCGGCATGTATCTTAAGAGGAGGAAAATTATGTGGAAAATCATTGCTGATGCCGTACCGCAAATGGTCGCCGCCGGAATTAAATACACCATTCCGATTGCGATTGTCTCATTTGCCATTGGCCTCATCATCGCTTTAGTTACCGCGTTGACGCGAATATCGGCACGTAAAGGGATCTTGATCAAAATTGCAAAGGGCATTGCGTCTTTTTATGTGTGGCTTTTCCGCTCAACGCCTTTGTTGGTTCAGTTGTTTATCGTCTTCTTTGGCCTACCCAGCTTGGTCATCCCGGGTATTTTCCCGCATGGCATCAAGCTCGATCCGGTTGTGGCGGGAATCATTACCTTTTCGCTGAATACTGGCGCTTACTGTGCGGAAACGATTCGGGCGGCGCTTTTGTCCATCGATTCCGGTCAGTGGGAAGCGGCATACGCTGTGGGGTTGCCGCGCCGCCTGGTTCTGCGGGAAATCATCATCCCTCAGGCGCTGCGAACCGCGGTCCCGCCGCTGTCAAATAGTTTCATCAGCCTCGTCAAGGACACCTCTTTGGCGGCGTCGATCACTATCGTCGAAATGTTTCAGGTCAGTCAGCAAATTGCGGCTGAAAACTACCAGCCATTGTTGATGTACTCACTGGTAGCACTGCTCTATGCGATTGTCTGCACCGTTTTATCCTGGGGTCAGCGCTACCTCGAAAAAGTCACCTCACGCTATACGGCAAACACCCAGTCGACTCAGTTGTAAGGTGATTACCATCGCGCGGCCACTGGCACAAGCGCCAGTGAACGCACAACGCTATTTATGGAAGGAAGAAGTATGATGTTGAAGAAAAAGTTGTGGTTCCTGTTGCCAATCATGGCGCTCGTTGCCTTTACCCTGACGGCCTGCAGCAGCGGATCGTCCAGTACGTCTAAAAGTAGCGACGTCAAAACCGAACTAATTAATAAGAACGAACTCACGATCGGCCTTGAAGGAACCTATGCCCCGTTTTCCTATCGCAAAGACGGTAAGCTACAAGGGTTCGAAGTTGAACTCGGCAAGGCCTTAGCCAAAAAAGTCGGCGTTAAGGCCAAGTTTGTCCCTACTCAATGGGATTCCCTGATCGCCGGTCTTGGCAGCCAAAAGTTCGATCTGGTGCTCAACAACATTGCCGAAACGCCGCAACGTAAGAAAGTTTATGCCTTCACGACACCGTATATGTACTCGCGTTACGCCTTGATCACTCGCAGCGACGATACTTCGATTAAGCAGCTGAGTGACATTAAAGGCAAGAAATTCGTTGAAGGTACCGGTACGCCAAACGCCGCCTTAGCGAAAAAGTACGGCGCGACCATTACACCGTCCGGCGACTTCACGGTTTCATTAAACCTGGTCAAAGAAAAACGCGCTGACGGCACCATTAACTCCAGCGCTGCTTGGTATGCTTATGCCAAGAGCAATTCAACTGCTGGTCTAAAGAGCCAAACGCTCACAACCAGTGCGGCAAAGCCCGACGACATTGCCGGAATGGTCAGCAAGAAATCACCGAAGCTCCAAGCTGCTCTTTCTAAAGGTATCAAGGAGCTTCGCAAAGACGGTACACTGAAGAAGTTATCGCAAAAATACTTCGGCGCCGATTTAACGACGAAGTAACTTATAGTACTGCTTTTGAACTTTCAAGCCGCGAATGCTCGAAATTCGCGGCAATACATAGTCAACATGTTCATCAAAGGGAGGTCGGGTTTTTATGACTCAATTCAATACGAAATTAGTTCATGGACCGCAACTACAGACTGATCAGGCTGGTGCCATCGTGCCGCCGCTTTATCAAAGCGCCATGTTCCGGTTTGCCCCTGATGGACAGGAAACCCACTGGGACTATGCGCGCAGTGGTAACCCGACCCGCGAATATTTAGAACGACAAATTGCAACATTGGAAAATGGTGACGCCGGCTTTGCTTTTTCCAGTGGGGTCGCCGCCATTGCCACTGTGTTGGCCATCTTTCCCAATGGTAGCCACTTCATCATCGGCGACTCACTGTACAGTGGGACGGATCGGTTGATCAATCAATACTTTGCCCAGCACGGCCTGACCTTCACTGCGGTCGACACGCGCGACTTGGCGGCAGTAGAAGCGGCGATCCGCCCTGAAACCAAGGCCATCTTTTTTGAAACCTTTTCCAATCCCCTACTGAAAGTCAGCAGCGTGAAGGCCATTAGCGCGCTTGCGAAGGCGCATCACCTCATCACGATTGTGGATAACACCTTCTTAACCCCTTATTACCAGCGGCCGCTCGATCTTGGTGCTGACATTGTGCTACACAGCGCAACCAAGTATCTTGGCGGCCACGGCGACCTAATTGCCGGACTGGTCGTCTCCGCCCACCCTGACCTCAGTGAAAAGTTGGCCTTCTTGCAAAACACGATCGGCGCCATCTTAAGCCCCGTGGACTGTAGCCTAGTGTCGCGCGGCATCGCAACCCTCGCCGTTCGCCTCGATCGAGAAACGGCCAACGCCCAGGCAGTAGCTGAATTTTTGAACCAACACCCCGATGTTGCCCACGTTTACTATCCCGGACTGCCAAGCGATCCGGGTTACGCGCTGGCTCAACAGGAAACCACCGGCGCGAGCGGCCTGTTGTCCATTAAGCTTGCCGACAACATTGATCCACTGAAATTTGTCAACAGCACCAAGGTCTTTGACTTCGCCGATTCACTAGGCACCGTCTCCAGCTTAGTCAAACTACCATGGTTCAAACTACCGGAAGAAAAACGGGCAGGTTCCGGTTTAACGCCGCAGCATGTCCGCATCGCGATTGGCCTGGAGGATCAGCAGGATATGATTGATGATCTATCGCAGGCGTTGGTAGCGGCAGAGAAGAAATAGGTGGTACGAAAAAACATCCTTTGGGCGTAATGAAGCTCAAAGGATGTTTTTTATGCTCGCCGATCAAAAGTGGAAAACTGTCAAAATCTCAATGACCATTATATGGCCAGCCAACCTTAACTTGTTTGGGCGTATCAGTTCGGTTCAGCCTATCCGCACCTTGCTCCAATGACTGCAGTGCTTGATAAGCAAGCCTCAGCCGTGACGCATAGCCACGCCAATTATCATCGTCTCGTCCGGCATTGACTGCCTGATCATAAGGTAAGAAGCTAACTTTTATTGTCGTGATTGGCAATTTCGCTGCTTTACAAATCAACGGCCATTCTGTATCTGTCAGCAAGCCTTCTGAGTTAGCTAAAATATACCTAGCCGCTTCTTGGCTAAAAGCACAACATCCAGCCGTTATGTCCAAATCAGGCAATCCCAACACCGCAGACGCCGCTTTATTAGTAATCGCCTCGGTTTCGCGCCAAGTTGCCGGATAACTACGCATCACCACTGAATCACGACCGACAATCTGATACCCGTCAACCGCCTGAAGTCGTTTCACAAATGCTTCTAGCGCAGGCTCCGCCCGTTCCACCGCCACCACGATCTTATCAAAATCGCAGTAAAAAAATGATGCCGCATAATGGACATCCTGCAAACCAAACTCAAGTACTTTTCGGCGGGCATCGGCAGCACCATGCGGCCCAATAATGCGGCAATGAAATTTTGGCGCTTCGTCTAGTAAACGCGCGATCTCATTATTAGTGACAGAACTGATTGTGACGTAAATAGCCGAAAACATTTTGCTGACACTCGCCACAACCTGTTGTAGCTGAGGCAAAGAGACATTTGGGTGATGGACGGTGGCTAGTAACACGGGTTGCATATCAAAGACCCCTTATGCGATTTTGTCAGCGTTCGCCGGTTAACACAAATGCCTCCACCGGGCATAACTGATAGCTATGTATCAACATTTGAGGTATCCTTGTCCCCTTTTTGTCCCCTTTGACTGACAAATCTAGAAGCATCCAGAAGCAAGTTATTAAATCGTGTTTCAACGGCCTTGCTGTGGCTGATAATTTAGCGCACAAAAGCAATCAAAACGCAAACCCCATCCATATAGGATGGGGCGGAGTTGGCAAGGAATTGCTTTTATCTGGAAGACCCGCCGAGGGGGGCAGGTTCCTAACAGTATACAGTCCGTATGCGCGATTATTCTTGGGGTGGGTAGCAGCTTAGCTTGCCAACTCCTAAGGAGCTTTTTACTCCTAGCTATTGGAGTTTTGCTCCTTGACCGTCAGTATCGCATGGCTATGCTGGGTATGCAAACAATTTGCTCATAGTAAGTTACCTAATCCGGCATATGTAAACCTTTTGCCTTTTTGAGTCGATTCTGTCAACTCTGTGCACAAAAATAAGCCTCCCTGAGCAAGGGAGGCAGAACGACAAGGTATTACAGGCTGACTAAAATATTTAGTTGCTTACGTATCTTATTTTACAGCATTATGCCCGTGCTTCAAAGCAACAAAAATAAGCCCTCCACCCGCGTTAGCGAGCAGAGGACTTTTTTGTTACCTGATGTACAGGCTCTCGCCCGGATAGATCAGGCTGTAGATTGACTTGCCATTGTTGACGGCTAACGTGTACATGCTAATGCCGTACTTGTTAGCAATGCTCCAGAAGCTGTCACCAGAGCGGACTGTATAATACGTGTGCGAATAGGTTTGCGCATTTGAACTGCGCGAACCATAGCTCTCACCACCATTTACGCCCAAGGCAACATAATGATACCTGCCTGAGTAGCTGAGATAACGCGCCCGAACATATGTGCCACGGATATACACGTGATCATAAATCACACTTTCACCGGGTGCATAGCTACCAACGGATGCATAGCCGGTGCCGGCACCAGTGCGGATGTTAACAGTCGTGGAAGGCTTGAAAACACCAGTTTGCGCATAATCGGTATCAGTGGCTGCGGTTGATTGCGCTGGTTTGCTTGGTGCTGGGGTGATAGGTGTTACTGGCTGCTTCGAGTATCCATTATCGGCGACACCAAGCAGATCAATGTTACCATCGAGGCCTTGTGACAACCCAAATGCACTCGTGTACTGCCAAATAGCTACCCCATCCATACTTGGAAAATAACCGTAGTCAGGTTTGGTAGTTGGCAGATAATCACGGTAAGCAGCTATCCAAAGGCTGTTAGGAAATTCTTTCAGAATACGCTGATAATCGACGTGTGCCAATGTATATGGCTTGTAACTGTAATACATGGGCGTGTAGCCTTCTGAACGAATGCGCCGCATGCCAGCTAAAATGGCATCCGTATTAGCTGCCATATTGCCAGAAGCACCATCTTCGTAGTCCAAAGCAACGATGCTTCCCTTTGGTGTCTGCGCTTTGATACGAGGCATATAACGATCAAGTGCTTCTAATCCCAACTGGCTACTTGCACCAACACCATACCAGATGTAGCTATGCACACGTTTTCTTGCTGCCTTTGCACTGGCAATTGGCAAGAATGTCAATGGTCCGGACAAAAATTGTCCGGTTCTGCCGAATGCGTATGGTTGTCACTTAAATTCACGCATTATCAGATCTTTTATCAGCGTTTAATCTTG
>NZ_BACQ01000041.1 GCF_000260435.1 Lacticaseibacillus zeae DSM 20178 = KCTC 3804 | reverse complement strand
CTACGCCATTATCATGACTAAAGTTGTCCCGACGAAAGATCAATTAGCTGCCTTACCTAAATTACAGCAACAGGTCTATGATTTGGTTTTAAGAACCACATTAGCCATGTTTGCTGATCCGTACGAGTACGAGGAAACTACCATTATTACCCAAGTTGGTGACGCCAATTTTAAAGCAACGGCTAAGGTCCCAACTAAGCAAGGTTGGCAAGCTTTATTTGATGAAAACAAAGCCGACCAGCAAGAGGCAGCCACCCTACCGATCGTTCACCAAGGCGACCAAGTTCAAGCGAATCTGCAAACGCCGCAAAAAGAAACGACACCTCCGGTACCCTTTACCGAAGGTACCCTGATTATGGCCATGAAGACTGCCGGCAAAACGCTTGATGATGAAGAAGCCCAAGCAATTCTAAAAGAGGTGCAAGGCATTGGGACAAGTGCGACCCGGGCCAATGTGCTGGAAGTGTTAAAGAAACGCGGCTATCTCGTCTCTGAAAAGAACAAGCTCCACGTCAGTGAAGCCGGGATTACTTTATGTAAAGCGGTTGAACTCGAACCCTTGCTAACAAGTCCAGAAATGACGGCTAAATGGGAGCAAGCGTTACAGCAAATCAGTACCGAAGAACGCACCCCGGATAACTTTTTAAGCCAGATTAAGAACTTTGTGGCCAAGTTAATCGCTGATGTTCCCACACAATTAACCGGCAATGCAGCCATTAAGCAACAAATCAATCACCAACAGCAAGCACAAAAGTCCGACGAGGTCTTCTTAGAAACACCACAAGCGACCGTTTTAAATAAACAGAAATTTTACATTGTAAAGCCTAAGCAAGGCGAGGACTTTACCCTACCCAAGAAATGGAGTAGCAAGACGCTTGGTAAGACCGCAATTAAAGCGCTGGTCACCAAGGGGAAAACCAGCAAATTAAAGGGTTTCAAGAGCAAAAAAGGAAAGTCGTTTGCTGCCAAGTTAAAGCTTGACGGCCATAAATTAAGTTTTGATTTTGATTAGAACCTGCCTACCGCCCTGCACTACGTTCCGGTTGGTGAACCCGTCATTTAGGTTCACTTTTACAACCCTAAAAGTAAACCCAAACAACGGGTGAGGTTAGCAAAGCAATGGAGATCATAAAATGGATAATAAATTAGCAGTCATTGGGAGTGAATTACCAGTTTTACAGGCTAAAGGAACCTACAAGTATTTAAAAGAAATCACTGGTAACGGAGCCTATTATCAAGTGGCTTGGCAAAAATTAGCTGATGGCTACATCGCCCTTTATGGCACGACCCCGATTCAAATCAACGTAGCCCCTATATTGAATGATATTTTTGAAGATGAGGAGGGGTAGACAATGCCGAGTAAAGCAGACGTTAAAGCCTGGAAAGCACAATTAGTCGCCCAAGCCGAACAACAAATCCTAAACTTAACTGATAGTGGCCAATAAGCCTAATAACATTAAACAAAACATCAAAAAAATTTGATTAAACAACAGCCCTATATTCATGTGACCGTCCCCCACCTCCAAAAAATTAGTTAACTAGTTAATAGTTATAATAGTGGGGATTTTGAAAACAACTTGTCAAGACCGCATTAGATTCATTTCTCTTCTAATACTCGAGTTGTTTGTGCAATTGATAATTGTGGGGGAATTAAAGTTGACTTTCCAGGGCGTTTTTCAATCATTCCTAACAGCAGTTCAACCATTGATTGGGCAATTTTTTTAAGCGGTTGCTGTACCGTGGTTAAGTGTTGTAATGAAATCTGATTAATAAAGACGCCATCAAAGCCAGTTACTCCAACGTCAGCGGGAATTTTAATACCCAAGTGTAAAAGTTGTTGTAAAGCTCCAATTGCAATCCGATCAGTGGCCGCAACAATCACACTATTATCAGTTATAATTAATTGCTCGATTAGGTTGGCTGCTGCCTGTTCAGTATTATCGATCCGAAAAATAGTTGGCATTTTATTTAATTCCGTCATGGCTTGCAAATACCCTTCCTCACGCGAAATCGCAAAAGCCTCGTTCAAATCAAGTCCAAAATAAAGCAAGTTTTGATACCCACACTTTGCTAAATAGTGTGTCATTTGATAGGTGCCGTGGAAATTATCAATATCAACATATTTAATCGTTTGATCAAGCTGACCATAAGATACGATCGGATCAGATGACTTGGTTAATAATGGCAAGTCTTGTTGTCTTGCACCGCTGACAAAGGTTCCATCAACTTGACTAGAATGATCAGTCAAATCATGACTAATCTCCAATGTATAACCTTGTTCACGCAAATAATCTGCAATATATAACAATAGTTTGGCATAGTATGGATCGACTTGTTGAATATCTTCTAAAATTAGAAATTGAATAGCAAATTGACGCTGCTGTGATAAGGCTTGTCCAACTCGACTAGGCTTATAACCTAACTTACTAATAGCCTGCTGAACAGCTTGTCTAACTTCATCTGAAACCTGTTCGGGATGATGCAACACTCTTGAGACCGTCATCGTTGAAACATGTGATTCTTTGGCAACATCAGCTAATGTTATCATGAACCTCACCTCCAAAATTGTTTTACTATACTCTGTTAGCCGAAAAATCTTGTTAGCGCTAACAGAGTTTTAAGCATTTTCAAAATAAAATTAGCGTGCTAAAATTTATTTGTGAAATCGATTTCAAATATTTATTTTAGGAGTATCTACAATGGAAAACAAAAATAAAACTACTTTGCCAAATTTGCCATTATCCACCATTTGGATGTTAAGTTTTGGTTTTCTCGGAGTTCAAATGGCGTTTTCTTTACAAAGTTCTCAAATGGGAAGAATTTTTCAAACTCTTGGAGCAGACCCAACCAAGCTTGGCTTCTTCTTTATTTTACCACCATTAGCAGGAATGGTTGTCCAACCAATCGTTGGCTATTTATCTGATCGAACATGGAGTAAACGCTTTGGACGGCGAATGCCTTACTTGCTAGTTGGCGCTTTAGTCTCAGTTATTGTAATGTTTTTATTACCAAATTCAGGCAGTTTCGGCTTCAAAACTTCAACTGCCTTATGGTTTGGCGCAATTGCTATTTTATTTATGGATTTGAGTTCAAATGTTGCTATGCAGCCATTTAAGATGGTTGTTGGTGATATGGTCAACGAAAAGCAAAAATCATATGCTTATTCAATTCAAAGCTTTTTGTCCAATACTGGTTCTGTTTTAGCAACAATTTTTCCTTACCTTTTGACAGCTATCGGTGTGGCTAATACAGCAGCTGCAGGTCAAGTTCCTGATTCTGTTCGAATTTCATTTTATGTAGGAGCAGTAATTCTGGTTATTTTTTCTTTAATTTCAGTTTTTTCAGTTCATGAATATGATAATGATACTTACAAGAAATATCATGGTGTAGCTTTAAATGAAGACAACGCTAACGAAAAAAGCAAAAGTATGCTGCAGTTATTAAAAGAAGCACCGAAAACTTTTTGGAGTGTTACTTTAACTCAATTTTTCTGCTGGATGGCTTTCCAGTATCTTTGGACTTATGGTGCTGGCAGCGTTGCGGCAACAGTCTATCATGCTGCTGATCCAACCAGTTCTGGTTATCAAGCTGGTGCTAATTGGTTTGGAATCTTATCAGCCGTTTATGCAGTTGCTGCTGTTATCTGGTCACTGGTTTTATCAAAAATTCCGGCTGGTAAAAATAAACTTGGCTACACCCTATCATTATTTTTAGGTGCAATCGGCTTTATTTCATTTTTCTTCATTCATTCACAATTTGGCTTGTTATTCTCATTTATCCTGATTGGTATCTCATGGGCTGGCATGATGGCTTATCCTTTCATTATGGTTACCAACGCACTTGATGGTTATTCACATATGGGAACTTACCTTGGTCTATTCAATGGTTCAATTTGCTTACCACAAATTGTTGCTTCAGTCGCTTCGTTTGCAATTTTCCCAGCAGTTGGAAGTAAATTTCCTGCAATGATTTTAATCTCAGGAATTTTAATGTTAATTGGTAGTCTTTCAGTTTCATTAATTAAAGAAAAAATATAAGATAGAGAAAAAGGGAGCTGACTTAGATGACAAATACTCGTTGGTGGAAAGGTGAGATTGTCTATCAAGTTTATCCACGTTCATTTCAAGATACAAACAATGACGGAATTGGTGATCTACAGGGAGTCATTCAGCATTTAGATTATCTAAAATCACTGGGAATTACCATGATTTGGCTTTCTCCCGTTTACCAATCACCGATGGTCGACATGGGATACGATATTTCCGATTATCAAGCAATTGATCCGCAATTTGGTACTATGGCTGACTTTGACCAACTGTTGGTCGAAGCCAAAAAAAGAGGAATCAAATTGATTATGGATTTAGTTGTCAACCATACCTCAGATCAACATACTTGGTTCAAACAAGCATTGGCCGATCCAAGCAGTCCTTATCGTAAATATTATATCTTCAAAAAAACTACCGATGGGAAAGTTCCGAATAATTGGCGCAGTATTTTTGGCGGTTCTACTTGGACAGAGGTCCCCAATGAGCCCGGAACTTATTATTTTCATACATTTGCTCCACAACAACCGGAACTAAATTGGGAAAATCCTAAATTACGACAAGCAATTTATCAAATGATCAATTGGTGGCTCGATAAAGGCATTGCTGGTTACCGAATTGATGCAATTACTCACCTGAAAAAGGATCTTGATTGGGCTAGTCTACCACCAGACGGTGATGATGGTCTAGTTGCCGTAACTAAAAAGGGGCAAAACCGACCTGGTTTAAATAAGTTCCTTGACGAATTAAAAGCAGCTACTTTTGATAAATATAATGCGGTTACAGTAGGTGAAGCCTATGGTGTTCCGGCTGGTGATTTACCACAATTCATTGGTCCTGATGGCTATTTCTCGATGATTTTTGATTTCAGTTACCTTAATATTGATATTGCCAATGTTGATGAATGGTATCGTGGTAAGGCTGACTGGTCGATTAAAGAGTTGAAAGACACCATCTTTTCGACCCAAAAATCGATTAAGCAAGCTGGTGGCTGGACGGCCAATGTCTTAGAAAACCACGACCAACCTCGCGTTCTATCAAAACTAATTCGCAACAAAGCTGAACAAACTCCTCAAGCTGCCAAAGCTTTAGCGGCCATGTACTATTTCTTACCAGGAGTTCCATTCATCTACCAAGGTCAAGAAATTGGCATGAAGAACTTTCAGCGAACTAAAATTTCTGAGTTTAATGATGTTTCATCAATTAACAATTATCAAATGGCTCTCAAAGCTGGCTTCCAGCCACAACAAGCACTAGAGCTTTTAAATGATCGTTCTCGTGATAATGCTCGGACACCGATGCAATGGAATAATACCAGCTTTGGCGGTTTCTCAAAGACTCAGCCTTGGTTAAGCATGGGAAATGATCGCCAGAAAATTAACGTAGCAGATGAAAATTTAGATCCTACATCTGTACTGAACTTCTATCGAGCAATGGGAAAATTGCGGCATAATCCGCACTATCGGTCAACCTTAATCGATGGCAGATTAATTGAACTCCCGGCTCCTGATGACGTCATCGCCTATCAACGTCAACTGGGAGAACAAATAATTAGTGTTTTCGTTAATTTGTCTGCCGAAAGTCAAAAAGTCTCCCTTCCTACCGGCTCACTTCTACTTAACAATCAAACCAACTTAGTTCAAGATGCTACTAATTTAATTTTGCATCCTTATCAAGCGGTTGTTTTTGAAACGGATTAAAATTGTTTTCAAGCGGTAACTACAAAGTCAAACCTTTTAACTTTGTAGTTACCGCTTTTTTAGATTCCTTCTTCTTTTTAAAAGGTAGATTGCAAATTTAATCCGAATTTTTGGACAAATTTATCAGCATAACCTGATACGGTGTTTGCCAGTCGAGTATTTTAAGCGGTCGCTGGTTAATTTGGAGTAACGTCGTCGTTAAATCTTGAGCACTAATGTGCTCAAAACGAGTCCCTTTAGGATAAAAATAACGTAAATTCCGATTAAAGCGTTCATTACTACCACGTTCAGCTGGCGTATAAGCATGGCAGTAATAGGCCTTAATACCAGATTGTGATTCAAGTGATACTAGCCCACTCAACTCAGTGCCACGGTCCACAGTAAAGCTGTGCACCGGACCATTAAAAGTGGTTAGGAACTTAGTTAGTGCTTCATTAACAGTCGCTGTCGTCTGATCTTTTAACCGGTATGCCCAAAGGAACCGTGATTTTCGATCGATTAAAGTTAATAAAACTGCCTTACTATGCCCACGAGGACCAACGACTGTATCTAGTTCAAAATCGCCGATGCGATTACGTTGATTAATCATCATGGGACGCTGTTCAATTGATCGCCCCAAAGATTGATTATATTTGGATCGTTGGTCAACGTTACGCCGTTGGCGTACGCCATGTTCAGGTAGATCATTCAAGGAGAAACCAATTCTCCCCTGATTTAGCCAATTATAAATAGATTTAGTAGCTAGTTTAAATTCGTGAGCAATCATTCCTGGTGACCAGTTTAGACGTAAATGGTTGAGAATTTTTTGCTTTAACTCATCGCTCAGCTTAGTTTTCCGACCACATCGTAATCGCTTGTATTCGGCATCTGTTTGTGCTAATTCAGCCTGATAAGGTTGACATCGAGATAATTCATAAGAAATTGTTGACGGTGATCGGTTCAGCCGAACGCCCATTTGGATATTGGACAGCCCTAGTTCACAAAAGGTTTCGATTTTAATTCGTTCGGAATAGGTTATACTAGACAAAAGATCAGCTCCTAAAAGATGTGTTTGTGGTAAACACCATTTTAAAGGAAGCTGATCTTTTTTGTCCGAACAGCGTTCGGATTAATTTTACAATCTACCATATTAATAAACTTTTTCGACTTTTGGAATTCTTTGCTAGTAAGGGCCGTCACGACCTGAATCAGGCGCGGATCGTCCGTATAACTTAGTTAATACTAGCAACAAGTTGGAGCTTGTCAATTAGGA
Source organism: Lacticaseibacillus zeae DSM 20178 = KCTC 3804 (assembly GCF_000260435.1). Taxonomy (GTDB): domain Bacteria; phylum Bacillota; class Bacilli; order Lactobacillales; family Lactobacillaceae; genus Lacticaseibacillus; species Lacticaseibacillus zeae. Next base: position 6,524 of record NZ_BACQ01000041.1, on the reverse strand, counting down.
TTTTTAGTTGTATTCCTAATATACTTTGACATAATGAACACGTACAAGCATTTCAGCAATTGGCAGCACGACTACTAGCGCCCATAAAGGAGAAGTCAGCATGACGAATCGAGCCGTCCTTAGCATGAGCACCATTGCCCTCGCCAGTACCGCCCTCGCTCTAATCCAACCCCAACGGGCACACGTCGAAACACCCCGGCAATCACCGACTGCGCAACTCGCCACAACCCATGATTCGTTAAAGACCACGCTTAAAACGACGGAACAGTCGGATCAACAATTAACGACCCAACTCACCACGTTACAAGCGGAAATCGAAACCGCTAAACAAGCGCTGGCGACCGCCACAGATCAGTTAGCGCATACCAAACCCGTTGATCAAGCGGCAATTGATGCGAATAAACGAGAAGTCGATGATCAAGTTGCACAGGTCCAGAAACAAACGCATTTTGTCGCGCAAATCAATCAAGACGAGCTTAGTCAAGACCGGGCCACAATTAAGTCCCTCGCGAAAGAAGTTGCCGCTAAAAAAACCGCAACTGATAAAGAAAGCGATGCGACTAAAAAAGAAGCGTTGCAACATACGTGGTTAGAGGCCTTAAAGATTTAAATGACCGACAAGACGCTATTCAACATCGTGACGAAGCCCCACAAGACCTTCAAGTTTGCAAGCAATCACTAGCGGACGCTCAACAAGAACGTCAGCACCTTCAAGCAGATCAAAAGGCCATGACCACCGCAAAAGAAGCCGTGACCACTGCGCGGGAACACCTTGCGACCCTCACGGACCAGCTTAGCGCAACCCAACGCAACCAAGCGGCCGTACGCCAACGATTGATGACGACCTTGCTTGCAGCCGCTACGCCAGCTGCCCAACCAGCACCGGAGTCCAAACCGACGCTTAAAGAACAACAAAAACAACCGGCTCACGATACTGATCAGTCCGTAGACTCAGTAACCGACACGGCCCAACCAATAAAAAATGAGACCGCCCAGCAAAAAGCGGCCAAAGCCATGGCGTTACAGACGGAGCTACCTCAAACCAATGAACGGACCACTGGGTGGCTGGGTTTCATCACTGGATTTGGTTTACTCATCATCGCCGGAGTCCACCTGATGACCCGTCGATTCAGCCGTCACTTTAACAACTAATCTGGATAACGCGTCTCAGTAGCGTTTAACTATCAAATTTGCCGTTACATACTTGGTTTAAAGAAAGCACGATATTAATCATAATTTTTATAAATATCCGGTGCCAAGAGTCAATGAATTTTGATGACCGCCAACGGATATTTTATACTGAAAATTTTAGTTAATTCCTAATCATTAGGTAATTTGTTTCCTGTAGGTAACAAATTATCGCAGTGAAAAACATTCGATTGTGAGTTGGTTTGATGTCCCAAGAGGAAGAGACCAAAGCGGTCGTTGCTTTAATCAAAGCAAACCGCGACCAAGCACAAGTAGGCATTGACACCTTGATCAATAAAAACGCCGTTGCAATCTTTTATCCCTATGTTCGGGCCTTAGTATCAGGGATAACTAATGCGTCTAATGAATATCCAGCATTAATTTTACCAACTATCAATGTTTCACAGATACTAGGTGAACACAGTACCGACTTAGAAACTTCTGACTAACGATCAGGCCCGTTAAACCAGGGAAGTCGACCATTGCTATCATTGAATAGGCTTAAAAGGTGATTGACACCCGTAAATAAAAGCGCTAACATTAACACATAAATTAATGACGAATAATTCATTGGGATTGTTATAGCAAAGTTTCAGTGCTACACAAAACCCACTTAGTCGAGGGGCTAAGTGGGCTTTTTTTATTAAAAAAACGTCATTTAAGGGGGAGTGATGTGATGAAAATCAAAAAGATCCTGAACAATAATGCATTTATCACGCACACTGATGATCACCAAGAACTTATCGTTGTTGGCAAGGCCGTGGCTTACGGTAAACACGTCAATGAGGAGGTTGATGAAAGTAAGATTTATAAAACGTTTGCTCCGGTTAGCCGTGGGGACCGAAAACTAATTTTAGATATGATCAACGATATCCCAATCCAGTTTTTCCAAATTGCCAAACGCATCGTTGATAAGGCCCAAGCAGATGATCAGATCGACCTGACCGACAGCGTCTACATCGCCTTAACGGACCACATTGCGTCCGCTGTCGACCGAGCCAAGGAACACTTATTTTTAACCAACCAATTTATTTGGGAGATTCGCAGCTTTTATCCCAAAGAATTTTCGATTGGTCTCTGGGCGTTACAGCTGATCGAACAACAGTGCGGGGTACCACTACCAGAAGACGAGGCGGGGTTCATTGCAATTCATATTATTAGCGGGGAACTCGGGAACCGGTTAGATGACTTTCAAGCTGTCGTCAACTTTATTAAGAAACTCACCAGCATCGTCACGTACCAACTGGCAATAGATATTGATCGGGAATCACTCGATTATAACCGGTTTGTCACGCACTTAAAATTTTTCTGGCAATACATGATGTACAACAATGAAAAACAATCCATTGGTGACCTCAGTAACGACCTGCTTGCAATTATTAAAGGTAAAAAGGTCGCCGCGTACGAATGCGCGTTAAAGATTAAAACGTTTATTCACCAAACTTATAATTATGATCTTAGCAATGAGGACCTACTCTACATGACGATTCACATTGCACGGATCACCGAAAATACGGGGAGGCAACATGATGAAGTATGAAGCAATGAATCAAGCCATTATTAAGGGCGTCGGGGGACCAGGCAACGTCAAATCGGTCGTGCACTGTGCGACCCGCTTACGCTTTGTTTTGAAAGATGAAAGCAAGGCGGACGATGATGCCGTCAAAAATATTCCAGGAATCCTACAACTCGTCAAAAAAGCTGGTCAATACCAATTAGTGATCGGCAATAACGTTGAAGATGTCTATAACGAGCTCGCTGATATGCTCGACTTAGATAACCAGGGCACGACCGCCGATTCGGGGAAAGACAATCGCAACTTATTTGATAAAGTGATCGGGACCATTACCGGTTCGATCGCCCCTGCAATTCCGCTCTTAGCTGGTGCCGGGATGGGGAAGGTGCTCCTTCTTATCTTAACGCTTACCGGGGTACTCTCCGACAAGAGCCAAACGTATCAAATGCTGAATTTGATTTTTGATACCGGCTACTTCTTCATGCCCGCGTTTATCGGGTTTTCCGCCGCCAAAATTTTTAAAACTAACCAATACTTAGGAGCCTTCATGGGCCTGGTTACGGTCAATCCGAACTGGACGGCCTTAGTTGCGGCTGCCAAACCCGTTAGTTTTATTGGCATCCCTGTTCAGCTGGTCTCATACTCATCAACCTTGATTACGGCCATCCTATCCGTTTGGATGATGTCATATATCGAAAAGTTTGTTAAAAAGATTACGCCAGGAATGATTAAAGTGTTTGCTGAGCCAATGCTAATCATGTTAATCACAGCGCCTTTAACATTTATCGTTCTTGGACCGATTGCCAACTTGATTTCTATGGGAATTGCCTCTGTAAGTATGTTCTTGTATGAACATGCTGGTTTCATTGCCATTCCATTGTTAGCAGCAGCTTATCCATGGTTGGTCTCGATTGGTATTCACAAGGCATTGAGCCCAATCAGTATTCAACTAGTTGCAACGCAAGGATTCGATCCAATCATCCGAGTGGTCGCACTTTGCTCGAACATGTCCCAAGCTGCAGCTTCATTAGCAGTTGGATTAAAAACTAAAAATAAGCAATTACGCGCTTTAGCACTTTCTTCGACAGTTACGGCTTATTTAGGTGGTATTACTGAGCCTGCAATGTTTGGTGTTAACTTGAAGTTAAAGAAGCCGATGTATGGTGCGATGATTGGTGGTGCCATTGCTGGATTATTTGCTGGATTTATGAAAATGAAGGCTTTTATTTATGTTACCCCCGGATTGTTAAGTCTACCGATGTGGGTCTCGAGGACGGAAAATTTTGTTGTGTTAGCCATTGCCACCATTGTTATTGCAAGTATCGCAACCTTTGTTGCCACTTGGCTCATTGGATTTGATGATCCAGTGAGTGATGAGACGACAAAAAAAGAACAAGCTGAGGCTGATAAAGTCGTAACGACTAAACACACAATCAACAGTCCAGTTGTCGGTGAAACACGGAAATTAAGCGAAGTGAACGACGAGACATTTGCGAGTGGTGTTATGGGAAACGGTATCGCGGTGATTCCGAGTGAAGGCCTGGTCGTTGCACCGGCCGATGGTATTGCATCCGCAGTATTTGACACTAGCCATGCAATTGGAATTCATTTGGATAATGATGCTGATTTGTTGATTCATGTCGGGATTGATACGGTTGAATTGCACGGCAAGTATTTTGAAACCTTAGTCAAGAAAGGTGAACGTTTTCATGAAGGACAGCCACTGTTGAAGTTTGATTTGGAGAAAATCACGGCTGCCGGGTATGATCCTACCGTGATGATTATTGTATTAAATACAAAGGATTTCTTAGAAGTCTTGCCCGTACCGGAATCGAATCAATCTGTAAAAGTTGGTAATAACTTGTTAATGCTGGCATAGTTGGAGGAATTACAATGGATTATTTCAAGACGGCACCGAATTTTATGTGGGGAGTTGCCACTGCCGCGAATCAAGTGGAAGGTGGTTGGGATGAAGACGGAAAAGGAATGTCAATTGCTGACTGCATGCGCTATCGACCAAAAATAGATACAAATGATTATCAAGCTGTTAATCAAATGGACAGCCATGAAATTGAACTTGCATTGACTGATCATTCAACAAAAGGTTGGGCAAAGCGGCATGGCGTTGATTTTTATCATCGTTACCGGGAGGATATTAAATTATTAGCAGCAACGGGTATCAACACGTACCGCTTCTCAATCAGTTGGGCCCGAATTTTTCCCAACGGGGATGACGCCCAGCCAAATCAAGCCGGTCTTGACTACTACTTAGCGGTCGTCCAAGAACTTAAAAAGTACAACATTACGCCGATCGTGACGTTGTCTCATTATGAAATGCCCCTAAACCTCGTCTTAAACTACGACGCCTGGTTCGATCCACAAGTCATCGGCTACTTTAACAAATTTGCCCAAACGGTGATCGATTACTTGCACGATGATGTGAAGTACTGGATTCCAATCAACGAGGTCGATAGCATTATTCGCCACCCATTTTCATCTGCCGGGCTAGTTGCCGATCGATTTCAGGGCCAGAACTTTGAAGCAGTGATTTATCAAGCAATGCACCACCAATTCTTAGCCGCCGCCAAAGTCGTTCAATACTGTCACCAACGTTACGCGGATTTGCAAGTGGGGTCCATGATTACACGAACCATGGTTTATCCGTATAATAGTGATCCACAAAACGTCCTGGCCGCAACTGAAACGATGCGTGACGTCTACGCCTTTAGTGATATTCAGGTTCGGGGGCGCTACCCCCAGTACTTACTGACGACACTTAAGCGGAAGGGGATCCCGTTAACGATTTCCGCCGAAGACCGCGCGTTGTTACAACAAAACACGGCAGACTTCGTTGCGTTTAGTTACTACTCGTCGATCTGCACGGCAGCCGATCCAACTGGTCTCAAAGTGACCAAGGCGAACCGGACGGCCGGGGTTTACAACCGCTACCTTCCAGAAAGTGAATGGGGCTGGCAGATCGACCCCGTTGGGTTACGGTTATCCCTGATCGACTTGTACGACCGGTACCAGAAACCACTCTTCATCGTCGAAAATGGGTTGGGGGCCACGGACACTTTAACGGCGGGCCATCACGTTCACGACCAGTACCGGATCGACTATTTACGCCAACACATTCAGCAGCTATTGATCTCCATGGCCGAGGACGGCATCGAGCTAATGGGCTACTGCATGTGGGGCCCCACCGATATGATCTCGGCATCGTCCAACCAAATGTCCAAACGGTACGGGCTCGTCTACGTCGACTTAGACGATGCGGGCAACGGGACTTATAGCCGTTACCGTAAAGACAGCTACTACTGGTATCAGCAACTACTGAGTTATGGCCATCAAATTCCCGTTGAATTTCTGGCCACCCCGGTTCCAGCGGTTTCTGAATAGGGCGTTTCAATTAGCAGGGGAGCCCCTAACTTAAAAAAGCACGATTTACCGGCATAAAAATGCCATTAAATCGTGCTTTTTTGCTTCCGTCCACCTACAATAACGGATTAGGTTAATTGCAGTCGCACAAACACGGTAAACATCTGGAGGCGAATTAAATGAGTACCGAGTATTAGAAAAGATAAAACGATTGCATCGGTTAAAACTGCCAATAATGAAGTGTTGGTTAACTTTCTGGATTCTCCCGGGGCATCAAAAGCTAAAAAAGAAGCTGATACGGGGAAAATAACAACTATCGGCTCGTTAATGGATTTTGACAATTGGATTGATAAATTTGCAATCTACCATCTCACCAATTTAAATATTGATTAACTGATCTTCAATTGCTCAATCATTTACGTTCTAAGAAGCCTAAGAACCT
>NZ_BACQ01000042.1 GCF_000260435.1 Lacticaseibacillus zeae DSM 20178 = KCTC 3804 | reverse complement strand
AACGCATTCGAACCGCTAGTGCAACGTTGAGCGGTGTGGAAATTGTTCACGCAATACGCAAAAGAACCCGACGAGAGTTAAGTCTCATCGGGTTCTCAGTCGTGGACGAATTAGAAGCATTGTTAGCTGCATAACCTTCAACATAGGATCAATAGCTGGTTAGATGGTCATCTCTCACACTGTTTGCACCAGATCCATTTGAAGGACTTATGGTACATCTCCATGCTCCACCAATACATCTTGATGGCAACTATAAAAAATTGACAATATTGTAAGTTAGTTCACTATACATCATCCGGACTGTAATGGGAACTAGCAGTTGATATAGTTCTTCATTTGCCAGCGTTTTGATACAACTCAAATGCCCATTCAGCTCCACGTACAATGTTAGGCTGCCATTAAAAGATAATTGATCATTATCATAAGATAATACTCTAGTCATTCCAGTGGTGAAAATACTATCGACTGATTTTTTGCTATTGAACTTACTTGTTGTAGTAATCGTTGAGCGCTAGAATATATGAACCTGAACCGAAGCCGCCCATTGGAACTGAACCGGCATAGTCTTGGTTAGTGTAATCTAGTAATTCTGGAATTAGGTAATAATTGTTCTGAGCTTGGCTGGTCATCCAGTCAATCAACGTTTTGGATTCTGAACGATCACCCATTTTAGCCAATGCGCCGGCAATTCGTAAATCAATAAAACCCCATTCACGCGAATCATACAAATCACCGTCTTGATCACGCATAAATCCTGGGGTGCTGCCAGTTTTGATTCGCAGATATTTGTTGTAACTGGCAATCATTCCTTGAGCTAACGATGAATTCGAGGGAACCAAGCCCTGATTGATGGCCTCAACCGTTGAACCATCATTTTCATGTTGACTATCACCTTTGCGTTCTATCGATGAAGCAATAATTTGTTGGCCATCTTCTGTGGTAATCAGGTTCTTCAAAATGCTGGTTTTCAGCTTGGCTGCAGCTTGGCTATACTTTTGATAGGAATCGTTAAAACCAAGTTTTTGCGCCATATCGGCAGCTGATTGTAGACCTGACCAAGCCGTAATGTCAGTGAAAGCAAATTGTTGCCTGGCTGGAGCATTTTTCAAAACAGAATATGGCGTCCAATGTTCTTCCCAAATTGAAGAATCTGGCTGAATTAAACCATTTTGCTTATTGGCCAATTCGATTAGCAAATCAGCATCTTGAGTTGTGATCTTATACCAATTAGTACTTTTAATATTTTCTTGAATGATTGGCTCTTGCTTAGCCTTTTCTTTGGTCAATTCGGCTTGCTTAACCTTAAGCCAGTTGCTAGCAGTTTGCTGCTGAGCATTTGCACTGACTAAAGCCGACTTGGCAGTCTTGACCTGGTCCTTAGCTGTAGTTAGCTGTTGTTGGGCTTGGGCAATCACTTGGTTTTGCTTGTTGAGTTCTTTAGTTAACTCTGCTTGTTTAGCAGTTAACCAAGCCTGAGCTTTTTGTTTGTCCTGAGCAGTTTTTGCGTGTCGTAAAGTTTGTTTGGCAGCTTTAACAATTCCTTGTTTGCGTTTGATCCAACCCTTTGCTGTATTAATCGTTGTTTTGGTCGTCTGCTTAACTTGCTCTTCTTTAGCTTTGGCAGTCTGATAGGTGTTCTTAGCGGTTACAGTGGTCTGTTTAGCTGTCGTCAATCCTCGATTTGCACTATCAACAATTTGTTGTTTGCGGCTAATCCATTGTTGAGCTGTCAGCACCTGTTGATTGTTCAAAAGGAAACTATAGTCATGCGTCTGATTAATATAATCATCTAAAACCCATAGGACTAAGCCCCAACCGTCAAATTCAATGTTCGGACCATTGTCATTATAATCAGAGTCCTCGCTGCCATCACCAAAATAGCGACAGACTGATAAAAGATAGTTTGAACTCAATTTAGTGTTCAGTCCATAAATTGGAGCTGAAGTATTATTACTTTCAATATAATTTTTCTGGAAGTAATTCGTCCCATCGCTGTTTTGCTTCGTCTTAGCATTCAAGAAAAAGTTCAAGGCTTCCTTGGCTTCTTGGTAATGCCCCGAGTCAATTAAGGCTTTAATCGAGTAAGAACCATCGCGAACCCAAGCAATGCTCCATTCGCCTGGAATTAAACTGGCTAGAACCTGACCATAACCTTCGCTCTTTTCTCTAACCTGCGACATTTTCAAGACAGCAGTTGACTGGCGATAAGTCTGAGTTTCTTGCGAGTTTAGTCCTTTAGGCATCCGTTCTTTAGCGTGCCAATTTTGCCACCAATTTTCTTCCTGCTGCAAAATTGCGGCCGGCGATCCCTGCAAAGATGTTTGAGCATTACTATCGACCGTTTGACTTAATTGATTTTCATTACCGTCTTCTCGCAGACCAATTTCAACCCCAAACCATTGACTCTGACCAGCTGAAATTTGAATATTTTTGTTCTCAAACCCATTGACTAGGTCATCACCCTGGCTCTGAATAGAATTATTCAAGTTACTGTTGCTCTGCAAATAGTTGACTGGTGTCTGATTTTGGTTACCAGTTTGATAGAGCTGATTTTGTGAATTCAGGTTCTTATAAATCGCAAAGCTGCCAGTTTTAGTGTTGAATTCTTTAATATAGTTGTTAGACGAATTATAGCTTGTCTCTTCGTCCTTTGTCGCGTAGTCTGTACCAAGATGCAAGTTCTGCTGTGAAAATAATGAAACATTTCGAGTCGGACCATTATTAGTCACCTTGACCAACATATACATGATTGAGGAACTGCCATCATCCGTGCCGGAAAATGGTGTGAAGTAATAGCTGTCAAAAGTAAGCTGATCATGGTGTTGGACCGAATGAATGATATTAGTGCCATTAATATATTCTGCTTGATCAACTGCAAGATTATTCAACCAAACAGTTTTGTTATTGTTAACTTGGTAGCCAAAATAGGCGTCATAAAGATAGTTAGGTGTTGTACTACCATCTTTTTCATGTGAAAAAATGTGGTGTTGGAGACGAATCAGCTTCGCATCTTTTTTTGAATAAATGCCAGCACAAATTCCATTTGAAGTTGTCAATTGATCCCATGAGTTGTGCCCAGTATAACTAGAGTTGGTATCTGCTAATACCTTTCCACCGCCAAATAAAAACGTAAGACAAAAACTCGTCAAAAATACTTTAAACATAAACTTTACGCTGCGCAAATTCATGTTTTTCCCCCCTTATTTAAAATATTAGGATTAATGACAATGTTTGTGTGAAAATGAAAAAGAAAAGCGGCGCCACTCTTCTACCAAAGCTATAGCATATTTGATGCCTAGATTGCAATAATAAAGTTACCACCTAGAAAGAGGCTTGCTCACTGCTTGAACTGGGGTTTGCCAACGGAGACATTTTCTGCGTTTGTTATTGATAAGCGCTGTGGCTCGTTGAATATTGGCCTCTGAAACCTGATCAAACTGTGTTCCCTTCGGGAAATAGTAACGAAGTTCTCGATTGAACCGTTCATTTGTGCCCCGTTCATTCGGGTGATAGGCGTGGCAAAAGTAAACCGGTATCCGATAGCGCTTTGTAAGCGCCTGATCGCAGGAAAACTCTTTACCGTGATCAACCGTCACTGATCGAACCGGACCCGGAAAGTCCACCATCAGTCTTGCAAATCCCTTAAGAACAGCATTTTGTGATAAGTTTTCAAGCTTAGTTGTCGCCATTAAACGTGTCACCCGATCGACAATGGTCAAAACAGCAGCCTTTGACCCGCGACCACCGCGAACTGTATCCATCTCTAAATGTCCTTTTTCGGTTCGCCGATTAGCTGACTCACTGCGAATCTCAATTGAGGTGCCTACTGCTTGGTTATAGCGCGACCGAAGGTCTTGTCTTCTTTTATGACGTTTACCGTGATCAAAGAGTTGGCTTGGCTGAAAATCGACTTGTCTTTGATAAATCCAGTGGTAAATCGTGTGTGGTGCACAGTGAACGGCATAACCGACCATTTCAGGGGACCAACCTAGGGTTAGCCTCTCAGTTACCATCCGCTTCAACTTAGGCGTTAAAATCGAGTGCCGACCACAACGATGCCGACAAGTATCGGCATGAT
>NZ_BACQ01000043.1 GCF_000260435.1 Lacticaseibacillus zeae DSM 20178 = KCTC 3804 | reverse complement strand
GCGACCAAGGTCCTTATGTGCAGGTTTCTGGCCCAGCGAACGCGTTTCAACAAGAGCGTGAACCAGCACGGTTAGAAACCGGAATGTAAGTGGCCTCGGGCGTGATGGCCGCTCTTTGGCCATTGCGATCAAGGTCCTTACACGCAGACTCCTGCGCCGGCGAACGCGTTTCAACATACAGAAAAAAGGCTAAATCCACCTTTTTCCAGTCAAACATATTCATTATAAGCACGAAACTGCCCTTTTGCAGGCAGTTTCTCAAAGTTACGCTTTTTTAGCAGTTTCAGTCGGCACCATCTGCCACTGATTTTTCTGGCGCATCAAGACCAATTTACCAAGCTTCCGAACGGCATTGTCAGGAAACGCGTTATCCGGAATAAACCGATTGCTTGGCTCCAGTAACGGAATCCTGATTTGTTCACGGGAAAACCGCACATTGCGAAAATCAAAAAGCACCCCATCCTCCATTAATGGGAATAGCTGGGTATAGGCTTCATCTGACAAAGGCGAAAAGTGTTGCTGCCTCAACCGTAACCAAAACGGCTGCTCGTTGGCAATGCGTCGCAAATATTTGTTAATCGCTGCGGCCAAAAAGGCTTCAAACAACGCCTCATGCCGCAAATACATGTTCACCATGCCATTACGCAACGGCAAGTAAACCAATTCATTTTGTAGTTTATAATAAAAAGGTGAACTGAGATGCGTTTTGACATGGCCTAAGTATAGCAGTTCTGCAATCTCGTTAGGGGTCAGTTCCTGCAAAAAACGCGGACGGGCATAATCTAACCAGCAACGAGTCTGACCCTCTTTACTTCGCAGAAACTCACGCACTTGATCCCGTCCGTTAATAATATTAAACCAAGTATGTGGATCAATCTGTTCCTGTTCGTTAATCGGTGGCAATAACAGCAAATGACTTGGGATTTTTTGCTGACTGTTCAGCAAATCACTTGCCGAAATACCATAAGTCAAAAATAAATGTGCCAACGGTTCGTGATGAACATAAATCATTGCGTTTCGCATGATTAAAACCCCTTATAACTCCCACAACCATTATACGACTTTCAGCGGCATTCTTGACCTTCCAATCAAAAAAGGAGTTCTGCACATGTTACCCTGGCCAAACAAGATCCCACAACCTAATTTACCAACAATTCCGCATACTGACCTCATACCTTCGACTTATTTTTCCACGATTAAAACCGGTTGCCTGCCAAAAAGATGGTGGTTGCCAACTTCGGAACCAACCAGTGATGGCCTGGACGGTGTTGGTATTCACGCCTTCGCAACACCGGGAGCCGCCATCACTGCAGACGATCTACCAGCAGACTTTTTGCCTTTCGCTCATACCGGTCATCAATACTTCGGCTTTGATCTGAGTCATGACCCGCGACGGATTCGTTACATTGATACCGAAGTCGACCAATGGCTCACTGTTGCACCGGATTTTGATACGTTCCTCAAACAGTTGCAGCCACACCCTGTCCGTTTGCCTGAACTGCCCGTCGAGCCACAAGTCTTTGGCCACATGGCGGTCATTGCTACCGCCGATGACTGGCCGGCTTTATTCGACCATGCGCGGACGTTCATGACCGGCGCGGAAATTGGCCCGTGGCTCATTTGGCTGGCAACTTCGGCTGACTCAGCCAAACGTCAGGCCGCTGCCGAAGAATATCATTTTCTTAGCCGTTATCAGCCAAACTTTCTGACGCCGAATACAACAATCGAATTGCGAAAATTGTTGTCCTGAGTTATTTTCCCTCATTCTCGCGTGCCGCGATCTTCAGGTTGGAATGTAAACGTATCTAACCACCGCAAGTCGCGTTTAATCCCAAAATACCCAAACAAAGCCAAGCCTAGCGAGCCAAAGAAGTCCATGAACAAATCGCCCATGGTATCCATCAACGCAGCCCGACCGCGCAGCAACACGCCGCCTGCCGCCATATACCGTTGCATATTCATGCCCAGCAAGCCGTCAAACGTAAATTCATAAAATTCCCACAAAACGCCGATGGTCGTACCAAATGCGAGTGCAAATAACGCCATCAACAATGGGCTCGTCGTCGCTAAGCGTTTTGCCGGTGTCAACGCAGCAAAAATGGCAAAGCCCAATCCCGCTAACATGGCTGCACTGAAGAGATGCTCGAACTTGTCCCAATATGGCACGCTGTAGCACTGCAACCCCGTGCCTAACAAAACGCTCAACAAAATAAAGATTTCAAATAAGTAAATCAAAAGCGGCGGAAAGCGAAAATGCCACCAGTGTTCCATTAACCTAGGCAGACTGACAATTAAGATTCCTGACGCAACTTGGGCCAGCAACATTGCCTGTCCATGGAATAATGGCCGCCCACTTATGAAAAGCCCGCCGACAATCAGCAGGTAAAGCAGATCGCCACCAATATTTAACCAATATAAAAAATTCGATCGTTTAGTCATGACGTTTCCTCTTTTCCTCAAGGGTTCTAGGCATCGATGCAATTATTATATTTTTGTAAGCGCTTGGTGTAGACTCAGTTTTAGGAGGTGGTCCCATGCCAATCAAAACGTTGCCTGAAGATCAACTGGTCGCCATGAGTCAGACCGTCGTCAAAGAAGTCGCCAAAGCGTTTGCCTTCCCTTATTATGTCAATGATTTAACGCATGACGCAAATTTTGACACCGATCACACTGCAACCAAGCTCGAATTCGAACTCACGCTGCTAAATGATCCCGACCCTGATCGCACGATTAGTTTTTACAGTGATGCGGATGCTGACCCGATTATGGGTGGTGCCGCATCGGCGCAAGTCGTTGTAGCAGCCGGCATCACATTTATTTATCTGAATGACGGATATAAAGATTCTTATCTCATTATTATTCACGATGGCAAAGTCGTTCAAAACCTCAAGCTAGAACAACAAATTCTATCAGGCCCTGAAGTCGAGGACTTGATCGAGCACGTCATTCCCAACGCCAAATAAGTCTAAGAAGACAAAATCGAAAGTGGCCAAGTCTGGCTGCTTTTTATTATTGCTTACTAATATTGGCAGCCCGAGGCACCGCTAGCACAAGACCAGACATGGGTTGGTGCCATTTTTTCCAATAAAAAAACCACCATAACGGTGGAAAAGTTTGGGGGAACTTTTTTGGGAGCGTAAGTTAATGTGTAAGCCTAAGGCAGAAATACCTCCGCCTCATTGACATCAGTATAACAACTTCTTAACGACTCCGTGATTCCATTTTCGACAAGTTATCCCTTTAATTAATAAATCGACTTATATTATTATAAGTTATAGATAACAAAAAAGCAGCCCAAGAGGACTGCTTTTTGTTATTATTTCTTATCCAAGCCGTATTTTATACGACTTTTTCTCAAAAGTTCTCAAAAAGTCATATGGAATAAGGCTTCACGAAGTTTATTGTCAGCGTCAACTTTCAAATTTTCTCAACAAGTTGCAGTGAATGCGTACAAATTCTCGTACACGAAAAATGTGGCGTAAGACCCTCTAGCTGACAAACTCCTAAGCACACAGGCATAACACCAGTAAATAAAGGTCACCATTGATTGCTACTCGTATATATAGAAGCAAATGAAGTCATTTCGACATTTCATTTGCTTTTTTCATACCCAATTTTCAATGAATGGAGACTAACAACTATGATGAAAACAGCCAGACGATCCGCTGTGATTGTCGCATTGGTATCGTTGTTCGTCCAGCTCTTTATCCCGGTCTCAATGGCGCTTGCTGCCAGCATGAACAATACTAAGGTGGCAGACTGGCGCAACACCTGGCACCTGCATTTATTCAATGGCTTACATTGGACAGACGAAGGTATGTGGATGAAAAAGGTGGACGGCAAAGTTGCCTTCTGTGTGGAGCACGGGGTCGATCTCGACATGAGCGGCTCCGGTTACAACCCCAGCACCTACTCCGACAGTAAGAAAGACCAGCTAGCCAAGATTGCTTACTATGGTTACTACCAGAACCCAACCAACCGCAACTACGCCGTGACCCAGATGATTATTTGGGAAACGCTCGGCGATTCGTTGCTCACCACACCGAACAAGACCTATCAATCTGAAAAGAAAGCGATTCTCGATAAGGTCGCCGCGCATGATTGCAAGCCATCTTTCAACGGCAAGCAAATCACCCTCGCAGTTGGCGATTCAATCACCTTGACTGACACCAACGGACGGCTTGCGGCTTTCGCCCAGCAAACGGCAAACACCGCAAACCTCAAGATTACCAAGTCCGGCAACAAGCTCACGCTGACGGCCACTGCCCAGTCGAAGGAATCCGGCAAGGTGGCTTACGCGATTGCGAAAGCCGCTGACGTGGGTACCTCTTTTGTCTACACGAAAGGCTCACAACAAAAGCTCGTCAACTTCAAGCTCTCCAACAACGGCGAATTTAGCCTGCCAATCAAGGTCAACTTGAACGGCAATGTGAAGGCCAGGAAAGTTGATGCCGACACCAACCGAGCACTTCCTGGTGCCAAGCTCAAGTTTGAATACAATGGCACCACCAAGGAAGTCACGACTGGCACTGACGGCTGTGCCGCTTTGAACGGAATCAAAGCAGGTACCAAAATCAAGATCAGCGAGGTCACTGCTCCTAACGGCTACGTCATAAGGGCGAACTCAAAGAAATCACCATCGAACCCAGGAAGACCGTTGAAGTTGTTCTCGGCAACAAGGAGCAGCTAGGAAACGTGACCCTCGCCAAGATTGGTAAAGAGTTTGGCAGCGACATGTTTAATGCCTACTACTCATTGAACGACGCTGTCTATGGGATCTACACCAGCACCGGTACACGAGTTGGCGCGATTACCACTGACGGCAACGGCAAGGGAATCTTGCAGAACCTCAAGCTCGGTAGCTACTACGCACTGGAAGAAAAAGCTCCTGCTGGCTACGTTCTGAATACGACTAAGCTGCCATTTGAATTGAAGTATGCTGGGCAAACTGTCGCGGTCACTACTGCTCACGTCGATACGGCCGATCAAGAACAACGTGGTACTGCCACCATCGAAAAAGTTGATGCCGTTACCGGTAAGCAGCCACAAGGCGCTGCCAGCCTTAACGGCGCTGTCTACGAACTCTACCGCGCAGCCGATGACAAGCTCGTTAAGTCAGTGACGACTGCCAATAATTCAGCGTCCGTTTCCGGTTTGGAACTGGACGATTACTACTGCAAGAAGTGAAGTCGCCGATTGGCTACATGCTTGATCCACAAAAGTACACTTTTAAGCTGGCTTACGCTGGTCAAAACGTCACGACTGCAACTGCTACCACAACGGTCAAGGAACAAGTCATTACTGGTGACCTCGACCTGATCAAGTACGGGAACTACGACTGGTCAACTCAAGGTAAAGGCACTAAGCCGGTCATGCTCAAGGACACCCAGTTCACTGTAACCAGCAAGACTACCGGTAAGGTTGTTCGTACCGGTCTCACCGATACCCAAGGCTACGTAAAGTTCACGGATCTGCCTTACGACACCTACACCGTCACTGAAACCAAGACCCCAACAGGCTACAACGGGATCAAGCCATTCACAGTCGTTGTTGACGGCACCCAAAAGTCCCAGCATTACACTATTGAAAACAAGGTGATCGAAGAAAAACCGCGTGTAGTCAAAGTCGATACCGAAACTGGTAAGACCGGGCTGCGCGCTGGTGCAATCTTCCGGATTAAGAACCTTCAAACCAACAAGTATGAAGTCCAGCCAACTGCCGGCAAGACCGGTACGACTGATAAGCTCGCGACCGACAACTCCGGCGAGTTGATTACCTCCGAAGCGCTCGGCTACGGCAAGTACCAACTCGAAGAAGTTCAAGCTCCAGAAGGCTATGTACTGGCTAAGGAACCAGCCAAGCTCACCATCGACGGCAGCCATAAGGACGGCATCGTGGTCATCAAATTCGTTGACCTCTCCCAAAAGGGTGTCGCCACCTTGACCAAGACCGGGGCTACCCCAGTCGCCGTCGAAAAGGTTGAAACTGAATACGGTGACCAGTACAAGTTCAAGTACGACTACACCGCCTTAGCGGGTGCCGAATTTGAATTTCGTGCTGCCGAAGACATCACAACGGCTGACGGAACAACTCGCGCACACAAGGGTGACGTGGTTGCTACTGGCACCACTGACGCTCAAGGGCAGATTCAGACCCCGGAGCTGTACCTTGGCAAGTACACTGCAACTGAAATCTCTGCGCCAACCGGGTTCATCATGAACCCTGATCCAATTGCTTTTGACCTCAAGTATGCCGGGCAAGCAGTACGGTAACCGCCACCTCACTTGAAGCCAAGAACGACTTCCAGCAACTCGACATCACGCTCAATAAGCAGGAAGAAAGCATCTCGGGCTGGAAGGACAATCTCCCTGAAATCAAGAACGTCGCGGCGAACGGTCAAGTCTTCGGCTTATTCACGCAAGGCGAAACCACGATCGGCGATACTGTAATTCCATCTGAATCGCTCGTCGCCACCACGACGGTCAAAGACGGGAAGGCTGAATTTGGCGCGATCCAGTTGCCAGAAGGCTACTACTACGTCAAGGAACTTGATGCTGGTGAGAAGCACGACTTAAACACCACGATGTACGGCTTTCACTTCCACACCACCGATAACGAGAAGATCAAACACATCGACCTCAATGACAGCAAGGTGATCAACAACAAGCTCCATGAAAACGAACTGTCACTCAAGAAGATCAATGAAGTTGCCACGCTGGTTTCGGGTAAAGGCTACTCCTACGCGATAACCGGTAACGCTGCTGGTGCGATTTTTGAACTGCTCGACGCTGATAAAAAGGTCATTCAGACCATCACGGTTGGTAAGGATTCCATCGGTTCCATCAAGCACCTACCAGTCGGCACCTTCTATCTCCGAGAATCCAAGCCTTCTGCCACCAACCTTGTGCTCTCTAAGGAAACCCTCAAGCTCGTGTCTACAAAAGACGGCGTAACTGTCTTTGATAGCAAGGATAAGCAGATTGGCGAGACAAAAGCTGATACCAAGAAACCAACTATCGCCTTTGAACTGACCAACGAGTTGATCAAGGACACGGGCGAACTGACCAAGACCGACGTTTCTACTGGGAAGCGGCTGCCAAACACCAGCATCCGCATTCTGGACGAAAACGGCAAGACGGTTGTATCTGGTCGCACTGACAAGAACGGGGTCTTCTCCTTTGGCAATCTGCCTGCTGGCAAGTACAGCTTCCAAGAATACGATGCACCAAAGGGCTACGAAATTAGCGAAGCCCTCGTGCCATTCGAAATCACTAAGAACGGTGAAATCGTGAAGGCCGTCATGACCGACAAGCAGACACCTAAGCCTGGCCTCCCGCAAACCGGTAACGCGACGTCTGGCTGGCTCATCGTCATCGGTATGGTACTGCTGCTCGGCGTCCTCGCTGCAACGGTTGTGATCAGTGGTGCCAAGAAGAAAGACGGCAAGTAGCATGCGCATTTCTTCTATCAATATGTACCCCGATCCCGGTGGCGACGTGCTGCTTGACGGCGACATCGTACTGGATCATGTACTCATCTTGAAAAACGTGAAACTTATCGAAGGTCAGTATCGCTGGTATATCCAGTTCCCACGATACGCGGATGGCCGCACCGTTCACCCAATCTCCAAATCATTTTACGATTATCTACTTCAACAATTAACCGAATACTATCACCAAGCCACAGCCGAGTAGCCCCACTACCCGGCTTTTTGAATACGAAAGGAAGGCACAACATGGAACTCAAATTTGTTGCACCAAACATTGAAAAGACGTTCGGCCACCTGTATTTCGGTTCGCTCAAGCGCGAACTGTCAGAAGGTGATCGCGACAATCGCAAGGTTGTCTCTCGCATTTACGAGTTGTTCTCCGACTTGCAGCGTAGCGACAACATCGAGATCAGCATTCCAGCGAAGAAAGGTGACAAGGCCGAAAGCATTGAAGTTGATGCGCCAGTCACCATCATCAAACCGCGCATTGCGACCATTGGCTACCGGATTGGTGAACAAGCCTTTGTGCGCTATATCTGCAATGCCGACGATATTGTCCCAGTCAAATAAAGAAAAGAGGAACTCACATGCGATTAGCAGAAGGCATCGTTATCGACTTAGAAGAAACCTTTGGCGTCTTGAAATTCTCCGGCCAGCGCCGCGAACGCTTCGTGCAAGACGAAGACGGCAATCGTACTGACGACGTGAAGGAACGCACCTATGACTTGAAGTCCATGAAACAGGGAATGATGATTCAGGTTTCCATTCCGGCCGAAGCTGGAATCAAAGACTTCAAGTACAACCAGATTGTTACTTTGGTGGACCCAGTGATCGACACCGTGGCAAACGCGAACTTCAACCGCGTTGAAACTTCGTGGTACATGAAAGCCAAGGATCTCGTGATTGCCACCGCACCGGTCAAGCCGCAGGAGAAGCCAAATACCAATGACAAGAAATAGCTGCTCATTGCTCCACTCCTCGCGCGCGCCGCCCACTGTGACGGTTGCTTACCACTAACGAAAGGAGTTGATCCCTGATGATGACTTCCACATTGACCGTAGTTGGTCGTGAAGTGTTCATCGACGACTATAACGAAGAAATCGACACCGACTACCGCCTTGACCCCGACGAGATCCTGCAAGACATGATGGAACTCATGGAAGAAAGCCCTGAATCCTACCAACACCTGCATATCGACAGCGAACAGACCAACGACGGCACGAATAAGCTGTTCTCGTTCACTTCATACGAGGGTGAAGATGGCTTACGGCTCTCGTATCTGGGCGTCAGCGATGAATGAGGATGTGAGATTGATTCAACCACAAAATTTTGAAATCACCGAATTCATCGAAGACTACATCAGACTTGTCAGAACGGATGGCGTTCTCCCAAGCGCTGATTTTTTACGGGAATTGGTCGCTGATGCCGCAGCACAGGCAATGGACGGTCAATTCATTATCTGGGTTGATGACAACATGATTGATGACGAACCAAAGGAATTCATTTTCAACTTGCTTGAAGACACCGTGATTTATATGGGTGTGGATTGAATTTCGTATTATCACAAATGAAAGGAGCTCGAAAATGTCCGCAATGAATATCGACGGATTCTTGGAAGACTATCCCGCGCTAGTTGACCCTGATTTCCATGATCCTAGCCCGGACGCTTTGATTGACATGGTGCTAATGGCTGCCGAACAGGCAACTGGTGGCGAACCGTTTTCCATCTGGGTAGACGGCGAATGTACCCGCGATCACGAATCCAAAGAATTCAGCTTTAATATCGACACCGAAGACCGACAACCCGCTATCAAATATATTGGCGTCAAGTAACGCCCAAAGGAGAATTTCTATGAATGATCAAGTAACCCTCGCCAACCTGGACGACTTTCAACTTCACTACGAACACATCGCTGACTTTGACAACGGAGCATCACCCACTGGTGACGTCATCATCAACTTAATCGACGCAGCTAATCACGCGATTCAAGCTGGCATGAATGCTTGTGATTTGATTTTAGCCAGCGAGCAGTGTGCGAAACCCGAAGCCTACCTTCAAGGAGCACGCTTTAGTTTCAACGTTTCAAGTAGCCCACTTGGCCTCGTAATTGGCTACGACGGCGTAAATATTGACGAATGAAATTCACGTATCGCGGTACACGGGTCTATCCGCGTCAACGCAACCTACTCTACAACACGGCCATGACCGTTGTGGTTGGCTTGTGGGTAACTGGCGCTGCCATTGCCTATTGGCCGCTGCTAAGACAAATCAACTGGAAATTCTTTAGTTGGCCGAACGTGGCGGTCTTGCCTTGGTCATGGCTGCCGCTGATTATTAACAGTTTATGCACAGCGCTACTATTTGGTGCTGGCTTGTGGGCATATCGAACTTGGTTTGCGGATTCCTACAAGCAGATGGAACACCGCCAAAAACTCGCCCGCATGATCATGGAGAACAAGTGGTACCAAACTGACCAGTCGAACAGTGAGAGTTTCTTCAAAGACTTAGGTTCAACGCGTACCAAAGGGAAAATCTCGCACTTTCCCAAAATCTACTATCGGCTCAAGGACGGGCTGATCCACGTTTCCGTTGAAATCGTCATGTCTTCCTATCAAGATCAGCTCCTTCACTTGGAAAAGAAGCTAGAAGCTGGTCTTTACTGTGAGCTGGTAGACAAGATCCTGCACGATTCTTATGTCGAGTACACCTTGCTTTACGACACAATCGGCAAGCGTATCACCATTGCTGACGTGACCTGTGAACATGGCTCCATGCAGCTCATGGAAACGGTGGCTTGGCACTATGATGCGCTGCCCCACATGCTGATTGCTGGTGGTACGGGCGGTGGTAAGACCTACTTTATTTTGACGCTAATTGAAGCGTTGCTGAAAGACGGTGCCCAGCTCACCATTCTTGACCCGAAAAACGCTGACCTCGCCGATTTGGCTGACGTGATGACAGGAGTCTATTCCAAGAAGGAAGCCATGCTTGGCGCAGTAGAAGCCTTCTACCAAGAAATGATGCGCCGCAATGATGAGATGAAGCAAATGCCCGGCTACAAGACGGGTGAGAATTACGCCTATCTTGGCTTACCAGCTCACTTCTTGATTTTTGACGAATATGTTGCTTTTATGGACGCCTTGGGACGCAATGCCATGCAAGTCATGTCCAAGCTCAAACAGATCGTCATGCTTGGCCGTCAAGCTGGCTTCTTCCTCGTGTTGGCCTGCCAACGCCCTGACGCCAAATATCTCGGCGACGGGATCAGAGATCAGTTCATGTTCCGCGTTGCGCTTGGGCGCATGAGTGAGTTGGGCTATTCCATGATGTTCGGCGAAACCAACAAAGACTTTTTTCAAAAGCCAATCAAGGGACGCGGCTATGTGGACACTGGCGGCAGCGTCATCTCTGAATTTTACACACCACTAGTACCACGCGGCTATGATTTTCTCACCGAAATCGGTGCCGCAGCTAATACCGTTCCTGCAACCCCAATAGAATAGGAGGTGCCAAATGAGTACTGATGTCAAAATCGAAAACCGCGCGCAATTCCTCAACGACTTTCACGAGAACGTGCCTTTCCAATCTGCTGAGGACGCGGAAGATCAACTTGAATGGATGGCAATGCACGCCCACGAGTACCCAGACTCACGAATCTGGATGGGCGCTCCTGGTGGACTGACGGCTGATCGTTTTCCGAAGCGTTTTTGGTTCAATGTCACCACTGGCGACGACGGTGGCTTGACCATGACGTACACCAACGTCGCAGATGAAGGTTATGAAGAATGATTACACCACAGTTTAGAAACAAGATGCAGTTTACAGAAGACTACGCCAATACAATCAAAGCCGGGACAATGAGTGATGCCGAAGACGCCTTAATGGAGCTTTGCGACTACATTGAACCCTGGGAAGACGGCGTTCACTGGCTAGAATTGACCGCTGATCGCACCGTATCGGGCAAACCCGTGTATTTCTGGTTCACGGCTGATATTTCTGGCGACGGCATGGTTCTCACTTACCATGACTGGGCGCACCATTACTAATCGGCTGCATGTCGGCACCAAAACAAAACCTTTGAAAGGAGCAAGTCAATGACTACCCAATCTGTTCAGCAAGGCTGCACCCTGCCGCCACGCGCGGCGTGCAGCGCGAAAGCCGCAAGCGTGAGTGGCAGCGGTCGGCGTCAGCCGACCGCTTACCCCCAGTACTCTAACAGGGGGGTATTAAATACAACGTCTGTGCCTGAACACGGGGTAGAAATGTTGACATGACGGCGTTCATACGAAAATTAGCAAATTGTGGATGGCACCGCCAATCCACAATTTTTATTTATCAAGAAAGGAGTGAGCCATTCGGACATGGAAGAATGGACAGACGCGGTTAGATCCCGCCGAAAAAAACTGGGACTGACCCAAGTACAGGTTGCCCGCCGGTTAGGCGTTACCTCGCATCATTTTAGCCAAATTGAAAGTGGCCGGACTAGCCCTAGTGCATCGCTGCAAATGGAAATCGACCGGCTGCTCAAGAACTGGAACGATGAACCAGAACTAACGCTAATGTTTGACTACATGCGTGTACGGTTCCCGACACATGACGCCAAGACTGTGATCACCAAGATTCTCGGTCTGACCCCGGAACACCTGATATTTGAGGAACATGGCTTCTACGGCTATTCGGCTATGTATATCTTCTCCAACATTCAGGTCATGGTGGCACCGGTCGGCTCCAACCTCGGCACATTGGTTGAGATGAAAGGCCAAGGGTGCCGCGAGTTTGAGGGGATTCTGCTTAGCCACGGTGAGAACTGGTACGACTACTTCTTACGGGTCGATGAAGCTGGTGGCATTTTCAAACGAGTTGATATTGCGATTAACGACATGGTTGGCCTGCTGAATATCCCCGAACTGGTCGATAAGTGTCTGAACAACGAGTGCATCTCCGTCATGCGATCGTTCCAAGGGCTGCAATCAGGAAAGCTCGTGGATCTCGACGAGGTTGGCCGAGGCAATACGCTGTACGTCGGCACGATGAAAAGCGACGTGTATTTCTGCATCTACGAAAAGGCTGCTGAACAAGCGGCCAAGCGCGGCATCTCGATTGCCGATACCCCAATCATCAACCGATTTGAGATTCGTTTGAAAAACGAGCGGGCAATTAAGGCGATTGAGAACATGCTGATAACCCGTGACGCTGAAAAGGTTGCGTTTGGTATCATCACCCGCTATATGCGCTTCGTGGATGAAGTCCCGGACAAAAGCCGCTTGAAGTGGCCGGTCAACGAACGTTGGGCATACTTCCTTGGCAAAGGACGCCAGCCGATTCGCTTAACCACCGATCCCCAGCCCTTTGACCTGAACAAGACCAAGGCGTGGCTCCAAAAGCAAGTCATGCCAACGCTCAAAGTCATCAAAGAAATCGACAACTACTTTGGCACCACTGACTTGCAGCTCATGATCAAGGACGCCGAGCTGACCGACAAACACCTCAAGCTGATTGAACAACAGACTGTTGGTAGCGAAGAGCTAGGAGGTGACATGTTTGGTCAATGACGTGCTGGCTTCCCACCCGCTGCGCGGTAAAGCATTCAAGGACTGTGTGCTGAACGTGTACGTCTACAAGGCAGCACTAGTCGGTGTCGTCGAACACAAGAAGTACCGGCGCATCTGTGACATGAATAGTTTTGGATTCACGGCACAAGACTATATCGCTTGGCGGCACCAGCAACAAGAACACCCGGCGGCGCTAATTGGCCGCGATGGACGTGCCTTAAACTACGGCGAGTTACGCCGACTGCTTTATCAGACAGCCGAAGATTCAGGCTGGCCGGTCTTCGCTACACCGGTGGAAGACCTATTTTTCGATTAACCAACTCGGTCGCGATTGACCGTGACAAAACAATCGCAATTCAAAAAGGAGTGATGGTCACAAATTCAACTAAAGGACTATCACCGCAATCAAACTAGACGTCATCTACAATCGCGAGTGTCTGGAAGGCATGGCGGACTTACCGACATCCTCCATCGACATGATCCTGTGCGACTTGCCGTATGGCACCACAGCCAACGCTTGGGACAAGGTGATCCCGTTTGAATACCTCTGGGGTCAATACGAACGGCTCATCAAACCCCAAGGCGCGATTGTGCTAACCGCAACTAAACGTTTCTCTGCGGACTTAGTGCAATCAAACCCAGCCTTGTATCGCTACAAGTGGGTCTGGATCAAGAATACCGTCACCAACTTCGTCAATGCTAAGAACCGCCCGCTATCCCGGTTCGAGGAGATTCTCGTCTTCTCAAAAGCGGGCACGGCCAATTTTGGCAACTCTCCTGATACCAAAGGCATGAACTACTTCCCCCAAGGGCTGCTCCCCTATAACAAAACCGTCAACTCGCGTAAGTACGAGAACTCAAATCAGTTACACCCGCGGAATGCGCCCGACACGTAAACGCAAGAGTGGACTAACTACCCGTCTGACGTACTCAACTACAAGTCTGATCGCACCGGCTGGCACCCGACACAAAAGCCCGTCGATCTTTTTGCCCACCTCATCAAGACTTACACCCAGCCGGGCGAAATCGTTCTGGATAATTGTATGGGGTCTGGCACCACCGCGATTGCCACAATGGACACTGACCGCCATTTCATCGGCTATGAAATTAGCGAAGAATACTGGCGGCGCGCCCTTGACCGCATCAAGCACCACCACGCAACCCAAACTGAACTATTCTGATTCGTCACTCATGAGCCGGTCGCCGCTGACCGCGCCAAAACAGCGGTAATCTCGAAGGGAGCCCCGGTCACAAAACTAAAAATCAAAGGATGATTATTATGAATTTCGGACAAAACTTGTTTAACTGGTTCACCTCCAACGCCCAGAGCTTGGTGCTGATGGCGATTGCCATTATCGGTGTTTACCTTGGCTTCAAGCGAGAATTCTCTAAGCTCATCGGTTTTCTGGTCATTGCGATTATCGCAGTGGGGCTGGTGTTCAACACTGCTGGGGTCAAGGACGTACTGTTGAATCTGTTCAACCGCGTCATGGGAGCCTAGCCGATGGACGACATCAAAGTCTTTATTTCCAATCTTGGCAAGTATAACGAGGGCGAGATTGTCGGCGCATGGTTCACGCCACCAATCAACAACGAAGAACTCGCAGAAAAATTAGGACTGAATGACCAGTACGAAGAATACATGGTTCAGGACTACGAAGGCCCCGTTGTCTTTAGTGAGTATTCAACGATTGGCGAGATCAACGAAGCTGCCGCATCCGTCGAAGCGTTGAAAGGCACCGATATTTACGCAGCTATCAAAGAGCTTATTGGCGAATGGTACGACAACGTGATCGAACTCGCCGCACACAAGGATAACATTGCCTGTTATCACGTTGCGAACATGACTGAGTTGGCCGAAGAACTGGCTGACGAAGGCTGGTTCGGCGACATTCCGCCACAAGTTGAAAACTATATCGACTATGCCAAGGTCGGTCGTGACCTCGAAATTGAAGGAGCTTTCGTTGAAACACCTCATGGCATCTACCAATTATTAGACTAACTCTCTGGGCTGGCGCTGCAAAAGGCGTCAGCCTTTTTATCTCACCATGAAAGGAGATCACATGAAGAAAGTCAGATCCTACACCAGCATCTGGTCGGTCGAAAAGGTGTTGTACGCCATCAATGACCTGCAACTACCGTTCCCGATCACATTTACGCAAATGACGTGGTTCATCGTCAGTCTGTTTGCGGTCATGTTGCTGGGCGACTTGCCGCCACTATCATCCATTGACGGCGCGTTTCTCAAGTATGTTGGCATTCCGGCCGGGCTAACGTGGTTCATGAGCCAAAAGACCTTCGACAACAAGAAGCCAATGGGATTCTTGCGGTCGGTGATCAACTATGCCATTACCCCGAAGCTCACCTATGCTGGTAAACCTGTGAAGTCGCAGAAAGAGAAACAAACCGCTGCTGTGACCTACGTCTGGAGGTACCACAATGAAATTTCCGATTAAGTATATCGAAGACAATCTCGTCTGGAACACTGACGGCGAGTGCTACGCCTATTTTGAACTGATTCCGTACAACTACTCGTTTCTAAGTCCCGAACAGAAGCAACAAGTCCATGAGAACTTCCGCCAACTAATCTCCCAGAATCGTGATGGCAAGCTCCATTTATTGCAGCTTGCCACCGAAGCCAGTGTTCGGGACACTCTCGACCGCTCGAAGAAGTTGGTCAAGGGGTCGCTGAAAGACATCGCCTTCCAGCACATCGACGGCCAAGCGGAAGCATTGACCGAAAACGTCGGTAACAACCAAGTGGACTACCGCTTCTTTATCGGCTTTAAGCTGTTGCTGAACGACGCTGAGGTTACCGCCAAGTCCATCTTCAAGGATATGTCCTTGGGTATTCGGGACTTCTTCGCCGAGTTCAACACAACGTTTGCTGGTGACTTCTTCACCATGAACAATGCGGAGGTGGAACGTTACGCCAAGTCCGCTAAGTTCCTTGCCGAAAAAATTGGTCGCCGGTTCAAAGTTCGTCTGCTCGATAAGAACGACTTCGGCTACTTGTTGGAGCACTTATACGGCATGACGGGGCAAGATTACGACGACTATGAATACCACTTGCCCCGCAAGAAGTCCAAGCGCGACACAATTCTCAAGCGATATGACCTGATCAAGCCAACACGCTCACTGATTGAGCAGCACCAACGCTCGATCAAGATCACCCACGGACTGGATAGTAGTTACGTGACGTACCTGACGCTTTCCGACATTGTTGGTGAATTGGAGTTTCCCGGCAGTGAAATTTTTTATTTCCAACAAAGCCAGTTCGACTTTCCAATCGACACCAGCTTAAACGTTGAAATCGTGACGAACAAGAAGGCGCTGACCAAGGTACGCAACAAGAAGAAGGAACTCAAGGACTTGGATGAACACGCCTACCAGTCCGGCAACGAAACGACACGCGGCGTCAGCGACGCTTTAGATTCGGTCGATGAACTTGAAAGCAATCTTGATCAGACCAAAGACGCGATGTACAAAATCAGCTACGTCATTCGCGTGGCCGGGCGATCCGAGGACGAAATGAAGCGCCGCGCCGATCAGCTACTCGACTTCTACGACAGCCTTAACATCAAACTTGTGCGACCATTCGGCGACATGCTGGGGCTACACAGTGAGTTTATCCCTGCCTCGAAGCGCTACATCAACGATTATATCCAATATGTGACCAGAGACTTCATCGCCTCACTGGGCTTTGGCGCGACGCAATCGCTCGGCGAAAAGGAAGGTATCTACATTGGCTACAACGTGGACACTGGACGAAACGTCTACTTGCAACCAGATATTGCCGCGCAAGGTATCAAGGGGACTGTCACCAATGCCTTATCCGCCGCTTTTCTTGGTAGCTTGGGTGGTGGGAAGTCCTTCTCTAACAATTTGCTTGTCTACTACGCCGTCCTTTACGGAGCGCAGGCACTGATTCTTGACCCGAAGTCGGAACGTACCGGCTGGGCAAAGAACCTCGACTTTATGGAAGATCAAATCAACATCGTCAATCTGACCAGTGAGGAACAAAACCGTGGACTGCTTGATCCTTATATCATCTTGTCTAACTTGAAGGATTCTGAATCGCTAGCCGTTGATACGCTGAGCTTCCTCACTGGCATCTCAAGCCGTGATGCCGACCGCTTCCCGACGCTACGCAAGGCAATCCGGGCAGTAACACAGGCGCCCGAACCGGGACTGTTGAAAGTCATTGACGAACTCCGCCGCGAAGACACGCCTATTGCGCGCAACATTGCCGATCATATCGAATCCTTCACGGATTACGACTTTGCGGCATTGCTGTTCTCTGACGGGACGGCACGGCGGACAATCGCCCTTGACCGCAAGATCAACATCGTGCAGATTGCAGACTTGGTGCTTCCAGACGCTGATAAGACGCAGGAAGAATACATCACTGCGGAAATGCTGTCCGTTGCCATGCTCATGATCATCAGTACGTTCGCAATCGATTTCATTCACCAAGACCGCGCTCAATTCAAGATCGTGGACTTGGACGAAGCCTGGGCTTTCTTGAACGTGGCGCAGGGTAAGGCGTTGTCCATGAAATTGATTCGTGAAGGTCGTTCGATGAACGCCGGGGTCTACCTCGTCACTCAAAATGCGGACGACTTACTCGACGAAAAGATGAAAAACAATATCGCCCAGAAGTTTGCTTTCCGTAGTACCGACATCACGGAAATCAAGAACACGCTGAACTTCTTTGGCCTTGATGCCGAAGACGAAGGCAATCAGAATCGGCTCCGGTCGCTCGATAATGGGGAGTGCTTGTTCCAAGACATCTGGGGGCACGTCGGCGTGCTGCACTTCGACTATATCTTTGAACACCTACACCACGCCTTTGACACTCGGCCACCGAAACCCGTGGAGGTGATCGCTGATGACGAAAGCTAACCGTCGGCGGCTACTGCTGTTCCTCGGTGTTGTCGCGGCATTCATGTTAGTGCTAATGCTCGCTGGCGGTCAACCGGTACACGCTGCGGGATTGGTTGACGATCAGTCTGGCGGCTCTAACGAGTATTCCAAGTACCCGTTGTCGCACTACCAGCTCGACTACTTCGTCGATACGAGTTGGGACTGGCTCCCGTGGAACTGGGGCGATGGCATCGGTAAGTCTGTGAGCTATGGCCTGTATGCCATCACCAACTTCTTGTGGACACTCTCGGTCTACCTGTCAAACGCTGCGGGTTATCTGATTCAGCAAGCCTACTCGCTGGACTTCATCAAAGATACGTCTGACGCGATTGGGAAGAACATGCAGCTCTTGGCTGGAGTGTCAAAGGACGGCTTCACTACTGACGGCTTTTACCCCGGCTTACTCTCATGATTACGCTGGTAGTCGGCATCTATGTCGCCTACACCGGTATCAACAAACGCGAGACCTCCAAAGCCATCTCGGCAATCGTCAACTTTGTGGTGATCTTCATCACGTCAGCCAGCTTCATCGCCTACGCCCCGGACTACGTGAGCAAAATCAATGAGTTCAGTTCAGACATCAGCACCAGCGCGCTCAACACTGGCTCCAAGATGATTATGGGCACTGATACAGCCACCGATAAATCAGGCGTCGACGCGATCCGTGACACTCTGTTTGAAATTCAGGTGAAGCAGCCGTGGACACTTTTGCAGTTTGGCGACAGCGACGCTGATACCGTTGGCAAGGATCGCGTAAACACGTTAATGAAAACCGACCCGTTTGGCGACAAAGGCAAAACCCGTACCGACGTGGTCAAGGCTGAAATTGAAGACAACGATAACGAGAATCTCTCGCCAACTATGACGATCAATCGCCTTGGTACCACGACCTTTGTTGTCCTGTTCAACATGGCGATCACCTTGTTTGTCTTCTTCCTGACGGCAATGATGCTGTTCAGCCAGATACTCTTTATCATCTATGCGACGTTCTTACCGGTGTCGTTCTTACTCGCTATGCTGCCGTCCTTTAACGGATTGATGAAGCAGAACATTATGAAGCTTTTTAACACCATCATGACACGAGTTGGCGTGACGCTGGTGATCACGATGGCGTTCTCGCTATCGGCAATGGTCTACGGATTATCGGCCACCTCACCGTTCTTCCTCGTGGCCTTCCTGCAAGTTACCATCTTCGCCGGTATCTGGATGAAGCTCGGCGACCTGATGGGCATGATGCAGCTACACAGCTCTGACGCCCAGCAAGGCGCACAACGCTTCTCGCGTCGTGGGAACCGCATGCTACGACAGTTCGTCGGTAGTGCCATGGGTGGCGCAATGGCCGGACGCTTCCTGTCGCGGGGCTATGGCAAGGGGCGTGGAACACCACAGCTCCCGACAGGAACGCAACGCGAACAGACTGCGGACGCTACCAAACCGCAACAACCCAAGAAGCCACGCAGCCAACGACTGGGTGAGAAACTTGCCGATGTATCTGATGTCGGCAACAAGCTCAAGGACAAGACTGAACGTGGCCTTGATCAGGTGAAGGACGCACCAACCAACGTTTTATATGGTCTGCATCGTGGTAAGCAACTGACTAAGGAGGCCGCCGAAACTGCGAAGGACAGCTTCAAGGGGCGGCGTGAGGCCAATCAGCAGGAACGCGACAAACAGCTTGAGCAGCGGCGTAAGCAAATGCAAGAACGCAAGCTCGCGATCAAGCCTAAAGCTGATCCTGAAAAGCCAAAACCAACGGCTACCAAGCCGCCGGTTGAACCAACTCGTAAGCCAACAACTGCCACCCCTCCCAAGCCAAAGCCCGAACAAGCTGATACCAGTGGGCAACCTAAGCGTGCTGCCACGAAGCCAACATCAACTCGGCCTCCACGTCCAGCCACGAAGCCGCAAGCAGAACCCACCATCACACCACACCAAGAACTCACTCCGTCAACGGATAGACCCAAGAAGCCACTGACCCTCGTTTCCGAAAAGCCAGCCAAGCCGCGCAACCCAAAGCCACAGCGGATCAAAAAGGCTAAGGGGCATAAGAAGCGATGAAACTCTGGCGCTGGTTAGCGCTTGCCGCACTCCCAATACTGTTGATTGGCGGTCTGTTTTTTGCAGTCATCGCCTCTGATGATGACGAAGACCAGCCCGCCTCTGCGATCACAGCCGACGCGATGAACTTATCCGCTGAAGTCTATAAGCATAAGCTGACAGTCGAAAAGTATTGCGAGGAGTTCGGTATCCCCGACCAGGCGATGGTGATACTCGCCATCATGCAGGTTGAATCAGGTGGTAAGGGTGGCGACGTGATGCAAGCTAGTGAATCGCTGGGACTACCAGTCAATACACTAGATACCGAAGCGTCCATCAAGCAAGGCGTGAAGTATTTCGCGTCGCTACTGAAAAGCATGAAGGCTGCGGGCGTAGATCTCAACACTGCGATTCAAAGCTATAACTACGGTGGCGGCTTTATTGATTACGTTGCGAAGCACGGCAAAAAGTACACGCTGGAACTGGCAACCGCGTTTGCCAAAGAGAAGTCTGGGGGTAAGAAAGTCACCTACACCAACGCAGTAGCCAAAGACGGTTGGCGTTATGCCTACGGGAACATGTACTACGTGTCGGTCATCTCGCAATACCTTGTCACAGGTGGTGCGAAGTTCGACGACAAAACGGTGCAAGCCATCATGGACGAAGCGCTCAAATATCAAGGCACTCGTTATGTGTTCGGCGGCTCAACGCCAACAACGGGCTTCGACTGTTCCGGGCTAACCAGTTGGTGTTACAGCAAAGCCGGGATCAAACTCCCCCGCACCGCACAAGCACAATACGACGCCACGGCACACCTGAACATCAAAGCCGCCAAACCCGGCGACTTAGTGTTCTTCCACTCAACCTATGACACTGCCGACTACGTGACCCACGTTGGTATCTATGTCGGCGGCATGAAAATGTACAATGCCGGCGACCCGCTTGGCTATGCCGACCTGAACTCAAGTTACTGGCAAGCCCACCTGATCGGCGCCGGGCGTGTGAAGAAGTAGGTGAAGACAATGGATCAAAACGGTATCGGTTATTTTGACTGGATGGATCTCATCATTAACACCTACGACGACGCACTGCAAAAGGCGCACGTCGATCTCAAATTTGGTGACAATCGCGCACTACGCAACAAGGAACTCGACTTTGCGTCAAGCGAATGGGAACGCATCAAGTTCTTCAAACAACGCCTGCCCAACATCGACGACCTCTGCCACGTCCTCGACCGCTTTGTTGACCGAATGCCAGAGATGGAGTATGGGCACCGACGCGAGTATCGCCTCGCTGTCGCGCATGAAGTGGCCGTTGATCGATGGCTCAAGGGCAAGGTGTTTGCACCAGAAGACCGTAAGTATATCCTCGACCGCGAACGCTACTTGGCCGAAGAATACTTCAACAACGACCGTGAACTCGGTCAGTATATCGAAACCGACTATGAGGGCTACAAGCGAATCTCACTACAACGCCTGTTCGTGCGTTTTCTCGATATTTACGATGACTTTTACCGCTGCTATGAAAAAAGAAAGGACAAGGTGAACAAACCTTGAATAAAGATCAAAATCAAAAGAAAGGCTGGTTCAAGAAACAGCCAGCCGTCCCAAAGCCGCCTAAGATCAGACATCGCGGCTTGCGTCGTCCGGTCACGCTGCTTTGCTGGGCGGTATTGATCGGTAGCACCAGCTTCGGCGTCTACAAGAACATGACCGCTATCGACACCCACACGGTGCATGAAGTCCAAGTGATCAAGACCAAGGTGATCGACACGCACGCCTTGGCGACATTCACTACCGACTTCGCTAAGCTCTACTACTCGTGGCAGCCGAGCCACGAAGCCCTCGATCAGCGGCAGAAAGCCTTGCAGCCGTATCTTGTGGAACAACTGCAATCGCTGAACGCGGATACGGTGCGGAGCGATATTTCCACCACAGCCACAGTGAGTGAGGTCAAGGTCTGGGAAGTGAGCAAGACAGTCAAAGACACGTTCCGCGTACTATTTACGGTGAAGCAATACCTCACCAAGGGCAAAGACAAGAAGTCAGTGACCAGCACCTACACCATCAACGTCATGCAAAATGACAACGGCGATATGGTGGTCACCAAGAACCCAACCGTCGCTGCGGAACCAGCAACAGCTCGAATCAAGTTACCAGACACCCAATCTGATAACACGGTAGCTAGCACCACTGCCGATGACGTAACTAAGTTTCTCAAGACGTTCTTCGCCTTGTACCCGAAAAGCGATCGCAATGAACTCAAATATTATGTCAAAAACGGCACGCGACCAATCGAACGCAACCTTAAGTTCGTGGAACTTCTAGATCCGGTCTTTAAGAAGACTAAGAACAGCCTGACCGTCACCTTATCAGTGAAGTATCTCGACACTGACAATGATATGAGCCAAGTCTCGCAATACACCCTGACCCTATCCAAGCAAAGCAACAATTGGTTTATCACTGACGGTATCTGACAAAAGACCCGACACGGCCTCCACGCAAGCATGCGCATGGGTCGTGCCGGGTCTTGTCGTTATTCTGCTTGCGTAGCATTGTCACGGGCGCGGACTTTACGGGGTCTAGAATTTTTGGTGTTGGTAGTAATCAACACTGGAGATGCTAGACCCTTTTTAGAT
>NZ_BACQ01000044.1 GCF_000260435.1 Lacticaseibacillus zeae DSM 20178 = KCTC 3804 | reverse complement strand
TTTGATATATTATCACAGGCAAGCAATACCTGTCAATAACTTTTTCTGATGTTTTGAAGCACATCAGCGTTGCTCATTTACGACGCTTATTATCATACCAACGGTTTACGCCATCGTCAACAACTTTTTTAAATAAAAATACTATCCGGATATTATGTGTGCCATTTATCATTTTCATTCGTGAATAAGCCCATAACAGACTTGCTCATGGCGCAATCTTTCGGAAAACAAAAAGTGCCGCCAAAATGGCGACACATAAGTTTAGGTTATGGGCGCAACGTCGGGAACAAAAGGACATCGCGAATTGAAGGCGCATCTGTCAACAGCATCACAAGACGATCGATCCCGATGCCTAAGCCACCGGTTGGCGGCATGCCGTATTCCAATGCTTCAACATAATCATCATCAATGCCTTGTGCTTCCTCATTGCCTGCGCTCTTTTCTGCGGCCTGGGCTTCAAAACGCTTGCGCTGATCAATTGGATCGTTTAATTCAGTGAAGGCATTGGCGTATTCCCCACCGCCAACGAAAAGTTCGAATCGCTCGACAAAACGGGGATTCTTAGGGTTTTTCTTTGCGAGAGGGGACACTTCGATTGGGTGCCCGGTAATGAAAGTCGGCTGAATCAGTGTTGATTCAACGAACTGGTCAAAGAAGGCACTGATAATGTGACCGACCTTCCAATAAGGTTCGTAATGGACATCATGTTCGTCTGCCAACTTGCGCGCATCATCAACGCTCATTTCCGGCCAAAAGTCCACACCGGTTTTATCTTTAATGGCGTCAACCATGTTAATGCGGGCAAACGGCGCATCCAAATCGATATCCATGCCTTGATAGGTTAATTTGCCCGAATCAAGAACCTTGTGGGCAGCAAAACGGAAAATGCCCTCGGTTTCAGTCATAACATCGGTCAGATCCCAGTAAGCTGCGTAGGTTTCAAGCTCGGTGAATTCCGGATTATGTTTGGTATCAATGCCTTCATTACGGAATACCCGGCCGATTTCGTAAACTCGCTCCATACCGCCGACAATAAGGCGTTTCAGATGCAGTTCAAGGGCAATTCGTAGATAAAGATCGATATCTAATGCATTGTGATGCGTGATGAACGGACGGGCGTTGGCGCCACCTGCTTGGTTGTGCAACACAGGCGTCTCAACTTCAAGGAAACCATGGTTATCTAGATATTCACGAACAGCACTCACAATCTTTGTCCGCTTAACAAACCGATCAAAGCTGTCAGGATTGGAAATAAGGTCCAAATAACGTTTGCGGTACTTCTGCTCAACGTCCGTCAAGCCGTGCCACTTGTCCGGTAATGGGCGTAATGCTTTAGCCAAATGGGTAACGTGGTTGGCTTTGACCGTCAGCTCGCCCGAGTCGGTTTTCATGACTTCGCCACTGATGCCAAGAATATCGCCAAGATCGGCCTTCTTGAAAATCATATAGTTCTCATCGCCGACAACATCTTTACGAACGTAGATCTGCATTTTGCCACTACGATCACGGATATCTGCAAATCCGACTTTTCCTTTGCCACGTTTGGACATCATGCGTCCGGCAATCGTGACTTTCGGTTTTTCCTCAAGTAATGTCTCTTTGTCGTCTTCACCGAAATCTTCGCGCACTTGCGCTGCCGAGTGGGTTCGATCAAACCGATGACCGAATGGATCGATCCCTGCCTCACGCAAGGCTTCCATCTTTTCCCGCCGTGCAATCATCTGATCGTTCATTTCTGGTTGCTGTCCGTTTTCCTTAGCCAACACATGTTCCTCCGTTCCAATTTATAGCACTCTTTGATGATGACAATTTTACCGCGAAAAAGCAACCTTCTACGCATTAAAAGACGCTCTCAATGATTGATTGGCCAACAAATCATCGCAGAACGTCTTTTTCGTCTAAAGCTCTAGTAAGTTAATGACTGCGCTGACGCTCGCGGGCGCGCGCCTCGGTCTGCTCAACAAAATCGTCAAAAATATGATTTACTTCAGCCTGCGTATCAACCATGTTAACAGCAGCCTTGGTCTTCGCCGAACGCGGAATACCTTTCAAATAGTAGGCAGCTTGCATTCGAAATTCACGCACGGCCTGATGTTCACCGTGTAAGTCAACCAGCCGTTGCAACTGCAACTTGGCGGTCGCGATTTTCTCTCGAGGCGTTGGTTCCGGGATCAACTCGCCGTCATCCAGATATGCTGCCATCTGTTTCAAGACCCACGGATTCCCTAACGCCGCGCGGCCGACCATCACTGCGTCGGCGCCAACTTCTTCAAGCATACGTTTGGCGTCTTGCGGTGTCCGCACATCGCCATTGCCGATGAATGGAATCGTCAGATGTTGTTTGACTTCTTTTAAAATATTCCAATCCGCATGTCCAGAATAAAGCTGTTTACGCGTACGGCCATGCATCGCCAATGCCGCTGCACCACCGCGCTCAGCAGCCAACGCATTTTGAACCGCATAAATGTGGTCTTCATCCCAGCCGGTTCGCATTTTGACGGTGACCGGTTTGGAAACGGCGTCAGTGACTGCCGCCACCATTTCATAAACTTTTTCTGGATCCAGTAACCAATGGGCACCTGCGTCTGTTTTAGTGACTTTTGGAACCGGGCACCCCATATTAATGTCAATAATATCAGCCGCGGTATTTTGGTCGATAAATTTTGCCGCATTGACTAACGTTTCTTTGGTGCCGCCAAAAATCTGAATCGAAATTGGATGTTCCCGTGGATCCACAAACATCATACTCAACGTTTTCTTATTTTTGTACATAATTCCACGGTCGCTGATCATTTCGCACACAACCAGACCCGCACCGAATTCTTTGGCGGTTACCCGAAAGGCCGCATTGGTAACCCCGGCCATCGGGGCAACAACGAGTCGATTGGGAATTTCTACATTGGCAATATGCCACATACAAGCCACCTCTTTCTTGCTTTCGCGATGCTAACTTTACTTAAAATAAGCAAAAATCGCAACTATTCATGTCGGGCGATTAACGCTTTAAGATCCGCAACGCTGTAATGATACTGATTACCACAAAACTTGCAGGTCGTCTCAGCGCCGCCATCTTCATCAATCATTTCCTGTAATTGTTCATGCGGCAAGGTTGCCATGATATCGCCAAAGTGGGCTTTGGAACAATTACATGCAAACCGCAGCGACTGGGTATCCAAAAGTTGAACCGGCGCGTCACCGGCGATACGTTGAATAATTTGTTCTGGTGTCAGGCCGCTTTTTAAAAGTTCCGATACAAGCGGCAATGTTTTGACGTTGGCCTCAAGTGCAGCCAGTTCCGCATCATCGGCGCCTGGCAATGCCTG
Organism: Lacticaseibacillus zeae DSM 20178 = KCTC 3804; assembly: GCF_000260435.1. Classification (GTDB taxonomy): domain Bacteria; phylum Bacillota; class Bacilli; order Lactobacillales; family Lactobacillaceae; genus Lacticaseibacillus; species Lacticaseibacillus zeae. Next base: position 24,666 of record NZ_BACQ01000044.1, on the reverse strand, counting down.
CAACATGAAGCCGCCAGCGACCTGAACCGAGTTGTCGGCGTTGACGAAAACCGATAATCCTACTGCAGCAGGAATTTGTTCGGATTTTGCCAGATAATACGTGAAGTCCTCGGCTAATTCGCCTGATACCAGCGGCACTTGTCCGGTAAATGGTTCACCGATCCCGATATCTTTGGTGACCGCAAGCATGCCATGTTTACCGACAGCACGGGCGACATCGATTTTTCCGACAAGGTTGAGCGGCAAATTGACGTGGGGCTCTTGCACATAGCCGCGAACCGTGCCGATCTCTGTGCCATCGGTGATGATAGAACCAACCGGGCCATCTCCCTTAATGCGCACCGTCAGCATGTCATCACGGTTTTTTAATCCGGAAGCAGCCAATAACGCCGTTGCGACCAAGGTCCGCCCCAACGCCGCCGATGCCGCACTCCAAGTATCATGACGGCGCTGCGCCTCGCGTACTGTCTCCGTCGCATCGACAGCGAAAATTCGAAAATGGGTATCACGCGACAATGCGCTCGCGATATAGTCACTCATGTTGGGTCCTCTTTTCTGAAAGTTAAACGTGGCTATTCTACCAAAATTGTGCGCTATTGAAAAGTCAGTGTACTCATTAGCCTGCCCGATTGAAGCCCAACGGCACCATTTAAGTCAAAGTAGGTTTCGGGTTTACACGTTTTTCCCCATTGGCGATGCCTATGCGCACTATGTCAATCTTCATCACGAAAATTGCGCCGAATGCCTTCTTGATTTCGAAAAACGCGTAAAATAAAATTATTAATTAACCTTGAAAGGACTTGGTATTTTTGGTCAGTCATATCGGCGTTATCCTAGGTACAACCCGAAAAAATGCGCTAGGTGCCCGCATTTTCAATTATTTAAAACACACATTTCCCGACACATCAGAGGTTCATTACACGTGGCTTGATCTCCGGGATTATCCGTTGCCACTTTATGATCACCCCGAAACGCCACTTGAAGATCCGATTCAAGCACCAACGGCAACTGAAACAAAATGGTTAACTGCGATGACCAACCAGGATGGTTACGTGATCTTAACGCCAGAATATGATCACGCGCTACCCGGCGGTTTGAAAAATGCCTTGGATCTAATCGGTCCGGAAGTTGCGTATAAGCCGGTTCAAATCATTGGGTATTCGCATTTTTCTGATGGCGGGATGCTGGCAGCAGCCAGTTTAGTGCCGATTTTACAAATGCTGAAAATGATCGTCCTCCCTACCCCGACGTTACTTTGGTCGGCCGATCCTTGTTTTGACGAAAACGGGCAGATCAATTCCGCTGCCGAGAACAGCCAGCATTTTGCCCGGCGCCTGCACGAGACAATGCACGATATTGGCTTTTACACACGCTTACTTAAGGAACATCCGTACCAACCACTAGGCAGCGATACTGCAGCTAACCAAACCTCGGCAACAAGGTGAATCAAACCACAGCTGACCTCTGGAACTTCTCAGGATAATCCGTAACAAAAAGGAGGCGGAGCCATAATTCTGTAAAAGCACTGACAGTTTAATGAAATCAGAACGATACAGAAAAGGTTCAGGCAATGCATTCCGGGCCGCGCCAAACTCCGCAATCTCCGGCCAGCTGGGGTGGCGACGCGAAGCTAAAGCGGAGACGGCGCTTTGAGCCAGAAAACCGCTGTCTCAAAGTCGCCTAACAACATCAGCGACAAAAAACGGTCGCTGTGTTGTTTCCACTGCTGAGCCCCATCTGGCCTACGATTGCTCCGCTTTGGCACTAATATCTAAAAAAATGGAACGAACTACCTTTTTGGAAACAAAAAAAGAACGCATCCCTGTCATTGGAGTGCGTTCTTTTTTATATTGCCGTTGTGCATTATGACCCAGCCGCTTTTATTACGCTTGCGGATCCTGATGTTCATTGTTGTCTGAAGAACCGCTGTCAGCCGACGTATCGTCTGGCTTTTCCACGCCGCCTGTATCATCACTCTGGCTGGCCTGATCTTGGCTGGCCTGGGAATCAGATTCGGACTTAGCATTGGCTTCTTCATCCGCTTGCTTTTCTTTATCTTTGTGCTCAAGCGCGGCTTTGGATTCTTCGAAAGTAGCGGCCTTTTCGCTTGGGAATTCGTCTTGATCGCGTTCTGGCATCTTGCCATCGTTGAACAAGCTGAGGATTTCCTTTTCGTTCAAGGTTTCGTACTTGAGTAAAGCTTCAGCAATCAGCTTATGCTGCTGACGGTGGGCCTGAATAATCTCGTAGGCCTGCTTATGAGCTTCGTCAATGATCCGCCGCACTTCATCATCAATCGCCGTCGCGGTGGTTTCAGAATACGGTGGTGTCTGACCATACTGAGCACCAAGGAATGGCTGGCCCTCGGTTTCGAGTTGAACCGTTCCCAAGCGATCGGACATCCCATACTGGGTGACCATACTCCGGGCAATTTGGGTTGCCTGTTCAAAGTCATTAGACGCCCCGGTGGATTCAACCCCGAAGATAATTTCTTCGGCGGTCCGGCCACCAAGCAAGCCGACAATCTGTTCGGTCAATTCTTTCTTGGTCAGCAAGAATTGATCATCTTTTGGCAGCATAATCGCATATCCGCCAGCACGGCCACGCGGAATAATCGTGACCTTACGCACAGTTCGCGAGTCGCTTAAGACCAGACCGACAATTGCGTGCCCCGCTTCGTGGAAGGCCACCATGTTGCGTTCTTTTGGACTGATGACCCTGTCTTTCTTCGCCGGACCGGCAATGACCCGATCTTCCGCTTCATCCACATCGGCAGCATCAATGGCTTTCTTGCTTCGTCTTGCAGCAACTAAGGCCGCTTCATTCAGCAGGTTTTCCAAATCCGCACCGACAAAACCAGGCGTCTGCCGCGCAATTTCTTTAAGGTCAACATTCGGTGCAAGCGGTTTGTTCTTTGCGTGCACTTTCAAAATTGCTTCACGGCCTTTAACATCCGGACGGCCAACCAGAATCTTCCGGTCAAATCGGCCTGGACGCAGCAACGCCGGATCCAAGACGTCGGAACGGTTGGTTGCGGCAATGACAATCACGCCTTCATTACCGGTAAACCCGTCCATTTCAACCAGCAACTGGTTCAATGTCTGCTCACGTTCGTCATGGCCGCCGCCCATTCCGGCACCACGCTGACGACCAACCGCATCAATTTCATCGATGAAGATGATCGAAGGCGCTGCTTTTTTTGCTTGGTCAAAAAGATCACGAACACGGGAAGCCCCGACACCCACGAACATTTCAACGAAGTCAGAACCGGAAATCGAGAAGAACGGTACACCGGCTTCACCGGCAACCGCCTTGGCTAGCAAGGTTTTACCAGTACCAGGAGGACCCTCAAGCAGCACACCGGCTGGGATGCGGGCACCCAATGCCGAGAACTTCCGCGGATCTTTCAGGAACTCAACCACTTCAACCAGTTCCTGTTTCTCTTCTTCAGCACCGGCAACATCGGAAAACCGCACTTTGTTGGCATTTTTATCTGCCTGCTTAGCACGTGACTTGCCGAAACTCATGACCCGACCAGAGCCACCGCCTTGACCGGCCTGATTCATCATCATGTAGAAGAAGATCATCATGATGACAATCGGCACAACCGTGATCAGTAGGCTAAACCAGACCCCGGACTGTGATTCTTCCTGGGTATCCGTTTTAACATTGTTAGCACTGGTCATCTTCTGAATCTGACTCAAAGTCGCGTCGTTCGTCGGAATATAGGTAGAGAACTTCGTCACCTTGGTCGTCTGATTGCCAAATAAACTCAGTGAATTATTCGCACCGGAAGACTTCTGGGCCTTCTTATATTCACCGCTGACTTTGTAAACACCGCCAGATGGCTGGAGCGAATAACTCTTGACATTGTCCTTCTTTAATTCGGACATGAAGGTGCTTGTTTCAATTTCTTGGGACGATGTTGTCCCATTATCGCGCATATAATACGCAAAACCGGTGACCAGCAGCACAAAAATGATGATATACGTTAGTGTGCTACTGAACAGGCCGTTTTGTTTTTTCTTCATTTAGAACCTCCGGCAACATTCAATTAGTACCTTATATACTACCACAAACCCGGCGCACAGATTAAGATTTTGCCGCGTAGACTTCTGGTTTTAATACCCCAATATAAGGCAAATTACGATAACGTTCTGCGTAATCCAAACCATAACCGACCACAAACTCGTTAGGCACGGTGGTTCCCACGTAATCTGCCTGAACATCGACCACGCGTCCCTCCGGCTTGTCCATCAAGGCGCAAATCCGCACAGACTTCGCTTGACGGGTTTTAAAGATATCGGTTAAGTATTTCAGGGTTCGACCGGTATCGACAATATCTTCTACGATCAAAACGTTCCGATCCTTCACACTTGCGTCAAGATCCTTGATAATCTTGACTTCGCCGCTAGATTCGGTCGCGTCACCATAGCTAGACACATCCATAAAGTCAAGTTCCATATAGTCATCAATCTCACGGACAAGATCAGTCATGAACATAATGGCACCTTTTAAGATGCACACCACTAAGGGATCTTTCCCTGCGTAATCGCGCTTAAGTTCAGCGCCGAGCCGCGCCGTGATGGCATGGATGTCGTCTTGAGAGTACAACACCTTTAAAATATCGGGGTTCATCATCTATCCTCACTTCTGTCAACATCTGGCGAGTGCACCAGTACAACATGGAGTATATCAGTTTGAGCGGGGGGCGACAATCGTTCTAAAGGCTGACCTTCAATCCAAAAAACCTGATGGTCCTGCGCCAATAAAAGTAATTGATCACGTTGACTTGCCGGCACTTTTTCATTAATAAAAAAACGCCGCAATTTCTGGATCACCCCATTTGGCAGCCGAACTTGATCACCGGCTTGACGGGTACGCAATGTCACCGGCAACTGTACCCGTACCGGGACGCTGTCATCCTGTGATGTTTCTGCCTGCAAGCTAAACGTTCCTCGCAGGGTTTTCACAGTCTGGCCAATGTGCGTAAACGTCACCGGGGTCATTGCCGGTTGTAAAGCCAGCTCCCTGATACGGCCGTTCTGAACGGCAATGGTGACACCGGTGCCAAGATCAAAGCGGTGTTCGCTTTGAGCAAACAAATGGTGCATAACCTCTGGCAGTACTTTTTCGTCAACTTCAGGCTGCCACTGCCGCATCATTCTTTTTAGAAGCACAAGCTGCGCCGCTTTTGGCAGACGCGTCGCTGCTTGCCAGTCAATCGTCACCGGATCAACTTGCAACCGCTGCTGCCATCGACTGACTTCAGCATCTGCCAATGCCAACATCCCTGCTTGCTCCACCGTAAATCGCTGTATATGCGCCAACAACTGCGGATTTTGCTTTTTATATGCGGGAATGACCTCATGGCGCAACTGGTTGCGAGCATAACGCGTATCGGTATTCGAGGCATCATCACGAAATTCAATGTCGTGCGCCTGTGCATACGCCTGAATCGCGGCCTTACTATAGCCTAACAAGGGACGAACCAGCCGTTTTCCGTGCCATGGCTGATCCGCCCGAATACCAACCAACGCGGCCGGATCACCGGAACGTCCCAGCCGAAATAAGACTGTCTCTAGTTGGTCATCGGCATGATGGGCAGTCATGACCACAGCTGCCTGTTGCGTCTCGGCACTTGCCGCCAAAAAATCATAGCGTGCCTGTCGTGCTGCCGCTTCGCTCACGGTATCCGTTGGCTTGCGGTGCCACACCCCGGTGACAACGGGAACATGATACTGCGCTGCAGCCGCCGCTACAAATGCCTGTTCCTGCTGACTTTCCGGCCGCAAGTGATGATCAAAAGTGGCCACAACCACATCCAGATCCGGTACCCGAACGGCCAGATCCAACAGTACCATTGAGTCAACGCCGCCGGAAACGGCCACAAGCACGCGGGTATGCGGTGCGAAACCGAATGTTTGAAAAAGTTTCGGGCTCATACGTCTCCTCCACGTTAACCTCGTTTCACGATTAAATCAGCTAAACAAGGCAATCCATGAAAATAGGCCCAGAACAAATCATGATTTGTCCCAGACCCGATTTCTAACTGCGCCGACCGCCCCGGCCGCCGCGTTTGCCTTCGGTATTACGGCGAAGAACGCTTAACCGATCTTCGCTTTCTTTCAAATAACCAGACATCATCGCGTCAAAATCACCTTTGGCCGGTTGTTGCGCTTTATGACCAAAATGATTGCCGCCATTGCGAGCGCCACCCTGGAACCGATTATTGCCCGGATGCGCTGACGGTGCGTGCCGACCCTCATGATGATTATTCTCATGTTCACGCTGTTGCGGCTTATCAACCGCTTTCCGGATAGACAGGCCAATCTTACCATCTTGGATCGAAAGAACTTTAACCGTCACCGGTTCGCCAACATGCAACACATCGTGAATATCTTTGACATAAGCATCAGAGACCTCGCTGATATGCACCAATCCGGTTTTGCCATCGCCCAACTCAACGAATGCACCGAATTTCGTGATCCCGGTGACCTTACCAGTCACTTTCGTACCAACTTCAACTGCCATAAAAAAAGAAGTCCTCCTAATTAAATGTGTCTATAAGTATAGCATGGGTAACAAGACACGCAAGCAGCGCGTGAACCCGTCACAATCAAAACTGTATGCCACTCGCGCACCCATCAAGCATACCACTCAATCACAAACCAACAAACTACCGAAACCTGCCAACATCCATTCGTCGACACAAAAGCTGCGCCAATCAGGGTCAAAAAGCTCATTGACTGACGTTCAGATTCGGAATCTTATTGGCTTTATCCGGCAAGTTAAAAATCACCTCACCGGGTTTTGAATACAGATATTTCTCCCGAATCAATTTGGCCGTGTAGTCATCATTGTGAAGCTGATCAACCTGGACTTTAAGTGCCGCTTTGTTGGCTTTCAGCTTGTTCAAATTGGCTTTGGCCTTTGTCACCGCATGATTGGTCTCACCTAATGTCATTTGGGTGCGAACCAAACTAAACCCGCCCAGCCCTAAAATTGCCACCATCAGAATCAGCAAATTCCGAATGCGTTTCATATGTACCGCGTGTGCCCGGGATTTGGGCGCACGCTGCTTTTTTGCTGTGTGCTCACGCGTATACGCATTATTTAATTGACTGATATTATTCTTCGCCATCTGATCGCACCCTCGTTTTCACCAGCTACGTGTTACGACTTCAGTAAATCAAGTATAACAAATCAAAGGGGCTACAGACCAACAAATCCGCATTAAAATGTTTCTTTATAATTTTCTTTCAGAACCGTGTACATGTCTGCCGCATCGTTTTTCTTGGTTGTTTCGACCAAATCATCGGCGCGCACCGTCAGTGTTTTGTTGCCAAAGTTAATGACCAGCGTGTCGCCTACACTGACGTCGCTACTGGATTTGGCAACTTTACCATTAATCGTGATGCGTCCTTTGTCGGCAATCTCTTTTGCCACAGTGCGTCGTTTGATGATTCGGGAAACTTTGAGAAACTTGTCTAACCGCACATCGTTACCTCGCTTTTATTTTTCGTACAAATTTTAAATACTTTTTACCGCCAGGCAGGTCAAGCACTTCGCGTAATGTTAAGAGTTTGAACCAGGTGCCTATCAGCAAGAAGACGATGACGCCAAGAATCACGCCCAATAAGGTGACGCCAAGCGCAACTAGCCGGGAACTCAACGGAATCCACCCCACTGCCAGGTAAACCGTCAACACCATGAGCCCCGTCACCACAAGCAATTTAGGCACAAACAGCCGCAGAGCGCTTCTGCCTTTGATCGTCTCAGGAACGGCATAATAAATCAAGCAAAGGATCACACCTAATGCCAGAATTGTCGCACCACTGGCGCCGGCCGTCCCAAACCGGGCAACCAGCGGCTGGTTAATCCCGGCTTTGATCAAAATACCGATCAGCAGCGCCACGCTAATACCCTTGTACCGATCCAGGCTCTGCAAGATGGCATTATAGGCATTGATCATGGCAACAACAGCGATTGCAATGGCATACAATTGTAAGACAAACGCGCCGGCAGTATCGCCAAAAAGCAGTAAATCAATTGCCGGCATCAAAACTGCCAGTCCGGAAGTCGCTGCAAGGGCAAAGGCCAAATTAAAATGCACCAATTCTGCCCCCCGTTGAATAAACTGGCGGCGTTGCTGTAGCTGGCGTGCTTGCGTCAAACTAGGGAGTAACGTCGTGGATAACGAGGACGCCACCACAAGCCCTAACTGAACAAGAGGCTGGCCACGATCATAGACACCTTTTAAACTTTTGGCCGTTGCCATAGCGATACCGGAACTGGTCAAACCCTTTGTTACTGTGAAACTGTCAACCAATTGTAGCAAAATCAACAGCGCGGCATACAGTGTAATCGCGCCGCCTTCCCTGACGAAGCGACTAATCAGGTGGGCATATGCCTGCACGCCAGGAAAAGGAAAGCGGCGATGGCTAAAAATCCGGTGATACGGCCGCCACAATGTCAGCACTGCTGCCAAGCCGCCAAAAAAGGCACCGCTCATGGCAATGGCACCCATCTGGTAGACGCTCCAATGATATTGGACGAACCACCACGCGGCCAATAAGATCACGCCAACCCGAACAATCTGCTCAACAACCTGACTCGTGGCTGTTTTCACCATATCGAACGTCCCTTGAAAATAACCGCGTCCCGTCGCCAAAACCGGCATCGTCAGGAACATAAACGCCACGATTTGGATTAACGGTAATAGTTCCGGATCAGCCATCGCGCGGGCAATTTCTTCACCAAAAAACTCAAGCCCCAAAAACAACGCCCATGAAACCCAGTTCAAAATCACATTGCTTTGATGAGCCACCGTTAATTTGGCTTCGTCACCGCCAGCTTCCGCAACAAGTTTGGAAATATAAACCGGAAATCCGGACAACGCAAACGTCATCCCTAACCCGTAGATAGGGTAGATTTGCTGATAAGCATAAAACCCCGTGTCGCCAACCATATTCTGAAATGGCACCCGGTAAACTGCGCTGAGGATCTTGGCAATCAGTGAACTGAGGCTCAAAATCCACGCACCGCGCATTAAATACTTCATTTGTTGATTATGCATGGTGGTCTCCTGTTAACATGGTCACAGCTGACCGCTCGATTCGCGAAACCCGGCTGGCCAATCATGAGGCATTAAGCTGCCGGCTTTTTCTCCGGCTGGGGATTGACAACGTTGACCAATCCCTGCATAAAGGCTGTCAGTTGCGCCAACCAGGTCTCGGCCTGCATGGTTTTAGGAACTGTCAACGTCACGGTCAGCTTACCATCAGCAATCGCAACCTGAGCTTTAAGTGTCGTTGCGGCCAACGCCTTAAAAATCGGCTCGCCTTGCGCTTTAGTGGTGGCTTGCGGCGATAACACAACTGCGATTTTTTGATCCGTCTTTTGTACGCTATTGACCCAAGCCAAGTCGGCAAACCGTTTGAGGTGCGCGATCGCAAGCAAGTTAGTCACCGGTTGCGGATAATCACCGAACCGATCAATCAAGTCTTCGCTGATTTCCGTTTCAGCTTCATCACTATCTGCTTCACGAATGCGCTTGTACAATTCGATTTTTTGCCGCGAATCAGCTACATAGTCGGTCGGCAAATAAGCTTCCAAGCCCAGATCGATTTCAGCATCGGTTTTCTGTGCCGTTTTAATCCCGCGCCGTTTATTCACCGCTTCTTGAAGCATCTGGGTGTACAGATCATAGCCAACCGAATCGATGAAGCCATGTTGCTGCTTGCCCAACAGATTACCGGCACCGCGAATCGACAGGTCACGCATCGCAATTTTGAAGCCACTGCCTAATTCCGTAAAATCTTTAATCGCCTGCAGTCGTTTTTCCGCTTCTTCATTAAGCACCTTCATCGGCTGATACATGAAGTAGGCATACGCTACCCGACTCGAACGACCGATCCGTCCCCGCAGTTGATACAACTGAGATAAGCCGTAATGATCGGCATTTTCGATAATTAACGTATTTGCATTTGGCATATCAACGCCGGTTTCGATGATCGTCGTTGTGACCAGCACATCATAGGCACCGTGCAGAAAATCATAAATGACGTTTTCCAGCTGCGTTTCGGTCATCTGCCCATGCGCGTAGCCGATACTGGCATCTGGCACCAGCTCTTCCAACTGACTCACGGTGCGCTCCATATCTTCCACCCGATTATGCAGGTAAAAGACCTGGCCGCCGCGCTCCATTTCGCGTTCAATTGCCTCGCGAATCACCCCGGGATTTTGCTCCATGACAAACGTCTGAATCGGGTAACGATTGGTCGGCGGTGTCTCGATGACACTCAGATCGCGCACGCCCAGCATCGACATATTCAAGGTACGCGGAATGGGAGTCGCCGTTAACGTTAAGACGTCCACATTGCTTTTCAGCTGCTTGATACGCTCCTTATGCTTAACACCAAAACGCTGCTCTTCATCGATGACCAGCAAACCAAGATCACGAAAAGCCACATCTTTTGACAACAGCCGGTGCGTGCCGACGACAATGTCAATCGTGCCATTTTTCAGGCCTTTGATTGTCTCTTTATTTTGATGCGGCGTCTGGAAACGGGACAGTAGCCCGACTTTAATCGGAAAATCGGCAAAGCGCTCTTTCATGGTGTCAAAATGTTGCTGCGCTAAAATCGTCGTGGGCACCAAAATGGCTACCTGTTTGCCATAATCAATCGCTTTAAATGCCGCCCGCAACGCAACTTCGGTTTTACCAAAGCCGACATCACCCACGAGTAAGCGATCCATTGGTTTCGGTTTTTCCATGTCGCGTTTGATTTCTTTGGCCGACCGCAACTGATCCGGGGTCTCCGGATAAGGAAACTCGTCTTCAAATTTCTGCTGCAAATCATCATCTGGCCCAAATGCATAGCCTTTTTCCGCTTCACGCTTGGCGTATAAATCAATCAACTCATCCGCAATGTCTTCAATGCGAGCCGCCACTTTGCGTTTGGTCTTCTGCCATTCGGTGCCGCCTAACTTATTGACGCTTGGCGCCTTGCCGTCAGCGGAGACATATTTTTGCACCAGATTCAGCTGATCAACCGGAATAAAAAGCTTGTCGTTATTGCGGTAGACGATGGTGATGTAGTCGCGGTGAACGCCGTCGACTTCCATCGTCTCCATCCCGGTATACTGCCCAATCCCGTGATTCACGTGCACCACATAATCGCCAGGCTTCAGCTCATTGTAGCTGCGTAACCGCTCCGTATTGGCCAATGTCTGGTGCCGTGCCCGCCGTCGCTGCCGTGCATTGAACAACTCGTGCTCGGTGACAACGACCAGCTTCATGTCCGGCAGCTCGAAGCCATTCTTCAAACTGCCTTCCGTCAATTGAACTTGACCCGGCAGCAAATGGTTGGGTTCGGTCAGAACATTGCTAATTTCAAAATCTTTCAACGTTCCGCTCAGCTTATCTAGCCGATTCTTGTCTGCGATCAGGAAAACCACGGTTTGTTTTTGCTTCACCCAGCGATCGGTTTCTGTTTTAAGCAGTGGCATCTGACTAAAGAACTGTTGGACATTGCGACTCGGAACATTAGTCAGGCTATCCAGCCGCAATTGTCCCATTCCCTTTTGAAAAAGACTCAAATACAGTCGCGGATGCGGTTCGTGCTGGTTGAGTTCTTGAATTTTAGGATTCGGTGTCTTGGGCAGCAGTCGGCCTTCTGTTTGCAATTGCGCGTACCACTCTGCAGTTTCCTGAACTAAATGGGTATCGCTATCCAGTAACCTGCTGTAATCGTCAAAAGCAACGAGTGCATCCGGTGTGAGGTAGTCAGTGATGCGCTGATGTTCCGGATAAAGTTCCGGTGCATACAGAGCCAGATTCTCTGGCCGCTCCAGTGCCTGCAGCTGCTGGCCGGTGGTTAACAGTCCGTCGGTAATCGCTTGCTTGGTATCAGCATCTTTAACCTTGGCCTTGTAAGCCGTTGCCTGCTTGACAAGACGCTCACCAGTCGCACTCAGTACCTGATCTGATGCGATCATATCGGTCGCCGGTGAAATCACGATGCGCGTTAGCTTTTTCAAACTACGTTGCGTGGCAATGTCAAACGTACGAATCGAATCGATGGCCGTATCAAATAATTCAATGCGAATCGGATCATCCTGATTGAGTGGATAGATATCAATAATGCCACCGCGAATGGCAAATTGCCCCGGCGCGCTAACCAGTGAATCGCGGCGATACCCCATCGCAATCAATTGCTTAGCAACATCTTGTGGCTCAAGCTCTGAATCCATATCGATGACCAGCTCACTAGCCGCCCAAACCGCTGGCGCCGGCAAAATACGTTTGTACCCAGCCAGGCTGGTCACAATAATGCCAGGCTTGCCGCTTTCCAAGAAAGTCAGTGCATTAATCCGGTCATTGCGGGTCTCCGGTGAGCTCACTGCAACTTCGGCAGCCAGCACGTCTTCAACCGGAAAATCATAAACCAGCGCATCGCCTAACAAACTGCTCAAGTCTGCCGCTAATTCATCAGCGTGAAAACGATTATTCTCGACAATCAGAAGCTGTTGTTGACGTTGTTGCAAGAGCGCGCCAAAAAAGACCGTCTTGGCGGAACCCGAAAGCCCTGTCACCAAATGACGGCCGGTTTTGAGTTTAGGCCATAATGCCGACAGTTCTGGATCTGCCTGCACCATGTCGATCAAATTCATCGCTTCACCTACTTCTTTCTTCTACTAAGTTTACCTAATCAGCCGCGTGCGATCACGATCAAGCCACCGACTTTTAATTAAACTTATTCATCAGTTGCGGAAACGGCATGCCATTTAGCCAGTCTTCCAACGCGTCATCTGCTCTGGTAATGGCCTCATCGATCGTTTGCTGATCGGCTTGGGAAAAGGGCGTGAGCACCCAGTCAACAACCCGCTGACGCTGAGGGTGTTGAATGCCGATTTTTAACCGGTAAAATTCATCGCTGCCGGTTGCGCTGATAATATCCTTGATCCCATTATGGCCACCAGCTGAACCACGTTGCCGCAACCGCAATTTGCCTAGCGTCAGATCCATGTCATCATGAACCACCAGGATTTCGTCTAACCGAATTTGATAAAACATCATCAGTTCGCGTACGGCTCGCCCTGAAGCGTTCATATAAGTCTGGGGTTTCACCAAAAACACTTTTTCATCATGAATCCGCGTAGTCGCCGTGGCAGCATCAAATTCGAGCTTATCAAGTTTGAGTCCCAAACGTTTAGCTAACCCGTCAACGACCATAAAACCCATGTTGTGTTTGGTACCTGCATATTTCCGTCCGGGATTACCCAGACCCACGATCATTTTCATTTTGTCTCCTTAAATTAAAGCTTTTCTTTCAACGGCTACCGGTTACGCGCGACTGGCACCTTTTTTGCAACACCAGCAAGCTGCCGCCTTTTTTCACGCGCCAATTCTTGCGTAACCAAGCCAAGCGAAGGACACCAAACACTAACCAACATCACAAGGTTAAGTGCTTGGTGTCACTTCGCTATACGCCGTCATCCACATACTGGGACGTGAATTTCTATTAGTATGCAGTATAACACATCAGAACTGATTAACTGTGCACATTTCTTTTGTGAACTGTTAAGCTTTTGGCCCTCGTGAAAATCGATCATGCAAGCGTTTTCGTTCCTGAAAGAGAGCTTGTCACAGGATTCACAATCCTTGCTATTGTAAGGCTGAGCGCGACTTTTTAACCATGGCAAAATTATGAAAAAGTCTGTCAATTTTGTTTCGGTGAATTGATAATGTGTTATACTCACAATGAAATGCAGTTTGCATGCACATAAGAAAGGATGATATCACCGTGGCAAGTATTACGGATAAGGATCACCAAAAAGTTATTCTCGTTGGTGACGGCGCCGTTGGTTCAAGTTATGCCTATGCAATGGTATTGCAAGGTATTGCACAAGAAATCGGGATCGTTGACATTTTTAAGGACAAGACGAAGGGTGACGCGATTGACTTAAGCAACGCGCTGCCATTCACCAGCCCAAAGAAGATTTATTCTGCTGAATACAGCGATGCCAAGGATGCTGATCTGGTTGTTATCACTGCTGGTGCTCCTCAGAAGCCAGGCGAAACTCGCTTGGATCTGGTTAACAAGAACTTGAAGATCTTGAAGTCCATTGTTGATCCGATTGTGGATTCCGGCTTTAACGGTATCTTCTTGGTTGCTGCCAACCCAGTTGATATCTTGACCTATGCAACTTGGAAGCTTTCCGGCTTCCCGAAGAACCGGGTTGTTGGTTCAGGTACTTCATTGGACACCGCGCGTTTCCGTCAGTCTATTGCTGAAATGGTTAACGTTGATGCACGTTCGGTCCACGCTTACATCATGGGTGAACATGGTGACACTGAATTCCCTGTATGGTCACACGCTAACATCGGTGGCGTTACCATTGCCGAATGGGTTAAAGCACATCCGGAAATCAAGGAAGACAAGCTTGTTAAGATGTTTGAAGACGTTCGTGACGCTGCTTACGAAATCATCAAACTCAAGGGCGCAACCTTCTATGGTATCGCAACTGCTTTGGCACGTATCTCCAAGGCTATCCTGAACGATGAAAATGCTGTTCTGCCACTGTCCGTTTACATGGACGGCCAATATGGTTTGAACGACATCTACATTGGTACCCCAGCTGTGATCAACCGCAATGGTATCCAGAACATTTTGGAAATCCCATTGACCGACCACGAAGAGGAATCCATGCAGAAATCTGCTTCACAATTGAAGAAGGTTCTGACCGATGCCTTCGCCAAGAATGACATCGAAACCCGTCAGTAATCATCATCATGACTGAGTCTAGAACAGCCGGGCAACTGCCTGGTTGTTCTTTTTTTAATCTCGAAAAACAATTAAGAACTTTTGGGGATTCCTTTCACTTGGCAGCAGCATAAAAGTATAATGTTTTTTTAAAGTTCCCAGATGCCGCTTCATTAAAGGGCGGTGCCCCCACAATGCCTGTAGCTGAACGAGGCGTGCCGCTTTTAATTCTTGGCTTGTTACCTTATAATAAGCAGAAACAATGTCATTTTTTGAGGAAGTGCTTGCTACGAAACAGGAACACACAAGGAGCAGGAGGCAGCGATCAGTGAATAAGAATAAACGGTGGCTCCTCGTTGTCGGCGCGCTAGTCGTTCTTCTAGGCGGGTTTTATATCGTCCGGAGCATGCACTATCGCGATCATTTTTTACCTAACACGGAAATTCTGGAAATTGATGTGTCAGGTCAATCGGTTAATGCGGCCAATAAGAAGCTGGTACAACAGTTCAATGAGCGCCAATATACGTTTGTTGAAGGCAATAAAAAAGTCATGAAGGTCAAAGGCCGCGCCCTGGGCTTAAGCCAGGATTTCAAAAAGGGTCTCAACCAGGCCCTGAATAAACAAAATCCGTGGTTGTGGACCACTTCGATTTTTGCGGGTCAAAAGGCTCATGCTGATGAGGATCCATCGATTAACAGTGTTGCGCTAAAACAGTTTGCGGATACCACTGCCAATAAACTGAACCAAGGACGCCAGGAACCGGTCAATGCCAAACTCGTTGCAGATGGCACCCAGTTCAAGATTCAAAAAGAAGTCAACGGTAATCAGATTGACGCCGATAAGCTCGCCAAGACGGTAACGACCGCCTTGGATAATCATCGGCAAACCGTTAATTTAACGGATACGTACAAAAAGCCGACCGTTAAGGCGTCTGACAGTAGTCTGCAAACGACAGAACGGGATATGAATAAGCTTGCCGGAACCAAAGTATCCTTGCAGATTCAGTCCAAGACCGTCACAGTTCCTCAAGCAACCGTGATGAGCTGGGTTACCAACGACAACGGCAAGGCAACAGTCTCCAGTCAGGCCATCACCAACTATGTCTCGACGCTATCACAGCAGTACAGCACCATTAATAAGACCCGTCAGTTTAACTCGCAACAGCAAGGAACAGTTTCGGTTCCTGCTGGCACGTATGGCTGGAGCATTAATGTCACCTCGACTGCAGCGATGATTCTTGCCAGCGTCAAAGCTGGACAGGATCTTAACAAGGAAGTCGTCCACAGCGGTTCCGGTTACGCAACTGACGGCGATATCGGCAATACCTACGTTGAAGTTTCAAAAGAGAAACAACACGAATGGTTCATTAAAGATGGGAAAGTCGTCATGGATTCCGATATCGTAACCGGTAAGCCGAGCCAGGAAACCCCATCTGGTGTCTTCTATGTTTGGTCGAAGCAACGTAATGCAACGTTGCGCGGTAAAAATGATGACGGCAGCTCCTATGCCAGCCCGGTTTCTTACTGGATGCCGATCGATTACACGGGTGTCGGCCTTCATGACAGCCCGTGGCAACCTAAATACGGTGGCGACTGGTACAAAGAACACGGTTCACATGGTTGTGTCAATAACCCGCCTGATTTCATGGCGAAGTTATACGCCGCAGTTGATGAAGGAACGCCGGTTATCGTTTATTAAGATTTCCAATCTATATCATCTTAGTCAGCAACAATTAACATCGGCTCATGTGACGCACCCGTCTGCTGAGCCGATTTTTTCTGCCCAATTGTGAAGCAACATCCGGCGGTGACTTTTTACTCGGAAAGACCGTTACACCGTCAAAAAACTATGGTATCATAGGACAAGATTAGAACATTTTAATAAAGTGTGCACCTTTGATGGAGGAAAACGAATGTTAATTAAGTCGTTAGTATTAAAAAAGGAATTCCTGACCACTGTCAAGGAAACAGTCACCCTTGAAGAAGCATTGAAGATCCTTGAAGACTCCGGCTTTCGTTGTGTGCCGATCTTGGATGAAAGCGGCACGATCTTCCGCGGCAATATTTACAAGATGCATATCTATCGCCATAAGTCCCAAGGCGGCGATATGAGTCTGCCGGTTACTTATCTGCTGAAGAATGCAACCAAGACGATTCCGGTGAATGCCCCATTCTTCAAAGTCTTCTTCAACATCAAGGATCTGCCTTACATCGCGGTCTTGGACGAAAATGCCAACTTTTACGGGATTCTCACACATGCCAAATTGCTTGGGATGCTGTCTGAAGCTTGGAACGTTGACGTTGGCTCCTATGTTCTGACCGTGATGTCCACCGGCGAACGCGGCGACTTGGCAAAAATGAGCAAGATTTTGGCTAAGTATGTGTCCATTTCCGGTTGTATCACCTTGGATGCCAAACGCGACGAATTCGTCCGCCGTACCTTGTTCACATTACCTGCAGGGACCGATGAAAACACGTTAAATGAAATTGTCTCACGCCTGGAGAAAAAGAGTTTCCGCGTGGTTGAAATCGACGATCTGCAATCCGGACAGCCGATTCGGGTAGATGAAGAACTGTAATCTGATTTTAAAAAGCCCGGCAACGTTTTGACCACTGCCGAGCTTTTTTATATGGTGAGCGTGAACCAGCGCGGTCAGAAGCTGGAGCGTAAGTGGCCTTGAAGCTTAAATGGCTGGGCTTTGGCCATCTAGACTTCAAGGCCCTTACACACGCAAGCTTCTGTGCCGGTGAACGCGTATGGCGCGCATTTCTCGCTGCTTAGATCGTCTATTAGCATTGGCGCCAATTCGGTTTACTGGTTTAAGCAGTGCAGATCCTTTATAATACGTTGGCATAAGTATCCAGGTCTAATGATCGTGACACGGGGGAGGAAAACCTCGCATGAAAACTCTGACGCATTTTTGGGATCGAATCGTCTTCACTGTTCGTTTCCTTCGTAGCCATCATTTCAAACCAAAATTTCGCAAGCAGCTGTTTTTCTTCGCCGTCTTGGTGCCAGTGTGTTTGGTCACCATCATCACCGGCCAACATGTAGAAAAACCGGTTCCTGCTGCTACCATTTTTCGCACCGGAACAACACTCGCGAAGGTTAACCAGTCTTCACATCAGCCTACTAGCAAAGTCGCGCTTAACGTTACAAAGCAAATCGACTGGCAAGCTCCGTCTGAAAATCAGCCTTATCCCGACTTGACGCAACATCCTAATCTTTCCTTGGTTGTCAGTTTGAACAAGCAACGGGTATTTGTTAAAGATGGTGCTAAAACCCTTTACACCATGTATGCTTCAACCGGTATCGACGACTCGACACCGCATGGTCACTTTAAGATTCAGTCTGAACGCGGCTATGACTTTTTCAATCCTGAAGAGCAAATGGGCGCGCATTATTACACGAGCTTTTACTTACACGGCACCTATTTGTTCCACACCGTGCCGACTGACATCAACGGTCAATATATTGAAGCTGAAGCGGCCAAGTTGGGCCAGAAACCCGGTTCACATGGCTGCGTACGCCTCAGTATTCCGGATGCCAAATGGATTTTCGAAACCGTCCCAACTGGTACGCCAGTTGTTATCGAATAAACCAAAAACCGCATCTATCTCAGTCAAATCATCACTGAGATGGGTGCGGTTTTTTGCCAAAATATTGCGTTAATTTTTATTGTATGTTTTTGGTTTGGGCAAACTAACCAGCCCTACTGAAATTGCCAACGCACGATCAACGGCCGCCATTTTTGCGCTTGATAAAGCTGTCACCCGCGCCTGTAATCGCTGCTTATCGATGGTGCGAATCTGTTCTAGCAAAATCACCGAGTTACGTTCAACCCCATCTTGTTTTGCCCGTAAGCCAACATGAGTGGGCATCTTGGGTTTCTGAATCTTGGAGGTAATGGCCGCCACAATAACCGTAGGGCTGTAGTGGTTACCAACGTTGTTTTGAATAATAAGTACAGGTCGATTGCCACCCTGTTCGGATCCGACAACCGGCGATAAATCGGCGAAGAATACATCTCCGCGTTTTACGGTTACATCCATGCTTTTGCCCCCCGTTGCTTATCGAATATGGGCGTATGCCTCACTTTCGCAGGCGGAGAAAGCATGACTGATCTCTGTATTGATCTGTCCCATGGCAACGTAGCCGGAAATCAGCTGGTTGATATCGGGTGCTTGTGACTGCAAAAATTTGGCCACTGCTGTCGTGATCACATCTTGAGTATCCGTGTCATTCAACTCACAATAGGCATCTAACCGCGCCTTAATAGCAGCATCAAACGTTACCGTTACTGACGTTTGCTTCTTCATGACAACTTCCTCCAACTTCCCAAGTTCATGTTGCTACTTTATCACAAAATCGATTCAGGAGCTACCGCACTTAGCCAATCATCTGAAAAACTGCCTTGTTATTTGCCGATCGGATTGATGCTTTGCCGTTTTAACCGCGGCGTCAAATTGCAGGCAATTTCGTAATGAATCGTGTCGCTATACTTGGCGACATCTAAGAGCGTGATTTCCTGATCGCCGCTTTGCCCGATTAAAACGACTTTAGTGCCTGCCGGATAGGCTTTTGGCAGACGTATCATGAACTGATCCATGCAGATTCGGCCGACGATTTCGCACGCATGGCCGTCAACCAACACATGGAACCCTTGCAGCCGCCGCAGCCATCCATCAGCATACCCAATTGGAACGGTACCGATAAACTCGTCACCTTTAGCGCGATAGGTGACACCATAAGAAATACCGTCACCGGCATGAACCTGCTTGCAGTAAGTCAATTCACTTTCCAGTGACAAGGCAGGTTCCAGCGGGAAAGGTGTTGTCGGAATCGCATCACCAGATGGGTTCAGGCCATAAATCGCCACACCATAGCGAATCATGTTGCCATTACATGCTGCATGCCACAGACTGGTCGCCGAGTTCGAGACGTGCACGTACCGGGGCCGGGTTGGCAATAAGTCCACCATGTGATTAAACTTGGCCACTTGCTGTTTGAAATAAGCATCGTCTGGATCATCCGCTGTGGCAAAATGGGTGAAAATGCCCTCAACCATAAATTGCTTCGGATGCGCCTGAATGAATTTAAGAGCATCCAAAAGTGCCTGATCCTCCGTGAAACCAATCCGCCCCATGCCGGTATCCAACGCAAGATGAATGCGTAGACGCGGCAACTCCGGTTGGGCTTCCAACACCGGTAACGCCTGCTCGAGCCATTCGACACTGCTAATCGGTAACGAAATCGTTTGTGCCGCAGCAATCGCAGCGTACTGGCTTGGCACAATGCCTAAAACCAGAATCGGCTCGACAAAATTCGCATCCCGTAAATCTAACGCTTCGTCAAGCAGCGCCACACAAAAGCCGCTTGCGCCAGCAGCCTTCGCAACCCGTGCTACCCGTAACATACCATGACCATAAGCATCGGCTTTGACAACGGCAAAAAGTTGGGTCTTCTTTTTTAACCGCGCCACCTCATGCTGGACATTATGCAAAATAGCTGTTTCATCAATCAAAACTGTTGCTGGTCGGAAGTTACCGATCGTCACGTTCAGGACCTTCTTTTTCTAAAATTACCTCGGTGAACACCAAAGTCTCACTATGGGAAATGGAAACAAATGCATTGCCGGCAAATGGGTGTTTCGTCAGAATCGGCTTGCCAAGTTCGTTATTCAGAATTTCAACATCCTGCAAAGCGACCTTGCCTAGTCCGGTGCCGAAAGCTTTGGAATAAGATTCCTTAGCCGAAAACCGGCCAGAAAGATACTCAACAGCACGGCGGCCATCCAATTGTTGATAGTTTGCTAATTCTACGGGTGTCAGAATCTTCGCGGCGAATCCATGGTTCTTTTCTTGAGCGGCTTGAATTCGGCCTAAATCTGTCACATCAACCCCGATGCCATAAATCATACTTGGCCTCCAATACATTTGATAAAGTCATTTTAGCATGCTTTGATTAAAAATCGGCCATGTTCGGCAAATTGCCGATTTCATCTGCTTATTTTGGCTTGGTTAGCTGCAGATGGTCTGTCCCTTTGGTGCTACCAATTTTCTTTCTATTAAAAAAGCACTGGGACTCGATCAGCCCCAGTGCTTGTTTTATTTTAACCGTCAAATTTCGTGCGACTACTTTTGGCGGGTGGAAGCTTATTCGCCTGAACGAATTTTGAAGTTGCGCTTAACATTCTTACGCTTGTCGCCGAAGTTGCGCTTCTTGTCATAGCTGCGCCGGCCGTCGCGATTACCTTGATAGCCGCCTTCGCGCCGCTTACCTTTGTAGCCGCCTTTATAACCGCCGCCACGATTGCCGTGACCATGATTGTTGCGACCGCGATGTGGCAGTGGCCGTTCTGGTGTAATTTTGACCGGAACCGCGCTGGCATCATCCGGGCTGACTGCTTTGAGGTATGCAGAAACCAATTGCAGCGGGGTGTAGTTTTCCAAAAGCGTTTCCGCCATGGCTTCATACTTTTCAGTGTCGTTGGCTTCGACTTGTTCTTTGATCGTGGATAAGCCACTGGAAATCTGGCCCATCAACGCTTCTTCAGCGGTTGGCGGCTTCATCGGCAACATCCGTTTCTTCGTCAAGTCTTCGATCGTGTGCAGGTATTCAATTTCATTTGGTGTGACAAATGTTACCGAAACCCCTTTGTGTCCCGCACGACCGGTCCGACCGATACGGTGCACATATGAATCGGGATCTTGCGGAATGTCATAGTTATAAACATGCGTCACGCCGGAAATGTCCAACCCACGGGCTGCAACATCCGTCGCCACCAAAAAGTCCAATTGGCCGCTCTTGAATTGGCGCAAAACGCTCATACGCTTTTGCTGCGTCAAATCACCATAAATCCCTTCAGCCCGATAACCACGAGCTTTCAAGCCGCGGGTTAATTCATCAACGCGCCGTTTGGTCCGGCCAAAAATCAATGCCAGATCAGGATCCTGAACGTCGAACAAACGCGTCATCACATCGAACTTTTCATAGTCCTTTGCGCGAACATAATATTGTTCAACGGTGTCAGCCGTCAGCTCTTTAGCCTTAATCTTAACAACGACCGGGCTCTTCATGAACTTGTTGGTCAAGCGCATAATGGCTGCCGGCATGGTGGCAGAAAACAGCAATGTCTGCCGTTCTGTCGGCATCTGTTCAACAATCTTTTCAATATCGTCAATAAAGCCCATGTCGAGCATTTCGTCGGCTTCATCTAAAACCAAGGTATCAAGATGTTCCAGTTTCAAGGTGTGACGGCCGATATGATCAAGAATCCGTCCTGGGGTTCCGACCACGATTTGCGGGTGGTCAGCAAGCTGACGAATCTGGCGGCGAATATCAGCACCACCATAAACTGCTTGCACCTTGATCTTCTTGTCGCGCCCTAAACGATAAAGTTCTTCTTGGGTCTGAATCGCCAATTCCCGGGTTGGGGAAATGACCAGTGCTTGGATACTCCGGTCAGCTTTATCGATGTGTTGCAGAATCGGCAAGCCAAATGCTGCCGTTTTCCCGGTACCGGTCTGTGCTTGACCGATCACATCTTTGCCTTCCAGAACCAGTGGGATCGTCTCTGCTTGAATCGGGGTCGCTTCTTCAAAACCTGACTGTGCGATTGCCTTTAAGAGATCATGATCCAAACCTAGTTCTTTAAACTTCAAATGAGTTCCTCCTTGAGAATTCCTGCACGCGTTTACCCAAGCGTGTTTTCAAGGAATCCGCGGGCATCACGTGCATTTTCAGTAAATGACAAAAAAACATATCTCAACAACAATAGCACGAACACAATCGAAAAACAAGAACAAGTGTCATTGCAGGATGGTGGCGGTCATGAGCTTACAATTTCCGGCCAAATGCGGGGGTGTCGCGATGATAGCGCTTTGATACTAAGGGTCGGCTGCTTATTTTATGAAAATTTACAAGATAATAAAGAGACCGCGCTATAAGTTAGTAAGAATTGTTATAGTTTAGTGAATTCTAAACGATCTAAAAAGCTTAGGCAATAAGTTCCTTGCCGTGCCAAACTCCGCAATCTCCGGCCAGCTGGGGCTGGAACGCTGTGACGGCGCTTTGAGCCAGAAAACCGCTGTCTCAAAGTCGCCTAACAACATCAGCGACAAGACCAGTCGCTGTGTTGTTTGCACGGCTGAGCCCCATCTGGCCTACGATTGCTCCGCTTTGGCACTGACGACTCAATAATCTTAACGAATTTGTCCCCCGGGAAAACAAAAAGCGACCATACTCTCTGTGGTTGAAAAGAGTAAGCTCGCCTTTTTATTATGGACCAGTCTCTTACTCGATGCTTTCAATTAGACTTTTGTTTAGAAAATGAGCCTATGTCAAGCGTGACCCCCAGCGATCAGCGCGGCCAAAACCGTTTCCAGATGCAAGCCATGACTTGCTTTTAACAGCACCATGTCATCATGGCCGACGTCATTTTGCAAATCGCGAATCATCTGGTCTTTGGCTGACAGCGGGTAATAATGCAGGTTATCGGGCGAATATTTATCGGCTAAAGCATCGGCCAGTGCGTGCATCTCTGACCCATATAGGTAAACAACTTGCACTTCATGAGGATCAAGCGCATCGGCCAAGCCTGCATGTAGTGCCTTACTTTGTTCACCAAGTTCCAGCATATCGCCTAACACTGCGATGTGGCGGCCGGTTGCCGTAAATTCACTAAAATCGCGGATCACAGCCCGCATCGCTGTTGGATTGGCGTTATAAACATCACTGAGAATTTGTTCGCCGGCATCGCCGATCAGCCACTGCGTCCGATTGGCAGTCACCTGAAAATGCGCGAGTGCTTTTTGCATGACCTCGGGCTTTACATGAAATTGCCGACCGACAAGCAGCGCGGCCAATGCATTCACTACGTTATACTCGCCCATAATCGGAATCGAAAAAGTCAGATCCGGCCACTGTTCAACCGTAAACTCGGTATGATTGCGATGACCGTTAATGGAATGTGCAAACAAGGTATTTTCCGGATGCAACCCAAAAGTCTCCCGCTTTTGAGTAATCTTTTTGGCACGTTCCACAAGCAATGGCTCATCCCCGTTATAGATAAAAGTACCGTCTTCTTTCAGTCCATCGGTGATTTCCATTTTGGCATCGGCAATTTTAGCGCGGGTTTTGAAAAACTCGATATGTGCTTCGCCAATCATGGTGATAACTGCAACATCCGGTTCGGCCAAAGATGACAACGCGTGCAACTGGCCCGGATGATCCATGCCCATCTCAAGGACCAGCACTTCGGTATTAGGCTCCATACTCAAAATCGTCATCGGTACGCCAATTTCGTTATTATAATTGTCTGGCGTTTTCACAACATGATATTGTGTCGCCAAAATCGCCGCCGTCATATCTTTAGTCGTTGTTTTCCCGTTGCTACCGGTAATGGCAACAACTTTGGGATTGACCTTCATCAACAAGTAATACTGGGCCAGCTGTTGCATGGCCGTCAGCGGATCTGGAACAACCAAGGCGGCCAATTTAGTTTTGATCGGTGCATGATCCGCCGCAACAAACGTCGCCACCGCCCCCGCAGCAGCGGCAGCGGGAATGAACTCGTGACCGTCACGTTCACCTTGTAAGGGAACAAATAACATCCCTGGCTTCAATCGACGCGAATCAAAGGTCAGTCCGGTGACCACGCGCGAACCATCCGCTTCAGAAAGCGGCTGTGCTTTAACGACACGCGCAACCTCTGCCAATGTCATTTTCATCATTAACTCGACTCCAATTCTTAAACATAGAGCGTGAGCTGGCGCGCTTAGGAGTCGGAGTGTAAGTGGCCTTGAGCGTGATGGCCCGGGCTTAGGCCATTGCGATCAAGGTCCTTACACACAGACTCCTGCGCCAGCGAACGCGTTTCAACAAGAGCGTGAG